>DASVVT010000028.1:0-43325 GCA_036386415.1 Pyrinomonadaceae bacterium
CTTCTGATCGAGCGATGTCCAGAGCACGCCGTCTACGTACGTCTTACCCACGTCCGGATCGCGCGAGAGGACGCTGACCAGAGTCGTCTTTCCGACGCCGGGCCAGCCGCGCACGATAGCGGTGTGTGACTGGGACGAAGGCGCGCCGCCGATGCTCAGGAGCCCTTTAACGTCACGAAGCGCCTCTTCGCGGCCAATGAATATAAGGTCTGGGAAAGGCGGCGGAATACCCTGGGGCGGGGGGAAGAGCCGCTCTTGCAGGCTCTCGTAGTCAGGTACTGCTAGCTCGAACTTGACCTGGTTCTGATCACCGGTGATGATGATCGTCCCTGTGGCGTCGCCGCCGATGGCGACCCCACGCTCGCCCGCCGTATAAACGATGCGGCCCGCCAGCAGTGCGTGTTGAACATCGCTGCGATCTTGATCCGTCGCAGCCCCTTTGACGAGGCGTTCGAGGGCATCCTTTAGCGTGTTCGGGTCAGCCATAAATTCTGCTCCCGCCGGGGTGCGCTCGTAAGCCCTGATAGCAATCGGTTATAAATTATTTCGCGTCTGTTGTCACAACCGCCCCGCAGGCTACAATTTTTGGACAAAGGCTTCGTAAGCTTACCTGGCTTTGTTGTAAGTCTAAGACATAACAACAGTCCGCTTCCACCTATTTTTACAGCCCAGAGGGTACTTCAGAAGTGATGGCATCGGTTTTCGAAGCTGTTACACACGCCGGGTTTATCATCTGGACTACATAACTCAATGAACGTTAGAATACGCCCCAGGCAAAAGCATTTACCCGTCCGGCGGGCGTGCTAACAAACCCGCCCGGGCAGGTGAGTAATGCGCTTATTTTATAGCTCTTCACTAACCCCTAACCAGGAGTCCACCGATGCCGATCGAAACTGTAGCGGCCGCAGCCATCTCAATACTAGTCCCGTACCTATCAGAAGCAGGCAAAGGTTTCGCCAAAAAATTCGGCGAGAATATGGCGGAGAAAGCTGGAAACCTATACCAGGCCATAAAGAGCAAATTTACCGACGATGTTTACGCCGAACAGACCCTAAGCCGTGTCGAGGAGAAGCCCGATTCGGAAGGCCGCAAATCAACGCTCGAACAAGTCCTGATAGAGAAGCTTCAGGAGGACTCGGATTTTGCCCAGCGCCTCCAGCAGCTAATCGAGGAAGCGAAAGCATCAGACGCCAGAAATGTCTTTGCCCTCGGCGATCGCAGTGTGGCAGTTGGCGGTAACTTGCAAAACAGCACCGTGGTTACGGGCGACCGCAACACGGTTAATAAAAACAGTACTGATAAAGCCCCGGCCAGCGGTTCACCAGGCGTGGTCAATGTCTTTTTAAGCTCAACTTGGCTAGACTTACAGCCGGAGCGGGAGGCTGTTCAAACTGCCCTACACAGACTGCGTGAAACAAAATTCATCGGGATGGAATATTTTGGGAGTAGGGACGAGAATACGCGCCAAACCTCTCTGGATGAAGTAGACCGTTCAACCCTCTACGTCGGGATATTTGGCGGACGGTATGGCTCCGGCATCACCGAAGCGGAATACCGCCGCGCACTTGAGAAAGACCTGCCGTGCCTTATCTATGTCAAGGACGAAGCATCCGTCCAGCAGCAATGGCGTGAAGCGGACCCGGACAAGCAGGATCGCCTGACGAGGCTGAAGGAGGAACTGCGCCGACACGCCGTCAGCGATTTCAAAGAACCGGAGGAGTTGGCAGCCAAGGTGACTGCTGATGTTCATCGCTGGCTGTTTGACCAATATCTCACCCCACGGCTCAAGGAAGCGGCGGAAAGGGGAACTCCGACGAGAGAAGACCAGGCCTTGATTTCAAAGATTAAAGACCTGAACTCCTTGAATGAGGGGCTTCTCAAGAGCCTTCAGTCTGCGGGCTACGTGCTGGCCCTGGGCGACCGGAGCGTCGCCATCGGAGGGAATGTAAGCGGTAGCCACATCACTACCGGCAACTCCTAGCGAGGGCAATAATATACTTGACTCACCTGTTCTTTGTGAGACGCTTCGCACCCCGCGCCCTACGCGTAGGACCTAAGAATTGCTAAGATTTTGAACAACCGGCGGTCGTCAAAGCAGAGCTTATCCTAGCAATTCCTGTCACGTCACTACGCCAACTTTACGCCAAGTCTGAGGAGGGTCTCATAGATTAAGTGGCTGGCGTGTCAACCACCTTATGAATAGGGACTTCGAGCTAGGCGCAGGTGAGACCTGCGTCAAGCAGGTGTTCACTTTTTCATAAATAGCGAAGTGTCTTTTGCTCGCGCGCCCGTGCTATTCTTGGGCCTGGTGTTTTATGAATCGCGTGACAACCATCTTCGCAGGAAAATCGCTCGTCATAGATTGGTTCGACCACCCGGAGGACTGTTTTCACCGAGACCCGGAGTTGGAACCAACCGAACACAATGATGTGACGTTCGTCGAGCGCGGCGCTTTCGCATTGCTGGAAGATAGAAGGTGGTGGGCATTCTCAGCGGGGGACGTGCTGGTGACGTCGCCGGGACTGCGGCGAAGATACCGTCACTTCGAGTCGTGCCCCGCAGATAGATGCTTGTCGGTTAATTTCGCGCCAGAGGTCGTTGAGGGCGCTCTAGGGAAGCTTTCGGGGGCCGTCCTTCCGCCGAAGGTGGCGGCTAGCGTCGCCTCCAACTTCGCGCTCCGCTGGATCATCGAGGCGGTGCTTTCCGGCAACCATTTGGAGATAGAGAGCGCCGCTTTCCACTGCGCGACTGTGCTGGGCCCGCACCGCTGGGAGAAAGCGCCGAGACTGTCCGGCGTGGGCGCGCACACTCGTAAGATCAGGACAGCCTGCGAGACGCTGGCGCTTCGATTGGCAGAGAATCACTCGCTCACTTCGCTGGCCGCTGAAGCCGGGCTGAGTCCATTCTACTTCGCCAGAGTCTTCTTGGAATTAGCCGGAGAGCCGCCCCACAGATACTTATTAAGAGTTCGTTTGCGGCGCGCTGCCGAACTGTTGCGCATGGGAGCCTCAGTTACCGAAGCCGCGCTTAAGAGTGGTTTTCCAGACGTCAATCATTTCAGCAAGACCTTCCGCCGCCGATTCGGCGTCCCGCCGTCCCGCTACCCCTCATAGTTTTTAGCAAGAAAACACATATCTCCGAGGCGCGACCGGCAGATAATCGTGCCGCGCCATTTTTATTGTTTCCGTCAATAGTATTGGCGTGGCTGGCTCACGTCCGGGCAACTGGAATACAGATGGATGATTCGCCGATGGAGGGCGTGGAAATGATGTCAATAATCTTAATGAGCGGTGCGGTTCGCCCTCTTCTCTGGACGGTTGCGGCGGCAAGCGTCTTGATCGTTTTGTCGTCGAATGATGTCCAAGCCCAAAAACCACAGGCCACTGATGATCGACGAGCGATGGTCAGTGTGCTTTCGGCTTTGAATCCACACCCGTCGCTCGGCGACGAGGCCCGCGTGTGGGATCGCTTCGTCGGGGCCTGGGACTGCGACTTCACCTTCTTCCTCGATGACGGAAGCGTCCGACACTCACGTGGTGAGGTCGATTTCGGGTGGGTCATGGACGGTCGGGCCATACAGGACATCTGGATCACCTACCCGAACGAGGCCGGCAAGGAGCGAGGCATCGGAACGTCACTCCGATTCTTCGACAGTACGTCGAAGATATGGCAGGTCGTGTTTATCAGTCCTGCATACAACGCCGTGCTCACGGTTCGGGGCGGGACCGAAGGCGACCGCATTGTTCTACGCGGCACCGATAATAAGGGTGCGATGTTGCGCTGGTCGTTCAACGACATCAAGCCGGACTCTTTCACCTGGCGCGGAGAAACATCCCGCGACGGCGGCAAGACGTGGAAGTTGGAGGAAGAGCACTACATGAGGAGGAGGGCGGCGGCAGACGGTAAGACCGCCGGTCAGTGAAAGAATATGAACATAACCCATAGAGTCTCAATACTCGCTGCCGTAATTGCGTTGGTGCTGATCGGAGCGGCGATCACGCCTGCGCTAGAAAAAACGAACAGCGTTCTCGCGTTCGAACACCTGACCTCGCTGGTCGGGCAGTGGAAGGGGACGCAAGACGGCACGGAGATGAGACTGACCTACACGCTGACCGCCGACGGCAGCGCGCTAATGGAAGAGTTCCGCGCGGGGAAGACCGTGATGGTCACCATGTTCACCGTGGACGGCGACCACATCATCGCGACGCACTACTGTAGCGCGGGCAACCAGCCGCAGATGATGACGAAGACGATCACTGACCCGTCGGCCAAGAGCCTGACGTTCGAGCTTGCGCACGCCTACGGGATGAAGACACCCGAGGATTGGCACAACACGGGGCTGAGGGTCACGATGGAGGACATGCAGCACCTGACGCAGGTTTGGACCTACGAGTACAAGGGCAAGACGGGGACGAACACCTTCCACTTCACGCGGGCGCGGTGATTGAGGCGGAAGGCTTAGCGATCTGATGTGTCAACCTCAGATTAATGTGTGCGCTACCTGGACCTCGGCTGACGAGTTTCCTCATTGATATGAAACAGTTCGTTTCCTTGAAAATGTTACTTGTCTTAACAGGGGGTTCTTATGATTTCTGAGACAGTTACTCAGGCTCCGCCGCCGAATAACCGCCAATCGGATTTCGCCCAGGCGCTGATGGCGAAAGGCCCTGCGGCGCAACTCGGCGAAGCAGCCTCGGTGTACGCATGGCTGATCGGCAGTTGGGACGTGCGCGTGATCGACTACGGGGATGACGGCACCAAGCGCGAGAGCACCGGCGAGTGGCACTTCGCTTGGGTGCTGGAGGGGCGTGCGATGCAGGATGTCTGGATATCGCCGCCGCGCTCTCAGCGGGATTCTTCCCCTCCTCAGCCGGGTAACCGATGCGGCACCACGCTCCGGGTTTATGACGCAGGCATCGGCGCGTGGAGGATGACGTGGAACAATCCTGTGAGCGGGGCTCACGACGAGCTGACGGGTCGGCGCAAGGGCAGCGACGTCGTGCAGGAGGGCCGCGACCGCGAGGGCAACCTCATACGTTGGGTATTCACGGACATCACCCGCGATACGTTCCGGTGGTACGGCGAGCAATCACTCGACGGCGGCAAGACTTGGCGGCTTGGGGCGGAGTTCTTCGGGAAGCGCAGGCAGTAGTTGAGCAAAGGTAACCCTTATTATTGACAATAAGGCAGTGATGCGTCACTCAACTTCCTCAGAGCGCCGCATGAAGGCGTATCTCATTCCAGCTTGCCTTCAATCCACGAAGATTAGTTCACTTGAGTCCGAGAGACATCAGTCGCGCACCAGCATGAGCTTGCCTCCGAACCCGATCATCGCAGCCCCGGCGACGCGATTTATAGGGCGCTGCACGCGAACGTAAAAACTCTGAACGAGACGGCTCGAAAACAGAATGGCTACGGTCCCGTACCACAGTACTGTGTCGAAGATCACTATCCCGACGGCCCCCGCTCGTGTCCAAGCGGGCGTATCCGGCCCCATGAATAGCGCGAAGATGCTGCCGAAGTAGACCACCGATTTTGGGTTGGATAGGTTAGTCAGCAGGCCGCGAACGAAAGCCGCGCTGTGCAGACTCTGGAGAGGCGATTCACCTGGCGTCGGCGCAGAGCCACTATTACGCCAGAGGCAGACGCCGAGATAGATTAGATAGGCTCCGCCCGTAAATTTAATGACGCCGTAGAGCCAGGGAGCGAGCTTGAACAGGGCAGCCAGGCCGAACACCACGGCGCCACACCAGATGAGATTGGCCGTTACAATACCCAGTACGACCGCGATAGCGCGACGGCGTGTGTGTCGAATCGCCGTCTGCGTCACCACGACGAAGTTCGGGCCGGGACTGATTGCGGCCAGCAAATCCACGGCCATCAATGAGAGGAGCAGATAACCCATCTTGGGGCGAACCTAGCATTACATGACGCGCGTTGTCTACATGGGTCTGGCACAGCCCGCGTATCAGTCCGACTGGAGGACGCGCACTCGGCGGACTAAAACAATAAGACCCGTGCGGCGCATCGGTGCGCTCAAATCAAGCTCGGACTGTGGCGCGGCTATCGCCATCGAGGTCAGCAGAAGAATCTAGAACTTCTGCCGAGCGGTCGCGAGCCGCACCTTCCCTATCCAATTCGACCTTTATACGAAAGACTAGCGACTCTTATCTTGCCGAGCTTTTGATAACCACTCGATCACTTCTTCGGCATTCTTGTCCGGCGGGAAGACCGGATAAAAGACTTTAACGATTTCAGCCCCAGACAGTATAAGTGTCAGCCGCTTTATCAGAATTTTAGATTCCACTTCGAACGTGGGTAGCCTTAATGCCTGCGTGAAAGCGAGTTCAGCATCACTCAGAACCTCGAAAGGGAGACGAAGCCGCTCGGCCATCTCCTGTTGGTATTCTGTTGACTGGGTACTGAGACCGAACACTGAAGCGTCGAGCGCTTTGATTTCGTCGGAATGATCCCGGAAGGAGCAAGACTGTGGCGTGCAGCCACGCGCGCCGGGTATTTCATCCCACCCCGCCGGGAGTTGGGCGCCAGGTGCGCCCGTCATTGGGTAGCAATAAACAACTGTCCTCTGATGCTTCGAGAACTCAGCTAGATTAACTATTCGATTGGCCGTGGACTTCAACTCGATGGGAGGAATCCGTAACCCAAGAAGGTGGGCTGCGGCTCCGTCGTCAACCGGGACTGGAAGGTCATTCGGTAACTCATAAAGGTTTGACGTCATATTCGCAACTCTCGCCTTATACCGTCACTCATACGCTCATCTTAGGTGGCGAGACGGACGCCGCGCCTCCCAATTGATGCTGCTTAAGATTCTTCTCTCTTGATGGCAACACCCATCCGTTCAACCATCTTGAGGATTGCGTCCGTCACGGCTCGGGGAGCAACGAGCATGTGAAAGTGGCCGCCCTCCATACGCGCGTAAGCCCAGCCGGAACTTTCTGCTCGCCTCTTGCCTATGTCATAAGTCGGGGTGAATTGCAGATAACCGCAGGGCGCGTCCGGCCAGCCTGAGAAGACAGGGATAGGTTCTTCATAGACGGCGAGCGGTAGCGGCCTCAACTCACTCACGAAGCGACGGCGCAGCGCATCATCGGGTATCTCTTCACGCAGGTCATCCTCAGTCCATGTGGAAAGATAACCGTTCTTTGCCCCCTGCCGAAATCGCGCGGTGGCGTCTTTTGATTCGAAGAGGTCAAAACTGCTCTTCATATCTTCAGGTATCATTGCGTCAACGAAGAGGTAGGCCGCGACGGGTCGGCCTGTTACATGGCGGACGGCTGGGAGCAGCATCCCGCCGCCGCTGTGTGCCACAAGGATTAAGGGTCTATCGGCAGGAACATTCTTCAGAGCTTTCAGTACCGCTTCTGCGTGCTGTCTCCAGTACGGGACGTTGGTTCCTTCGACCCTCTCAAGGACCGGCACGACTACGTTGAGTTTACTTCGGCGCATCTCATCGGCCACGAGTTGCCAGGTGGTAGGCCCGACCAGCGGGCTGTGGATTAAAACGAAGACGGGCATAGCGGGTGCTTCTCCTCTCGCACCACGACTCTTATTTCTGTCACAACCAATCTGACCGGAAGCGGAGAGCAATATCAAAACCGCAATTAATAATGAGACCTTAGCTCTCATACTTTCAGGGTTGCCGGGCGCAGGCTATGAAATGGTGTCGCCCCCGTGGCCGGCCAAAGCTTCAGAAAGGCGGCGCGTGATTTCCTCCATGTTGCTCTCACCTTCCGGCGCCCGCTCCACGCCGTAGACGAACCGCGGGAATTCTAGCGGCTTCTGAATCGCCCAGATAGCGTCATGCTGGTCGGGCGGCAGAATCTGCGCGGGGTCGCCGACAGCCACCCAGCCGATGGGCACGCTCGCGTGCGCGGGCAGACGCGTGCGCAGGTGCACGACCGCGCCCACGCGTACTTCCACGCCATAGCCAAGGTGCGCGCCATGGAAAACTGAGACGCCCGTGGCGATGAAGACACAATCCTCAAGCCGACAGCCGACCAGGTGCGCGTGCGGCCCCACTAAGCAATGTGAGCCAACCTTAGTCTGGTGCTTACCTGTGCTCCTGATGACCGCGTTCTCCATGACGATGCAGTTCTCGCCAAGTTCGACGCTGCCGCCCTCTGCCACCACACACGCGCCGAACATAATGCGGGAGCCGGCCCCTACCACCACGTCACCGCAGACGGTCGCATTCGGAGCGACGTACGCTGACGGGTGAATGCGCGGACGTTTATCCAGGTGGGTAACTATCATGCTTTAGGCCCTCACTCATTCATTGATCTGCCGGACGCGACCTGTATCTGTTCGGAGTTGAGCTTCCGGCGCCGCGCGTCAATCCTTTAATGACCGTGCGTAATAGTGCCTCGCGATGTCCATCCTGTTACCGGGGTAAAAGCGGTGTAATTCGTTAAGCGCTTCTGTTACGCCGCTCCGCCCCCGCCAGCAGGCGCTCGTTGGAGACGACCGCTCGCTTGTGCGTGCCTTTCCCTATCTCGCCGCCTCGATCATGCGCTACGACCTCGAAAACGAAAAGCTTTCCCTCGCGCCCTAGATACCGTGCTGTGGCCGTGACCTTGATGCCGCGTGGTGTCGCCGCCGTGTGGGTCACATTTACGGTGACGCCGACGGAGAGTTCACCGTGGCCTAGAAATGGTCGCAAGACGCAAGAGGCGGCAATCTCCATCAGCGCGATCATGCGTGAGGTCGAGAAGACGGGCGGGTACGAGTCCCCTGCCTCCAGGCTGAGGGCGCTGGCGAGGTCGGTCGGGGATACGAAGAGTTCCGCCGTGGCCGTCGCGTTGACTTCCGGTTCAATCATCTGATTATTTCTCGCAAGGTAGTCGAGCCGCAGAGATAGGCGCGCGCCCGGTAGGTCATCACGCCGGTAGAGAGTTGCGAGTCAAATGCCTTCGACGACGATCATCTGCGTGCGCGCCGTCGCCTGCCTGAGCGCCTTCGCCTCTGCGTACTCAGTCGATTCCCACCAGGCTACGGCACGCTCTACGGAAGGGAATTCCAGGATCACGAGTCGCTTCGGCGACCAAGTGCCCTCAAGCGTTTGCGCCGCGCCCCCGCGCACAATGAATCGCCCGCCGTACGCGGCGAGCGATGGAGGGACCATCTGTTTATAGGTCTCATATCTACCCGCGTCCAACACTTCTACCTCTACTACTACGTAAGCCGGCATACGTTCGTACCCCCGAACGCAAATAATTTATCACTTGGCACAACTAATATAACCGCTCGCCCGACCCGTGTGTTTCGCCGATTATCGAAATATGCTTGCAGTACGTATTACGGACTCATTAGTTTGAGCCTTGGACGGACGACCACGATTTAGATTGATGAGAGAAGAAGCGTTACCCTCATTGTACGCCGCCGCGGCTGCGCAGGAAGCTCGCCATCTCTGTCTGTTTATTGTCCAGGGCGACGGTGAGCGGGGTCTTGCCGTCATCGCCTCTGGCGTTGATGTCGGCCCCGTGTTCCAGAAGGAGTTTGGCAAACTCTATGCGGCCCACGCCTGCGACCTCGTGCAGTGGCGTCTCGCCGCCCTCGCCCCTTGCGTTAACGTCTGCGCCCCTGGCAATCAGGAACCGCGCAATGTCCAAGTGGCCTGCGACAGCCGCTGACCTGAGCGGCACGGCCTTGAGCGCGTTTCTGGAACTGACGTTGACCTGCGCGCCGCCGTCCAGCAGGACTTCCACCGCCTTCCTGTGGCCGAAGAACGCCGCAAGACCCAGCGGAGTAAAATTCTGGATAGAGTTAATGTGGTCGGCGCGCGGCCTTGCGCCAGTGGGCCATTCAATCTGATAGCTTCAGGTTCTCTTCCGAGCGCATCTTCGCCAGCATGATGATCTGCCCCGCGTGCATAGCGAAATGCTCCACCGCATGATAGACGGCCCACAACACTGTGACCTCTTCCCACGGCGACTGACGCCGCTCGAGTAATACTTCCGTCTCCATGCTGGCTAAAACCTCGTCCGCCTCGGCAAGTGTTTGTCTGAGCCTGGCTATTAATGTCGCGCGCGGGATTTGTTCGCGCTCGTCAAACTCCTGCTGCCTGTCTCGCGGGCTGTGGGAACCACCAGCAACGCTGATAATCCAAGTCCGAGTGCTCCCCTCAAGGTGCAACAACAGGTTGCCGATACTGTTCGAGCCATCGCTCGCGCGCCACCACACGTCTTCGTCGCTCAAGACTTCCAGACAACGCTCAATCTTTGGCAGGTAGTCTGTCCTAAGGAACGCGCGCGATTCGGCAATAAAGTGTTTGGCTATGTCCATCATAATATTCCGGCATTAATCTCAGAGAGCATTTTATTAAGCTCGGCGTAAGAAATCGTGTGCTCGGTGAAAGAGCAGTATGTACCTGAAGATAGTAACCCTTCTGCCGCGCTCTTGGTAAACGCCAATGCAGCGCGCATTAGACCCGATCCGACGCTGACCCGCGCCACGCCCAATTCCACTAACTCAGGAATCGTAGGAACGCCCCGCCCCGCGAGAATATTTATCGGGCCAGCTACCTCTCTGACGAGCATCGCAATCACCTCTGCGTCGCCTAAACCGGGTACGAAAACGCAATCGGCTCCGGCCTCAAGGTAGGAGTTCGCCCGGCGGACGGTCTCCTGAAGACGCGAACTCCTCTCTCCGACCTCTAACAGGTAAACGTCTGTTCGCGCGTTTATCACAATCGGCACATCGGCTGACCGAGCCGCCTGCTTTGCCGCGCCCACCTTAGCGGCATGCTCGTTGAGATCAATCAAGGGCGATTCTGGATTATCAGTGCCGTCCTCAAGGTTAATACCTATCGCGCCCGCGCGGATTACACTCGTGACCGTCTCGGCAACCGCTCCTTCAGTCACCCCAAAGCCAGCTTCAATATCTGCCGTCACCGGAACCATCACGCCTTCGGCGATTCTTCGGACGACTCGCAGCATATCATCTAAGGGTATGCGCTGGCCGTCCGGGTAGCCGAGCGAGGCGGCGACGCCCGCGCTGGTTGTTCCCAACGCGCCGAAACCCACGGCCTCGAAGATGCGCGCACTCGCCACATCCCATGCGTTAGGCAGGATCAGGATTTTCGTGCCGTGGTGCATCTCCCGGAAGGTGGCGGCTCGCTCCTGCTGCGTCTTCAGTTCCATTCCGTTAGTTTAACATTTATTTTATGATCGATTACTCGCGCGCCGCGTCTCCCCCGCCGGTCTCACATGCCAGCCGTATCCCGCCCTTCGAGGAACACTTGCACCTCACGATAAACTTGGTAGCGGCTCTTCTCCAGATGCATGACGTGGGTCGCACGATTGATGACGACGTCCCGCTTGACCGGCGCGCCGCTGAGCGCTTTGTAGAGCCAGCGTGCGTCTTCATCTTTAGTGACTGTCTCCCACTCGCCCCGTATGATGAGCGTGGGGGATTTGATCTTCGCAGGGTCATACGGGAACTTACCCGACCAAGCGTCCGCGGCATCCGCATCCGGCCCATTCGGCACTTGTACGCTGGGCGGCGTCCTAGTCGCGCTCGTCGGGTCGCTGGCGAGATATGCGGCTCCCAATAAATCAAAGTAACGTCTTTCCAGCACGGGCGACTCTCCCGGAGGTGTCCAGCCGGAGAACCTCTTCCACTGGTCTTCGACCGTGACGTAGCTGTAAGCCGGAGGTTTGCCGCCGGACAATTGAGCTTCGTGTCTCAACGTGACGGGGCCGTAGAGCACCAGGCGGTCAAGCCGCGCTGGCTCTTCCGTCGCGTATATGCCGGCCACCAGAGTCCCCCAAGAGTGCGCGATAATTGATAGCTTGGTGACTTTTTGCCGCTCGCAGATGAACTCCACGGCGCTGGCTACCTGACGACTCACTTGGGCAGCGCGGCCCAGGGGAGGGTTCGCGTCCGCCGGGGCCGACATTTCCGGGTAGCGATCTGACCCTCCGTACCCTAGATAATCCAACGCCCACACGTCAAAGCCCGCTTCCGACAGATCGTCCATCCACGAGTGACCGTCGAACTTGAAGGCCGAAGAGGCCCCCGAAGGCAGCGTCCCCCCGTGCAGTATTAGAACCACGCGCCCTTCTCTGGCCGAGTTGCCGTCGGCGGGCGCGAGGTGGCGCAAAAATAGCTTGAGTGAAGACGACCCGGCAGGAATCCGAAACTGCTCCTCCCTGGGCCGGCCGGACGCGCCGAACGAAGCGAACGCCACAAGCGCCAGCGCCGCGCAGAGTTTGACGGCGAGAAAGATGGAGACTGATCCGCCATTAATGTTCATGAGATTTTCCCTCTTTATCTCGAATATTTTTAGCGGAAGTAATAATAACTCCTTGTATGGCCGGGATGTTTCATCTATCATCGAAATATGATTGCGGAACCGGACATCTCGGGGATAGCGGCTTTGATGGGAGAGCCTTCGCGCGCGACTATGCTGGTGGCGCTGCTCGGTAAAGACGCGCTCCCCGCGAGCGAGCTGGCACATAAGGCCCGCGTGTCCCCGCAGACGGCCAGCTCGCACCTGGCGAAATTGGTCGCGGGGAAGTTGCTCGCTGTCGAGCGCCACGGGAGGCACCGGTACTACCGTCTGGCGACCGATCAGGTCGGGCGGTTCATCGAGACCCTCGCGTCGCTCGCGCCGCCCCCGCGCGTTTCTCTTCTCAAAGAGGTGGACGAAGAGGCAAAGGCCATCAGGTACGCGCGGACGTGCTACGACCACCTGGCCGGTAAGGTGGCCGTGGAGATCGCCCACGCGATGGTCAGCGGCGGTTGGCTGAAACGTGTCGGCAGAAACTTTGAAGTCACCGAGGCCGGCGAGAGGAGGCTCGGCAGCCTGGGCATCAGTACGGAGGATATCCGCCAGGGCCGCCGGGCGTTCGCGCTGCAATGCCTGGACTGGAGCGAACGCCAGCACCACATCGCTGGCGCACTGGGCGCGGCCTTGTTAGACAGAATGCTTATGCTCAGGTGGGTAGCTCGAACTAAGGGTATGAGATGCGTCAGGGTGACTTTGGAAGGCCGGAAGGCGCTTCAGCGTTTACTCAAGTTACGTGTCTAGTACAGCACCTCGTAATGAGTCGCGCGCGGCTCTTTCTAGAGTAGGTACTCTTCGTCCGCTAGGTAGTATCTCGCCTGTTCCGCATCCTCGCCCGCGAACCTCTTGATCGCCTCGATGGAATCCCAGAAGGTGAGTAAGAGGAAGTGCGACTCCTCGCTTATATCTTCTACGGGTGGGAAGTCATCTTTTTCCGGCTCCGTGACGGGGCGGCCTTCGAGACGCATGCGGAAGACGTTCTCCCAACCCGTGACGTGCCGGACCATCTCCCAAATGCTGTGTGCCCCGGCGACTGGCCGCGCCGCCGCCTGCTCTGCCGTCACGCCGGAGACGACAAGAGAAGCGGTAGAGAAGAAGACTTGTATCTTAAGAGAGTGAATACGCCAAACACCAATTTACACCGCGGCGTGATGTGGACGCCCGCTCGCGGTCTTCCCGGTCGCATATTATTTAACCGCGCCGCCCATCCAGGCGCCTGAGGCGGAAGCCGCCCGCGCCATCATTTTTGGCGTGCCATAACAGGCAACCGCCTCGCCCTGACACAACAGGGTGCCTTCAGATCACCATTTACTCGACAAAGTCAATTTTATAATTGATGTTAGCAACTAACTCTTATTTAGGGAGGTTGGTCGTGGCTATCAAGGCCGAGTCCGATTCCGCCCGTAGCGTCGAGGCGGTGCGACGCTTCAACCGGTTTTACACGCAGCAGATCGGCGTGCTCCGCGAGGGGCTGTTGCGCAGCCCGTATTCACTGACCGAGGTCCGCGCGCTCTACGAGATTTCGCGGCGACCAGAGCCGACCGCAGCCGAAATAGGAAAGGACCTGGGCGTTGACGCCGGTTACCTGAGCCGTATCCTGCGCGACCTAGTCAGGAAGGGCCTCGTCGAGAAGCGGCCATCAAAGTCGGACGGGCGGCAGAGTTTGCTGTGGCTGACGAAGAAGGGGCAAAAGGAGTTCGCCACGCTCAACGCGCGCCAGGACGAAGAGGTAAGCGCGATGCTGAATAAGCTGACGCCGGAAGGCCAGAACCGCCTCATCGAATCTATGCAGGCCATCCAGAGGCTGCTCGGTTCGCAGCCGGAACAGAAGGTGCCTTACATCATCCGCCCGCACCACCCCGGCGACATGGGCTGGGTCGTACATCGCCACGGCGTACTCTACTCGCAGGAGTACGGCTGGGACGAGCACTTCGAGGCGCTAGTCGCGCAGATCGTCGCCGATTTCATCAGGAACTTCGACCCGAAGCGCGAGCGCTGCTGGATCGCGGAGCGAGACGGCGAGGCGGTTGGCTCGGTGTTCCTCGTTCGGAAATCGAAGACGGTGGGCCAACTGCGCCTGCTTTTGGTCGAACCCACAGCGCGGGGTTTAGGCATCGGCAAGCAGCTGGTTGATGAATGCATACGCTTCGCGCGCCAAGTGGGTTACCGAAAGATCATGCTGTGGACGAACGACGTGCTGGATGCCGCCCGCTACATCTATGAACAGGCCGGCTTCCGCTTGGTGAAGGAGGAGGCGCACCACAGTTTCGGCCACGACCTCGTGGGGCAGAACTGGGAACTGACGCTTTAGCCGAGGCGCGCGTGTGGCCTGCTTTTACATTATGAGCACCGCTTTGGATTTCGATGAGTTCACGCGATTCGTGGTGTCCCCGCCGGAGCCGCCAGATGAGAGCTGGCAACCTGCGTTCTTGAGGGCGAAGCCGGGCGAAGGCGAACGCTTCTTCGCATTCTGTCGTGGACGCCGGATCGCTGTCGTTGACGCGATAGACCGTCAGCTCGCAGACCTAGCCGTGGTGCGGCTGCCTTCGGAGGACGCGCGCTCTCGCAGGGACTCTTTTATCGAAGAGGCAGTGGCCGCAGTGGGTGGGCGGGCGTCTTACGGCACGTGGGTATATTTCCCGTGGGAAGCCAAGGTCGTACACCTACTCGACGCGGACGACTACTTCGACGTCATCACCAACCGCAACCAGGACAAGATCACGAAAGAGGAGCAGAAGGAACTACGCGGCAAGCGGGTCGGCGTCGCCGGACTTTCGGTCGGGGGCGAGGCCGCCGTCACCGTCGCACAGGAATACCTGTGCGGCGAAATCCTACTCGCCGACTTCGACCGCCTGGACCTCTCGAACCTCAACCGCCTGCAAGCGGGATGCGACGAACTCGGGTTACCCAAGACGACCATCGCCGCGCGTCGTATCGGCAGGATTGATCCTTACTTAAAGGTTACGGTCTTCGGAGATGGTGTGACGCCCGCGAACGCAGGGCAGTTTCTCGACGGCCTTGATCTGCTCATTGAGGAGTGTGATGATCCGCAGATCAAGCGCGGAGTTCGACTCTTGGCGAAGGAGCGCGGCATAAACGTCTTGTACGCGGCAGACGAGCGCGGCTTCTTCAGCATCGAGCCGTACCATAACTTCCCCGAACTGCGCCCGTTCCACGGCCGGGCCGAACGCCCGCAGCCGTCCCGGGGAGACTACTCGACCCCTTTGGCATTCTTCCGGGCACTGTCGGAATGGATAGGCGGCTGGGATAATCTTTCAGAGCGGACGAGAAACTCGCTTGCGAGAATAGGCGAAGAGCTGTGCGGCTATCCGCAACTGGCGAGCGAAGCGAGGTACGCCGCCGGGCAGGTTGCTCATGTCGCAAGACGTCTGTTGCTCGGCGAGAAAATCCCGCCCTATTGCGGCAACCTGGACCTTAACGACTTATTACTTTAGACCCTCGTCATGAGAGAACGTCGAAGCCCGCCTTCTGTGCCGCCTCCCCAGCCGCCCGCGCGGCTGTTCCTTACACCAGGCGAGCGCCGCAAGGTGGAAAGAGTCGAACATCCGCGGGCCGTACTGCTCCGGTTATGGCGCCCGCTTCACCCGCGGCGACCAGACTAGATGAGGTAAGAATTGCTGACAATTTAGATACTCAGGAGCCGTTAAAGCACAGGTATTCTTAGCTATTCATGTCAAGTATTACGCCAAGTCGCAAAATTACCGTGGTCGGAAAGTGAGGGGCATGGCTCGCAGGAGACGCTCTAAGTAATTGAGCCTGAGATAGGTATGGCGGAGAGGGTGGGATTCGAACCCACGGTGGGCTTACACCCACTCCGGTTTTCGAGACCGGTGCACTAATCCACTATGCGACCTCTCCGCTAGGAAAGGGATGAGGGCGGAGGGATGAGGGATGAATAAGAAAGGCCGCTGTCTTTTCTTATTCATCCCTCATCCCTTCGTCGTCGTGCTCTGAAGAACTCCTGCATGATGGCGCGGCATTCCGCTTCGAGCACGCCGGACGTGACCTCTATTTGATGATTCAAAGAGCTCGACTCACAGATATGAAAGTGTGATGCGACGGCACCGGCGCGTTCGTCAGCAGCGCCGTAAACGAGTCGTCTGACTCTGGCCTGAACGAGCGCGCCCGCGCACATCGCGCACGGCTCGATGGTCGAGTAGACCACGGCGTCCGTCAGCCTGTAGTTTCCAAACGCGCGTGCTGCTTCGCGCAGGGCGATGATTTCGGCGTGCGCCGTCGGGTCGCAATCCGTGCGCGTACGGTTACCGGCGACGGCGAGAAGCGACGCGCCCAACCGGACGCACGCGCCGATGGGCACTTCGCCGCGCCCCCGCGCCTCTTCAGCCGCCGCCAGTGCCCTGCGCATCCAGCCGACGTCGGCGCTCACCTCTTCCGCTACCATAGAAACAATCAAAGGTAAAATATAGGTGGCGTCACTAGTGCTGTCAAGCGATGCACCTTTAATGGTCTGGCATGCTATTATCAGCGAGCGATCAATGCGGAAGCTTTAGCTTTCGTCCCCACAGAGAGAGCGCGTGAGGAGAGAGACCGAACCGAAGACGATGAATAGCGAGGTGAGTTCCAGAGGAACCGTCCCACGCACGGGAAGCGAACGCGGCACGGGTCGCTTGCACCCTTCCAATCCGTCAAGCACAGACGCGGTGCCGCCCGCCCCGCAGAAAGCGTCCGGTACTACCGACACGCTGCGTCGCCTGTCAGCATCGGAATTCAACACCGCCATGATTCATCTCTATCGTGGCGAAGTGACACGCGCCAACACCTGGCGCAACCGGCTCGACACGACGACCAACTGGGCTGTCATCACGGCGGGCGCGACGCTCTCCTTCGCCTTCGGCGATCCCTTCAACCCGCACTTCGTGATTCTCATCAACTCCATTCTGGTCGCCTTCTTCCTGTTCATGGAGGCGCGGCGTTATCGCTACTATGAAATCTGGTCGAGCCGCGTGCGCACCATCGAGACGGGATACTTTGCGCAGATGCTTGAGCGCGGCGCAGTCCTTGATGAAGAGTGGGCGGAGCACCTGGCCGGAGACCTCTTGACGCCGCATTTCACGATCAGCGAATGGGAGGCGGTCGGGCGTCGTCTACGCCGCAACTACCTGTGGATTTTCGTGCTGCTGGCGGCGAGCTGGAACTTGAAAGTTTACCTGCATCCTGTTCCGGCCAGGGATTTAGGTATCTTCATGGATCGCGCCACGATAGGCGTAGTGCCCGGCTGGGCTGTCTTTGTCATCGGCATCATCTTTAATTTGGTGGTCTTTACCTTTGCCATCGCCACCGTGCGCCTTCGTCAGGCGACGGGCGAGGTTCTGCCGCACCACCACTTTTCGTTTCGTCCTTTCGAGCGCATGACGCAATGGACGCGCGCCGCGACCACTTCGCGTAGCGCCGCCACAGTGCGCCGCGCCAAACGTGCGCGCCAGCGTGTGCGCACCACCGGCAGTACGGGCGAATTCAAGAAGCCGGTCACGCTGAACAAAGAATCTGTTACCGAAGAAACGATAATTAGATAGAAGACAGTAGTCAGTAGACAGTAGAAAAAAGCAGAACGTGACGCTGTGCCCTCTACTATGATTTCTAGATTCGGTACGAACACGCATCAACCGCTTTTCTTTTCTACTGGCTACTGTCTACTGACTACTGTCTACTCTTTTTATGCTTGAACTGGATGGGCAGAGGCTCACGCTCGCGCAGGTGGCGGAGGTCGCGGCGCGTGCGGAGCGAGGAGGAGTAGTGCTCGCGGCGGGCGCGCGCGTGCGTGCTGAAGCCGCGCGCCTGATGGTCGAAAAGATCATCGCGGAAGAGCGCGTCGTTTACGGCGTCAATACGGGTTTCGGCAAGCTCGCAGACATTCACATCCCTGCGTCGGAACTGCGCGACCTGCAATTGAACCTGGTGCGCAGCCACGCGTGCGGCGTAGGTCGTGCGCTTTCTGAAGCGGAAGTGCGAGCCATGATGCTGCTGCGCGCGAACGTGCTGGCGCAAGGCTACAGCGGCGCTCGCCCCGTCATCATTGAAACGCTGCTCGCGATGCTCGAACGCAACGTCTGCCCCTTGATTCCCGAAAAGGGTTCGGTCGGGGCGAGCGGCGACCTCGCGCCGCTGGCGCATCTGGCGCTCACGGTCATAGGCGAAGGCGAGGCGTTTTATGAGGGTGAAAGATTGGCGAGCGCGGAAGCTTTGCGACGCGCCGGAATCCCGACCCTTGAGCTTGAGGCTAAGGAAGGATTGGCGCTCCTGAACGGGACGCAGGCGATGGCGGCGGTCGGCGGCCTCGCCCTCTATCGAGCGGAGAGACTGGCGCGCGCGGCGGACGTGGCGGGCGCGATGACGCTCGAAGCCCTGCGCGGCACGCCCGTCGCGTTCGACGAGCGCATACACGCCGCGCGACCGCATCCCGGGCAGGTAGCGGTCGCAACACACCTGCGCGAGCTGCTGACGGATAGCGGGATCAGAGCATCGCATCTCGAAAACGATCCGCGCGTGCAGGATGCTTACAGCCTGCGTTGCATGCCGCAGGTTCACGGCGCGGTGCGCGGCGCGATCCATCATGCGTGCGAAGTGGTTGAGATTGAGACCGGCTCGGCGACGGACAACCCGCTTGTCTTCACGCGCGAGGAAGAGGTTCTGTCGGGCGGCAATTTTCACGGCGCGCCGCTCGCGCTGGCACTCGACTACGCGGCCATTGCGCTCACAGACC
Source organism: Pyrinomonadaceae bacterium (assembly GCA_036386415.1). Classification (GTDB taxonomy): domain Bacteria; phylum Acidobacteriota; class Blastocatellia; order Pyrinomonadales; family Pyrinomonadaceae; genus DASVVT01. Next base: position 19,050 of record DASVVT010000028.1, read on the forward strand.
TGGCGAGCATCAGCGAGCGCCGCATAGACCGTCTCATCAACCCGGACACCAACGAAGGTCTGCCCGCCTTCCTCACGGCGCATCCCGGCACCTCTTCCGGCTTCATGATCGCGCACGTCTCTGCGGTCGCCCTGCTCAACGAGATGAAGGTGCTCGCGCATCCGGCGAGCGTTGATAACCTGCCGACGTCCGGCGGCAAAGAGGATCATGTGTCGATGGGCATGACGGCGGCGATTAAGCTGCGCACAATGGTCGAGAACGCCGAGCACGTCATCGCCATAGAGATGCTCGCCGCTGCCGAGGGACTGGATTACCGCGCGCCGCTACAGCCCGGGAAAGGCGTGCGTCGCGCTTACGAGGTCGTGCGCTCGCTTGCGCCGCGCCTCACGCGCGACCGCTCTCTCTCGCCTGACATGCAAAAGATCGCTGCGAGCATCCGCCGTGGTGACTTCGACATCTAGAGCGGCGAGCCCTTGAGGCAAGCTCGGATTAATCTGATCGCACAGCTTTTCATCTTCGCGGCGTGCCAATAGCCGTCCGAAGACAGGTCTGAGATTTCATTGACTTGCTCTAACAATAGGGTTACGCTTACCTCGTTCTCATATTGAATACCGCCTCAATCTTCGTAGGCACGTAATACATCTTAGCGAGCGAATCTTTTATCCTCGCCCGTCTCAAAGCTCAGTAACCGAAAATGTTTTAACTTTTGCGCTGGAACACTCTTTGTTGAATAGAAGGAGGATGTTGAAATGGACTGGACTATGGCGCTTTTCATCTTGTCTTCGGTCGCCGGAATCATAATGGTAATTGGCAGTCTCTTTCTGCTCTACAAGGGTCGTATTTACCTGGATAGCGAAGGCAAGAGCGTGTCGCAGGTTGAACTGCCGTTGGGGATCAAATTCAGCACGCAATTCCCTGTTTTAGTCATGTTTCTTTTCGGCGCGTTTCTGCTCATCTTTCCTATCCATTACGCTAAAAACATCTGCCCCGATCTGTCTCTCCACAGTAAGGTTTTCCCTCAGATGGTGACAGTCAAAGGCAAGGTTATCTCGAAAGACGTTAAAGATCGGATAGACGTGTATGCTATCGTTGACGAGCAGAGCAATGCTCATGACGAGGTGATCTTGAACGTCCCTTTCAGGCTGAACGGGCGTTACCAGATTATGTACTCGACTAATAATCGGGTGCTCGACTCGGTCCCGTTTATGCTTGAAAAGCCTGACCAGCCTATTACGCTCAGAGATGTGGCGGTGCAGTCTTCAATGCAATCTATCGCACCTCCTCTCGAACTCAGTGCGCCACAAATAAAGGCCACGCAGGATCAAATTGCCAATTTCAAATAGAGGTCGACGATGATAAAATTTAGCCGTCTGGCGCTCGCTTCAACCCTGATCCTCTGTTTATTGAGCGCGCTTCCTCTCTCCTCCGATGCGAGTCTTGATGAGATCACGCTCTCCGGCCATGTTGTGATTAAACGGGCTCGCGGGGATTCAAGCCAACAATTTAATGTCAAACTGTACCCTCCGAAAGACAGTGGCAACCCGATCCTGCTCACAACTACGGATAATTCCGGCTATTTCAAATTCACGGGGCTATCGGCCACTTCTTACCTACTCGAAATATATTCGGACAAGACGCTGGTCTATCAAGAGGTCATTGACATGAGCAATGGAAACCGCGACCTCACTATTAATCTGAACTGAAATCCGGCGTGAGCCGGGGCGTGGCATGCGCTCTCGGCGCAAGCATTGACACAGCTAACAATCAAACCATGTTCAGCTACGTCGAATTTCAACGTTTGACTTCAAGGGCATCAGGCATGCCGCCCAGGTAAACCGCAGGGTATAGCCTCAAGAGCTTGTCCTGCGCTGCTAGATCAATTATCAGCAGCGTGCGCCCGCTTGCTACCTTTCGCTTTCTGCCTTCTGCTCTTCACGCTTCACCCTTTTTTCTGTTATTACATTACTGATCCAACAATTTACAAGGCGGCTGTCGCCTGTGGCGCACACACAGAGTTCGGTGTTGAGCGTCGAGCGGTAGAGCCGTAAGCCGAGAGGGACTCATATGTCAGAAGCTTGGGATGATCGCAAGAAAGCGCTTGAGGAGGACTATTTCAGGCGTCAAGAGAGAGAGTTGATCGAGAAGATGCGAGAGCGCATGGCCGCCGAGCAACAGGCGGCGCAAGCCGCCCCCTCTCTCAAATGCCCGAAGGACGACGGCACGCTCGTCGAAGTCGATTTCGAGGGCATCAAGATTGATCTATGCGACCAGTGCGGCGGGGCATGGCTCGATCCAGGGGAATTGGAAAGCCTCACGCACAAAGACTCCGGCGGCTGGCTGAGCCGTTTGTGGGGAAGCAAATAAATTTTGATCTGCGATTGGCAGAGGATGAAACGTCAAATCTGAGAATGTTCGAAATCTCAGATCGTGAAATCGAAGATCAAAAATCGCAAATTATCTTATGAGCTCAAGAACTATACGCGCGCCGCGCGGCGCGCAACTTAATTGCAAGGGGTGGCATCAGGAGGCCGCGCTTCGCTGCCTGATGAACAACCTCGACCCGGATGTCGCGGAGCGCCCGGAAGAGTTGGTCGTCTACGGAGGGGCTGGCAAGGCTGCGCGCAACTGGGCGGCCTTTGAGGCTATCGTGCGCGAGTTGCAGCAACTCGAAGGGGACGAGACGCTGCTCGTGCAGTCCGGCAAGCCCGTCGCCGTCTTTCGCACGCACGATATGGCTCCGCGCGTGCTCATCGCCAACTCCAATCTGGTCGGCGCGTGGGCGACCTGGGAACACTTCCACGAACTCGAACGGCGCGGCCTCATGATGTACGGCCAGATGACTGCGGGCAGTTGGATTTACATCGGCACGCAGGGCATCGTGCAGGGGACGTTCGAGACGTTCGCGGCGATGGCGGATCGTCACTTCGGCGGCGACCTCGCGGGGTGTCTCGTCGTCTCCGGCGGCATGGGCGGCATGGGTGGCGCGCAGCCTCTGGCGGCGACACTTAACGGCGCTGTCTTCCTCGGCATAGACGTTGACCCCGCGCGCATAGAGCGTCGCGTGCGCAATGGTTACTGCGACCGTCTCGCGCTCGATTTAGACGAGGCGCTCAGAATCTGCGAAGACGCGCGCGAGCAGAGGCGACCCATCTCGGTCGGTCTCGTCGGAAACTGCGCTGAAGTATTGCCCGAACTGATCAGGCGCGGCGTCACCGTTGACGCTCTAACGGATCAGACGAGCGCGCACGATCCCTTGAACGGTTATGTCCCCGCCGGGTTGAGCCTCGAAGAAGCCGCAGAGTTGCGTCAAACCGATCCGAAGGGTTACATCGAACGTTCCTTTCATTCTATGGCCGTGCATGTCGAAGCGATGCTGACGCTCAAGCGGGCGGGCGCAGTCACCTTCGATTACGGCAACAACATACGCAAGCAGGCTTTTGACGCCGGATGCCTCGACGCCTTCGAGATTCCAGGTTTCGTCCCGGAATACATCCGCCCGCTCTTCTGTGAAGGCAAAGGCCCTTTTCGCTGGGTCGCGCTCTCGGGCGAAGCGGAAGACATACGCAAGACAGACGACCTCGCGCTTGAGCTTTTTCCAGAAGATCGCACCTTGAATCGCTGGCTGCGCCTGGCGCGCGAGCGCGTGCCGTTTCAGGGGCTTCCGGCGCGCATCTGCTGGCTCGGTTACGGCGAGCGCGCCGAGATGGGCGAGAGGATTAACGACCTGGTCAAGCGCGGCGACCTGAAAGCGCCCATCGCCATCGGGCGCGACCATCTCGACACGGGCTCCGTCGCTTCACCCTTCCGCGAGACCGAAGCGATGAAAGACGGCTCGGACGCCGTCGCCGACTGGCCTATTCTGAACGCACTCCTGAACACTGCGAGCGGCGCAAGCTGGGTCTCGTTTCATCATGGCGGCGGTGTCGGCATCGGCTACTCTTTGCACGCCGGGCAGGTGACAGTCGCCGACGGGACGGATGAAGGGGCGCGTCGTCTCAACCGCGTGCTCACGAATGATCCCGGACTCGGCGTCGCGCGCCACGTCGATGCGGGTTATGAAGAGGCTGAAGCCACAGCCCGCGATAAAGGCATTAATGTTCCAATGCTCGATAGTCAGTAGTCAGTAGTCCGTTGTTTCGCTAGCGATACTTGTATCTTGTGGGCGCAAGGGCGCTATCCAAACAACGGACAACTGACCACGGACAACGGACATTTTCATGCTCAATTTTGCCATTCAAGCGGCGCGTGATGCCGGTCAGATTCTGGCCGAACGTTTCGGGCGCGCTATTCAGATCACGCACAAGGGCGACATAGACATCGTGACCGAGGCTGACCTTGCCGCCGAACGTCTCATCGTGGAGCGCATCAGGTCTTACTACCCGCGTCACGCGATTCTGGCCGAAGAGTCCGGCGCTTCACTTGCTATTAACGATCAGCAGAGCGAGCTCAAATGGGTCATAGACCCGCTCGACGGGACGACCAATTACGCGCACGGCTATCCTTGTTTCTGCGTCTCAATCGCGCTTGAGCATCAAGGCCGGATAGAGATCGGCGTCATCTATGACCCCGTGCGCGACGAAGTGTTTGCGGCTGAGCGTGGATACGGCGCAACCCTCAACGGGCGCAGCATACGCGTCTCCGAAATTGATGATCTGAATCGAGCGATGCTCTGCACAGGCTTCCCCTACGACGTGCGCGAGCGCGGAGATTTCGCGCGCCACTTCAGCAACTTCATCATGCACGCGCAGGCCGTGCGCCGCGACGGTTCGGCTGCGCTCGATCTGGCCTACGTCGCCTGTGGAAGATTCGACGGGTTCTGGGAAGAAGGCTTACGCCCCTGGGATGTCGCCGCCGGGGTGCTCCTCGTCGAAGAGGCGGGCGGGCGCGTCTCCCGCTACGACGGCTCAGCCTTCGACATCTACACGCCGCCCATCATGGTCAGCAACGGCCTCGTCCATGAAGCAATGATGGAAGTGTTAAAGAAGTAGACAGTAGACAGTAGTCAGTAGTCAGTAGAAAAGCTTTCGCTAGCGAATGCGTCCGGGTGAAAGCTTCAGTGCCCACCAGCGCGATAGCGCCTACTGGCTCCTGACTACTGTCTACTGTCTACTTCTTCAGTTCTTTGCCAATGATTTCGGCGAGGCGTTCGCTTTCGCGGCGAGCGCAGAGGCGCGCATCCTCGCCCTCTTGCGGCGTGGCGTAGTGGAGCGGGTGATAGATGATCTCGACATTCGCGAAGCGTGGGAGGCGATAGCCTTTCGGCCAGACGCGGTGTGCGCCGCGAATGGTAACGGGCAGAATGGGCACATTGGCTTCGAGCGCCATCCGCACAGCCCCGGGCTTGAACCTGCTCAGCTCGCCAGTGGGCAGCGCCCGTCCACCTTCAGGAAAGATCGTCACCACGCCGCCGTCGCGCAGCCACTGCAAGGTGCGGCGTATCGCCGTCGGGTCGCTCTTTTCAATCTGGAGCGGCCACGCGCCCATCAGTCTCATCAGTTTTCCCACGACAGGCCAGTCGAACGCTTCGTCCCATGCGAGAAAGCGTTGCGCACGGTTGATCGGAAAGCCAATCCAGAACGGGTCTATATATGTCTGGTGATTGGCGGCGACGATGAGACCGCCGCTGGACGGGATATTCTCTATCCCCTCGTAACGTATTCGCCAGAGCAGACGAGAAAGCGTCCGCCCCATGGGGCGTATCACGTCCAGCGCCCACTTCGGCAGGATGACCTCTTCCTGCTGCGCTGTGTTTCTTCGACGGCGCTCTACCACACTCGTGCTTGACTCACTCAAAACGAACACCTCTGTAAAGCAGTAGCCAGTAGTCAGTAGCCAGTAGTCAGTAGTAAAGAAAATCCGTTGATGCGCTTTCGTACCGAATTTAGAAATCACAGTAGAGGGCAAAGCGTCACGCTGCGGCTTTCTTTTCTACTGGCTACTGGCTACTGTCTACTGTCTACTGTTCTTCTATAGTTGTCGCTCATGCGGGAGACCACTTCGCCTGGCTCCTCGTCTGATTGTGGGCGATCATGGCGAATAGCGTGGAGACCCGTGATGGTCAGTTCTTCCCACCATTCGGGCACATCGCGCTCGCTCAGCGTATCGTCGTTGCGACGTTCGCAGCGTTCGCATTCAAAGCCGGAGTAGGCGCGCGCCTCCACTTTGGTCAATGCGATGCGATTCTTCGCGTTGCAATCAGGATGTACGCAGCGCCGCTCGATCTCCACGAGCAGCACCTCGCGTGGGATGACGATCTTGCTCATAGACTCCTCTGCCCATCTATCCATTGATTCGAGGCACAACCGAACCAATGAATAAATTCCATTTATTCGATTCCTTCAAGCGGCCATTGCTTGTCTACAAATTCCAGGTGCAGGCGCGTGATGCCATCTGCGCCGGTGCGGCGCGCGCGCACCGCCGCGACGATTGCGATCCCGTATTGCCTGCTCGTCAATCGCACGAAGCGCCCGCGCGCCACGTCCAGCGTCGTAAAGATGGCAGCGCCGCGACGGCTGATGTTCTCCGTCACAGTTGACTCGCTGGCCGCCACCTGCCCTTTATCATCGAACGCTTCGACGATCACATCCATAGGGATGTTGTGGCGCGTCTCAGGGCGCGGGTCGCCCGGCATTGATGTCCGCTCAGCCTCGCAGAGCCCCCACATCCCGCTCTCGGACGGCGAAGCCGCGACCTCGTAACGCTTGGTCGGGTCCGCCTCAAAGCTCGCTGGCGGGTGTTTGCCGACGAAGGCGACGCCGATTTCAAAGCGCGGAAGTTTATCTTTTGAAGAGGGCACAGCCGCCTTGACATTCCGCACCAGCGCCCAGACACGATACTGCTGTTCGACGTGGTCGAAGCAGCGAAGCTGGCGCGGCATGGGCAGCGTCATATGCAGAAGGCGCCCCGGCTCGGTCGGGCGCGCAATGCTGAAACGCGCGCCAAACGGCGTGACGTCGATCAGCCGCGTCAGCTCCACCCATTCGTAATCCTCGCTCTCGCGACCCTGCACCCGCACCGGTAGCGAGAGTTCCAGGCGCTCACGCATGCGCCTCGTTTTTCCCTCGAAGCTCATATCTGATCCAGTCGCGCCCGAAGGGGCTCAAACGTCAAATGTCGGGTGCTAAATATGGGGCTTAAAAGGAGGCTTTCCCGCCCCCTCAAAACCCAGCTTAAGCCGCTGATTTTAGAGGCTTTTTTGTCCTCGGCACGGTTGCCAAAAAGCCTCTTTCCGGCTACAATATATCGTACTTCAGAGCCGATGCTGCACGTGTCAGCCGAGTACCGTAGAGCCTCGCAATTTACACAGAATATCGGAGCGTCGCCGGATGCGATTTCGGGTGCGTGCGAGCCGCCCTGATTCTCTTCAACCGAAAGCCGGGGCGACCGGCCAAGAGAAGCGGCCATCCAAAACCCGGGCGACGCGCGGATTGTACCGGAAAGGTCTATTTGATGGAAACAGTAATAGAGCGTAATCACGTAAATATTGAAGATGAGATGAGGCGTTCCTATCTGGACTACGCCATGTCCGTGATCATCGGACGCGCGCTTCCAGATGTGCGCGACGGTCTCAAGCCCGTGCACCGCCGCGTGCTCTGGGCTATGCATGAACTGGGCAACACCTATAACAAGCCTTATAAAAAGAGCGCCCGCGTCGTCGGCGACGTGATCGGTAAGTATCACCCGCACGGCGACACGGCCGTGTACGACACCATCGTGAGGCTGGCGCAGGATTTCTCCATGCGCTACCCGATCATCGACGGTCAGGGCAACTTCGGCTCGGTCGATGGCGATGCGGCAGCCGCGATGCGCTACACGGAAGTACGCATGGCGCGCCTCACCAATGAGGTGCTCGCAGACATAGAGAAGGAGACGGTCGATTTTCAACCGAACTATGACGAGTCTTTAAGCGAGCCGACGGTGATGCCGGCGCGCATCCCGAACCTGCTCGTCAACGGCTCGGACGGCATCGCCGTCGGTATGGCGACCAAGATTCCGCCGCACAATTTGACGGAGATCATCGACGCTACCATCGCGCTGCTTCGTAAGCCGACCATCAAGATTGAAGAGCTGACGAAGATCGTGACGGGGCCGGACTTCCCGACCGGCGGATTTATCTACGGGCGCGGGGAGATCAAAAAATCCTACATGGAAGGACGCGGCGTGCTGCAACTGCGCGCACGCGCCGGAATCGACCGCATCGGTCGCGGCTCCACTGAGCGCGACGCCATCGTCATCACGGAGATTCCCTTCCAGGTCAACAAGGCGCGCCTCATCGAGCGCATCGCAGAGCTTGTCAACGAGAAGAAGCTGGAAGGCATCGCCGATCTGCGCGACGAATCAGACCGCAACGGCATGCGCATCGTCGTCGAATTGAAACGCGATGCCGTCCCGCAGGTAATCCTGAACAAGCTCTACAAGCTGACGCCGATGCAGTCCTCTTTCGGCGTTATCAATCTGGCGATTGTCGGCGGCCAGCCGCGCGTCCTCAACCTCAAGCAGATGCTGGAAAGCTTCGTCGATTTTCGTCGCGAGGTGGTGCGCCGCCGTACCGAATACGAGCTTCGCAAAGCGCGTGCGCGCGCGCATATCCTTGAAGGCTTGAACAAGGCGATTGATGCGCTCGATTACATCATCCCCTTGATTCGCAACGCGCGCTCGGTTGACGAAGCTCGCCAGTGGCTGACGGGAAGCCTACAGACGATGGGCGAGGTCAAAGCATGGAAGGGTGCGCCCGCAGACCTCACGCTCTCAGGGTTCCTCGGCAAGATGCAGAAGGTCATCAAGCGTCTTGCCTTCTCCGAATTGCAGGCGCAGGCGATTCTAGACCTCCAACTGCGCCGTCTCTCCGCGCTTGAGCGCCAGAAGATTCTGGATGAATACGAGGGCATCATTCGTCTCATCGCCGAGCTGGAAGAGATTCTCGCCAACGAAGCTTCGCTGCGGCGCGTCATCGTCAAAGAGCTGGAGGACGTGCGGAAGGATTTCGGGGACAAGCGGCGCACAGAGATCATAGACGAAGGCGTCGAGTTCTCCATCGAAGATTTAATCGCGGACGAGGACGTGGCGATCACCGTCACGAACAGCGGCTACATCAAGCGCACGCCCGTCACGGCCTACACACGTCAGGGGCGCGGCGGCAAGGGGCGCTTCGGTGCAGCGGCCAAGAACGGCGACTTCGTCGAACACCTCTTCATCGCGTCCACACACGCCTACGTCATGATCTTCACGGACGATGGGCAGGTCTACAAATTGAAGGTGCACGAGATACCGGACGCCCCGACGGCTGCGCGCGGCAAGGCCATCGTCAATCTCATCAGCATCCCATCGACGCGTAAGCTGGCGGGCGTCGTTCCCGTGCGCGAATTCTCCGAAGGGCGCTACGTCGTGATGGTCACTAGAAAAGGCGTCATCAAGAAGACGGCGCTCGCGGACTTCCAGAACATACGCTCGAACGGCATCAACGCCATCAACATAGATGACGGCGACGAGCTGCTCGACGTGGTGCTCACAGACGGCACGAAGCGCATCTTCATCGCCACGCACAACGGGCTCGCCATCCGCTTCGATGAAAAGGATGTCCGCCCGATGGGACGCGCCACGCGCGGCGTGCGCGGCATTGATCTCAGAAAGGATGACTATGTCGTCAGCCTCTGCGCCGTCTCGGCAGACGATTCCGAGCGCATGCTCTCGGTCTCCGAGCAGGGCTTCGGCAAGCAGACGAAGATCAGCGATTACCGCTTTCAATCACGCGGCGGCAAAGGAGTCATCAACATGAGGACGACCGAGAAGACCGGCAAAGTCGTCGCCGTCTTCCCCGTCGATGATGAATCCGAGATCATGATCATCACACAGCAGGCCAAGCTCATCCGCATCGAAGCCGATAGCATACGTAAGACAGGCCGCTCTGCTTCCGGTGTTCGACTTATTAAGACGGACGGCGGCGACAGGGTCACCAGCGCCTCGCTTGTCGATGCCGCGAGCGAAGAGGCCGGAGTGGAAGAGGTCGTAGCGGGTTAATACGTGAGACCAAACTCAAGAAAAATCAGGGGCGGTGAGGCGAGAGGTTTAATTTTGCTTCACCGCTTCTGATTCAATTCTACTGATTTATTGCAGATTGCAGTTGAGTGCGACTGGCACAAGCTTCACCACCGCAGGCGCAGAGAGCACAGAGCATGCGCAGAGAGGAGAAGGACATTCAAGCCTCTGTGATGCCTCCGCGCCCCTCTGTGTCTGCGGTGGTGTATGGTTTAGTCGCATCCGTTTGAGAACCGCTGTAATTCCGCCTCGCCTTCGCCTTCGACCCACACTTCACCATCCTCGAAAAATTCTTTCTTCCAGATGGGCACGGTGCGCTTTAATTCTTTAATCGCCCACTCGCAGGCTTCGAAGGCGGCGCGGCGATGCGGGGCGCTCACGGAGATGACGACGCTGGTGTCGCCTATCTCAAGGCGTCCGGTGCGGTGAAGGATGCCGATGTGCGCGATCTCGAAGCGTGCGTGGGCTTCGCGTCCCAGTCGCCGCAACTCGCTGAGCGCCATTGGTGCGTAGGCTTCGTAGACGAGGTAGAGAGTCCTCCTCCTGCGCCCGCGCGTCCATTCGCGTACGTAGCCGTCGAGCGTGACGGTCGCGCCGCATTCGGGGGGCACGACGCGGCGCGCCACCTGGCCGACATCAATCGGACGGGTCGTAAGCTCGAAAAAGTCTTTGCCATCTGCCTCATCTTCCTCATCCTCCTCCTGCGCACCGCCGCTGACGGGAGGGAAGATTGCAAGCTCATCGCCGTCGCGCACTTCGATGTCCGAGTCTCGCGCGTACTCCTGGTTGACGGCGAAAAGAAGAGCGCGCCCGAAGCGTCGAAGCAAAGGGTAGCTCGCCATGATCTCTTCAAATGCGCTCGCGGCACTGGCAGGAGCGTGAAGTTCCAGCTCAACTTCCGCGTGCCCCACAATCTCGCGCGCCGCGCCGAAGAAGAGGACGCGCACACGTATGCGCCGCTCCGGGTCATCTGACCCACCCTGGGTTTTCTGCTTTGTCATCATTCGAGGTCGATCTTTTTGCCGCCGTGCCCGTTGCGCTTGGCAATCTGGTGCATACGCGCACGCTCTTCATAGCTGCCGACGACGCGCGCGAGCAGATCGCGCAGGCGTCTCAATCTCTCAGAAGTGTAGCGCAGCTCAAGCAGTTCCTGCTTAACTTCCACATCCATCTCGACCGCCGCCGCGACGAGAAAAGAGAGGCTTTCCGGCTCAATCTCCGGTAGATCGGGCAGCGCTGTGCGCTCGTCATTAATGATCCGCATCGCGCGGGCAATGCGTGTGAACAGGTTGGTCACTTCGCGCGTCTGGCGCGTGAGCATTTCTTCGTCCTCAGCCTCGTCTTCGAAATAAGAGACTCTCGCGACAAGGTAGGGGTCGCCACGGTCTACGTAATCCTCAACGCGGTAGCGAATCAATCCGAGGGTGAGAATATTGAAGCGGCCATCGGGCAGGGGTTGAATTTCTGTGATCTCCGCGACGCAGCCGACATGTCCTTGAGGCGGTGTCTCTCCCTCGTAATTACTCGTATCGAAGTAGGAGAGGCCGAAGAGCTTGTCGCCGACGTTGATATCGTCGAGCATCCGACGATAGCGCGGCTCGAAAATGTGGAGCGGCATCGGCGCGCCCGGGAATAGCACGACCGGAAGGGGAAACAGCGGCAAGAGATTGACGCCGCGCACTCTATCCAGAGCTTCACTCATTGGAAAACAGTAGACAGGAGCCAGTAGTCAGGAGCCAGTAGAACAGAAAATCCGGTAATGTGGGTTGATGCTGAGCTTCTAAATCATAGTAGGCGACGTAAGCCGTCACTCTGCTTTCTTTCTACTGACTACTGTCTACTGTCTACTGTCTACTCATCTTCATCCCTGCGCTGCGGCATTGCGCTCGATGGCGCTCAGTGCCGTCGCAGTCGGGGCATGCTCGGTCTCCAATTTCGGCGACGACTTCACGGCGGAGTCTCCTGCGTCGTGCCCGTCCAGCTTCTGTGCGATCAACTCTAGAATCTTGTCGGGCGGTTCGCTGCTCAAGGCGAGCCGCTTCGATTCGATGACCAGCTCGGCCATGTCACGCGCGCGCGCCTTGTAGCGGTTGTCACGCGCGATCAGGTCTTCGATGATGCGCCGCTCGCGCTCGTGGCGCGGTGCTTGCGCATCGAGGCCTGCGGCGACGGCGTATTCTACGGGCACGCTCTGGTTGCGCATCATGACGTGGAGCGCGTTTGTGCGCCTCTGTGCCTCTTCGCGCATGCGCGTGATCTCAAGCAGCGAGTTTTTGAAGCCCAACTGCCCCTTCAAACTGATCTCGATGATCGGAGCCGGGTCATCTGATTCAGGGTCATGCTTACGCGCTTCAAGCTCGACCTTTTCCATGACGCCCGCATAGACGGCTTCGGCATCCTTCGCGCCCGAAACGTCGAACGAGAGACGCTGGAACGGGCGCTGCACATAGGCGCGCGAATGCTCGGCCTTGATATTATGCTGGTCGTCAACTTCAACCAGATAGACGCCGCGCTCCTCTCTGTACTCGTCAATCGAACACGCTTCGAGCGAGCCGGGATTGAAAGCCCAGTTGTCCAGGTCGAAGCGTTTGTGCGTATGGCCGAGCGCGATGTAGTTGACCTGCTGCTTCAGCTCCTTCAATTTCGCGACCGAGAGCGCAGGGATCGGGCGGTTGATCTGCCCCTCGACATCCGTATGAAGCATGAGGATGTTGAAGCGCCCTTCTGTGCTGGCACGCCTCAAGGCGTCCGCCAGAATGGGGATCGCGGCGTTGGCGCTCGCCCCGTACCAGTGTGAGCCGAAGATGCGCGCCCCCGCAATATCTATGTAAGAGCCGGAGCGGTCTTCTTCGTTCCAGGGGACGAGCGTGATGTGCCCTTCTTCGTCGCGCGTCGGTTCGAGCAGGTAAAGGAAGCCCCACTGCGAGAGCGAGCGCAACCAGCTAAAGTCTGAAATGGCCTCGCGCTGATCGTGATTGCCTTCAATGGCGACGACGGGAATCCCTGCTTCCTTTAAGAGCTCAAGACCGGCCATCGCGTGGTTCATCGCCTGCGGATCGACCTTGCGCGCGTTGAAGAGGTCGCCCACGATGAGCACGAAGTCAACGCGGTTGGCAATCGCATGATTGATAATGACATCTTGCCACGCGCGGAAAAAATCTTTCGTACGCTCTTCCAGATTGTAGCGTCGACAACCCAAATGTATATCTGCAATGTGAAGAAATTTCATCATCAGTTCCCTAAAAATCCAGACGCGCCGGAGCAGTAGTTGTTTCGCCCGAGAGGCAGAAACACCCTGGTCGGCATGCCTGTATTATACGCTATTGGAACGGATGAGGGCGAAGAAGAGAAGAGTCCGAGAGTCTGAAGTCTGGAGTCAAAAGCAAAAAGCATTTTCTGTCTTTTGACTCCAGACTCTAGACTTCAGACTCTCGGACTGTTTTGATAAAACATGAAGCCCCCGCGACTCTGGGCAGGAGTCAATGGAAGCGGGGGCTTCTTAGCACCGCGCGGCGGGAGGGGATTCCGCATTGCGCGGAGCGCTGACGGCCTCTCAAAGGGGCGAGCGGCCGAAACTGTTTCTAATAAAGAGCTATTAAAGAGCTTTCGCTGTGTGGGGCTGCGGGGCAGCCGTCACCTGCTCGATCCTTTGCACACTTACTGCGCCAGCTTTCCGCGCCACACGGCGTTTGTCCAGGCGCGGCTATTGTTGTACGTCCTTGTCATCGCGATGTCTGAAACTTTCTCAAACTTCGGCAGTTCTGGCCGCCGCGCCCGGAGATATCCGGCACAGGCTCTCAACAGCAAAGATGCAAAAAGCAGCGCATAAAAACCTATCAGGCCGATCAGCAATGTGTAGAGAGTCTTATTCATGTCCGTAGTGACGCAACCTTTCAGAAGCTTTGCCGATGCCACAATAAAAGTTTTCAATCAAGCAGCGTCGAGTCTGCGCTCGGGCGCGTAGCGGCGCACGGTAGCCAAAAGTTGTTCGACCTCGAACGGCTTGTCCAAAAAACCATCCGCGCCGCTTTCAAAACAGGTTTTCTGCATCTCTGCGGTCGCCGCCGAACTGACGACGAGCACCTTTGACTGCGGGAAACGATCTTTAATGTATTCGAGAATCTGCAAGCCCACTTCAGGTGAATCCGCAACGGGCGGTAGATGTAGATCAAGGATGGAGACAGCCGGTTCATAGATGGTCGCGCGGCGCAGCGCCGTTTGCAGATCGTTCGCCATCATCACTTCATAATCTTCACACAACGTCCAGAACAGTTGCTGTGTGATTGCTGCGTCGTCATCAACTATGAGAACTCTTGGCTTCATCCGATCACCTCCGGGCTTGCTGTCAAAATGTTACCTTGCAATGCTTGTACCGTTCTCAACACAGCCACGGAAACAACAATTTATTAAGAAAATCCCCACATGCCTCTGGCCCAACCGTTTTAAGTGCACACAGAAGGCTAGAGTTTTTCATGCATGTGTCTACAAATGTAGACAGTTGAGAAAGTGATTTTTGCGAGAGCGCGCGGGGTGTGGGCTACTTATGAGAGTGGATTTCCGTCTCCGCCAGCTCAAGCTCGCTGATGAGCCTGTGCAGGTAGGAGCGGCTGATGCCCAGGCGACGAGCCGCTGCCACCTTATTACCGGACTCACTCTGGAGCGCGTTGATGATCATGCGGCGCTTGAGCGAGAGGATTGCGCCCTCGATGGTCGTTTCGTCAGAGGTGGCTTCGGGCAGCGTGCGCAACATCTTGTCGGGTAGAAAATCGACTCCCAGATGTGAGCACCCGCTCAAGACGACGAGGCGCTCGATGAGGTTCTCAAGCTCGCGCACGTTGCCAGGCCAGTGATATTCCTGAAGCGCCTCGATGAGCGCCGGGTCGAGCGTCGGCGGCGGGCATCCATGTTTTTCGGCAGCCTTTGAGGCAAAGTGCGCCGCGAGCAGTGGAATGTCATCCGGTCGCTCGCGCAAAGGCGGCAGGATGAGAGGCACGACGTTGAGCCTGTAAAACAGGTCGCGCCGGAAACGGCCTGCTTCGACTTCCTGCTCCAGATTACGATTGCTGGCGGCGATCAGGCGTATGTCCACGTCGAGCGTTTTCGTCCCGCCAACGCGCTCGAAGGAGCGCTCCTGAAGAACGCGCAACAGTTTGACCTGGACGGCTGGCGTCAGTTCGCTGATCTCGTCTAGAAAGAGCGTCCCGCCATCGGCCAGCTCGAAGCGCCCTTTCTTAGCCTGAGCGGCTCCGGTGAATGCGCCCTTTTCGTGACCAAAGAGTTCCGACTCGATCAGGGATTCGGGCAGCGCCGCGCAACTGACGGCGATAAAGGGAGAATGAGAGCGTGGGCTCTCCTCATGAATGGCGCGCGCCAGCACCTCTTTACCCGTCCCGTTCTCCCCGATCAGGAGAACCGTGGCGGATGTGGTGGCGACGGCGCGCGCCTGTTTGAGCGTCTTCTCAAGCGCCGGGCTCGCCCCGACCAGGTGGTTGAAGCCTTTGTACTCGTGAAGCTCAGAGCGCAGGCACAGTATCTCTTGTTCGAGACGGCGCACGCGCGCCGCCTGGTGCACGATGTGCAGAATCTCGTATGGATCGAAAGGCTTCTCGAAAAATCCGTAGGCTCCACGCCGGATCGCTTCCAGCGCCGCACGTTTGTAGTCGCTGCCTGTGATGACGATGATGGGCACGGGCGGGCGCTCGCGTCGCGCCGCTTCGATGATCGCCAGCCCTTCGGAGATATCGTCCGCAGCGGGCGGCAGGCGCAGGTCGCTCAAGACGACATCGACATTTTCATGTCGCAGCTTATCAATGGCTTCTTCGCGCGTCCCGGCTTCGAGCACGTGATAATCATCCGTGAGCGCCCAGTAGAGTTGACGACGCACGGCCACGTCGTCATCGACCACCAGTACCGTCACCCTGTCCTGTAACTGTTCGCTCATAGGGTCTTCAAGTTTGCAACGCGTCCGCGCCCTGAGATGAGCATGCCCCGGTTAATCACGCTCGAAGCTTGCAGGTCGCATAGATTATGCCCTGTTCTCGTCCTGATCGTTTAATCATTTGGTGGCTAGGAAACTGTAAGGATAATCACATGCTGCCTTAACGAACCTTAAACTATCTCTAGCGGCGGGTCGCCATGAACTCTGTGATCTGGTTGGATGGTAACACGACGCGGAAAGTTGTGCCAGTATCCTTTTGTGATTTAACGTCGATCTGGCCGCCATGCGCTCGGATCACTTCACGGCAGGTGTAAAGACCGAGCCCGATGCCTTTGGATTTTGTCGTCGCGAAGGGACGAAACAATCGCGTCCGTTGAAAATCCTCGCTCATCCCGGGGCCTGTGTCACTGATGCTGAAAAAGATTTTGTCATCTTTTTCCGTTCCGGCTTCGATGGTCAGTCTCCCTTTCTCCGAACCCATCGCTTCCAGCGCGTTGAGGATCAGATTTTCGATCACCTTCTCAAGACGGGCGGCGTCGACCTTGGCGTAGAGTGAAAAGGGCAGCAGCGTCTCCACTTCATGAAGCTGACCGGCAGGCCCAATGGTCGTCGCCAACACACGCTTGATGATGGGAATGAGATCGGTCGCGCGCGGTCTCTGGAACTCTCCGCTCAGGCTCTCCACAGGCTCACTCAATCTGGCGACCAGGGAGCGCAGTTTGGTGGTCGCGTCTTTGAGCGAGCGCATCGCGTCGATGCGAAACTCCTCGTTATGAAACTGGCGCTCCATATTACTGACGAGTAGCGAAAGCGACGAGATGGCATTCTTCAGATCGTGCGTGAGCATCGCCGACAGGCGCATGAAGGCTTGAAACTGGCGCGTCTCGGCTTCGCGTGCGATCTGCTCGCGCAGCCGATCAGACATGCGGTTGAAGCTTTCGGCCAACAGGTGTGTCTCGTCGCTGGAGCGCACCTCTATGCGCTGGTTCAGATTGCCTCCGGCGATGGCTACAGCGTCTTCTGTGACCCGTTCGATGCTGCGCGCCGTGCGGCCTACGAGCTTGCTCAACAGAAAGGCTACGACTAATCCGATCAGGGCGGAGAGAATCACGCTTATCCAGCCCATCCGATGTAAGCCCGCTGCCGCAGCCGTGTAATCACCTGCGACAGTCACCGAGAAGTCGAGCGGCGCGATTGGATGGTATACGGCCAGCCAGCGGCTGCCCTCCGTCGAGTCGTAGAACTGCCAACCGCTCTCGCCCGCCATCATCGCGTCGGCAACACGCTTGAAGCCGGACGCGGCGTCGATGGAGTGATAGATGAGCGCCTCGTTCGTGTGGTAAAGGATGCGCCCCGTATGGTCGAGCATGATGACGAGGCGCGGTGAAGGAGCTGGCCGGGTCGTCAGCGTCGCCGTCGAAGCGGAAGACGACTGCGCGAGGGCGGCGAGACTGCCGACGGTCTCTTTGAGCAAACTATCGAGCTTGAGATCGGCGACGAGTGCGCCGCGCGGCATAGCTTCTCCCGCTTCACCAGTGAAGACGGGAACCGTATAGCGCACGATGATGCCGGAGGATTCTCGTAAGATCGGAGAGCGCAGCGGCCTTTGCTCAGGCGTGTCCCAGACGCGCTCGTCCGGGAGCGCACCGGTCGACGTGAAATCTCCGGTCTGAAAACGGAGCGATTCCAAGTCAAAGACTCTCTCGCCGGTGGCGTGCCAGTTTGTCTCAACGCGAAGCAGGGGACGCCTGTCAGTATCCAGGCAGGTGAGTACGGTGTAATACTTCTGGTTCTCCAGAAGGAACGCGCCGAGAACTGCGCGCACATCTTCCGGCAGCGGAATCGGAGCGGCAGAGTCAGCCGTCGAGGGTGATGAATGCAGACGCTTTTCGCCGCTCGCTACCGCCGGAGTAGTCCGCGCGTTTGTTCCGCCGCGCACGTAATCGCGCAGGGAGCGAGTGCGCGCCAGCGCCATCAAGCCCGACTCCTGTTCCAGCTCGCGCGCCTCGACCGCACGCGCCACTCCCAACGCATCGCGCTCCACATCCGCGCGCAGCAACGCCTCGACCGCACGCCCGCCGTACCAGTAGTTGACGAGGCTCAACAGGAGCACGGGCAGGACGCCGAGTGCGAAGAAGAGAAGGAATAGTTTGGGTCGAATGCCCACGGTAAAACAGACGTTAGATGCCAGGTGTTAGATGTTAGAGCGTGTCTACAAAGGGGTGTTTAAACGCAGAGGACGCAAAGTGCATCGCCAAGGGCGCAAAGGAAGGAGCCTCTTTGCGTTCTTTGCGTCGTCCCCTCTGCGCCCTTTGCGTTTAAATCTCTCTTCACTGCATGACTCTACTCCTCTTTTTAGACACGCTCTTAGTTAGAAATCGGTTTCCGACCTCCCAGCCTTATTCAGGTGCCGGAGGCTTTAATGATAGAGGAAAGACCGGCATCTGACATCTAATATCTGACATCTACACTCTTTCGCGTCCGAATTCTACGAGCAGCGGCGCGAGTTGTTCAATGATGTGATCATGCGCCGCGCCGTTGGTGGCGACGATGCCGTTACGGTTCTCCACGTCGGGCGAATTGTAGCGCAGAGACTGGCCGAAAAGGTCTGTGAATTGACCGCCCGCTTCGCGCAGGATCGCTTCCGGCGCGCACGTGTCCCATTGCTTCGTATGCGAAGAGAGATGTATGTAGAGGTCGCACTGGCGCTCGACGAGCAGGCCGACCTTGACGCCGACGGAGTTACGCTGCACTTCCTGACTGATGCCGAGAGCAGACACCACTCGATCCATGCGCGGGCTTCTGTGTGAACGACTCTCCGCCATGCGCATGCGCGTCACGTCGCGCTCAATCGTCACGCGCGCGCGCTCCCTCTCCACGCCCGGGCGCTCGACCCATGCTCCCGCGCCGCGTGCCGCCCAGTACATAATACGGGGCAGCGGCTGGTAGACCACCCCGAGTTGGCTTTCGCCATCAACGGCGAGACCGATCTGCACGGCGAAATCCGGCCCGCGCGCGATGAAGCCCTTCGTCCCATCTAACGGATCAATCATCCAGACGCGACGCTTGCCCAGGCGTCGCGCCGTGTCAATCGACTCTTCGGCGAGGATGCCATCTTCCGGGAACTCAAAGCGTATGCCGCTGACGATCAGTGCGTTTGACGCGCGATCAGCTTCCGTCACCGGCTCGGCATCAAGAGCCGTCTTCTTTTGCTCGACGTGCAGCGGCGTATTGTAGTATTCGAGTATGACGCGCCCGGCGTCGCGCGCCAGCGCCAGCGCGACCCGCAGCTCATGTTCATAGGAACTACCCAACGATTCGATAGCCGTCCCCTTGTCCGATCCCAAACTCATTTAGTTCTCTCCTCAATCCAAAACAGATGATGAATGCCGCAATGAAAAGAAAGACTTCAACCATATTCTGTTTCTGTTTTTAATTCCGCATTCCGCATTTTCTTCATTCGCTCGCCGCTTCGCGCACGATGTCGAGCGTCCGATCAATATCCTCACGCTTGGTGCGAAAGTTTGTGATCGAGGCGCGCAGGGCGTAGCTACCGTTGAGCGTCGCGTTGGAAAGATAGGCGCGACCGCCGCGTTGCATCGTGTGCATGATGCGCGCGTTCAGTTGATTAAGCTCGTCTGCTGCGCGGCGTCGCTCTTCTTCATCCGCTGAGACTAAAGACGCGCGCATCGCGGGCGGCACGTAGCGGAAGCAGCAGATGCTCAGAGAGACCGGCGCAAGCAGCTCGAAATCTTCCGCCGCCATGATGCGCCCGGCGAGATACTGTGCGAGTCTATTATCTTCGCTGATCGCCTCGGCCACGCGTCTTGTCCCGTAGTAGCGCAGCATCATCCAGACTTTCAATGCGCGGAAGCGTCGCGACAACTCTATCCCGTAATCCCAGAACGCAAAGGATTCATCAGATGCTTCTTCGTGCACTTTGATGTAGTCGGCTTCATCGGTCGCGAGAGCGGCGCGCGCTCTGGCCGGGTCGCGAAACAGCAGGCAGCCGCAGTCAACCGGCGCGTAGAGCCATTTATGCGCATCGAGGGAGAGCGAATCAGCCTCTTCGATGCCTTCAAAGAGGGCGCGCTTCGACGGGTCGAGCGCGGCGTACGCGCCGTACGCGCCGTCAACATGAAACCAGAGATCGTGCTCACGCGCAACGCGCGCGACTTCAATGATCGGATCAACCGCGCCGGTGTTGACCGTGCCCGCGCTCGCGACCAAGCAGAAAGGCCGTAGGCCCGCTTGCCTGTCAGCTTGAAGGCGCTCGCGCAAGTCTCGCACATCGAGCCGGAATCGCTCGTCCACTTCAACGAGGCGCACAGACGCGCGCCCCAGCCCGAGCACGTCCGCCGCCTTCGGAATCGAGAGATGCACCTGGTCGGAAGCATAAATGGTCATCGGCGCGCCAGCGTTCCACAGGCCGCTGTTAGAGACCTGCCCCTCGGACTGCGCGCGATGCGCTATGTAGAGCGCGTTCAGGTTCGCCATCGAGCCACCGCTCACGAGCAGCCCGCCAACATCTTCACCATACCGGACGAGCGTCGCCAGCCAGCGCACGACCATCCTTTCGATAGCAGTCGCCGCCGGAGCGGAGCGCCAGGACGTGACGTTCTGATTGAGCGCGGACGCAATCAGGTCTGCAAACGCGCCGACGGGGGTTGAAGGCGAAGCGATGTAACCGAAGAATCGCGGGTGGCCGTTGTGGCGGCTCGCGTTGATGATCGTGCGGCAATCCTTGACCACACGCTCAACGGGTAAGCCCTCGACCGGCAGCTCCGAATCGAGAAGCTGATCGAGTGTTGCGGCGGACGTATCCGGGAAGACGGGAAGCTCTGTGATGTGTGCGAAGTAGTCCGTCACAAGTTGCAGCGCCTGTGCGGAGAGCTCGCGCATCTCATCAGCCGTCATGTCCAGACTGGAAGGACGCGCGTCGTCGCGCTCGCTCAGTTGTTCGTGTCCGGCTCGCTTTCTCATTTGATTCCCGGCGCTATTCCGATGAGAAGTGAAAGACGCGTCAAGCCCATGTTCGTCACACTATGCTCGACGCTGGCAGGCGCGACGACCAGCGCGCCGGTCTCCGCCTCGCGCTCCTCGTCTCCGACCGTGAACCGCCCGAGACCTTCCAGCACGAAGTAGAACTTATCCGCGCCCTCGTGTGCGTGTGCGCGCTGCGTCTGCCCCGGCTCAAGGCAGTTGAGGCCGACCAAGACGTGCTCGCCCTGCCAGAGTGTGGCCTTGTAGAACTTTTCGGCTTGCGCGCCCGCATGTTCACGCCAGTCTATAAAATGGGTCATCGCGATGGGCTTCCTCGTATTAATCTCAGATTTCAGAGCGCGTCTACCAAGAGGTGTTTAAACGCAGAGGACGCGAAGTGCATCGCAAAGGTCGCAAAGGATGAGCCTCATTGCGCACCTCCAGCGTCTTCTCTTTGCGGCCTCTGCGTTTAAATCCTCATCATTCGTGCCCAAAACTACCATACTGTTGCCGGTTCGACGAAGCGAGTGCTTGCGAGGGCAAGCTCGCGCCGTTTATAGTTGAGCCTTCGCATCCGCAACCCGCGCACATTCTCTTTTCATGGGAGATAAAAGTGAAGTCAATCGTCCGCGCTTTGCTCTTACTGGCTCTATGCACATGCGTCAGCACACAGGCGCAGACCGTGGCTACGCTTGGAGCGCAGGTTGGGGAAGCACGCAACGCCGCCCTGATACCCGTCTCGGAGTTCCAGGCTCGTCGCAGGGACATGATGAGGCGTGTGCCGAGAGGTCTGCTGCTGCTCCACGCGCGATCCGCCCTGAAGACCGAAGATCAGAGCGGATTTCGTCAGGACGCGAGCTTCTATTACTTCACGGGTCTTGAGAACGCGATGAGCGCCATCCTCGTGATTGATGGCGCGGCGCGCGAGTCCTGGCTGTTCGTCCCCTCGAAGCTGGGTGGGCTGGCCGACGCGATGGAGCGCCCATTCATCAAGCCCGGCACAGGAGCGGAAACCGAGCTGAAGATCGAGCACGTCGTCCGCTGGGAAGAGTTTGCCTCCTATGTAGATCGCCGGTTGGCGGCTGCTCCAGGGCTCACGCTCTACACGGACGATGGCGGCTTCAGCAATTTATGGCTCGGGCATGAAAGCAATCCACAGGGCATCGACGCGGTGGAGAATCCGTTTCGACTGTGGCGACGAGCCTTCAGTGAGCGCTGGCCGAAGGCAACGTTTAGGTCTGCATCGCAGATGATCATCGAGATGCGCCGCATCAAGAGCGAGGCCGAGATAGAGGTCATGCGTCGTGTCGCCAGGGTGAGCGCGGCGGCGCTCAAGGCCGGACTCGTTACTCTCCGTCCCGACCGCTCGCAGCGCGAAGTCGAAGCGGAGATTGTGAGCGAGTGCATACGTGCGGGCGGCGAGGGGCCTTCGTTCTGGCCTTGGGCGATGTCAGGGCCGAACTCCGCTTTCCCCGCTCCGTTCGCTTCGTTCGCAGACTATCGCCACTTGAATCGCTTGATGCGCAGCGGCGAGGTGGTGCGCCTGGACGTGGGCTGTGCTGTCGATCATTACGAGTGCGACGTGGGACGCACAGCCCCCGTCAACGGGCGCTTCGATCCGGGGCAGCGCGAGACGTGGGAGCTACTGAGGCTGGCTTATCGTGCCGGGCTTGCCGTCATGCGCGACGGGGCGCGCACGAAGGACGTGATCAATGCCAGCTTGAGCAGCGTTATGCGCCTCAAACACGACGTTATGACGACACTCGGCAGAAAGGCCGTGGCCGTGCTTTCAAGCCCTGAGGGGCGGAAGTACTGGCAGGTGCACGGCGTAGGGCTGGAGAGCGCCGAGGCCAGCCCGGATGTGCTGCGTGCAGGGATGATCGTTGCCTTCGAGCCGATCTTCGCGGTCGAAGGCCAGGGCTTCTACCTTGAAGACATGATCCTGATTACACGCGACGGCTATGAGCTACTGACCACAGGACTGCCCTACACGGCAGACGAGATAGAACAGCTCGCCGGGCGAAGCGGGGATGCGAAAGTTAAATGATGACGGCACTCATATAGACGTACAAGCAGGAAGAGGAGCGTTATGACAAAACCGAAGAAGCAAAACAACGTGCGCGAGGGTCGTTCGCGTAGAGAGTTTTTGGAGCATACGACGGTGGCGGCAGGCGGCGCAGTTTTGGCGACCGTTTCCGCAGCCAGTTGCACCACGGCGCAGGAGAAGCCAAAGGGCGATCAGGACAAGAAAAACACACAGCCTGCCACAGCCGCCGGGCAGACGACGGCGCTCAAGGGCTCTATGACGGAGTACAAGAGCGGCGACCTCGTGATCCCCGCTTACTTCGCGCGTTCGACGAAACAGGGTGCGGCTTCAGCCGTGCTCGTCATACACGAGGTCTTCGGCCTCAATGATCACATCAAATCAATCGCCGACCGGATCGCAGGCGAAGGCTTTCATGCGCTCGCCCCGAACCTTTTCGTACGCGCATCCGAGCCCCCGCCCAAAGACACAACGGATATAGATGCGCTGCGTCGAGCGGCATCAAGCATTCCCATCGAAGCCGCGATCAAAGACATGCAGGCCGGGCTCGATCATCTGAAGACGATCAAGGATGTGCGCCCGCGTTTCGCCTCCGTAGGGTTCTGCATGGGCGGCGGCTACTCCTACCAGCTCGCCACGCACACGAAGGATTTGGCGGGCGCGGTGATCTTCTATGGACGCACGCCGGTTGAGCTTGTGCCGCAGGTCTCGTGTCCGCTGCTGGGTAATTTCGGCGAGCTGGATCAGGGTATTCCGCCGGAGAAGGTGCGCGAGTTTGAAGCCGCTCTGAAGAAGGCCGGGAAAACAGCCGACATCAAAATTTATCCGGGGGCGAAGCACGGATTCTTCAACGATACGCGCCCCGAAGCCTACAACGCAGCCGCAGCCGCAGACGCCTGGCAACGCACACTCAAGTTTTTCCGTGAGCGTCTGAGCGCATGAGGCGAGCCTCGACCGCTGCCACAGCCTGCAAGAATGTCTGGACGAGAGAGCGCGTTCTTATACCAGGTTGCAATTAACAGAGGACGGGGGACGATCCACTAAGCAACACGAAGCAACACGAAAGAGCCCCCCTCTGTTCGTGTCGTTTCGTGTTAATTCGTGGATCGGTCGCCCGTCTTCTTTTCATTCTGCTATCTAGAGCGGTTTGCAGATGAATTTACCAGCATCAGCAACATTGTAGGGGCAGGGCTTGTCCCTGCCCGCTTTTGTTCGACCGGCGGGCAGGGACAAGCCCTGCCCCTACTCTCATCTCTTACATCGTTAATTCATACGA
>DASVVT010000029.1:0-18516 GCA_036386415.1 Pyrinomonadaceae bacterium
TCGGCGGTTGAGTTCCGCATAGGAGAGTTGTTGATCCTCGAAGATGACGGCCAGGGTGTCAGGGGTGCGTGCGACCTGCGCCTCGAAGAGTTGATGAATCGGGCGGTCGTGCCGCTCAGCGGTCTGCGTGTCGTTCCACTCGACCAACATCTGTCGCAGCGTTTCTTCCGTCAACATCGAAAACTCTGAGAGCCGTTGATCTGGATGGGCTGCGATTGATTCCGCCAGGGTCTGAAAATGCTCGGCCATGCGCTCAATCGTGGCCGCCTCGAAGAGGTCTGTGCTGTATTCAAAAGTCGCCGTCAACCCCTGCTCCGTTTCCGTCATCGTCATCATCAGATCGAATTTCGAAGTGTCCGTGCCGACCGGCAAAAGATTCAGTGACAGGCTCGATTGTGGCTGATCCTCAGCAGGAGAAGATGAGCGCTTTGTCATGAAAGAAGATTGGGCCATTAAAGAGGCGTGCTGGAGGTCGAAGGTGACCTGGAAGAGAGGATTGCGGCTCAGGTCTCGCTCCGGTTGTAATGCTTCGACGAGCTTCTTAAACGGGAGGTCTTGATGAGCATAAGCTCCAAGAGTCACTTCACGCACCCGGGAGAGCGCCTCACGAAATGTCGGGTCGCCCGAAAGGTCTGTGCGCATCACGAGCGTGTTAGCGAAGAACCCGATCAGCAGTTCGGTGTCCGTATGGTTGCGACCCGACATCTGCGACCCGACGATGATGTCGTCTTGCCACGTATAGCGGAAGAGCAATGTCTTGAAGACCGCCAGCAGCGTCATAAAGAGCGTCGCTCCCTCCTCACGACCGAGCGCCTTGAGCGCCTCGCTCAAACTCGCGGGGAACATGAGTGAGTGGCGCGCACCACGGAAGGTCTGCGCTGCCAGCCTCGGATGATCGGTCGGCAGCTTCAGCACAGGCAGGCGACCGCTCAGTCGCTGCTTCCAGTAGTCAAGCTGCGCTTGGAGCGCCTCGCCCTGAAGCCATTCGCGCTGCCAGACGGCATAATCCGCGTACTGAATCTTCAGCTCAGGGAGCGGCGATGGCTCCCCTGCGGAGTAGGCCGTGTAGAGGACGCTCAGTTCCCACACGAGCACATTCATGGACCAGCCGTCCGAGATGATATGGTGCATTGTGAGAAGCACGATATGATCTTGTGCATTCAAACGAAGCAGGGTGACGCGGATGAGCGGGCCACGGGCTAGATCAAAGGGTCGCCGGGCTTCTTCTGCAACCAGTTGTTCGGCCCTCTCCTCCAGTTGCGTCTCAGGCAGCTTGCTGATGTCCACGACGACCGGGTCGATGGATGGCATAGCCGGGTCGATAATCTGTCTCGCCCATCCATCAACCGTCGCAAAGGTGGTGCGTAAGACCTCGTGACGGGAGACGATCTCAGTCAGCGCCCGCCGGAGGAGCGCCACGTCGAACGGGCCTTTAATGCGCATCGCAGCCGGAACGTTATAAGCCGGGTTGCCGGGCTCTAACTGATCTAGAAACCAGAGTCGTTCCTGAGCGAAGGAGAGGGGGAGTTCTCCATCGCGCGCGACGGGCCGGATGGGTGGCGCGCCTTGGCCGGTATTATTATTGCCGCGACGCAGGAGCGCCATGATCTCCGCCTTGTGCGCGGCCAATTGCGCTCGCAGGGTCGGGGTGAGCGCCCCCTTCGGCGCACGATAGCGGAGCCGCTCGCCGTCGGCCCAGAGCTCCACGCCAAGTCCGCGAAGATTGGTCAAAAGCGCAGTCGCGATCATAGTTCACCCTCCTCGCTCTCATCTTCGATGGTATCGGGGCGATATTGTGCTCCTTCTGAAGACGACCAGCGCTCCACTTGATGGGTGTCAACTCTACCGCCGAGCAGGCTATGGATCAGCACATGGCTTTCTTCGAGCTCAAAGAGATGCCGGATGGAGTCGAAATTGAGAGTTCCTACGGGGCAGAGCCCGAGCCCGCGAGCGGGCGCTGTAGACATCAGGAGCTGACTCAGGTAACCGGCCTCAAGCGTGGCGAAATGCATGCTCAGCTCTCCATACATGGGAGCGATGGCCGCGAGTTGAGCGATCAGGAAGATGGAAAACGCAGCCTCGTCGAAAATCGACCTGTTGACGAAAGGCTCATGGATGGTGCGATCAATCTCAACGTCTGTGGAGAGGGCTATCAGTTGATGTTCAACCGGCTGGTAATAATATGTCCCGGCAGCGAGCCCTTCGACACGCCCGGCTTTGATATGCAGATACACCTGGACAGGATAGAGCGCGCCAGCCGAAGCGTAGAGATATTTCGGTTGACCATCGAGCGAGAACTGGCGTAGAGAACTGAGGAAACCTGCAAACTCTTCCGCAGCTATCGGCTGAAGCATGAACCGGCGATGGCTGCGACGTTCGGCATACAGCTTTCTCAATGCATCGTCTTCTCCCGGCGTCGGCAGCGAAATGCGTGACTTGTCAGCGCCATCCCTGCGCAACCCATGCTGCTGTTTTTTGAACTCCTCGCGCGCTAATGGATCGAGTATCATCCTGGCGGAAGAAGAAGAATCGCTCTCCTGCTTTGCGCTCTGCTCCTTTCCGTCAGCCGATTGACCAGCCTGCAATCGCTCCTCGTAATAGGCGGCCACAGCAGACACGGTCGGAGACTCAAACAACCGTGTGATCTCCGGGCGGAAGCCGTAGGTCTTCTCCAGCGCGTTAGCGATTCTGACAATATGCAGCGAATTCACTCCATAAGACATTAAGTCCGCATCGGGATCAATGCTCTCCACTTTGAGCACGTCTGCGATTATTTGAGTGATCTGCGAGGTGATAGCGGTTCCTTCCACGCCTGAAACCTGTAGCGAGTCGGGAGCCGGTAGCGCCGGATCATCAGCCTCGCGTCGCGTCGCGCCGTCAGAGATGGGCGGCGGGTTATTAAACGGCTCGACAGATGCAATCACCTGATAACTGGTCAGGCTCTCCGAAGGTATGAGCGTCGTCTGCCGCCAGCTTTCCGGTTCTTCGACGAGACGATGCAGCACACGGCAGTAAGCGTCGAACATCTCCTGCAACATTCCGGCTGGAAACAGTTCTTCGACCGCGTCCCAGTTGAAAACCAGCGTCCCGCCCTGTTCGTAAACCTGGTGGTCGAGCCACACCTGCGGCGTCTGTGAGATACCGTAGACCATCTCACCGAGCGGCCCCACGGATGGCATCTCCTGTTCAGACCTGCCGGGCAAGAGCGTACTGGTGAACACAATCGGCATGCCTGTTCCCTGGACTGCCCCCTGGCTCCGCGCCAAATCTCTCAGAACCTGCACGCCACTGACCCAGCGGTGATCCATATCATCCCACAACTGTTCCTGAATGCGCCGCGCTCGCGCCCGAAAGCTCTCCTCCGATGAATGCTCCACTGCCAGCAGCGAGAGGGAAGTGAAGTCGCCAACGATGTCGTTGACTTCAGGATGCAGCGGCAGACGATTGAACAATGTCAGGTTGATGGTGAACCGGCGGCTCTTGCTCCACGCCGCGAGAACTTCGGCGAAGGCGGCGAGCAGCAACCCGGAGGATGTCAGTCCCTCTTGACGGGCGAGCTTCTTCAACTCCATCCAGGGCGATGACTCTAATCTGGCGCTGAGGCGCACGAAGCGAGGCCGTGTTAGAGAGCGTGGATCGGTCGCCAGCGGAAGCTCCGGCGCAGGCGGAAGAGTCGGCAGGCGACTGAGCCAGTATTGCATGGAGCGCCGGTAGAGCTCCGAATCGCGCAACGCTATCTCAGCCAGGACGTAATCCCGAAACGAAAGGTTGAGCGGCATCAATTGAGCTTCCGGGTTCTGGCACAGTTCGTTGAGCTCACGCATCAGGATTTGCCAACTCCCGGCATCTCCAATCAGCGCGTCACTGCTGATTTGCAGGAGAGTGCGCCCGCCATTCAGATAAGCGGCGCGAATCTCAAAGAGCGGCCAACGGTCTGTCTGCATCACCTGATGAGACATGCTCCGTCGCACAGCCTCCAACTGCGCGGCGGCAGCCTCCGGTTCTTCACCACGCAAATCAATGATTTCGATCTGATAGGGCGGCACCCGTTCTAAGATTTGCTGTTGCCCGTCGGGCAGCACGATGGCGCGGAGCATCCCATGACGTTCGATGAGCCGCTGCCAGGCGCGATTGAGTCGAGCCAGGTCGAGGTCGGCGGATTCGAATTCCTGATACACATGGGTTGCGACCCCGCCCAGCTTGAAAGCCCCACTACGACCGATCCAATAGGCTTGCTGAACGTCGGTCAGGGGAAAAGGCATGTGCCATTGCTCAGGATCAGGCTTGATCGTCGGCAGTTGCGAGGCAGAAGTGCCTGCTACACTACCTCTCAAGCGTTTTTCCAGAAGCGCCTGCTTTGCCG
This sequence comes from Pyrinomonadaceae bacterium, assembly GCA_036386415.1. GTDB lineage: Bacteria > Acidobacteriota > Blastocatellia > Pyrinomonadales > Pyrinomonadaceae > DASVVT01. The sequence continues at coordinate 4,364 of DASVVT010000029.1, forward strand.
GTGAGAAGCTTGAATGCTTCTTCGCCAAATCATCTATTTGGGAACTCATACCTAACACTCTCCAAGTACAGAGCATGCTCATCAGGGCGAGCAGGCTTGAACGATGACGAACTAGAGCAGCAATGGCAGCTCGAGCGAAACCTCTTAGGGCATTTCCGGGAGCGCGGAGCATCTTCTGCGGCCCGCAGAGCGTGCGCCAGCGGCGCTCGGCCAAGTCGCGTGACATTCAATCCTGAGGTTCGCGTCCTCTGCGAGCGCTCATGGCAGGCCATCGGGTGTCCCGCGTCGCATACAGGCTCGAACAGCTATCTCTGCAACGTCTGCCATCGAATAACAAACGTGGCTGACCCGGTCGCAGACCGTGGAGACCGCAAGCGTTTAAAAGCCGGTCGGAGTTTCAAGCGACTCTTGTGCTTGCTCTTCCGTTAATTCTTCAACTTGCCGTGTGAGAATCTCGACGATCAGTGCGGATAATTCAGCTATCGTCGGAGATACCACGAAATCGCGCAACGGCAACTCGATCTGAAATGTCTGGCGCACCTGTGTCGCGATGCGTATCGCCAGTAGAGAATCGCCGCCCACCTCGAAGAAATTGTCGTGAACGCCGACCTGCTCAAGTCCCAAAGTCTCGCGCCAGATCGTCGCCAGCATTTCTTCTGTCGGATTACGCGGGGCCACATAAATTCCCCCCTGTTGTCGCCCGACGTGAGCGGGCACGGGAAGAGCCTGACGATTCACTTTCCCGTTCGAAGTGAGTGGCAGTTCCGGGAGCGTGACGAAGGATGAAGGCACCATGTATTCGGGCAGTTTCCCCTTGAGGAAGTGGCGCAACTCGCTCTCTTGAAGCTTCAACATGGGACGAGATCGACCAGCCTCAGCATTGAGGAGTTCGGCTGAGGACGCGCGGGCGACGATCACATGTTGTCCGAGGGCTGCGCCCGGCGAATCCGTCTCCGGGAAAGCAACCAAATCTTCAAACCCGTTGGAGCGCAGAATGGCCTGCCATTTTTCTATCGAGAGCAGCGGAAAATTATTCTGCGATCTTTCGTCTTCAAAGCGGCTCCAACCTTCCAGCAATCCCATCGTCACCATTTCAATACGAGAACTCCGCGTCGCTTCGAGGAGCACGAGCAGGCCGCGCCGTGACAGAAGGGAGCGTATATGCCGGAAGGTTTCTTTCAGGTCGCGTGTGCCGTGTAGGACGTTGGCCGCCACGACGACATCGAAGCTCTGAGCATCATAGCCCTGTTCCTGTGGATCCTGTTCGATATTGAGCAGGCCATAATTAATAAACGGATACTCTTTAAACTTCTTTCTCGCCTGCTCTGTAAAGAAGGTCGAGAGGTCTGTAAAGGTGTAAGCGCTCTGATGGGGCGGCAGCACGGGTAACACGGAGGCCGTCGTGGCGCCCGTTCCGGCTCCAAGTTCCAGAATGCGCAGTTGCTTTTCCGAAGGCGACGAAGCGGCGACCGCTTTGAAGACTTCCGCCGTCAGGCTGTTGAAGTAGCGAGCTATCGGGTTGTCCTGATAAATGCTCTCGGCGCGATCCCAGGAGCCGCCGGGAAAGAACAGTTCTAACGGGTCTATGTTGCCTTTGAGCAGGTCGGGCAACTGGTCGCCGATCAACTTAATGGAATCCAGAATTCGACGCTCCAGGTTGGTCTCCTGACGGAGTTCCTCCCAGAGAGAGGGCAGAGCATCCGTGGGCAGCGCGAATCGGTTGGCGAAGCTGTCCGTGCCCTGCCGCTGCAACAGTCCCTCTTCCTCCAGTGCCTTCAGCCACCGCGCCATGAGCTTTCGGTAGCGCGGCAGAATCTCGTACTGCTCGACCAGGCTATCAAGCGAATGCGACTCTCCGCGACGGGTATAGACGCCGAGCTGTTTCAGAGCCTGACATATATAAGCTATGCTCAAATGCTCCAGCCGCTGCATGTTGCTCGAATAGGCGGCCAGCTCAGGAGAGATTTGCTGCGCCTGTTGATGACCGGCCTTCACCAGAGATTCCCAGACGAGCTGGCGAGCGGGTTCTGTGTTCTCCAGATCAGTGGAGGGTTCGTTCTGATGCTCTGCGACGACATAACTGACGAGGCGCTTCTGGCCCTGCTCGTCATTAATGGCCGTCACGACTGCGGCACGCACCGACGGGTGCTGCAACAACGCCGCTTCGATCTCCTCCAACTCGATACGGTAGCCCTGAACTTTAACCTGGAAGTCTTCTCTGCCTTGAAACTCGATGTTTCCATCCGGCAGGTAACGGCCTAGGTCTCCAGTCCGATAGATGCGCTCGCCGGTTCGTGGATGAATGATGAAACTGGCCTGCGTCTTCTCCTGATCCCGCCAGTAACCCTTCGCCAATCCATCCCCGCCGATGTAAAGTCGGCCCGTCACCCACGTCGGACACGGCTCCAGCAACTCATTGAGCACATAGAAGCGCTGGTTCTTCATCGGACGACCGTAGGGGATGCTCTTCCATGAGGCATCGACCTCCTCAATCGGATACAGGATTGACCAGATCGAGGCTTCGGTCGCTCCACCCAGACTGATGATCTGCGGAGCTGTGCAGAGGGCTCTAATCTGATCCGGCAGTTTCAACCCGATCCAATCCCCGCTCAGCATCACGAGCCGCAGCGTGTCGGGTAGCCTTTCGCCCCGACCGCCAGCATACTCCACCAGCATCTCCATTAATGCGGGCACTGAGTTCCATACCGTCACACGTTGGCGAATCATCATTTCCAGCCAGCGCGACGGGTCGCGTCCCGCCCAAGCTTCTGCCATCACGATCGTGCCGCCCGCTGCCAGCGTGCCAAAGATGTCGTAGACCGAGAGGTCAAAGCTGAGCGAGGAGAGCGCCAGCACTCGATCCTCCGGGCCAACGGCAAAACGTTGATTGATATCAAGGATCGTATTGACTGCCCCGGCATGATCGATCATCACGCCCTTGGGTCTGCCGGTCGAGCCTGAGGTGTAGATCACGTAGGCCAGATCGTCCGGTCTTTGCGTAGACGGGAGCGAGGAGGCGTCGAGGTCATGCCATGCCGCCTCGTCGTCCACGCACAGGCGCTCGGTCTGCTCAGGCCACTGGAGACCCGCATCCAGCCAGGATTGCGTCAGCACCAGCGAGACTTCGCCGTGCTCCAGTATGTAGTGGAGCCGTTCGGTGGGCAGCTCGGGATCAACCGGCAGATAAGCTGCGCCGGATTCAAGGATGCCAAGCACGGCCACCACCTGCTCCCAACCCTTCTCCATCACCACCGCGACGAGCGTATTGGGACATGCCCCTGACCGGCGCAGCCTGTGGGCTACCTGATGGGCGCGACGAGACAGCTCTTCATAAGTCAGGGTCGAATGAGGCGTCATCAGGGCTGGCTGGTGAGGGCGCTCCGAGACTTGTTTGGCGAACAGCGTATGCAGCATCTCGGCGGGCGCAGCCCCTTCGACTGTCGCATTGACGGCCTCTTGTTGCTCACGCTGCGCGGGAGGCAGCATGTCCAGTATCTCCGCCTGCCAGCTTTGCTCGTCATCCGTGAGTCGTTCTAAGAGAGTGCAATAGGCGGCGAACATCTCGTCGAGCAACCCGTCAGGAAATAGCTCCTCGACGGCATCCCAGTTGAAGACCAGCGCTCCGCTTTGCTCCATCACCTGATGATCCAACCACACCTGGGGAGTCTGCGAGATCATGTAGACCATCTCTCCCATCCAGTCCAACTGTGACGTGTCTTCAAGAATACTGGTGAAGACAATCGGCATTTGCGCTCCGGGAGTTTCGCCGTGAGCGCGCCTCATTTCTCGCATGACCTCGACGCCACTCACGTAACGGTGGCCCAAATCCTGCCACAGTTGCTCTTTGAGACGACGCGCACGCGCTTCAAAGGGCACTCTGGCGCAGTAGTCGATTTCCAGGAGCGTCAGCGTCGTGAAATCTCCTACCATCTCGTTAACTTGCGGGTGCAGCGGGAGCCGGTTAAAGAGTGTCAAATTGAGCGTAAATCGACGGCTTCTGCTCCACGCGGCGAGCACTTCGGAGAAGGCCGCGCAGAGGATGAGAGAGGGTGTCAGACCGACCTGCTGCGCTCTGTTCTTCAATCTCAGCCACATCTCCGGGCTCAGTCGCGCGGTACGACGCACGAATCGGTGGCGGCTTAAAGAGCCCGGATCTTTAGCCAGCGGCAACTCCGGCGAGGGCGGCAAAGTCCTTAAACGCTCGCGCCAGTAATCCAGAGAGCGCTGGTACACCTCGGAGTCGCGCAGCGCGACTTCGGCCATCACGTAGTCACGAAACGAACAGTCGAAAGGCACGAGCGGCATGTCGATGTTTTGATAGAGCTTTGAGCATTGGTTGATGAGCATCAAAATGCTATAGGCATCGGCGATCAACATATCGATACTGATGTGCAGCCGCAGACGACTATCGTCCAGGCGCGAGGCGCGCATCTCAAAGAGCGGCCATTGATTGCTGTCCAGCACCTGATGCGACATTCGCTCTCGCACCGACATCAGATGGCGCTCGACCTCTTCGGCTTCCATCTCGCGCAGGTCCAGTTCCTCGATCTCGAAGGCCGGGACTTGCTCAAGGATTTGCTGCTCTCCGGTGGGCAACACGACCGCCCGCAGCATATCGTGATGCTCGATCAATCGTCGCCAGGCGCGTGTGAATCTTTCCAGATCGAAATCCTTCGTGTCGAACTCCGCGTAACCGTGCGTCGCCACGTTGCCCAGGGCAAAGGTGTCTGTGCGACCGATCCAGTAGGCCTGTTGAATGCTGTTCAGCGGGAACGGCAGATACCATGCTTCGGGACGAGGCGTGATCGGCGGCAAAACTCCTGTCGAAGAGGCCGGCAATTGCTCCGAGATCAAAGTCGCAAGCTCGGCGACGCTGGGACCCTGAAGCATTGCCGCAATCGGCAGGCTCACACTGATGGCTGATTCAATGCGGTTCTTCAGCTCGATGACCATCAGCGAATCGAGTCCTATCGTATTGAGCGGCTGTCGCAGGTTCAGGCGAGATGAAGCAATACCGAGGGTGCGGGCGACCAAGGGTCGAAGGTAAGCTTCCAACGCTGCCTGCTGCGTGGCGCTATCCATCGCGAGCAGCGATTGGCGGGAAACAACGGTCTCTTTTTCTCTTCCCGTTTGAGCACGATCCGGCGCGACCTGCTCCTTTCGAGCTAACTCTGCCAATAGCGGCGACTGACAGAGCAACGGATGGGACTCGATCAACTGTGCCCAATCGACAGCCATGGCTGCGATCTGTGTCGGGTGTTCTTTGAGCGCTCGTTGCAGGATGCGCAATCCTTCGGCGGGCGGGATAGGTTTTGAGCCCTGCAACCGCAAGCGCTGGCTCCGGTCAGTTCTGCTTGCCAAGCCGATCTCGCCCCATTCACCCCAATTGATAGACGAGCATGGCAATCCAGAGGCTCGACGTTGATAGGCCAGCGCATCAAGAAAAGCGTTGGCGGCTGCATAATTACCCTGTCCCGGCGGGCCGAGCAGAGAAGCTCCCGACGAGAAGAGCACAAAGAAGCTCAAGGGCGTGCCCATCGTCAGCGTGTGCAAGTTCCATGCTCCTTGCACCTTCGGCGACATGACGGCTTTGAAACGTTCCTGATCCTGTTGCAGCAGCACACCGTCGTCGAGGACTCCCGCCGCATGGATGATGCCATCCAAGGCGGGCATCGAAGCGCGGACTTCGGCGAGAAGGTCTGCCACTTGCTCTTGATTCGCCACATCCGCACGGGCGACCAGGATTTGTGCGCCCGTCGCGCGCAATTCGTTTACAGCTTGCCGGTTGTGACCGGACTCGCCCGTTCGCCCGACGAGCACGAGATGGCGCGCCCCCTGCTTGACCATCCACTGCGCCATCAGAAGACCCAGACTTCCAAGCCCGCCCGTAATGAGATAAGTTCTCTCTGAGCGAAAGATAGTTTCCACCTCGGAAGAGGCAGCCCCGCCCGAAGCCGGCAAAGAGATGATCGCCTTGCCGATGTTTTTGCGTTGGGCCAGATAGCGAAAGGCGCCGATGGCATCAGTGATCGGAAAGACGCGGATCGGAAGCGGGTCAATGATTCCGTCTTCCAGATACTGGAGAACCGGTTGGATCAGGGAGCGAACCAGCGCCGGACGCTCGACGCGTAGCTGATCTACGTTAATAGCGAAATATGAGAGGTTGTTCAAAAAGGGATACAGACCTAATTGCATGTTCTGATAGAGATCAGTCCTTCCGATCTCCATAAAGCGCCCGTAGATTCCAAGCACCGAGAGGCTTCTGGGAATGGCCTGACCGGACAAAGAGTTGAGCACAATGTCCACACCCTGGCCGCCTGTTCGGCGCATCACCTCTTCGGGAAAAGACTCGTAGTCCATGACATGCCGGATGCCCACGGATTCGAGAAAGGCGCGCTTTTCCCGACTGCCGGAGGTGGCGAAAATCTCCGCGCCAGCCGCTTTTGCCAGTTGCGCGGCGGCCATTCCCGTGCCTCCTGCCGCCGCGTGAATCAACACCCGCTCGCCTGCGCTGATGCGGCCCAGATGATGAAGAGCATAGTAAGCGGTGGTGAAAGCGACGATAATGCCTGCTGCCTCCTCGTAGCTCAACTGAGCGGGTTTATGCATCACGTAATGGCTGGCGACGACCACATGTGAACTGAAACAACCTGTCGCAGCGGCCATCACCTCATCGCCCACTTGAAAGTCTGTCACATCCTTCCCGACTCGGATAATCTTTCCGGCGCATTCGTCGCCCAGCGTGAGACTTTCCCGCGTCACTCCGGGGTAGATGCCCAGGACTTTCATCACATCTCTGAAGTTAAGGCCAGCGGCATAGACCTCGATCTCGACCTCTCCCGGCCCAGGCTCCTGACGAATGGCGGGTTGAAGCGTGATCGCGCTTAAACTGCCGACACTTCCGATCTCCAAGCGGAACGGGTGGTCTGCGGGAACACTGAGCCTGCTCTCTGTTGTGTCGGTGTCGCTCAGCTCGGCTCCGGCTACGGATGGCACTAACCGAGGGACGTAACGTTGAGCTTGGCGAAATGCGATCTGGTCTTCACGCCCCTCGTGCCGGACTTCATCGCAGAGCGCAGCCACGTCAACTGCGGCGGCCTCCATGTCCAGGTCTACTAACGAACATCTCAACTCCGGATGTTCGTGAGCGATCACTCTGCCGAGACCCCATAATGGAGATTGAGCAATCGAGACCGAAGCGGTTTTCTCGCCCCAGGCCTGAGCCCCGCGCGTTACCAGCCACAGGCGAGGCATCTCGTGCCATCCTGTCTTGACTAATGCCTGAACCAGGTGAAGGGCACTGCCGCAGCCCAGTTCCTGGGCCACCTCCAGCGAGTCGAGCGAGGTGTCTTCGGGTCGCACGGCCTCTAAGCTCCAGAGGTGCACTACTGCGCGCAAGGGCGGCTCGGACGGGCTCAGTAAACTCGCCACCAACCGTTCGAACTCCTCAGGCCGTGCCGCATTTACCTGATAGCTCCCAGGGCCTATCTCGGCGTAGGACTCGCCATGCGCAACCAGCAGGGCGGTTTCCTGATACCCGGCGAGTCGCTCCGCCAGTGCCTGCCCTGCTCCCATGTTGTCCGTGAAGATGAGCCAGCGTCCCCGACCCTGACGATGAGGCGGCGTCGAGCTTGATTCTGAGCCCGGATGCGGCTGAGGTTGCCACTCCAATTGGTAAAGCCAATCCCTCGGATTCTCAGGGATGCTGGTCTGCGATCCGACGCCCAGGCGCTGAAGACGTAATTCAAAAAGTTCTCCGACAACGTTTCCGGCCTCATCAAGCAGACGCACGTCACCAGTCAAATCGTCGGCCACAGGCTTACTGCCCGGTCGGATGACAACATGGCTCCAAAGGCGCATCGGAGCTTGAGCGTAAAGCCTGAAGTGACCTATTCCTGTCGGCAGGTAGGTCTCTTTTTCGACTGTTCCAGCAGGCGCGCCGGGGACAGCCGCTGCCATGACCTGAAGGCAGGCATCAAGCAGCGCTGGATGAAGCTCGTACTGTGCAAATTCCGCCTCGAGCTCAAGAGGAAGCTGCGCCTCGCCCAGAGCTTCACCATCTCGCCGCCAGAGACGCCGGATGCCCTGAAAGGTGGGCCCGTAGTTCAACCCGCGCTTACGCAAAGCCTGGTAGTGCGCCTCAGGCGAGACCTCTTCTCTGCAACGAGCCTGAATACTCTCCGGCGAGTCCGGCTTGGCTGCCCCAGTCGCCGGTTCGGCGAAGCTGAGCTTAATGTTTCCTGTCGCATGCAAAACCCACGACGCCTTTTTTTGCTCCATCGCGGAGTTGAGACTGAAGATTTGGAAGGAAGTTTCCCCCAGCGCTTCGGGAGAGAGCACAAACTGAACCGTTTGCGCATCTGCTTCGGAAAGCACGAGCGCCTTGTGGAAGGCTACATCTTCGAGCGCGCATGACCTGCCGTCGAATGCCTCGACAGCGGCGCGCAGGGCCATCTCCACATAGGCCGCAGCAGGTAGGACTGCCGTTCCCTGCACGCGATGATCCGTCAGGAATGGAGGCACATCAGCAGCAAGTTTCGTCTCCCATGAGTGCCTGCCGGGTAGCAGTGCCGCCTTCATATATTGGGCCAGCAGCGGATGTCCATTCGCCGTTGCGCCGGTCAGAGCTGGCGCGCGCTTCTCATCTCCGTGATTGATCGCGTCTTCCGGGTCGAGCCAATAGCGCTCTCGCTGCCAGGGATAATTGGGCAGAGAGACGCACTTGCGCCCTGTCCCGTAAAGGGCAGTCCAGGTGACAGACCTTCCCAGCGTGTAGAGGTGTCCGAGGGAAGCCAGCATCGTCGCCCGTTGCTCCTCCCCACGCTTCAGCGACGGCAGGATCACGCCCTCATAGCCTCTGCCCAGCGTCTGCTCCCGGATTGCTCCGGCGAGCACGGGATGCGGAGTCGGCTCAAGAAAAATGTTGTGGCCGCTTTCCAGTAACTGATCTATGACAGTTGAGAACAGCACAGGCTCGCGCAGGTTTCGCGCCCAGTAATCGGCATCGAGCTTCAAGTCACGGCTCTCCCCGCCGGTGACACTCGAAAAGAGTGTGATCGCTGGCTGAAGAGGAGCTATCCCTTCCAGCGAGCGCCTGAATTCGCCCTGAAGCGGTTCCATCTGCGGACTATGGGAAGCGAAGTCCACGGACTCCAAGAGACGACAAAAAACACCCTTTTGTTGTAATGAATTGAGGACTTCTGCTAAGGCTTCCGAGTCTCCTGAGAGGACGGTTGAGACGTGGCTATTACTGGCGGCGATTGATAACCGATCCTGGTATCCCGCCACAGCTTGTTGAGCCTGCTCCAGAGACAGCGCGACGACCGCCATCTTTCCTTGCCCGGTGACACGTTTGCTCAATCGTCCACGGTGGTAGATGACTCTCAACGCATCATCAAGGCTCAGCGCGCCAGCCACGTAAGCCGCCGCCACTTCTCCCATGCTGTGGCCGACCACAGCATCAGGCTCGATCCCCCATGAGCGCCATAAGGTCGCCAGCGCTGCCTGAAGCGCAAAGAGCGTTGGCTGGGCGATGTCCGTTTCTCCTAATCGAGACCGTTCTTCCGGGATGACCAACTCCTCTAATAAAGACCATCCGGCGTAGGTTTGTATGGCACGGTCACATTGCTCTAAGACCGCCTGGAAGACCGGTTCCTGTTTCAATAGCTCTTGCCCGATGGGCCACCATTGAGGCCCCTGGCCTGGAAAGATGAAGACCAGCTTCCGGTTCTGATTCGCAGACGCATCGGCAGAGGAAAGTCCAGGACTCTCCTCTCCTTGCAGAAATGATTCCAGATACTCTGTCAACTCCTGCTCTGAATGGATGGTGAGAGCCAGCCGGTGCTCGAAATGTGTGCGGCGCGTGGCCGCTGTGTAACAGATGTCTGGCAGCGAAAGGGCAGCGCCTTCTTCTTGAGCCGGAAGGTCATGATAAGCCTCGGCCAACTCCCTCAAAGCTTGAGGGCTGCGGGCGGAGAGCGGGAGCAGGTGCGCCTTGCCTAGAGACGATTCATCATCTGATGCCGATGGCGCTGCGGGAAACTCCTCCAGCACGAGATGAGCATTGGTTCCTCCGAAGCCGAAAGAGTTGATCCCGGCGAGAGCAGGTTCTGAGTCCTCGAGGGGCCACGGAGTCAGCGTTTGCTGGACCTTCAGTTGAAGCTCTTGGAAATGTATTAGAGGATTGGGTTCTGTGTAATGGAGACTTGCCGGAATCGTCCGGTGCTGGAGAGCTAAAGCAACCTTGATTAAGCCCGCAATTCCAGAGCCGCCTTCGAGGTGGCCTAGATTCGTTTTAACTGAACCGATGCTACAGAATCGCCCCGGCGGACGGCCACTCGCAAGTACTGTTCCGAGGGCTTGGGCTTCGATGGGGTCGCCCAGTATAGTTCCAGTGCCGTGCGCTTCGACATATTGGACCTGGCCGGGGGAAACGCCTGCTCGCTGATAAGCCTCGCGCAACACGGCTTCCTGCGCCTGTCGGTTGGGAGCCATGATCCCATTGCTTCGACCGTCGCTATTGACGGCGCTGCCACGGATCACGGCATAGATCGAGTCTCCATCGGCGAGAGCCCGCGAGAGGGTCTTGAGCACCACCATCCCCGCTCCCTCGGCACGCACATAACCGTTAGCGCCAGCATCGAAGGCTTTGCAGCGACCATCGTGAGCCATGACCCCTGCTTTCGAAAAATTGATGGTCAATTCCGGCCTCAGGATCAGGCTGACGCCTCCGGCCAGAGCCATCGTGGTCTCACCGTTCCTGATGCTCTGGCATGCCAGGTGAACAGCGACCAGTGAAGATGAGCAAGCAGTATCGACGGCCATGCTGGGGCCATGCAGATCGAAGATGTAAGAGAGCCGATTAGCGGCGATACTGTGAGCGTTGCCGATGCCGAAATAAGCATCTATAGTTGACGGATTATTTAACTGGTAGTATGCGTACTCGCTGCTGCAAACTCCAACGAACACTCCCGTCTTGCTCCCCGCCAGGCGCTCCGACACTTGTCCGGCATCTTCCAATGCCTCCCATGTGACCTCTAACAGCAATCGTTGCTGCGGGTCCATGCGCGTCGCTTCGCGCGGAGAGATACCGAAAAAGGAGGGATCGAACTGAGCTACGTTGTCCAGAAAACCGCCCCAGCGTGTCGTCATTTTGCCGGGCGCAGCAGGGTCTGGGTCGTAAAAGTCGTTGACGTTATAACGATTGATGGGAACCTCTGTAATCGCATCGACCCCATCCCGCAGGAGATGCCAAAATGATCGAGCATCCTTAGCCTTCGGAAAGCGACAACTCAAGCCAATAATCGCGATGGGTTCAGTCCAAGGCTCGATGTCAGCATCAGGCCCTGACAGATGGGCCAGTCGCTGCTCGCCAGCCAGGTGTCCGGCGAGCGACTCGATTGTCGGGTATTCCCACGCTAAGGTTGGAGCGACAGGACGACCGAGCCAGTTTTCCAACTCGCTGGCGAGACTGATGGCGATGACCGAATCCAGACCGAGATGCGCAAATGGCTGGCGGACATCCAAGTTTTTTGGAGAAACCCCGAGCTGCTGTGAGAGCTTGGCAAGGAGCCACTCTCGGATCACTTCAACGGATTTGGAATCGTTCGCCGTCGAGACCTCTTTTTGCTCGTCTGTCTGATCATGAAAAGCATCCGCCAAGTTGGCATCGAGCGCCGTGCTGGCTTGCCACTCTCGGACTACATCCAAACCTCGCGCGAGAAACCTGGCCCGCGCCGCGTGACGTTGAATCTTGCCGCTGCTGGTTGTCGGGATGCTGCCATATTTAACGAGCGAGATCGCATAGACCTGCACTTCGTGATGCTCAGCCACAGCCTGAGCAATGCTCCGAAAGATTTCATCAAAGTCGTACTGCTTTTGACGAGCCAACTCCTGAACGATGACCAGCCGTTCCTCGTTGGCAATCTCCAACGCGAAAGCTGCGCCAGAGCCCGGACGCAGCGCCGGATGGCTCTCGGCCACGGTCAACTCAATATCTTGTGGGTAGTGATTATTGCCTCTGATGATAATTAAATCTTTAAGTCGCCCGGTGACGAAGAGTTCACCATCTCGGAAGATGCCCAGGTCGCCCGTACGTAGAAATGGCCCCTCATCGGTATCAGCCAGGTACGCATGAAACGTCTGCTTGGTCAGCTCCTCCTGATTCCAATAACCTTCGGCAACGCTCGGTCCTGACACCCAGACCTCCCCTACTTGTCCGGGCAAGCAACGGGTCAAAGTTGCGGGATCGGCGATCACAATTTTCTGACCCGGTACAGCCTGGCCGCAGCTCGCCAGCACCTGGGCATCCCAGTCATCTGTAGAGGCTTCAACCACCCTGTTATCCTTGAGCGCCCCCTTCTGGACTCCTTTTAAAACCGGTACGGTCGCCCCTCGTTTGTTAGCCACCAGCAAGGTTGCTTCCGCTAGGCCATAGCAGGGATAGAAGCTCTCACGTCGAAAGCCGCAGGATTCAAAGGCTGCCGCAAACCGTTCCAGGGTCTGCGGACGAACGGGCTCAGCGCCGTTGAAGGCGACTCTCCAACCGCTCAAGTCGAGGTTCGCACGCTGTTCCGGGGTGATCTTACGAACGCACAGGTCATAAGCGAAATTGGGCCCACCGCTCACTGTGGATTTGTGCCGGGAAATCGTCTCCAGCCATCTGAGCGGACTCTGTAAAAAAAAGATCGGCGACATCAATGTGTTTGGCATTCCACTAAACAGTGGTTGCAGCACCCCGCCGATAAGTCCCATATCGTGATAGGTCGGCAGCCAGGAGACGAAATGGTCATCCGGCGCCAACTCAAAAGCCTGTGCGATCTGAGCCGAATTGTTCAGCAAGTTGCTATGACTGACCTGCACACCTTTCGGGAGCCCTATCGAGCCGGAGGTATATTGAAGAAAGGCCAGCGTCTCACCCTTGATGTCGGGCTCATGCCATAAATCCTCTTGACCGTCTGCGAGATTCGAAGTGGACAACCACCGCAGCCTCTTCATCTTGGAAGATTCCGTCATCCGTTCCAGTCTGGAGACAAGCGAGGTCGAAGTGAGAGCAACCAACGGATCTGAATCCGCCACCATGGTCTGAAGCCTGAGCAGGAATCGGTGAGAGCGAGGTGGGCACGCTGGAACAGCGATCATGCCTGCGTATAGGCAACCATAAAAAGCGGCGATAAATTCCAGCCCCGGAGGGTAGAGCAGTAAGGCTCGGTCTCCTTTCGCCCCCAGGGACTGAAGCTGTGCCCCTATGGCGCGCGCCAGTTGGTCCAGAGCTTCGTATGTCAATCGAATTTCTTCCGTCTCCCCATTCATGAGGAAGCTATAGGCCTGCTGGTCAGGCTGGTGCAATGCTCTCCAACGAAGAAGATCTACGAAAGTCGACGGTTCGAGTTTTGATCCTGGAAAGTGGTCAACGGAAATGCTCATATATTCCTCAGCACTGGTGAAGGCGAAATTCTCAGGTTCGATTGATATTTCAAGTTGAGTTGCTGGTGTGTCAATGGCTGCGCTGGGATGTCAACGCAACCCTCACAGATGATATCCAGTCCGCGACCCCGGCACCTGCCCCTTCCGAGAGTTATATCTTGCTCATTAGGCCGGAGCTATCGTCCACGGGCAGTGGCAGAGTGGTAAAGGACGCTGGGCTGAGTAAGGCTCTCGTTAGCAGGGAGAAACGAAATTAATGATCCAGCAGTAAAACCCAACTCAAACGAGGTCAGGGTATTAGATTTTTGACGACGCCGTCAAGATAATTTCGTGCAGTTTATCATGAGCGCAGCAAATATTCGGAGCGAGGCGAGCCGAGCGGACAATCTGGCTCACATCTTCAATCCGTGCCCGTTGACGGAAGTTATCTCACAGTTTGATGAACTGAGCGTGATTGCCATCGGACTCCGGCCCGCAATCACTCAACCCTTGCTTTTATCCCCGCCCGGTTGAAGCAGGCGGTGTTGACTGGGGGCGCCCTCAATTGCGAATCGCTATAGAGGATAAATATCAGGTTACATTAGGGTAAAAGTAGTTGACAAGAATCTTGTTAAGGACTATTGTTCAAGCCCTGCGTGTGGTCAACCTCGGGGCCGGAAGTGGCTTCCTGACTCCTTGCCGAGCGCTGTCGCTCCAGTTGACATTGTTAGAGCTTGGCGGGAGCCACA
>DASVVT010000030.1:0-32917 GCA_036386415.1 Pyrinomonadaceae bacterium
CGTGCTTCTCCAGATTGCTGATAGCTTTTTCATCGTCCCACTCAAATCGCACGGCTCATCCTTAAGAGTGTACGGCCACGCTCGGCATTTCGCGCCCGTCGCCGCCTTCGTCGGGCGTGAGGACTTTGAGAGGTTGAGGCCATTGGACATCGGGTACGGACTTGGGCCCATAGCGGCCCTCTTTGCCCTTTGCTTTTTCGCGCAGCGCCGAGAGGACTTTCTCGGGCGTGATAGGCACTTCGTCTATGCGGACGCCGACGGCATCGTAGACGGCGTTGGCGACGGCAGGCATGACGGGCAGAAGCGGCCCCTGTCCGACCTCTTTCGCGCCGAAGGGGCCGTTGGGGTCGGCGTCTTCGACGAGATAGGTTTTCACGTCGCACATCTCAAGGGTGGTCGGGCTCTTGTATTCGAGCATGGAGGGGAACTTGTGCACGACGTTGCGGTTGGCGCGGTAGGTCATCTCTTCCATGAGGGCTTCGCCCAAGCCCATGTAGACGCTGCCTTCGACCTGCCCCATGACGAGCATGGGGTTGATCGACTGGCCTATGTCGTGGCCGATCCAGATGCGCTCGACAGTCGTGATGCCGGTCTGTGGGTCAACATCCACTTCGGCAACTGCCGCAGAGTAGCTGTAGGCGGGAGAGGGGCCGACGCCTGCGCCCTTGAATTTGCCGGGCGAGGCGGGCGGCGTGTAAGAGCCGACCGTGCCGATAGTCCCAAACTTCGATTCAGCGAGGACGACCGCTTCGGCGAAGGTGACGCCGGTTTCAGGGTTCTCGACATCGAAGACGCGACGCTCAGCAAACGAAAGATTTTCGATGGGGACTTTGAGCTTTTCAGAGACGGCCAGAGTCAACAGCTCGCGCGCACGCTCTGCCGCTTGCAGGGCGGCGTTGCCCGTCATCAGGGTGACGCGGGATGAGTAGCTGCCGAGATCGACGGGCGTCAGGTCTGTGTCGGCTGTCACGACGCGGATGTCGAAGGGGTCTATGCCGAGCACCTCTGCGACGATGTAAGCGAGAATCGAATCCGAGCCCTGCCCTATGTCCGTCGAGCCGCACTGGACGCAGACGCCGCCCTGACGATCAAGGCGAAGCTGGACGCCGCTGTGCGGCATGCTGTTCCAGTAGATGGGCAGCCCCGCGCCGCAGATGTAAGAGCTGCACGCGATCCCGACGCCTTTGCCGTAAGGAAGCTTTCGATACTTGTTCTTCCAGTCCGAGCCTTCGACCACCTTTTCAATGCATTTACCTAAGCCCATGCTGCCGACTCTCAGGTAGTTGGCCGTCACGGAGTACGGCTTGACGAGATGCTGCAAGCGCATCGCTGCCGGATCGAGCCCAAGCTCATCCGCGATCTTGTCGAGCTGGATTTCCAGCCCGAAGCGCGGCTGCGGCGTGCCGTGCCCGCGCTTCGGGCCGCAGGGCGGTTTGTTTGTGAAGGCGCGCAGGCCGCGAAAGCGGTAGCGCGGCACTTCGTAGGTGACGGTTTGCAGCGCACCCGTGTAGAAGGTCGAGGCCACGCCGTAAGAGCCGTATGCGCCGCCGTCGAGGAATGACTGAAAGTCCATCGCCGTAATCGAGCCGTCTTTTTTAACTCCGGTCTTGATGTGCATGAGCACGGGATGGCGACCGCGATGGCAATAGAAGACCTCTTCGCGCGTGAGGGTCACTTTGACGGGACGACCCGTTATCATCGCGAGCTTGCTGACAATGATCTCGTGATTGAAGGGGTCACTCTTTCCGCCGAAGCCCCCGCCGTTCGGAGTGGCGATGACGCGTATGTGGCTGGCGGGCAGCTCAAGGGTTTTCGACAGCGCGCGATGAACGTAGTGCGGCGTCTGCGTCGAACTCCACAGCGTGAGCTTCCCGTCGGCGTCGAAGTGTGCGACCGCCGCATGCTGCTCCATGGGGAGATGCGTGTTGCCTTCGTAGAAGAAAACGTCCTCGCGCACGAGATCGGCCTCATTGAAGCCTTCGTCCAGATCGCCAAACTCAAGATGCACCTTTTTGTGGATGTTGCCGCCGTCGCCGTAATCCTGTATGCGCGGCTCGTCTATGTGGATGGCCTCTTCGATGCTCGTGATCGTTTGCAGCTTCTCGTACTCGACCTCGATCAGGTTCATCGCGTCAAACGCAGTGTCCTCGTCAATGGCGGCGACGGCTGCGACGGGGTCGCCTATGAAGCGCACACGCTCTAAGCAGAGCGCGTGCTCATCCTGGCTGACGGGCAGGATGCCGTATGGGATGGGCAGGTCGCGGCCTGTGATGATAGCAACCACACCGGGAAGCGCTTGCGCTTGAGAGGTGTCGATGCGAAGGATTCTGGCATGCGGGTCGGGGCTACGCAGGATTTTACAGAAGAGCATGCGCGGCAGCACGATGTCGTCGGCGAATTTGGTCTGCCCGACGCACTTCGAGCGCGCATCCACTTTGCGAAAAGGCTTGCCGACAACCTTCAGCGGCTCGCCGTTCTTATCTTTGCCGTTCTGGTTCATAAGAGTTTAAGAATGCAAATACGGAATGCGGAATGCGGAATTAAGACTGAAACTTAAACGCTGTGGTCTTTCTTTTCATTCATCATTCCGCATTCCTAATTCATCATTTGCTTTTTTATTCGTACCCATAGACGCTTTCTTTCGGCAGCTCCATCTCTTCGCCGCGCATACGCGCCGCAGCCAGCTCGACCGCCTCGTAAATCTTAATATAGCCGGTGCAGCGACAGAGGTTGCCGGAGAGCGCTTCCTTGATCTCTTCGCGCGTCGGCTTCGGCTTGGATTTAAGCAGCTCTTTGGCAACCAGCAGAAAGCCGGGCGTGCAGTAGCCGCACTGGGCAGCGCCCGTGTCGGCGAAGGTCTCCTGTAGGGGGTGCAGGCGGCCTCCCTCAGCCATGCCCTCTATGGTTAAGACCTCGCGCCCTTCCATGTCGAGACCGAGCGCGAGGCAGGAGAGGATCGAACGCCCGTCGACCAGGACAGCGCACGTGCCGCACTCGCCAAGCTCGCAGCCATGCTTGGTGCCCATCAGATTGAGGTCTTCGCGCAGGACTTCGAGCAGCGTCTTGTGCGGCGCAAACGCCACCTCCGCCTGCTCGCCGTTCAGGGTGAATACAATATGAGCTTTCTCTTTCGTTCTTTGAGACATCGATTAAGTGTAGATTAAAAGGCGGCGATGTTGAAGTGAGGAGGGGTCTGTATGAACGATCCGCGAAGAGACACGAAAGCACACGAAACTGCTTGTGGGTTCTTCGTGTGCTTTCGTGTCTCTTCGCGGATCGTCTCTTTTGACCTGTCCCCAAGCTGAAGGTAGTGCTCTGGCACGTATTGACAAAGCTTTTATGATGTGGCCGCCGCGCCATTCCTCCCAGCCTTACGATTGAGCACGATGTTATCTATGAGACGCGTCTTGCCGAAATGCACGGCGAGCGCGACGAGCACCGAGCGATCATCCAGCTTGTCAAGTTTTTCCAGCGTCTCGGCATCCGTCACGCTGACGTAGTCGATCCGCGCGCGCGGCTCCGACTCGACCGTCGCGCGCACGACGCTCGCCAGTCGCCCGCCATTGCGCTCGCCGTTCTCATAAGCCTCGCGCGCACGCTTGAGCGCCTGATAGATGACGCCCGCCGCCTGCTGCTCCTCCTCGTTCAAGTAGGCGTTGCGCGAAGAGAGCGCGAGACCCGATTGCTCGCGCACCGTCGGCAGGACGACGATCTCCGTGTCGAAAGCGAGGTCGCGGACGAGCCGTCTGACGATGATCGTCTGCTGCGCGTCCTTCTGCCCGAAGAAGGCGAAATCCGGGCGCACGATGTTGAGCAGGATCGTGACGATGGTCGCCACGCCGCGAAAGTGGCCTGGACGCGAGACGCCTTCGAGTTGATCCGAGAGCCCATCGACCACGACGTAGGTGGCGAAGCCTTTCGGGTAGATCTCTTCAGCCGCCGGGGCGAAGATGTAGTCAACGTTGTAGTCCGTGAGAAGCGCCGTATCCCTCGTCAGGTCGCGCGGGTAGTGCGTGTAATCCTCACCGGGGCCGAACTGCGCCGGATTGACGAAGACCGAGACGACCACGACATCGCACATCCGGCGCGCTTCGCGTATGAGACTCAGGTGGCCTTCATGCAGCGCGCCCATCGTCGGCACTAGCCCAATCGTCTTGTCCTGCTCGCGGCGCACCTTGCGCGCCACAGAGCTCATGCGTTGACGGCGGTTGATGATCTCCATAAAGAAGTAGTCAGTAGTCAGTAGTCAGTAGTCAGTAGAAAGGAAGGAGCGCGGTTTTCTACTGGCTACTGACTACTGGCTACTGAATTCTATTTTCCGACCTCCGTGTCCTTGCCGGTCTCGATCTTCAGCTCGGCGGCGGCCTCGGCGGGCAGCCCGTAGGATTCGGCGTCCGAGGGGTAAGCTCCGGTACGCACGTCTTCGGCAAAGCGGCTGACGGCATCGGTCATCGCCTCGCGCAGGTTTGCGTAGGGGCGGACGAAGCGGGGCAGCTTGCCGAACGAGAGACCGACAAGGTCGTGTATGACGAGCACCTGTATATCACAAGCGACGCCTGCGCCGATGCCGATGGTCGGGATGCTCACGCTCTCCGTGATGAGGCGTGCGATCTCGCGCGGCACGACTTCGAGGACGACAGCGAATGCTCCGGCATCTTCGAGCGCACGAGCATCGTCCAGGAGCGCGCGCGCCGTCTCAGCCGTCTTGCCCTGGACGCGATAGCCACCGAGCTTGTTGACGGACTGCGGGGTCAATCCAATGTGACCCATGACGGCGATCTCTTCATCGACGAGCCGCTTGACCAGCGGCGCGCGCTTGCGCCCGCCTTCGAGCTTGATGGCCTCCGCGCCGCCTTCCTTGATGAGGCGCAGGGCATTGCGCACAGCGTCGTCCGCGCCCGTGTGGAAAGAGCCGTAGGGCATGTCTGCGACGAGCAGGGCGCGCTGTGTGCCACGGCGCACGGCGCGCGTGTGCATCAGTATCTCTTCGAGCGTGACGGGCACGGTGTTGCCGTAGCCGAGGACGGCATTGCCGATGCTATCGCCGACGAGGATGATGTCGATGCCCGCTTCATCAAGGATACGAGCCGTCGGGTAGTCGTAAGCCGTCAGGCAGACCAGCCGTTCATTGCGCTCCTTGCTCGCGCGCAGAGACGGAGCGGTCACCTTTTCGGGACGCTGCGGTTTGAGATAGGCCATGATTTTTCTTTCTGCCAGAATGATACGCGGCGACTCGCCCCAAAGGGGGGCGGCCACCGCTCATCGCTTACGTCATTACATACGAGGTGCGCAAGACGACAATTATAGGCGAGCGGGAGGGAAAAGCAAGGAAGAAAAGTAGACAGGAGACAGTAAACAGTAGACAGGAGACAGTAGCCAGTAGTCAGTAGAAAAAAGCGAAGTGCCTGCCACATCCCGTATTATGATTTGAATAAGTAGTATCAACCGCGTCAACTGCTTTTCTTTTCTACTGGCTACTGACTACTGACTACTGTCTACTTCCTTCTACGGTTGCCAGCGCCTGACTTCCGACGCGTCCTGTGCCTGTGCGAGCAGTTGACTGAAAGTTTTGTGAAGCGATGGGTGCAGGAGGCTTGGGACAAGCTCTGCGAGCGGCACGAGCACGAAGCGGCGCTCGTGCAGGCGCGGGTGCGGGAGCGTGAGAAACGGGGTCGCGCGCTGCTCGTCGCCGTAGAGCAGGAGGTCAAGGTCTATCGTGCGCGGCCCGTGCGGCACATCGCGCCTACGCCCCAGTGCATACTCGATGCGGAGCAGGCGCGCGAGCATCTGCTCAGGCGAGAACAGCTCGACGTGCTCGATCTCGGCCACCATGTTGAGAAAGGTGGGCTGCGCGCCTCCTCCTCCTCCTCCTGCGCCCACGGGCTCCGTCTCGTAGATGGATGACAGGCGCGCGACCTTCAATCCGGCGTCCAGCATCCCGCGCACAGCGAGCAGGAGATTTCCGGCGCGCTCGCCCAGATTCGACCCCAGACTGACATACGCTTTGAGAGAGTCTGGAGTCTGGTGTCCGTAGTCTAGAATCATAAGCAAGTTGGCTGCCTGCCCTGATGAACAGCTTCGATCATATACACGGTTTGATACAGCTTAAGAGCTGATTCCTATTGTACAATCATCATCCGGTTTATCTCGTATCGCTTTTGGCTCCAGACTCCAGACTCCAGGCTCATGACTCAATTGTTTGCGCTCATCTGGTTGAAGTGGAGACTGTTTCGTAACTCTACGCGGTCGCGCAGGAGCGTGGAGAACAGCATCGCGCGTCTTCTCGGAACAGTCATCGCGTTAACGCTGGCGGCGCTCGTCGCTGTCGCTCTTGGCGCGGGAGCGTGGCTGGAAGCCTCCTCCTATTCCAGAATGGAAGCAGGGAGGCTGGCCGCGCCGCCCCTGATATTTTTAGCTCATACAGCGATCTTCGTCATGTGGGCGGTTGTGCCTTTATCGACGCGCGGGGGAAGCCAGTTCAACCCGGGACGCATGTTGTTGTATCCGGTCACGCTACGCAAGCTCTTCGCCCTCGATCTGTTGAGCGAGCTGACCAGCCTGAGCTCGATCTTCGCCGTTCCGGCCATGTTCGCGCTGGCGCTTGGCGCTGGCATAGGTCGCGGAAACGTGTGGACCTCGCTGCCGGTCGCCTTCCTCACGGCTGCGTTTGGCATCTCTCTGGCGAAATGGCTCTCGACCTCTATCGGCGCGTTGATGCGGAAAAGGCGCACGCGCGCAGAAACGCTGCTGGCGCTCGTCGGGGCGGTCTTCGGACTGGGGAGCGCAGCGGCGGGGCAACTCCTGCCATACATAACGGAGAGGGCGGGTACACTGAATTTACGCGGATTGCGTTGGACGCCGCCGGGCGCGGCTGCCATCGCCCTTCTCGATGGTATAGGCACAGGCGGCGGGGCAGGTGACTACGTGGTCGCGCTCCTGACGCTCGCCGTCTATACCGTTCTCACAATCTACGTCACCTACTGGATCGCGCATCGCGCGGCGCTCAACGCGGGCGGCGGCGGAGCAGCAAAGCGTGCCTCATCTAAACGACCGCGCACGATGAACGATGTGGGGCAGTACGCAGGATGGAGATTGCCTTTTCTCTCCGCAGAGCTTTCAGCCGTGATCGAGAAGGAGATGCGCTACGCGATGCGTAATGCGCAGTTGCGAGCCGTGGCGCTGATGCCTTTGATCCTGATCGTGATGAAGCTGGCGCAGACGAGTCTCCTTAATCGAAGGGGGCGAACGACGCACGACCTGCTCCTCTATGACGAGAGCTTCGCGCTCTACGGCGAAGGATTGCTGACGGCGGGCGGCGTGCTCTATGTCTTCATGATTCTCTCTTCGCTTGTCTGCAACCTTTTCGCTTACGAGGGAGAGGGCATGCGTACCCTGATCCTCGCGCCCGTCGAGCGGCGCACGATTCTCATCGGGAAGAACATCACGTTGACGCTCATCGCGCTCCTCATCTCAACCCTCTTAATTATCGTCAACGAGCTTGTTTTCCGTGACCTGACGACCGGCGCGCTCGGCTTCGCGGGGCTCTCCTTCTTGACCTTCGCAGCCCTCTTCATGCTCATCGGCAACTGGCTTTCGATGCGTTATCCAAAGCGACTGCAATTCGGCAAGAGGCTCAACGCTTCGGGCGTCGCAGGTCTCCTGGTGCTTCCCCTCCTGGCCTCGATAGCGGCGCTGCCCGTCGCCGCCGCCGCCGCAGGCTACCTGGCGCAAAGTTTGCTCGTGAAGTATGCTACACTGGCACTGTTCGCAGGCGGGTCGCTTTCGCTCTACTTTCTGCTCATCACGAGGCAGGGACGCCACCTCGCGCAACGCGAACAAGAGATACTTGAAGCGGTAGTCAGTAGTCAGTAGACAGTAGCCAGTAGAAAACCGCGCTCTTTCGTTTCTACTGTCTACTGACTACTGACTACTGACTACTTGTACTAACTTTATTCCAGCGATGATGGCGCGCTTTCGGTCTGGCGCGCCGCATCCGGGCGGGAGAGGCAAGCCCCGTCCAGACACAAATGGCTCGCAGAAAATTTCGCAGCAACCAGCGACACGAACCCTCTACGGAACGCTCTTTTCAGGAGTACGTTCTTTCCACACCTGCCCCGCAAACCTCGCGCACGGAGTTAATGCGCCTGGTGCGCGGCGGCGAAGACACCTTTCTCGAACTCAAAGTCAAGCTCTCCAACACGGAGAAGATCGCGCAGGAGATCGTCGCGCTCGCCAACACGGGCGGCGGTGTGATCGTCTTCGGCGTCAACGATCAGATGCGCGTAGAGGGTCTGGACGACGCCGAGGGCGTGCAGGAAGACCTGGTGCGTATCTGCCGCGAGGAGATTCAACCGGCGCTTGTGCCCTATATTGACCGCATCGCTTTCGATAGCGGTCGGCGCATCGTCGCGCTCGACGTGGAAGGCAAGCGCCGCCCCTATCGCACGCGCGACGGACGCTTCTACATACGGATCGGCGCGGAGAAGCGCGAAGCGTCACGCGAAGAGTTATCGGCCTTGATGGACGAGGCGCGCCCTGTTCGCTACGAGAACGTCGCGGTCATCGGCGCGAGCATAGCGGACATAGACGAAGCGCACCTGTGGAGCTTCGTGCGCGAATTTGAGGGAGACGCCTTCGAGGAAGCGTCCGCGACGGGCTATCCGACGAAGGATGTGCTCGAACGCGACCTCCTGCTGGCCGCGATGCAAGCGGGTGAAGCGATCCCGACCGTCGCAGGGCTTCTGCTCTTCGGGCGCGACGAGCGCGTCGCGGAACTCCTGCCCCGCGCCGCCGTGATCGCCACACGCTTTGCGGGCGACACGACTCAGGCGGCGGTCGTCGAGCGCGTCCAGCTCACAGGCAACCTGCACACGCTCTATGAAGCTGTCTGGCGATTCATCACGCGCTACTGTGATCTGTGGGAGACCAAGCCGCGCGTCTTTCCGGGAAGCGAGGCGATTGATGAGGCGGTCGTCGCGCGCGCCAACTATCACCTCGGCGCGGTGAGCGAAGGCGTGGTAAACGCGCTCGTGCATCGCGACCTGGCGCTGCGCGATCTGCCGACGCGCCTGCACATTTTCGACCGTTCGATAGAGATCACCAACGCGCGCCGCACCAGCGGATTCGCGCCGCTGGCGCAGAAGGCGATCCGCTACGGCGTCCCGCAGCGCCTCAATCCGCAACTGGCGGCTCTCTTCTCAAGCCCCGCCTACGGGCTCAAGCTAACGCGCGGCGGACTCCCCACGCTGCTACGCGACGCGCGCCTCTTCGCAGGTCGCCGCGCTGTAGACCTACACGCCTTCAACGATGAGTTCCGCCTGCGTCTGCATGGAATATGAGTGGGAGTAGACAGTAGCCAGTAGAAAAGAAAGCAGGTGACGAGTTGACCAAACTTCGTCGCCTTCTGCTTTTCTTTCTACTGACTACTGACTACTGGCTACTGTCTACTGCTTTGGGGCGTTGTAATACTGGCGGCTCTGTACGACATACTCCTTGTCGTCGTATTGCCCGTCGCCGTCAACATCGACCTTGACGATAATCTTATGCTGCTTGCCGTCGCGTCGCTCGCCGGGGTTGTAGCCGAGGCTGTACTGGTTGCGCAGCAGCGCGTTGATCGAGTTGAGGACGGTCGGCAACTCGCCCTCGAAGGTGACCGGAAAGTACATCCCGCCCGATTCTTTGGCGAAGGTGTTAAGGAAGTTCTGTGCCATCAGGAGCGTCATTCTGCCGGGCCTGCCAGTCATTGTATCTTGCGGAGGGAGATAGTCGCCGTAGCGTTTCAGGAAGTAGTTGCCCGTGCCGATGATGTAGAGCGGGACGCCTGCGTTCTGCACGATCTTGCGCGCATCGCTATAGTTTATCTTGCTGAAGCTGTCCACGCCGGAAGCAATGAGGATGACGGCGCGACGGCGTCCCTGCAAAGCCGCCATCCCGGCGTAGTCGGCCTTCTCGGATTTAGAATCCTCCAGCACCACAGAGTCTGCGCGCCCTCCGACGAGCGTCAGTTTCAAGGCATCGAACAGGTTGGTATCGCTGAAAGCCGGAGCACTCCTTAAGAGCAGATTGACGGCCTCGCGTATGCGTGCCGGATTGTTCGTGAAATCCGTGATCGGCGTCGGGCGCATGTCAAACGCGATGATCGAGGCATAGTCGTCGGGCGGCTTGATGAACCCTGAGAGAAACATCGCCGCCGGGCGGAGAACTTCGTATGTGCCGGGGTCCCATGTGCCTCTATACCCTAGAAATTCCGTGAGACGGCTGAATTCCAGCACGAGCGCCACGGTGATGGGCGCTTCCGGGGTCGAGAAGTTGGTGATCTCCTTCTGCACGCCGTCTTCAAAGATGGCGAAGTTCTCTTTCTTGAGCCCCGTGATAATCTGCTTCGATTTCTTGTGATAGACGACGGCATCGACGTTGACGAGCGCCGTCAAGACCTTGATGACCTCGGCGTCCTGCGGCTTGTTGATGATGTCGTTCGGCAACGGCTCTTCCTGCTCCCCGCCCTTCTTGTCGGCGTCAGCCGGGCGCTTGTTCTTCTTCTGATTGCTGACCGGCGGCTGGCGACGAGATTGAGCAGAGACCGTGAGATTAACAGTGGCCGAGAGCGCGAGGGCGAGCATCACTGCAACGGCAGAGAGGCGGCGATAGAGACTGCTGCTTTTCATACGGACTTTTCCTTTACAACCTAAGGGGCGGAGGTGGCTCAACTTTGCTGATTAAATATAGGCGCGGGCTCGCGCCAGGGTCAAGCCACAAAAACAGGGTTAGAGGCTGGAGGTCAGAGGTACAGTCTACGGGTCTTTATCAACACCTGACTTCCAAGCCATCTGACACATGTTTTGTGATGCCTAAGGCATGTCAGGCGTTCGCCGGAAGGCAAAGAGAAGGGCGAAAGGCGTAAGCGCGTGCATACCTCAAAGTCGGGTGGAGTCCTAAGTATGATTAGTGCTCTGTGCATCCTCTGCGTCCTCTGTGCCTCTGCGGTGAATCAATGTTAAGCAAGACTCACCACAGAGACGCAGAGAACACGGAGGATGCACAGAGAATGGCTGAAACTCGGGTCACTACTGAGACTTGCGCCGCGTTTCTCTTGCGGGTTTCCAGTTGCTTTTCAGCGCGTCGCGCTGCCCATGGCTTCGGCTTCGATGACGGCATCATAGGCTCCAGTGTTGTCGGCGAGGTTCCCCTCGTTGACGCCTAGAAAGAGCACGCCGTCGCGCTGCGCGACGAAGTCGCGGCTGGGGCCTATGAAAATAAAGTCGTCATTATCGTCGCCGATGACGGCGATGAGCCCTCCGGTCGGTTCGTTGCGCATCAGCTTGTCGCGATCAGGAAGCGTCGAAATACCTGCGGGATTGGTAGTACGTCCCGCCCCGAGTGTGACGCGGCCCGTGGCCGTGATGCGCAGACGCTGGCCGCGCCGTACGACCAGCCCCGTGTTCGTCCAGCCATTGGCCGTATTGTCGCCGCGCACGCGCGCGTTGATCTGAAAGTAAGTCGGAGAGGTTCTGGACGCGGGCTGTGTGCTGCCGCCTGTCCCAGTAGTCTGCGAGCCTGACGTCTGCGACGTGTTGGTTCTGGGCTGCGCGGGGCGCGGGGTCGGCTGCGGGGTCGGGGTGGATGCCGCAGTATCCGTGTTGCTCGTGTCATCGTTGATCGATGGGGACGTGCCGCCGGCATTCGTCACCGAATCGAACTCGATGGAGTCAATGTCCTCCATGTAGATCTGCATGCGGCCACGGCGACCGCGCGCGCCCGCGCCGACGAGCACCGTGAACTGCTGGTCTTTGAAGCCGATCACCTGTCCGCGAACGATGCTCCCATCCTTCAGGCGAATGGTGTCGGCCAATGCGGGCGCGCTCAAGGCTACGATGAGCGCCAGGGCAAGCAGCGGTGACGTAACGAAATTTTTATTCATGGTCTCCTCCCGGGAGTAAACGCTTTTCCGAACGACTAGAATATATGAAGAGAGCATTCGACGTTTAGCAAGACTTGTGCACTTTTGCAAGCGGGAGAGAGAAGTATCTTGTGGCGATGGATGCGCCAATCGAGTAAAGTGGTTGCTTGCAGGTTTCGCTCGGACGCGTTCCGGCAAGATTCCGCTTATCTTTAGCGGCGACACTTCGGGGCTTTTCTCCTTCGCGCGAGACGCGCCAGGAATATCTTAGCTGAGATGCAATTAAGGAAGCTCTCTGTCCTTCCCGCTCTGATTCGCTGATGGAAAGCAGATTGACGAAACGCCCGCCCGCCGTTGATGCTACAGCATCAGTCACGCTTCGCGCAGCCGGGGCGGATGATGAGCCGTTCCTGTTTGAGGTCTATCGAAGCACACGCGCCGCAGAGATGGCCGCGTGGGGCTGGGGCGAAGCTCAACAGGACGCTTTTCTCCGGTTGCAGTTTACGGCGCAGCGCCTTGCTTACGGGGCGCAGTTTCCAGATGCCGAGCAGATGATTATCCTCGAAGGCGAGCATTTAATCGGAAGGATGTTGATCGACAGAAGAGATGAAGAGATTTATCTGGTTGACATCACCATCCTCGTCGAACATCGCGGCGCAGGGACGGGAACGTCTCTGATGCGAGAGCTACAGAGGGAAGCGGCAGCAGCCTCTAAGCCTGTTCGCCTGCGCGTGATGAAGACCAACCGTGCCGTCCGTTTCTATGAGCGCCTGGGCTTCTCGAAGATCGATGAGAACGCCACACATTTCCAGATGGAATGGCTTCCCGGCGCGTGATAAAATTTCGCCCCGGGAATCTCTCACCGCCCGAAATGTTAGACGCGAATTGAGCCACAGGCATGCCATTCCATATCACTCTCTAGGAGAAGATGAATAGTGATTGAGAAATTTACGTTAGATACATTTACTCCACATCTGAATTCGACATTTCGGATCAAGCAGGGGGACACAGTTGCGCTGGAGCTGCAACTGGTCGGAACGACGGATGTCGGAACAACGCCCAGGCAGATACAGTTCTCGATTGTCTTTCGCGGCCCTCAAAATCCATACCTCGTACAGAGCATCTACAGGCTGGAGCACGACCAGCTCGGAGCCTTCGATCTGTTTCTGGTTCCGATCAAAAGAGATCAGGAGGGGATGCACTACGAGGCGATTTTCAACCGCCCGCTGTAGGCTCCTTTTTCAGTTGAAAATGTGCACGAGGGCGCAGGTGAAATTAATATCTATTGCTCTGATAACTCTCTTTCTTCTCGTCGCCTCGGCGCAATCACAACAGCCGCAACAGGCCGCGCCCGTCGGGAAGTCAGCGCAAACTCCCGCCTCTTCCGCGAGCAAAGTCGAAGAGATTGGCGACGATGATGTCCTGCGTATCAACACACGCCTCGTCTCCGTCAACATCAGCGTGCTGGATAGGGATGGCCGCTACCTCTTTGATCTGCATCAGGAAGATTTTTCCATCTATGAAAACGGCGTCGAGCAGCAGATCGCGCATTTCAGCAGCATCGAACAGCCCTTTTCCGTGGTGCTACTGATAGATACCAGCTCCTCTACAGAAAGTTACCTGGGCGACATCAAAGCGGCGGCCAATGCTTTTCTGGATCAACTTAGAATGAACGACTCACTTCTGCCCATCACGTTCGATGGCGTTGTGCGCCCTCTGATAGGCAAGCAGACGAGTAACCTGACCGCTTTGCGCAGGGCGCTTGAAAGGATGCGCACGGATCAGGGAAACAATGGAACCAAGCTCTACGATGCGGTTGATTATGCGTATTACATGCTCAAGGGAATCAGCGGTCGCAAGGCTATCATCCTGTTTACGGACGGCGATGATACCTGGAGCACGGCGACGATGAAGGATACTCTCAACCGCGCTACAGAGTTGGACGCGCTCATCTATACGATTCATTACGGCTCCTCTGCTTCGGCCAGCTACCTAGACTCACTGGCGCAGAGGACAGGGGGACGTTTTTACCAGGCCGACAATGTGGAGATGATACGGCGATCCTTCGTCGCCGTCGCGGAAGAACTGCGCCGCCAGTACAGCATCGGCTACTATCCCAAAGTTAGCGCTCAACACGGCGAGGAGCGGCAGCTTCAAGTCAAGGTCAAGCGTCCTCACGTCGGCATACGGGCGCGCAAATCGTATGTGTATTGGCCGTAGATCGGCTCTGTTTGTTACTGAGTGCGGCGCAGCGAAAGCCTGCCGTCGGAGAGCGAGCGCGCAGAGAGTCAACACGCTTTCTTAATCACCGATACCAAGATGCAATCAAAAGAAAGGAAGAGGGACGATCCACGAAATGACACTAAACGACACGAAAAGAGGAGGCTCTTTCGTGTTGCTTCGTGTCATTTCGTGTTACTTCGTGGATCTTTTCCCATCCTCTTTTATTCTGCTATCCGGTCTAAGGGATGTCCGGTGCATTGACTTGCCTTAATTCTTAACTAAAAACGCCCAGGCAGACTATGTCCATAACCTTTCGCGCTATCGAACCGCAAGATGAAGGCTTCCTGTTAAAGGTTTATGCCAGCACACGCACAGAGGAGTTGGAGCGTGTGCCCTGGAACGAGGCCCAGCGCGACGCTTTCCTCAGGATGCAGTTCGCAGCCCAGCATCAACACTATCGCGAGCGATACCCTGATGCCGCTTATGAGATCATCTTTTTGAATCAGGAACCGGTCGGGCGTCTCTACGTCGCGAGGCTGGATGAGGAGTTTCGCATCATAGATATTACGATCCTTCCCGAACATCGCGGCGGCGGGGTCGGAACTTCGATCATCAAAGGGCTGCTCAATGAAGCGAGTGAATCAGGAAAGCCTGTGCGCATCTATGTCGAGAGCTTCAATCCGTCGCTGCGCCTCTTCGAACGCCTGGGATTTACCAGGATTGACGAGCATGGCGTGCATTGGCTGATGCAATGGCAGTTGAAGAAATGATGAATATGAAAAGCAGGTGACGGGGTGACGTGAGAAAGTAAGAAAAACTGTCACGCGTCACCCCGTCACCTGCTTTTATACGCTTTTACGAATTGAGCCGATTGATAATCGCTATGTACCTTCTTCCCAACCTGTCCTTAGGCAGCGGCACTAGAAAAAGATCGAACGTTCCCATGACCTCGTGCTTGAGCGTGTAAGTTCTCTGTTTGAGCGCATTCGCGCTGCGGAAGAGAAGTGAAAAGCACTCTTTGCCCGCGACCGCCTGGTCCGGCACAGGCCCTATATCTTTGACTTCGGCAAGCGTCAGGACAATACCCCTGAAACCCAATGTCTGGATCACAAACCTTGTTTTCAAAGCTGTGGTGAATGTCGCTTTATCGTAGTAAAAGAGGGGGTCGTTATAGACTGACGGGGGGGGCTGACCTCCCGTCGAGGGCTTCATTGGCCGCTGCTGCCCTTGAGCGCTGATGGCGGCAGACATGGGGACTGTGCTGGCAAGGGCAACGAGCGCTCCTGCCTTCAGAAACTTTCTGCGAGATACAAGCATGGGGGTATTGCTCTCCTCTGATAAATTGTCCGTTACCTATCTTTGGCGCGCGCTCTTTCCGCATTGATATTTATAAGCGCTTCGTTAACCTTGGGCTCTCTGGAACTTCTGCACTGTTTGAAGGAAGCTAGATGGGTGGGACGTCAAAGCTTGGCAAAGGTCGTTGCCCGATGCTACAGGGCAATCGCCCATAAATGTTGTACCAGTAAATTGTGCCGGAGTCAAATTTTTGGACTTTGACATAAATAGGTTTACAATCCGGCGTGCCTCCTCATGTTCAGCATTGGCAAAAATGTATGACGTTTGCAGATGAGATAATTGCAGTGAAGAGATTCTTCCTCTTCACTTCGCCTCTTGTGACGGCTCTGCTGGCGGTCCTCCTGGTCGTCTCACACGTGCGGCCAGACTACTCGCAGACGAAGACGACAGACCTGCTGGTCGGATCATTCTTCCGCATTTCGCAGACCTCTGCGGCGGGCGCAGGACGCAACGCCTCCTCACCCGATAGTGCCTACAACCGTGACGACAACGAATACCTGGTCGTGTGGGAGGGCAACGGGTTGAGCGTTGCTGGGCTGCAAACGGCGCGTGAGATTTTCGGCCAGAGAATCAACGCGGCGACGGGCGCTGAGGTCGGCGCGGACTTCCGCATCTCGAACATGGCGGATAACGGGAAGGGTCTGAGCGCCACGAGCCCGCAGGTCGTTTATAACAGCGCCGCGCACGAATACCTGGTCGTCTGGAACGGATCAGGACTGATAACCACGCCCGATAAGTTCTATGAGATTTACGGCCAGAGGTTGAGCCGCACGGGGACTGAGGTCGGCAAGGATTTCCGTATCTCTAATGCGACCGATCTGGGCAAGGTCAATACCAGTTTCGTGCGCGCGAGCGGGAGCGCGGACCTGGCTTGGAACAGCACGGACAACCAGTATCTGGTGGTGTGGAGCGGCATGGGGCAGTCGGAGGATGTCGTCAAGCTGGAGGTTTACGGGCAGCTTCTGACGACTAACGGGGAAGAGATCGGGAAGGATTTCCGTATCTCGGATACCACGGATCAGGGTCTCAACCTTCACGCCAATGCGCCGAAGGTCGCCTACAACAGTAAGAGTAACCAGTACCTGGTCGTGTGGAGCGGCGGTTTCAAAGAGGCTTCGCTGACTGAGATTTGGGGACAAGGATTGACGGCTCAAGGTCTAGCTCTCGGCAAGGGGAAAGGCGATTTCCGCATCTCGCAAACGAGCGAGAGCGCTACCGGCAACAACCGGCGCGCGGGCTCTCCCGATGTCGCTTATAACAGCGGCAACAATGAATACCTGGTCATCTTTCAAGCCAGAGATGAAGCGACGGGCGAGTCGCAGACGAGCGCAAGCGAAATCTACGGCCAGCGGATTGACGGGGTGAAACTGTTGGAGACTGGTCCACAGGACTTTCGCGTCTCGAATGCTTCGAGCGCCGGAGCGGAAGCGGGCAGGCCGCGCGTCATCTATAACAGTCTCGATCAAGAGTATCTGATCACGTGGCGAGGCGTGCGTGCCGGTGCTCCGGCGGAGATTTTCGGTCGGCGGTTAAGTTCGACCGGGAGCGAAATTGAGAAAGATTTTCAGATCACGAATATGTTGGCGGTCGGAAAGGATCGCAGCGCCAGCACCGGCTCGCTCTCCTCGAACAACACGAGCGGCGAGTATCTGGCCGTGTGGCAAGGCAACGCCCTACCCGGCGATGTCAATCGTGAGGTGGTGGAAATCTTCGGCCAGCGAGTGAAGACACCGACGCCGAAACGGCGTTAGATTGCGGATGGCGGAATGCGGATTGCGGATTGAAAAAGCAATGACGCCCGCTCTAAGACCCGCAATCCGAATTCCGGCATTCGAATTCCGCCATTGGTCGAAGCAAGATATTTTGCTTGACTTGAAAAAGACCTGAGCATACAATCGCCGCTCTTAACAAGGGCAAGCAATATCTTGACAGTCATCAGCTTGAGTGCGCGCGCGCGCGTCGCACTCAGAAAGTAGAGCCTTCAGTCAGCCTGGAAGCTTCGGCTTCTGTTCGTACCATCCGGGGTCGCTTTTCTGCTTTTTCTAATCCGACTAACTTGCTACCAGCATTCAATTCCTTCAGGAGAGAACTATGGCAGAACCATTTTTGTCTGAAATCAGGCTCATGAGCTTCGTGTTTGCGCCGAAGGGCTGGGCCTTGTGCAACGGGCAACTCTTGCCGATTAACCAGAACCAGGCGCTCTTCAGTCTGTTGGGGACGACCTTCGGGGGCGACGGGCGTGTGAACTTCGCGTTGCCGGATTTACGCGGGCGCACCCCGATTCACGTCGGCAGCGGTCACATACTGGGTGAGAGAGGAGGCGAGCAGGCGCATACGCTTTCGATTGCGGAGTTGCCGACGCACGTGCATGTGGCAAATGCCCAGTCAGCAAACGCCACGTCGCCATTTCCGACCGGCAACCTGTTCGCTTCGATGTCCAATCTGTACACCGCGCCGGGCAATCTTACGTCCCTCAGCCCGACGACCATCGCAAATGTCGGGGGCTCGCAGGCGCACTTGAACATGCAGCCGTTCCTGACGATCTCGTTCTGCATCGCGTTGCAGGGCATCTTCCCGTCGCCAACTTAAAGAGGAGTATCAAACATGGCACAACCATATGTCGGTGAAATCAGAATGTTCGCGGGCAACTTCGCTCCAGCCGGGTGGATGTTTTGCGAGGGTCAGTTGCTCCCAATATCCGAGAACGAAACGCTGTTCCAACTGATCGGGACAACCTACGGCGGCGATGGGGAATCGACATTCGCGCTGCCAGACCTGCGCGGGCGGATTCCGATTCACCAGGGCAACGGCTTCATCCTGGCCGAGACCGGGGGGGCGGAGGAGATCACGCTGACGATCAACCAGATTCCCGCTCACAGCCACCCGTACCTGGTCTCGCTCAACGGAGGCACTTCGCCGAACGCGGCCACTAGCATGATCGCACAATCGCCGAGCAGCAAACTCTTCGTACAGGATGTGGCTGCTGTTAATTTCAGCGCCCAGGCTCTGGGTCCGGTCGGCGGCAGCCAGCCGCACACCAATTTTCAACCGTACCTGTGCGTTAACTTCATCATTTCGCTGTTCGGGCTTTTCCCGTCGCCAACCTAAAGAGGAGAATAGAAACATGGCAGATCCATTTGTTGCGGAAATTCGCATCTTCCCATTTAACTTCGCACCGAGAGGCTGGGCCTGGTGTGATGGACAGTTGCTGCCGCTCTCGCAGAATACAGCGCTCTTCTCTTTGCTGGGGACGACCTACGGAGGAAACGGCAAGAGCAACTTCGCGCTTCCAGACTTGCAGGGCCGTGCTCCGATGCATCCCGGTCAGGGTCCCGGCCTGTCGCTGCACGACCTGGGAGAGACTGGCGGCTCGGAAACCGTCACGCTTCTGGAGTCGGAAATACCCTCGCACTCACACGCTATGAGGGGAGTCGGTGACCCCGGCGATGTGCAGGCGGGCGCTCCCAACCGCGTGCTAGGTGCTGCCAATCCGGGCTTTGCTTACATCCCCGGCAACCCGAATGTATTTATGGCCCCGGAGGTGATTGCCCCGGCGGGCGGCGACCAGCCCCACAACAACTTGCAGCCGTACCTGACCTTCTACTTCTGCATCGCCCTGCAAGGCGTCTTCCCGCCGCGCACTTAAGGTCGCGTCCGGGTGAGTGGGAGCGAAGAACGTCTCTCGAAGAGCCGCAGAGAAAATGGCGGGAGTGATGGTTCGGCTTGAACCATCACTCCCGCCGTTTCACTCTTAAGCCTTCGTCCTGCTTTGGCGCTTCACGGAGCCATCCTGGCCGCCGGGTCGCTCTAAACGCTGCGCCCCGGAGCCGATAGCCGCCGCTCTGAACCAGTATTTCGTCCCGCTCTCCAACTTCCTGACGATACACTTCGAGGCCGTCACCACGTCTACAGCGTCGGGCGACAGCACGACGGACATCATAAGCCATGTATTCCGACCCTGAAAGGATCACAATCTGCGCCCTGAGTGCGACCCTGTCAGGGTCGGAACACGTCGTCGAAGGGTACGGGGCGCGTGCCCGCCTATTGAATATATCCCCTTGCGGGGATCTGTTTAACTTTTCAAACAGGCTCTCAAAAGTCATCCAGACCTCGGTTTCTTGCCCTTACATTTGCTTGCGGCAGCTTTATCTAGCGAAAACCACTAAAACCCCGGTTCTAGTCCAACTGAACTGTTGACTATTTTACTATTTCAGCGTACATTATGTAGGCCATTACGGGCCTTTTCAGGCTGTTCCCCCGAAGCCTGCGCTTAACCCCGCACCTTCAGTTCAGCCACTACTGATTACCATCTCTCGCTGCGCACATCGGGCGCGCCGCTTCTCTAGAATTGGAGACCTTCCTATGTTCCTCCTTCGCAATCGCTCAAACTGGTCTGAGTCTATTCGCAGAACGACCGCTCGCAGACCTCTCTTGTTTACTTCGCTGGCAATAATGTTGGTCGGCGTCGTCGCGGTCTGCTCCTTTATCTCTGTCGTGTCCGCTTCGCGTGCGAGGCGCGCCGCCGAACAGAGTGGTAGTGGTGCGTCCACCGTTCAACCGAACGGCAACAATTCTGCGATTAGCGATGCGAAGCAGAGCGCGCAGCGAAGCCCTGCGACCCTCAACGATCTCTCTCAAAGAAGCGCCAGCCATCACTGGGCGGCGCTTCAACGCTTCAGCACCACGAGCGTGCCCGCCGGCCCCCTCGCCGCCGTGATCACGGCCACCAAAGCGGATGCGATAGCGATTGACGTGGACAATGATACGAAGGCCGATCCGGGCGACACGCTGGAATACACCGTCGTCGTCAGCAACACCGGGAACGCGGACGCCACTAACACCGTCTTTACGGACACCCTGACCGACACCAACCTCATGTTCGTCCCGGGCTCTGTGACGACCACGCCCCTGGCGCGACCCGATAGCTACACAGGCATCGTCGGCAACGTTTTGTTCACCCAAAATGCTGCCGGTGGCGTGCTCGCCAACGACAGCGACCCGGACAACGTCGGCCCTGCGCTGACCGTGACCGCCGGAAACATCACGAGCACCAACAGCGGTAATGTAGTGATGAGCGCGGATGGAAGCTTTACCTACAATCCACCCGTCGGTTATGAGGGCACGGATACCTTCACCTACACCTTGAACGATAATGAGGGCAACACGGACACGGGCACGGTTTCGATTACCGTCGCAGGCATGGTCTGGTTCATCAATAACAACGCAGGGGCTTGCGCATCAAACTGCGATGGACGGCTCACGAATCCCTTCACCACCCTTGCCAGCTTCCAGACCGTCAACGACGGCATCGGCGTTAGTCATCCGGCTGCTGGCGACAATATCTTTATCTATGAGAGCGCGACGGCCTACTCAGCGGCTGTCACCTTGTTGAGCAACCAGAAGCTGATTGGTCAGGATGCGACCGCCACCCTCTCAACGATCACGGGACTGAACCCGCCGAACTCAAACTTCCCCGCAACGAACAGTGGCAACGGCACCATCGTCAAGATCACTAACGCCGGGAACGCCATTGTTGTGAACAGCGCCGCGACGACCAATCTGATTCGCGGTTTGACGGTAGGCAACACCGGGACCGGCATCGGTATCAGCGGCACAGGCTTCGGCACGCTGACAGTGCTTGATGTTGATATAAGTGATGGTGTCGGTCGTACCGGTCAGGCGCTCAGCCTCGCTACGGGTACGCTCTCGGCTACCTTCGCCAGCATTAAGTCAACCAACAGCAGCGCAGCAGGTATCGCCCTGACCACCGTCGGCGGCAGCCTGACGAGCGGTTCAACCAGCATCACGAATCCGGCCACCTTCGGCATCAATATTGCTACGTCCAGTGCCACGTTCAGTTTCGGCAACACGAGTGTCACTCAATCAGGCGACACAGGGGTCAGCCTCTCAACCAATACGGGCACGATCACATTCGGCACTCTCGACATCACTCCCGACGCGAGTAAACGCGGCCTGCACGCCGTCAACAACACCACGACCATCACGGCCAATAGTGGCGGCGCTATCTCCACCAGCGGCGCGGTCGCAGTCGAGATCACCCGAAGCAGCAGCACTACGCCTATAGTAATCTCGCTGACCAATGTTTCAGCTAATGGCGGGACGAATGGCATCGTGCTCTCGAACACGTCTGGCAGCTTCACCGTCGCGGGCAGTACGAGCGGGCAATGTGGCGGCAGTGCCACTGCAAACTCCGGCACCACGCCTGGCACAGCCACCGCGCCTGTTACGGGAGACTGCACGGGCGGCACGATTCAAAGCACGTCGGGCTTCGGCATCTCGCTCAACAATGTGACGAATGTTTCTCTCACCCGGATGTGGATTAAGTCCGCGGGCGACGATGGCATCCACGGGACCACCGTCAACGGCTTCTCGCTCATCTCCAGCTTTGTCGAAAACAACGGCAACGGCGCTAACGAGCACGGCATAGACATAGTGCAGTTGCTCGGCACGTGCGCCATCACCAACAGCAAGGTAAGCGGCTCCTCTGACAATAACGTTTTCGTGAATAATAATGCAGCCGGTACGCTGTCCGCCTTAAATATTACCGGCAGCCAGTTCAGCGCCACTTCGCCGACTATCGGCGCGGACGGTATCCTGATTAAGCCGGAGAGCACTTCTAACGTCACCGTGAGCGTGAGCAGCTCGTTCTTCTCCAACAACCGTGACAACCACATCCAGATGGCTCCGACCGACAGCGCCGTCTCCAAGATCACGATCAACAACAACACTTTTACTGACAACACGGCGACGACGCTCGGCGGGGATATCGTCATCAACCCCGTCAACAACACCAACACCAAGGCCATCGTTACCAACAACGACATCAGCGGCGCGGTGCTCTCGCCTCTCAACTTTAACCTCGGCGTCGGCTCCACTGTGGCCTCCGTGTTTCACGTCACGGCGACCGGCAACTTCATAGGCAACACAGGCGTTAACT
The DNA here is from genome assembly GCA_036386415.1 of Pyrinomonadaceae bacterium. GTDB lineage: Bacteria > Acidobacteriota > Blastocatellia > Pyrinomonadales > Pyrinomonadaceae > DASVVT01. The sequence goes on from DASVVT010000030.1 coordinate 22,434, forward strand.
CTTCAGGGTCGGAGACCGCCAACGGCATCCAGGTGTGGGGCAACGGTGAGGGAACTATTAACGCCCTCGTCAGCAACAACGACGTACGACAATTTAACCACTTCTACGGCATCAACGTCGCCCACCAGGATGGCAACGGCTTTATTAACCTCACCATGAAGGGCAACCTCGTAACCGAAAAAGATAATAGCGGGCTTTTGCTCGACGGAGTCCGCATCGAAGCCGGTGCGGTCAACACCGACGCTGGCACGATCTGCGCCGACATCGGCGATCCAACAGTCGCCGCGAATAAGAACACTATCGCGACCACGCCAAATGGTGGAGCCGACCTGCGCATACGTTTACGCATTAACGCCAAGATGACGTTTCCAGGCTATGGCGGGGGAGCGTCAGACACCACTGCCCTCGCAGCCTATCTCACTAGCCGGAATATTCTGGCGACGGCTACAGCCACCACGTCTTCGGCGGCGGCGATACCCTTCGGCAACGCCGGCGCGGGCTGCACTCAACCGTTAACTTCGGCACCAGTGTTCTCTGATCCGAATATGACCAAGGGTCTCGGTGCGGAAACTGACAGTTCTGCCAGCCTCTCTGCTAGAAAGACGGGCGAAACAGAAGACATCTTACGGGCCACTCATGGCGAGGGGCCGGGCGGATACAACCTCCATAAATTGACGCCAGCGGAAGTGGCGGCGATGGTGCAGGCGGCGATTGAAAGATGGAGAGAGGCCGGCATCTCTGCCCAAGACCTCGCGCGTCTGCAAGCTATGACGTTCGAGATCACAGACCTCCCCGAAAGCCAGCTTGCAAGCGCCACCTCAACCAGCGTCAGGCTTGACGAGACTGCCGCCGGATACGGCTGGTATTCCGACTCAGCGCCGATGGAAGATTCTGAGTTCGACGTGGCTGTTCCAAACCGTGAGCTCCAAACCACTGATCTCAGCCCCGCCGCAGGCCGCATGGACCTGCTGACGGTCATCATGCGCGAGCTTGGCATCGCCTACAAACAGGGCAGGAAGACTGTGATCAAGGGACTGAAACCGCTGATGGAGAACACTCTGTCACCGGCTGTCCGTCGCTTGCCGAAGTCTCAGAACATAACCTTGCCAACCCCCAGGGTTGGAGTTACGGATGCAGACCAGTCGGGCAACACGACGAACCTGGGCGCGCAGGCGAGCACGGCTGACGCGTCTAACCAGAACAACACAAGAAGCCTGAACCATGCGGCGTCGAGGACGGCGGGATCATTAGCTCCCGCCGCCCCTGACGTGACTGTCAACATCGGCAACCTGCCCCAGGCCAAGAGCATCACCATCAAGTTCCGCGCGCAGATCAAAGACCCGTTGGTCACGCCAGCGTCCAGCGTCTCCAACCAGGGACACGTCCATGCCGATGGTCCCATCGATGTGGATACCACAGACCCGGGCCCGCCCTCAGTTAACGGCGCGACCGTCACCCCATTGGATGTCGCAGACCTGCAACTAACCAAGACGGATTCGCCCGACCCCGTCAGCGCAGGCGCGAACATCACCTACACGCTCAACTTCAAGAACAACGGGCCGTCTGCCGCCAACATGGTCGCCTTGAGCGACGCCGTACCGGCAAACACGACCTTCGTTTCAGTGACGACCCCCGCCGGCTGGACGCGCACAGACTCAGTCGCGGCGGGCGGCACGGGCACGCTCACCTGGACGAAGGACGCCGACGCGGCGAATCAAGAGACGGCTGTCTTCACGATAGTCGTCAAGGTCAATTCCAACGTGGCCGATGCCTCCATGATTAACAATAGCGCGACCGTCACGTCGCCCAAGACAGACCCCGACAGCAACAACAACACGGCGACGGCCTCGACGACCGTCCAGACGCGTGCCGACCTGCAAATGAGCAAGTCGGATACGCCCGACCCGGTCATCGCGGGGCAGAACATCACCTACACGGTCAACTACCAGAACAACGGGCCGTCTGATGCGCAGAGCGTGCAGTTGGCGGATGTTATTCCGACCAACACGACCTTCGTTTCAGTGACGACCCCCTCCGGCTGGACGCGCACAGATTCGGTTGCGGCGGGCGGCACGGGCACGATCACTTTCACCAAGGCCACATCCCTTGTCTCAGATACGGCCTCCTTCACGCTCGTCGTGAAGGTCAGTCCGAGCGCCGCCCATGGCTCGACCATCACGAACAATGCGACGGCTTCGAGCGCGACGACCGACCCGACCCCCGGCAACGACACGGGCACGACGACGACGACCGTCAACCGCCAGGCCGATCTGGAATTGACCAAGTCGGACTCGCCCGACGTGAATGTCAACGCAGGCGACAACATCACCTACACCTTGACCCTGACCAACCACGGGCCGAGTAATTCGAGCACGGTGGTGGTCTCGGATGCTGTGCCCGCCAACACGACGCTCGTCTCGGCTTCGACCTCTTCCGCAGGCTGGTCGCGCACAGACGTAGTGGCGTCAGGCGGCACGGGCACGATCACCTTCGCCAAGAGCGATGTCGGTGACAGTGAGGTTGCCACCTTCACCATCGTCGTCAATGTCAACGGCAACGCGCCGCATAACTCGACCATCACCAATACGGCGACGCGCACGACGGCGACGACTGATCCGGTGAACACTAACGACTCCGGCACGACGATGACGAACGTCATCAACCAGGCCGACCTCGCAGTGACCAAGACGGATTCGCCAGACCCCGTGCTCGCAGGCAACAACCTGACCTACACGATCACCGTCATGAACAACGGGCCGGGCAGCGCTAACAGCGCTTCTATGTCAGACGCCATGCCCGCAGGTACGACCTTCGTGTCCGTCAATACTCCGTCAGGCTGGACGCGCACGGACGCGGTGGCTGTCGGCGGCAACGGCACGATCACCTTCACCAATCCGAGTGTCGCCAATGGCGCATCGGCAATCTTCACGCTGGTTCTCAAAGTCAGTGCCAGCACGGCAAATAACACGACGCTCACCAATCATGCGTTGGTGACGTGCACGAACGAATCCGACAACAGTAATAACGATTCGGGGGCTGTGGACACCACGGTCAACACCTCTGCCGATATCCAGGTGACCAAGACGGATTCGCCCGACCCGGTGACGGCAGGCAACAACCTGACCTACACCGTCACGATCACCAACAACGGCCCGAGTGACGCGCAGTCTGTGTCTTTGACGGATACCACGCCGACGCACACGACCTTCGTCTCCGGGCAGCAGAACAACGGGCCGGTCTTCAATTGCGCGTACCCGATGGCGGGCACGACAGGCACGGCCTCTACCTGCACGATTGCGACGCTGGCGGCGGGCGCCTCGGCAGAGTTTCAGATCGTCGTCCACGTTGACTCAGACACGGCCAACGGGACGCACATCATGAACACTGCGTCCGGTGCAACGACCACGTCAGACCCGACGTCGGGCAACAACGACGGAACGTCTGACACTACGGTCAACACGTCGGCTGATCTGGAAGTGAGCAAGTCGGATACGCCCGATCCGGTCAATGCGGGTCAGGACATCACCTATACGATCAACTTCAAGAACAACGGGCCGTCTGATGCGCAGAGTGTATCTGTGTCGGATGCGACGCCCGCCAACACGACCTTCGTCTCCGTGACCACACCCGCCGGCTGGACGCGCACCGATTCAGTCGCGGTGGGCGGCACGGGCACGATCTCATTCACGAAGAGCACGGTCGCCAATCAGGAGACGGCCAGCTTTACGCTCGTCCTGAAGGTCAATTCAAACACCGCCGCAGGCACGGTCATCACTAACACCGCGACCAAGTCGAGCACGACGTCAGACTCGAACAACGCAAACGATTCCGGACAGACGACGACCACGGTCGCCACGTCTGCCGATATTGAAGTCACGAAGTCTGATACGCCCGATCCTGTGACGGCAAACAGCAATATCACCTACACGATCAGCGTCAAGAACAACGGCCCGTCTGACGCGCAGACCCTCGGGCTATCGGACACGCTGCCGGCCAACACGACCTTCGTCTCGCTGACCGTCCCGGCAGGCTGGACGCGCACGGACGCGGTTGCGGTCGGCGGCACTGGCACGATCACAGCCACGGCTACTACGCAGGCGGCTAATACCAGCGCCGACTTTACGCTCGTGGTCAAGGTCGATGCCAATACGCCACACGCCACGGTGATTACCAACAACGCAACGGCGACGAGTGCGACGACAGACCCGACGCCGGGCAACGAGACGGGCACGACGACGACGACCGTCAACGCGCAGGCCGACCTGTCCGTGACCAAGACCGATCTGGCCGACCCGGTCATGCTCGGCTCGGACGTTAACTACCACATCGTCGTGAAGAACAACGGCGCGGGCGATGCCCTCGGCGTGGTGCTCACGGACAAGATGCCGCAGAGCGTGACCTTCGTCTCGGCCACGCCGAGCACAGGTAGCTGCATGCAGGCCGCCACCACCGTCACGTGCAACCTCGGCGACATGCTTAATGGCGCAGAGGTGACCGTTGACATCGTGATCAGGGCCACGACGGTTAACACCGTGAGCGACACGGTCTCCGTCACATCCAGCGTGGCCGATCCGGTCTCAAATAATAACCATGACACGGAGACTACCCGCGTGGTCGGCTTCCGCGCGTTCAGCTTCTCGCCTCCCATCTTTACAGGAGGCTGCCCCGGAAACTCTGTGGGGACGCTCCTGTTCACCAGTGCCGCACCGGCGGGCATCCAGATCAACTTCACGGACGCCTCGGCTGCCGTCGATCCAATCGCGTCAGTGACTACGGTGGGTGGAGAACTCTCCATCCAGGCGCCGGCCACGACGCATATTGTGACGGCTCAACAGATCGTCAACGTCACGGCCAGTCATGGAACGAATAGTCTGGTCGGAAGGTTGAAGATTCTGCCGATCAGGATCACGTCGCTCACCTTCGACCAGAACCCCGTGGTGGGAGGCAATGTCGTGACCGCGACGGTGACCTTAACCTGCCCTGCGCCGCAGGACATCCTGGTGAGGCTCTCGTTCGATAAGGCTGTAGCCAAGCCGGACGTGACCACCTTCACCATCCCGATGGGACAGACGAGCGGACAGTTTACGATCACGACGAAGCATCCGCTCAGTCAGACCGTGGCGACCATCACGGCCTCGGCAAACGGAGGGTACTTACGCTCGACTATCACCGTGACTCCGTAAGCTGTAGAGTCTGTAAGCAAGACGTAAAAAGCCGAAAGGGGCGACCGAGAGAGAACATCTCCCGTCGCCCCTTTCGGCTTTTTAAGCTGGTGGGTGATGGACGCGATGAGGCTCTATGTAAGCCTGTCGCTGCCTGCAATTGCAGGCGACAGATGTGGCCGGAGCCGCACGCCGGAAGCGACGGGAGCGAAAATTTCTGTTGACATCTTCAGAGAACCGTCTTATTGTGCCAGGGCTTAATAGATAACAGGTTACCAACAACTTCCCGTGGTTGGAACAATCCAGATCAACTCGCATCTTCTAAGGTGATAAATATGATGTGGCCTCTCCTGCGGCTGCAAGTTGCTTCCGCACAGAAAGCGGTATCTGCTTTCCTATGGAGAGGTGTGCCCGCCGTAAGAGAAGGATTCCTGATTAGCCATACTACGCGGATCATCAAAAAGTAAGCCCGTCATTACTCGCCGGTAATGGACGGGCTTTTGGCTCGAACAACCTCCATCGCCCTCTTAAGCGCACAGAGGATGCCCGTAGCAGTTCACATTTTAACTCAGAAAGTGGCGATAACTCCACTTCAGAGTGCACCCCTGGACTCGAATGAAGCACATTGATTTCGCCCTCTTCAGGCTCGGCCAGACAGGCGAAATACGATTGTGCCTCGTAAATGGAAGTCTCCTGACGGCTCTGCTATCGAGAGACAGGGAATTTGAGACTTGCCCTCGCGGTCAGGATAGGCAAGCACTGCTGAAATCTACCTGAGACGTTTTGGCCTCGCAACTACGGAAGAGATGTAATGCAATGCCAGACGCCTTCAATTTGAACGACCCCGATATTGAGGATCAATGTTCTGGAGGATTAAATCGATGAAGAGGAAAACCTGGTGGGTACTGCTGACGATCATGGCACTGTTTACACCGATGCTGATCGCCACGACTAGCCATTCTGACAGCGTCAAGAAAAATATAGCTTTAAAGCAAGAGAGAGCGAAACGCGCAGGGAATACTCAGGCGAGAAAGATGAAAGAAGTGAACCTGACCCCGGCGCGCGGACGTTCGAAGGCCGAGCAGGAGCGTCTGGCCGCGAAGAAGGAGGCGGCAGAGAAGGGCGAAGGCAGAGAGAACCCTATGGAGGAGATATGGCCGCGCGAGGCCCCGCAGCGAGGAATCCTCGCACAGCGGCAGCAGCATATGTCCGCGATGGGGCGGCTCGCCTCGGGCACGGCCCCCAAGATCAGCCGCTTAGAGGACTGGGAGGGGAAAGTTAATCTGAGCAAGCTCAGACCCGTCAACAAGCGCGCGCTCGAATCGTTGCCCGCACAGGCGTTAAGTCCGTCCGTGATCGGCTCCGCCGACCTGATCGTGCACAATCCGAACGAGTTCACGGTCTTCGGCATCAACGGCCCGTCCGACCTCGGTTTCCAGTCTGAGACATCCATTGATTCCAACGACACGGGAACGGTTCTCGTCGCGGGCTTCAACGACCTCTCAGGCTTTCTGCTCGCTGACGCCAACGGTAACCAGAGCATCTCCGGCGTCGCGCGCTCAACCGATGGCGGCGCGACGTGGATGGAGGTGGACACGGACATGGATCTTCCTGGCCTCCTGCCTGTGGGTGGCGGCGACGGCCAGATTTTCGGCGACCCGGACGTGAAGTGGTCTCCGACCTTAAACGGCGGCATGGGCGGCTTCGTCTATGCCTCGATCTTCGTTCGCAACTCTGACGGCCTCCAGGGCATGTGCATTAACATCTCGGATCCCGACGGGGATAACTGGAGCGACCCCATTGAGGTTGACCCAACTTTCAGAGGCGGGCCGACGCCCGACCCGTCTGACGACGATGCAGCCGATAAAGAGTTCATCGACGTGAACCTCAATACCGGCAGAATCCTCATGAGCTGGACGAACTTCCCCGGCGTGAGGCCGAAAGACATCGGGCCATTTCCCGATCAAGTCGGAAAAGGCCGTGATCGCAAACCACAACCGACGATACCTTCCGCAGTGCTCCAGACCCCCATCACGATCTACAGCACCTACAGCGATGACGCGGGCGCGACCTGGTCAACCGAAGTGATTGTCGGCCAGAACACGATGGACCCGGCGGGGGGCGTCCAATCAAGCATCCCGCGCTTCATCCCCGGCATGACCAATGCGACCTCCCAGGTCTATATCGCCTACCGCGAGGTCTTCTCTGACGACACGCGCAACGTCGCCGTCAACCACTCGACCGACGGCGGCGTGACCTACCTCCCGAACGGCGTGGAGATAGACGTGGCGTACGGGCCGGAGGATCAGATACCGGGCGTTGACCGCGTTAACAACTCGCCAGCCCTGGATGTGGACTACGACACGGGGCGTGTCTACGTGGCTTACCAGAGGAACAACCCCTGGCAGAATCAACCTTTCGGGACGCCCGACCCCGCGTTCGTCGTAGGCGACATTGCCATGCGTACCTTCACGGGAGCGCCGACGCCGCCGACGATGGGAAACGCGCCGTTCTTAATCAACAGCGATCCCGGCAAGGATTACGCGCAACAGTACCCGAACGTGGCCGTTGACCAGAGCAACGGCATGGTGCACGTCAATTTCCTGGATCAGCACGCGAGCGAACAATACCTGCCTTCGGGCGACGTGTTCGAGAATATGACCACCTATTCGGAGGATCAGGGCGCGACGTGGAGTCCGCCGACGGCGGTCACTGATCGGACATTCCATGCTGGCTACGGCAACGACTCCAGTGAGCCGAACATGGGCGACTACAACCAGAACGTCGCCGAGAATGGAAGACTCCATAGCGTGTGGGGAGGGACATCGCTTCAGCCCCTCTTCACCGAGTGCAAGAATCCGTTCGCGGGATTGATGTGCACCCCGGACACTTACTATGACAAGCGGCTCGACACACAGGAGATCGTTCAGTTGCGCGTCATGCCCGAAAGCTTCGTCGAGGCGGGCAACAACTGCTCGCCGAACGGCTTCCTCGACCCGCGCGAGAGAGGCAGTTTCACCATCCCGCTCAAGAACTACGTGACCAACCCGAATAACAGCCCGGAGACGATCACGGGGATCACGGCGGTGCTCACGACTGCGACGGCGGGCGTGACCATCGTTGACGGCACAGCCGCCTACCCGGACATCCCTGCTGGTCAGACGAAGAACAACTCCGACCCGTTCGTCGTTGAGCTTAGCTCGACGTTTGTTCCCGGCACGTTTATAGATTTCGTGCTGAGTGTCACGACCGCTCAGGGCACGACTCAGCAGATGTTCCGCACGGAGACGGGCACGCCCAATCCGATGGCGACCACTCTTCTTAATGAGAACTTCGACAGCGCGATGGCGCCCGCTCTCCCGGCAGGTTGGACACAGGCCCAAGGGGGTTGCTCATTACCGGGGCCGAACGCGTGCCTCACGGCACATCCCTGGATCACCTCGAATGCGCGCACGCCAATGAGCCAGGCGGCTTTCCACCCCAACTCGGGCACGAACTCGGAGTGGATACGCCTGTTCTCGCCGACCATGGCCGTTCCTAATCCGGGTGCGGGCGTCCAGTCATACATAACGGTCGATTTCGATCTCAACTACAGTCTCGAAGACAATCCGGCCAAACTGTTCGAGGCTTTCGACGGCCTGTTCCTGCGTATTCTGGACGGGAGTGCTCCGACGCGCTCGGTCATCGCCGAATCCTTCGCGGCGAAGATCAACACCGCCGGAATAGATCACTACCCGGCACACCTCGTGCGCAGCAACGATCCGGCCTACTTCGCGGACATGTCCGTGTGGTCGGACGACTCCATCGAGCTGGACAACGATACGGACGGCACGATCCACGTCTCGATGAAGTTCAACGCCGAGACGATGACCGGCAAAAACATTCAGGCGCGCTTCGAGTACACGGAAGACAGCAACCTCAATTGCCTGGGTTCGGGCGGCAACGCTCCCTGCGGCATCGCCATTGACAACGTCCTGGTGAAGTTCGTGACGCTCACCAACGGCGGGCCGACGGCTGTTGCCGATCTGGAGATAGAGAAGACGGACGATGCCGATCCGGTGCTGCTCGGCGAGAACATAACCTATCACCTGAAGGTCACGAACAACGGCCCCGACACGGCCACGAACGTGGTCGTCACGGACAGGATACCTTCAAACTCGACATACGTTTCGGCAACGCCGAGCCAGGGCAGTTGCGCTCCTTCGGGGAGCAACAAGGTCATCTGCATGCTCGGTAATATGAACAGCGGAGACATGGCGACGATTGACATTGTTGTCAAATCGGGCGGCAATGCAGGCCCGGTCACCAACACGGCCACCGTCACCTCCGACGTCTGCGACCTAGACGTAGCCAACAACACGGACTTCGCCACGACGACGACGGTCACCTTGCGTAAGCTCAGCTTCTCGCCGCCGGTGGTGACAGGAGGCTGCGCCGATTCCACCGGGACACTCCTGCTGACAGGCCCGGCCCCGGCGGGTGGTCTGGTCGTCACGCTCCACTCGAACTACCCGCAGATTCACGTGCCGCCGACGGTCACGGTTCCAGCGGGAGAGACCTCCACCACCTTCACGGCGGAGACCGACGTCGTGATGAACGATATAGTTGGGATCGTGACGGCCACAGCCGGATCGAATCACGTCGGAGGTCGGCTGAAAGTGTTGGCGGTCAGGATAACGAATCTGACATTTATGCCGAACCCTGTGCACGGCGGTCAGAACACGACGGCATTCATCTTCCTGTCGTGCGCCCCGGACACGCCGATCACGGTTAGGCTGACGTCCGATAGGGCGGTGGCGATGCCGGAGAGTCCGATTGTCATCCCCGCGGGACAATCAGTCGGGCAAGCCACGATCCATACCTTGCCTGTAAGTAGTCCACGCACAGCCACCATCACGGCTTACGCCAATGGAGGATACAGGCGTGGAACTCTGACAATCATTCCGTAGCCAGGAGTAGAACTAGAAACCCCTGGCCGGGGAACAACAAGAACGGCGGCGGGATTATCTCCCGCCGCCGTTCTATTTGTCTGACAGGCGATGCGCTCCCGGCGCGCTGCCCTTAGAGCAAATTTCACTCGGGTTTAGGACTGTAGGGGCAGAGGACAAGTCCTCTGCCCGCTTTTGCTTGTCCCTGCCCCTACACTGTTGCTGATTCCGGTAAATTCTTCTGCAAACCGCTCTAGAGCGGTTTTCGTATGAATTAACGATGTAAGAGATGAGAGTAGGGGCAGGGACAAGTCCTCTGCCCGCCGGTCGAACAAAAGCGGGCAGGGACAAGCCCTGCCCCTACAATGTTGCTGATGCTGGTAAATTCATCTGC
>DASVVT010000031.1:0-21394 GCA_036386415.1 Pyrinomonadaceae bacterium
GCTGAATGATTATGGTCTGGGTGGTCGGGAGGTACAAGGACGAAATCGACGACAACAACGGCCATGTCCGGTAGCACCGTTATCACCTATCACCGACCCGGTCGCTCGGCAATTCGAAAACGGACAGAGGATCGATGTCGAGCATCTCACGCCGGGAACACAACAATCTCTCACCTGCTTAGCACAAGCGGTAAGCCAGGCGGGCGGGAATTTTACACTCAATTCTGCTTATCGCCCACCTGCTTACCAGACGCACCTACAAGAAGCCTGGGATAAGTGGCATGCCCTCCGAAATAACCGGCAACCGGAATGCCAGCAAACCAGAGAGGCCGCACGCAGGGAAGTGCAGAATCACCAGCTCACAGAGAGACCGGCAGATGCTAATGGCCCACATACCAGAGGCATTGCCTTTGATGCCAGTATCAACGTCAACCTGCCTAGAGGGCAAAGCTTAAACACCCTGGCGTCCGGCTGTGGTCTCACACGGCCCAACCAGCATCATAGGGGAGGTGGACACCACTTTGAACACCAATAGTGTAGAGGGTATGATGAGAATAAAGAAACGCGCGCGGCTCACGCGTATTCTATGCTTAATGTGGATCAGTATGCTGTGGGCTTCAGCCAGCGGGAGGGCTACAGGTCTCCCACAATCATCTCGGAAGCTATTGCTGATCTGCGCTCTGGCTGGCTCCTTGGCGTGTCATCACCATCCGCCGACACGGGCGTTTCAGAATTCCTCGCTCACCTTACCTGCCCGGACGGTTCAAGCATCGGCATCGACTTCTTCCAGTCGTCCGCCGGTGGATAGTCAAGCCGCTGCGACAACTCCGGTCGCCATTGTCGGAGCGTTTACTAACGTCGAGCGGAGTGACAATGAGCATGCTGACGGCTACGCGCTCAGTCTCTGGCGGCAGGGGGGCACTATTTTCGGTCTGTTTTCCTTACAGCGCGGGCTCATCGGCGATCCGCCGACCGGCATTCTGGAGGACATTGAGTTTGATCCGCAGGGCAAGGCATTATCTTTTAAGGTGAGGCTTTCGACTGGCCTTGTCTATGACGGGCAGCATGAGGGAGTCCCCTCGCGTGATGTCTTTCGGTTCAAAGGAACCCTGGGTAAAAATGAAGTCAAGGGTGACATGAATATATCTAATGAGCTGTTCCGGGAAAAAGCTCCTCAAAGCAGGAAAGTCGTACTCTGGCGATCAAGAGAATTGACCGAAGCAATGCAAGCGCCCCAGGATTATGCACAGTGGAGAGAATCGGTTAATAAGATTTTGGCCCGCCTTGGGCCGAAATGGTAGAAACCGAGATAGACGATGGTCTTCCCTCATCGTCTGAAAACGAAATACCGCTACACCAGCTATAACAATGTCTCAGTAGTGAGCGAGCGCGACTGGAGGGAAATGCAACCAGGCAGAAGTATGGGTTGATGGAGAGACAGTGAGACGGGACAGGATCATGCGTGGTGGCGAAAGGACGAGAGCGAGTCGGGCAGATGGACTTCACCAGACCCGTACACTGGGAGCATGAGTGTCGATGATCCGCAGAGTCTCAATCGCTACTCTTATGTTGAGAACGATCAGGCGAGTGGGTCGATCCGACGGCGGTTGAGTTCAGAGCACATGGTTGATCGTTTACGTTTTGCGCAAACACCAGTTGGTCATTGAGCGCAGGTTCTGCACGTTGACGGTTTTGATCGGCTCGATCAGCGCTCCGCCCAGAGTTTCTGTCATCTTAAGAATCATCTCTTCATCGACGAGAAAGCGCTCGCTTCCGTCGGGTAAGTGGTAGCGCCTGCCCTGAAGATGCTTGACCCGATTCTCAATCCCAATGGTTGATGCCAGCCGCGAGAAGAATATCCCGCCGTACCTGAGAACACGCCACATCTCCACCAGCATGCTTTGAAAATGTTCTTCATCAGACGCAAAGTGAAGGACTGCGCTGCTAATCACAGCATCAAAGCTCTCATTCTTAAAAGACATCTTTTCGACTGCTTCGAGACGAAAATTCTCCACCGGGTACTGCGGGGAGAGAGCGGTCGCAAGCTGGCGCACCTGTGCGATTGCCGCCGGGGAACTGTCAACGCCGAAGACCTCGTAGCCGGTGCGTATAAAATAGACGAGGTTGCGGCCATCTCCGCACCCGGCATCGAGCAGGTGCATGTCTGGAGTGAACCGGCCTTTCAAGAGCTGGTCAAAAAGATAAATGTCTATGCCGCCGAACCAGGCGCGCAGATCAAGGTGTGATGTCATACAGGGTCAACGGATGAACAGGATATTGGCTTGGAGTTCTTCCCACCCGCTTGGATCCCTCAAAGCTCTCAGGAGTTCCAGAATTCACTGGTGATGATGCGGCGCGCTTCGTCGAAGCTAAGATCGCCGTGAGTCAGTTTATAGCCGATGGTATCTTCATCGCCCGACGCCCCTGCACGGGTGCGAATCGCTGCCTGTTCGGGCGTGAAGCCTGCCATCTCAAGGGTTTCCGCGCCCGAGGCACTGAAGCATCGGGCGCGCAGCCAGTCACACACTTCCTCCGGGTCGTCGAAACCGGCTTCGACCCATTCCTGAGCCACAACCTCAGCCGCGCCGCCTCTGAGCGCCGTCTCGCCATGACGCAAGAGCACTTCAGCGATGCGTCCGATAGTCTCTGCGGAATCGTTCTCATCCGGCATGCGTCTTTAGTCCAGACAATCAAAGCTTCGCCAAACAGCGCGAGCCACGGGTCATACCTGACAGAACTTACCACAAAGACCGGAAAGGCACGAAGAAAGTTCCCGGCGCTTACTTCGTCTCTTTGTGCCTTGTCGGTGAAGCCCGGTTTTGTTATCAGCGGTCTCAGGTAGTAGGATAAGTTTTGTTCGCCCTTTATGATGAGCACAGAAGAGATGAACCGCACTACTGTCGCTGTTGGAGGCTTCTCGTCCGAGGTGGGCAAGACGGCTTTGGTGTGCGACCTGCTGCGAGCCTTTCCCGGCTGGGAGGCGATCAAGATCACGCGCGGGCATTATCGTTCATGCGGCAAGACGGCTTCTGCCTGTTGCGTGAGCCACCTGCTCAAGAGCGAGCCCTTGGTATATTCTGGGCGCGACGAGACGTATGCGAAGGGCAAGGATACGGGGAGGTACTGGGACGCGGGAGCTTCCAACGTTCACTGGGTGATCGTCACGGATGCGCAGGTCGAGCAGGGAATCAAGCAGGCGCTCGAACGCGTCCGCGCCCGTGGGCTCTTCATAGAGGGCAATAGCTTCCTGAAATTTATTGATGTGGATTACGTCCTGATGGCGGCGCGTGCCGGTGGCGGGAAGATCAAGGCTTCGGCTCGCCGCGCGCTGACGCAAGCGAATGCGCTCTACCTGTTTGACGAGGCCAGCGATGAAGGAGCGCACGCGCGCTTCGCGTCCTGGCGTGAGACTTCAATGGACCGCAGCCTTCTCGCCCCTCTGCCGGTCTACACGCGCAGAGACCTGCCCCTCCTCATCACGCGCCTCAATGAGATTCATGCGGCGCGCGGCGCTCGCCCGCTTATGAGGCGACCTTGAGCCGTTCCTGACCGATCATAAAGCGCAGGACGATCAGAATCAGAATGTTGAAGGCAAGTCCGAGCAGGGCAGAGAACTGCTCTTTGTAGAAGGCGAAGACCTGCGTCAGGAAGATCGACACCAGAATGGAGCGCGCGAACATCCTGAAGGCGAAAAGGCGTGAGCGCCGTATCTGTAGCACCCCGCACAGCACAAAGAAACCCGACAGCAAAGAAGAGGCGATCTCCGCCCAATCGACAAACTCCAGGTGCTGCATCTGGACGGCGACGTGGCCGACGATGCGCATGTCCAGGATGCGCTCCCAGCCAAGGCCGACGAAAAATAGCAGGATGAAGACGTAAAGAATCTTGATAAGCAGTTGAACGACGAAGAACGCGATGATGCCGAAGGTGAACCAGGAGCGGCTGGCGACCCTTTGATAAAGGGTCGTAGCCAAACGCTTGCCGCGAGTATACAGTGAAGCCTGTGGAGGCGAGGTACTCCCCATGCGCGAGAGCGATTCTTTCAGAGCTGCGACCAGTGGACTCCTGGGGTCGCTGCGTTCGAGCTGATTCAAGGCGCGCTGTCGCTCGTCCTCGTCCATGTCGTGCAGGGCGACCTCTTCCATCTCTCGCAGAGCGTTGAGGAGGTATTCGAGATCGGAGTAGTTTTGATTCGATTGGATGGCGCGTGCGACGAGGAAGAGTAGAATAAAGATCACGTAGATGAGGCTCGCGGCGGGGCGGAAGAAATAGTTATTGTCGCTTGTGACGAATTTACCCACCTCGTCAATGAACATCCCGAAGCCTATGCCTCCCAAGATCGCAGACACGCGTTCGGCGGCACGCCCCAGAAAAGAGAGAAGGATGATGAGCGCCGCGAGCATCAGGAGTCCGCCCCACAAGACGTGAGCGATATGCAGGCCGCCGCCTCCGATCTGCGGATAGCCGGTCAGGCGCAGGAACAGGCGAATCGTCAAGACGGAGGCGACAGAGGCGACGATCAGGCTTTCGAGAAAACGCCCCGCCTCGAAATTGCGTATGAAGATGCGCTGGTTTTTCATCAGCTCTCGTTGAGAGTTTCCACAAAAAGCGTCTGGATACTTGAGACGCTGCTTATTGTAATACCAAGTAGCAATCAAAAGAGAGGACGGGGACGATCCACGCGCTCGACACGAAGTAACACGAAACAGCGCCTCTTTTCGTGCCGTTTCGTGTTAATTAGCGGATCGTCCCCCGCCTTCTTTTATTCTGCTCCCTGGTATAAGTGATATTCTGTGCTCCTCGTAATGACTGAGCAAACGGAATCCGCGAACATGCAGAACGGCGTGGAGCATGGCGCACGCTGGCGCGCGCTCGTGCTGCTGTCAATCGCAGAGCTGTTCGGGATGTCTCTGTGGTTCAGCGCGTCGGCTGCCGTGCCGCAACTCAGCGCCGAATGGCGACTGAGCGAAGCGAGCGTGGGATGGTTGACGCTCGCCGTTCAACTCGGCTTCGTCGTCGGCACACTCTTGAGCGCCCTGCTCAATCTGCCAGACATCATCAGCTCCAGACATCTCTTCACGGTCGCGGCCTGCGCAGGCGCGCTCTCGAACGCCGCTTTCGGTCTCTTCGCCGAAGGGGCTGCGACCGCCATCGCGCTACGCTTCCTGACCGGCCTCTTCCTGGCCGGAGTCTATCCGCCGGGGATGAAGATCATGGCGACGTGGTTTCGTCGTGGACGCGGGCTGGCGCTCGGCGTGCTCGTCGGCGCGCTCACGCTCGGCAAAGCGTCGCCGTACCTGATTAATGCTCTCGGCAGCCATGACTGGCGGCGCAATGTGCTCTTTGTCTCCGCGCTCGCCATCGCGGGCGGCCTGATCGTGCTTCTGCTGGTGCGTGACGGCCCGTATGCGCTGCCTGCCGCGAGGTTCGACTTCCAGCAGGTGACGAAAGTCTTTCGCAATCGCGGCGTGAGGCTGGCGAACTTCGGCTACTTCGGCCACATGTGGGAACTCTATGCCATGTGGGCCTGGATACCCGTCATGATCCGCGCGAGTCTGGCTGCGCGTGGGAGCCCGCAGGCTCTTGCCGAGGCGGCCTCTTTCATGGTCATTGGAGCGGGCGCGCTGGGCTGCATCGTGGGTGGGCTGGTCGCGGATCGAGCGGGGCGCACGCTCGTCACCTCCTGGGCGATGATCATGAGTGGCATGTGCTGCCTGATCGTCGGGCTGTTCTTCCAGTCGAGTCCGGCGCTCCTGCTCACAGTGGCGGTCATCTGGGGCGCGAGCGTCGTTGCAGACTCCGCGCAGTTCTCAACCTGCGTCACGGAGTTGTGCGACCCGCGGTACACAGGTACGGCGCTCACGATCCAGACGTGTCTTGGATTTCTTCTGACCATGATCTCGATCCAGTTGATTCCAAAACTGGTAGACGTGGTCGGGTGGCGCTATGCTTTCATTGCGCTTGCGCCGGGGCCGATCTTCGGCGTCCTCTCTATGCTGCGCCTGCGCGGTCTGCCGGAGGCCGTGAAGATCGCGCAGGGGAGACGTTAAGATACTAAGAGCGTGTCTAAAAATAGTGGGAGAGTAGTGTGGTGAAGAGAGATTTAAACGCAAAGGGCGTAGAGGGTTTACGCAAAGGTCGCTAAGGAATTATCTCTTTGCGTCCTTGGCGAAGCACTTTGCGCCCTTTGCGTTTAATTACACCTTTTGTCGGTATTCGTCGCAAGGAGTCAAAATCCATGAATCGAACGAGCGCAGTCTGGCACATCACTGCAACATTAGTTCTGGTCTTGAGCCTGTTGCTTCAAACAACAACGTTGCGAGCGCAGAGTGCCGCGCAGCATCCCGGCACTGACCTGTTCGGCGAATTCACATGGCGACTGCTCGGCCCTTCGAGCCCTGCGGGGCGCGTCTGGCAGGTCGTCGGCCTGGAGAGCAGCCCGAAGACCTTCTACGTGACGACCGCTGGTGGAGGCTTGTGGAAGAGCACCGACAACGGCACGACGCTCATACCCATCTTCGAGAAACAGACCAGCGCTTCGACGGGCGCGGTGGCGATTGCCAGAACGAACCCGAACATCGTCTGGGTCGGGTCGGGCGAACCGGCCAGCACGCGCGCCAACTCCTGGGGCGACGGAGTCTATAAATCGACCGATGCGGGCGCGACCTGGATCAATATGGGACTCAATGATACGCGCCAGATCAGCGCCGTCGTCATTCACCCAACGAACCCGGAGATCGTCTACGTGGCGGCGATGGGCTACCTCTGGGGCAGGAACTCGGAGCGCGGCGTCTTCAGGACGACAGACGGCGGCGCGACGTGGAGCAAGTCTCTCTTCATCAACGACACGACCGGCTGCATAGACCTCCAGATAGACCCGAAGAATCCGAAGGTGCTCTACGCCGGAGCGTGGCAGCGATTTCGCTTCGGCGCTGGCGACATGGCCGAGTCAGGCCCCGATAGCGGCATTTACAAGACGACCGACGGCGGCCAGCGCTGGGTCGAGCTGACGGAGGGCTTGCCGACAGACGAGATGGGAAAGATCACTCTCGCCGTGGGACAGCACAATTCAAAGATCGTGTATGCGGCGATTCTCACGGGCGAGCCTGCCGGAAGCGGCAAAAGGACGAGCGAGACGGGCGGCGTGTTCCGGTCTGAAAACGGCGGCCAGACGTGGCAACGCGTCAATCCGACGATGACCAGCTACTACTACGACCGCATACACGTTGATCCGGCGGATGACAACAGGGTCTGGATGCCCGTCTTCGATCTGATGCTCTCGACCGATGGCGGAAAGAACTTCGCCAAGTCCAATCTGAAGCATGTGCACAACGACCTACATTCTATCTGGATCGACCCATCAGACCCGCAGCACCTCATCATTGGCGGCGACGGCGGAGTGAACATCTCCTACAATCGCGGTGCGACCTGGCAGCAGGCTGTGCTGCCCATCGGCCAGTTCTACGAAGTGGACGTGGACAATCAAGACCCTTACTACGTCTACGGCGGGATGCAGGACACCGGACACTGGACGGGGCCGAGCCAGACCTACGACAACGAAGGCATCACCAATCACGATTGGATCAAGCTGCGCTTCAACGGCGACGGGATGCCCGTGCATGCAGACCCGACCGATCCGAACATCATCTACATGGTGCAGGAGTTCGGCAACCTCTCGCGTCTGAACCTGCGGACGTGGGATCGCACGGAGCTGACGCCTGACCCCGAAGAGGCGAAGCGCCGAGGTCTACATCCCTTCCGCTACGACTGGACGCCGCCGATGATAATCTCTCATCAAGACCCCAAGGTTCTCTATTACGGCAGCAACTACCTGTTTCGGATGACCGAGCGGGGCGAGCGCTGGGAGATCATCAGTCCTGACCTCACGCGCCAGCAGGAGCGCGAGCTGAAGGGAAGCAAGAAGACTTACGAGGGCTATCATAGCTACGGCGCGCTCTTCTCCATCGCCGAGTCGCCGGAAGATTCCAACATCCTCTGGGTCGGAGCAGACGACGGCCCCATCCACGTCACGCGCGACCGGGGCAAAAACTGGACGGAGGTGACGGGCAATTTCCCTGACGGTGCGCCCACCAGCGGAGTCGTCGCTGAAATCGAAGCTTCAAGATTTGATAAGGCAACGGCCTATGTCGCCTACGATAACCACACGCGCGAGGACACCCGTCCCTATCTTTACCGGACGACCGATTACGGCAAGACGTGGACGAATATTACCGGCGACCTGCCTCTAAACGGCTCGACCTACGTGATCCGTGAAGACACAGTTAATCCCCGTCTCCTCTTTGCCGGAACGGAGTTCGGCGTCTATCTGACTCTGGACGGCGGCTCGCACTGGACGAAGCTGCAAAATAATTTGCCGACCGTCGCTGTGCGCACGATGGCGATCCAGCCGCGCGAGCATGATCTCATCATTGGCACGTTCGGGCGCGCCATCTGGGTAACAGACATCGCGCCCTTTGAGGAGATGAGCGGACAGTTCTTTGACAAACAGATGCACCTCTTCGACATCAAGCAGGGCACGCTCTTCAAAACGCGCTTCACCTACGGCGCGACCATCGAAGAGCTGAACGGCGACATGTTCTTCCGCGCCGACAACCCGCCCTATGGGACGATGATTACCTATTACCTGAAGGAGAGCGCGGGCGAGAGCGCGACGCTGGCGATTTCTGATGCGAGCGGCAAAACTGTGCGCACACTGACCGGCCCCGGAGCGGCGGGCATCCATCGCGTCAACTGGGACTTGAAGCGCCAGGAGAAGACCAGCGATGAAGAAGCGGCGCGCAGACGCGTCGAGACCATCTCCGAGCGCGAAGCGCTCGACCGCGTGCCGCCCGGCACGTACACGGTCACGCTCCGAGCCAATAGTGCGAGCATGAGTAAAACAGTCTTCGTGCGCCCTGAGACGCAGGGCGTGCGGCGTGTGGACGTGAGGAAGTAAAAGAGATAGATCTTTCGAGTAGTCTCCTGGTTTCAACTCAACTCTCTGTGCCGCCTCCGTGTTCTCTCTGTGTCTGCGGTGGTGAATCAATTTTCAGCAAGACTCACCACCGCAGGACGAGAGAGGGGGGCACAGAGCACTAATCAAATGATGTCCTCGCTCCAGGCGTCTGTTTGCTATTCAACTATGAGCACGGCGCTCCTGCTTATTCCATTCACAGTCGCCGTGATAACCGCTGAACGCGGAGAGGGCACATCAGCCGTCCGTATTCCAAAATTAACAATGTCCTGACCCTCAGGGATGAAAATGCTGGTTGGCAGCGGGTGGGCTACGCCCGGATTGCGGCTCGACAACTGTACGGTCAGCCCACCGGCAGGAGCCGGGCATTCCAGCCTCAATATGCCAGTGACATCGTTTGGGCCGGTAACTGGGTTCGGACTGAAATCCAGATTCGCCGCTATAGGTCGCACAATGAGCGTCGTACTCCGGCTCATCCCGTTCAACATCGCGACGATACTCCCGGCTTGAGCGTGGCTGACAGGTGAGGTTGAGACAGAAAAACAGGCCGTGGTTTCGCCAGCCGGAACAAACACACTGGACGGTAATGAAGCCGCCGGGATGTTATCGCTGAGAGTTACTACCAGGCCGCCCGGAGGCGCTGGCGTGCCAAGCGTCACCGCACCTACTAAACTCTTGCAGCCTGGAGTGGTGGAGAGTGCAAGCGTCACCGAAAGAAGCTTGGGCTCTGGCGAGACCACTCTTCGGGCGGTATAACGTGCAAGCGTAAAGGCGGGGCCATAGCTAGTCGTGCTGTAGCCAGCCGCAACGATCTTGCCGTCCGGCTGGACGGCGACCGCCGAGGCAGCATCATCATCACAAAAGAATTCTGTAGTTGCCTTGCCGCCATCCGCGAAGCTCCCATCAAGGCTGCCATTGCTGTTATAGCGCGCCACCGCGAAGTCATATTGGAAGCTGGCATGAAGATTGGTGGCCGCTCCAGCCGCTATAATCTTGCCTCCTATAGGCTGGAAAGCAACGGCGGTGGCACTGGCGCTGGCGGTCCCAAAATCGGTAGTGACCTTGCCCCCGTTTCCAAACGTAGGGTCGAGACTGCCATTGCGGTTATAGCGCACCAGAGCGAATCTACTCTCAAGGTTGGAAGGTCTGGTAATTCCTGCGACCACCATCTTGCCATCTGTTTGGAGGGTGATGGCGTTAGCATCATCGTCCCCACCGAAGAATTCCGTAATGACCTTGCCCCCGTTTCCAAAAGCCTGATCCAGACTTCCGTTCGGGTTGTAACGCGCAAGAGCAAAGTCGCGGTCGCCCTGGTCGCTCTTGGTGGCCGATCCGGCAACGACGATCCTGCCGCCAGCCTGAAGCACAATTCCCCGCGCCGTATCTGAACTGTTAAAGAAATCGGTCGTAACTTTGCCGTCACCATCGAACGTCGGATCAAGACTGCCGTCCGAGTTGTAGCGAGCGAGCGCGAAATCGTCGTTGTGGGAGGCTTCTCCGCCCATCCCTGCGGCCACGATTTTGCCATCCGCCTGAATCGCGACGGCATAGATAATTTCACCGAAGTCGCTGCCGAAATTGGTAATAATCTTGCCCCCATCTCCAAACGTCGGGTCTAACTGGCCGTCCGAGTTGTAACGAGCGAGCGCGAAATGCCTACCCTCAGCCCCTAGCGTAACTCCAGCGGCTACGATTTTGCCGTCTGATTGAAGGGCGACAGCATAGGCACTGTCAGAAGCCCTGTGGGAAGTGTCACCGAAATCGGTGGTTACTCTGCCCCCCTGGCCGAATGTCGGGTCGAGGCTACCGTCGCTGTTGTAGCGGACTAGGACGAAGTCCAGGAAGGTTACACTGTTGTTCCTCTCTCCAGCCGCGACGATCTTTCCATCGGGTTGAAGAATAACGGCATGTGCGCGGGCCACTGAATCGAAGGCAGTGATCTGTTTACCGTCCTGGCTGAAGCTGCTATCCAAAACGAAGCCGTCACTGGCCTGCGCCTGATTGAGCAGACCAACAGACAGTAGCGATAAGAACATCCCTACGACGAAGAATCGACGCGCATGGCGCATCAAAACCTTGCGCGTGCTGAGACAAGCCGAAATGAGTAAGGTTTCTTTAAGTGAGTAAAACATCATCGCTCTCCTGGAGGAAATGTGCTGGGGTCCGGGGAGATACAGCACTTAAGAAGTGTTGAGGCTGGCTGCCAGGCGAGGATCAAAAGACCACGCTCAACAAAAAGCCAACCTGAAAGAGGGGAAGTCTAAACTCTCCCGTCCGCGTTCCTTCCAGCGCTCTTATTGCACCGTTAAGACGGCGCTCTTGCTGACTCCATTGGCCGTCGCGGTGACGACGGCTGTACGACCCGAAGCCGTGCCTGCCACACGCAGGGTGAAACTCTTGACGCGTGCTCCGGCTGGAATCGTGATGCTGCTCGCGACGGGAGAAACGACGCCCGGATTGCGACTCGATAACTGGACGAGCATGCCGCCTTCAGGCGCAGGGGCGTTGAGCGTGACCACGCCCGTCACAGGTTTGGAGCCATCGACCGTGCTCGGATTAAGAGTGAGCGATGCCACGCCCAGAGGCTGGACGACGAGCGGCGTGCTCTTGATCGACTTCCCCATTCTGGCAATGAGGTTTCCCGATTGGAGCGTGAGCATCGGCGTGGTCTTGATCGTAAAGTCCTGTGTGCTCTTTCCAGCCGGGATTCTGATTCTTGCCGGAACGGAAGCCGCCCCGTTAGTGCTTTCAAGAGTGACGATCAGACCCTCTGGCGGCGCGGGCGCGTTGATTTTAATCGTGCCCGTCAGGTTCGCTGGCGAACCCGGAGCGTTTGAAGGGGCAAGCGCCAGTGAATCTATAGACGTTGCGACGGGATCGCCATTAAGACGTGCGATTGCGAAGTCAGAGCTGTTTTGAACCCCATTTTGTATCGAGTTGCCGATGACCACAACCTTGCCGTCAGGTTGGGAAGCAAGTGCTGCCGCTGTGCCGTCTCCGAACTCTGGAACAAACGCGCTTGAGTCAAGACCGCTGCTGCTGTTGAAGATGTCCACGATGAAACTGCCGCGATAGGAGTAATCCGCATATGAGGTCACGGCGATCAAACCGCCGGGTTGAACAATCATGTCGCCGAAAATGCTCACAGTGCCATGCCCGGCGAAAATTCTGCCGAAAGAGTCCGCAGGTGTGGAATCGCCGCCCATGCCGTCATCCATTGTGCCGTCGGTGTTAAAGCGAACTATCACGGCATAGATACCTGGGCAGCAGTAACTGTACGCGTAGCCCGACGCCAGAATTCTGCCGTCAGGTTGGATTGCGATGTCATTCAGGTAATCACTGTCCTGTCCTACATCAACGACCACCTTTCCGCCATCACCGAAGGAGTCAGACGGCGTCGAGTCGCTACTGGTGCCGTCGTCTAGGCTGCCATCCTTGTTGTAGCGCACGAGGGCGAAATTTTCACGTTCGCCCGGCGGCCAGATATGATCGTATGCGGTTCCACCGACCACAATCTTGCCGTCAGCTTGAACGGCGACTGCGCTGACAGAACTTCCTGTGCCATACACGTCCGTCAGCACCCTGCCGCCATCGCCAAAAGGCGTGTCCAGGCTGCCGTCCTTGTTATAACGCGCCAGCGTGAATTCAACGCCTACCTGACCGACCACGAGCAGCTTGCCGTCAGGCTGGAAAGCTATAGCCCTCGTGCCGTCGAGGAAATCGGAGACCACTTTGCCGCCATTGCCGAAAGAGTCCGCAGGTGTGGAATCGCTGCTTGTGCCATCATCCAGACTGCCATTTCTGTTATAGCGCGCCAGCGCCAGGTGCAACTTTGCGCTGCTATCCGTAGCAAAGCCAGCCAGGACGAGCTTCCCGTTAGGCTGAATAAAAATCTTCGTCACGTAGTCGTTGAATCCGAGGAAATCTGTCGTCGCCTTGCCGCCGTTGCCGAAACTCGTGTCCAGGCTGCCGTCGCGGTTATACCGAGCCAAAGCAAAGTCTATGAAGTCATTGGCGGATGTCCCCGTCTTGGCCTGTCCGACGACCACGATCTTGCCGTCAGGTTGAATAGCAACGGCAGCCGCACGGTCTTCGCCACCGAAGAAATCTGTTGTCACCTTGCCGTTAATGCCGAATGTGGGATCAAGATCACTGGGAAATTCCTGAGCTTCTACCTTGCCCTGCATGCTGACGGAAATCAACAATGCGGCCATCAGGAGAGCTGGAAACAAGCGCGCATAACGCGCGCGGGCTATATCTCTGCGGATGTTAATGGCGCGTGTGGTTTGTTGGGGCTGAAAGTACATCGTGAGTCTCCTGGAGGGATTGCGCCGTGGTCAGAACCGCAGCGGCGAGTAGATAGGGCCGGGCGGGGCGAGCGGTAAACTCCTGCCCCATTTAAGTCCGGCCTGTCAAAAGAGATGACAGAAGAGGCGTGCCTCAAGCGCCCCGGCACACTCTGCGCCGTCGAGCAGGGACGTTGCCTGCCGACAGAGAGAGCTATAGCGCGAGGGAAACTGCCTGACATATGTTCTGGATTGCTAAGCGTTGATCTGGGGCTATCCGTGTAGCCGAAAACTGAGCATTGATTCCAAGATCAATAAAGGACTAACTCGGCTCAATGTCCACGAATATTACAGGAGCAGGGAGATTCCGGCAAGATTTAATTGCCGTAGAGTAGTGTGGATTCAGGTAACTGTCAGCGTCGGCTCCGGCGCATCCCTCAGAATACCGGCGAGGATTTCGAGCCCTTTTTCGAGCTGTTGACGGCTTCGGGGCGACCCCAGGCAGAGGCGCACGGCGTGCGGGGCGGAAGTTAGACGGCCAGCCACGAAGGCTTCTGAGGGCGTCACGACGACGCCGCGCGTTCGCGCCTGCGCCACAAAGTCCTCGCTGCGCCAGGGCTCCGGAAGCTGAAGCCAGACGTGGCAGCTCATCTGAGAACAAGAATCGTTGAAATAATCGCCCAGAAGGCTCCGTGCCATAGCCTGTCTCGTTGCCGTCTCTGCGCGCTTCCATTCAAGGATACGATCAACCGTGCCGTCTTCGATCCAGGTCGTGACGATCTCCGCCATGAGCGGCGTCGCCTCCCAGGTCGTCGTGCGTATGACTGCGGCGGCGCGATCAACCGCCTCGGCTGGAGCGGCGAGGTATCCGATGCGAAGGCCGGGCGAGAGGCTCTTGGAGGTGCTCGCAATGTAGAAGGAATGCTCCGGCGCGTAGGAGGCAATCGGCGGCGGAGCAGACGGGGGCAGAACTCCGTACACGTCATCTTCGACGATGGTGACGTGATGACGCTCTGCGATGGAAGCAATCTCACGTCGACGCGCTTCCGGCATGACGGAGGCGGTCGGGTTGTGCAGCGTCGGGACGCAGTATAAGACTTTCGCCGCGCTCGCGGCGCGACAGGCCGCTTCGAAAGCGTCTACACGCAGGCCATGCTCGTCCAGCGGCAGACCATGCAGCGTGAGATGTAGAAGACTGGCGAGCGCCTTGATTCCGGGGTAGGTCAACTGTTCTGTGAAGATAGTGTCTCCCGGCCTCGTCAGCACAGACAGGGCGACGAACATGGCATGCTGCGCGCCGCTGCAAACAAGCGTCCGCTCAGGCCGCGCTTCCAGACCCATGCGGCTGACCCACGCAGCCCCCGCCGCGCGATGCCTCATCGCTCCTGCCGCCGGTTGATAATCATCCAGAAGGGGAGCAAGGTCTGATCGCGCGGCGAGCGCCGTCAGCGTCTCCGCAAGCGTTCGATCCGGCGTGAGGTCGCGTGCGATTCTGTTCTTACTGAGATCAATGAGCGAAGGCTCTTCGCCCTCCATAGAGATGGCGCTCGCCGCGCTCACTCCAACGCTGACGAACGTGCCTCGACCTATCTCACCCGTGATCAACCCCCGACGCTGCGCTAAGGCATAGGCACGGCTGACGGTTCCGATGGCGATGCCAAGCCTGTCCGCAAGCTCGCGATGCGTTGGGAGACGCGCGCCCGGCTCCAACTGACCGGTTTTAATATCTTCTGCGAGCGCATCCACAAGCGCTCGACACTTCGGACCCACCTGATCGGCCAGACTCGGAGACCACATTGTCATAATGACAATATAACAATTGACTTTCATTGTATCAAGGATTATTTTTAGGATCGAAGAGAATGTAATATGAAACAAGTAGACAGTAGTCAGTAGCCAGTAGGCGCTCCGCGTTAAGAGCGTCGTAGCTGACACCCTGACGAATCCGTAGCGAAAGCTTTTCTACTGACTACTGTCTACTGTTTACTGGCTACTGCTGTTGCTATGAACGCGCCCGTCATTGTCTGGTTGCTGCTGAGTCTCATCTGGGGATCGACCTGGCTGTTCATCAAGCTAGGGTTGCAGGACTTACCGCCCTTCACGTTTGCGGGCATACGCTTTGTCATCGCC
This sequence comes from Pyrinomonadaceae bacterium, assembly GCA_036386415.1. GTDB lineage: Bacteria > Acidobacteriota > Blastocatellia > Pyrinomonadales > Pyrinomonadaceae > DASVVT01. The sequence goes on from DASVVT010000031.1 coordinate 15,391, forward strand.
TCCGCCATCCTCCTGCTAATTATCGTCATGCGACGCACGCCTCTGCCGCGCGACCCGCGCGACTGGGGGCTTATTCTGGTGACGGGGCTGTTGGCCTTCACCATGAATTACGGATTGCTCTTCTGGGGAGAGCAGCGCACTTCGTCCAGTCTCCCGGCTATCCTACAGACGATCATCCCCGTCTTCGGATTCATCATCGCGCATCACTATTTACCGAACGAGCGCATCACCTGGTCGAAGCTGGCGGGCGTCGCCCTCGGCATCGCAGGCGTCGGCTTGATCTTCTCCAACCAGATGACAGTCGAGGGTGTGTCGGCGCTACAGGGGAGCATTGCGATTGTGATCGGAGCGTTCTGCGTCGCCTACTCGAACGTCCTCATCAAGGCGCGCGGCGGCCACCTTGATTTCGCCGTCCTCGCCGCAGGGCAGATGATCGTCGGCTTCATCCCCCTTTTATTGATCGGCATCGCCTTCGAGGGCAATCCGCTGAAATTTAACTGGACGCCGCTGGCCTTGACCTCGCTCCTTTATCTGGCGCTGGTCGGCTCGTCCCTGGCGTTCCTGATGTTCTACTGGCTCGTGCGGCACATGGAGGTGACTAAAACCATGCTCATCCCACTGGTCACTCCCTTGATTGCCGTCTTGCTGGGGATGCTGGTGCTCGATGAGGTTTTGACATGGCGGATCGCGACGGGCGGCGCGAGTGTCATGGCGGGCATAGGGTTAATCATCCGGCGGAGAATTAAAGATGAGTGAGGACATGGGAGACTTGAGAGACGAGGAGACGCTCGACCCTGAAGACTGGCAGGAGATGCGCGACCTGGGACACCGGATGGTGAACGACATGATGGGCTACCTGGAGAGGGTGCGCGAGCGTCCCGTCTGGCAGCCGATTCCGGCAGAGGTGCGCGCGCACTTGAATCAGCCGCTCCCCGTTGAAGGACAGGGAGCGGAGCGCGCGTACCAGGACTTCGTGAGATATGTTTTGCCGCACCCTCTGGGAAATATTCATCCGCGCTTCTGGGCCTGGGTGAACGGCACGGGGACGCCTTTCGCGATGCTCGCGGAGATGCTGGCCGCCGGGATGAATCCGAACGTGGGCGGGTTCGATCAAGTGCCGGTTTACGTCGAGACGCAGGTGATAGATTGGTGCAAGCAGATGCTGCATTATCCGGCGGAGGCGAGCGGGCTGCTGGTGAGCGGCGGCTCGATGGCGAACCTGGTCGGCCTCACGGTCGCGCGCAACGCTAAGGCAGGCTTCGACGTCGCACGTCAGGGGATGCAGGCGGGCGAGCAGAGGCTGACGCTCTACGGATCGACCGAGATGCACTATTCCATAGGGAAGGCTGTCGAGCTGCTCGGGCTCGGCAGTCAGGCGCTTCGCCAGCTTCCCGTCAACTCTGATTACCAGATTGATCTGGCGGCGCTTCAGGCAGCCATCAAAGAAGACCGCGCGCGTGGATACAGGCCTATCTGCGTGGTGGGAAATGCCGGAACGGTCAACACCGGAGCGTTCGACGACCTTCAGGAGCTGGCTAACATCTGCGAGCGTGAAGCGTTGTGGTTTCACGTTGACGGGGCTTTCGGCGCGCTCGCCTCGCTCTCGCCTCAGCTTCGTCCGCAGCTTGCAGGCATGGAGCGCGCAGATTCCTTAGCCTTCGATCTGCACAAGTGGATGTACCTGCCTTACGAAGTCGGCTGTGCGCTGGTCAGACACGCTGGACTCCATAGCGAGACGTTTTCAGCCTCAGGCGCTTACCTGGCGCACACAGAGCGTGGCCTGACGTCAGGTCAGACGTGGTTCGCGGGGTACGGCGTCCAACTGTCACGCGGCTTCCGGGCGCTGAAGGTCTGGCTTTCGCTGAAAGAGCACGGCATAGAGAAATTCCGCCGTCTGATCGAACAGAACGTCGAGCAGGCACGCTATCTGCGCGCCCTTGTCGAGGCTACGCCCGACCTGGAATTACTCGCTCCAGTGCCCCTGAACATCGTCTGCTTCCGCTACGTGGACGCATCACTCAGCGAGACGCAGCTCAACCGTTTGAACGAAGAGCTCCTCATACGCTTACATGAGAGCGGCGTCGCCGTGCCGTCGAGCACGGTGCTGAACGGCACGTATGCGCTGCGCGCGGCGATCACCAATCATCGCAGCCGGAGAGAGGACTTCGATCTTCTGATACGCAAAGTGGTCGAGCTGGGAAGGGAAGTTTCGGATTCGGAGTTTCTTAAATTTGAATTTGAAACCGGGGGACTGTTTGGGATAGAGAGATGACGAAGCTCAGTGTCAATCTTAATAAGGTCGCGCTCTTGAGGAACTCGCGCAACGTTGGAATTCCGAGCGTCACACGCGCGGCGCGGGTCTGTATTGATGCCGGTGCTGATGGCATCACGGTTCACCCGCGTCCTGACGAGCGACATACGAGAAGTTCGGATGTTTACGAGCTGGCGTCTCTTCTGGCAGAGACACCTGCGGTGGAGTTCAATATCGAAGGCAACCCGTTTCCGAAGTTCATGGAGATAGTGCGTCGCGTCAGGCCGACGCAGTGCACGCTCGTGCCGGATAGCCCTGACGCGTTCACATCAGATCACGGCTGGAATCTGGCCGAAAGCAGATCACATCTGAAGCCGCTCGTGGCAGAATTGAGAGCCCTGGGAATCCGCGTCTCTCTCTTTCTGGACCCGGACTGCGAGCAGATCCCGCGCGCCGCAGACGTGGGCGCTGATCGGATCGAGTTATACACGGAGCCTTACGCGGCAGCCTACCATACAGGTGACTTGGAAACGGTCTTCGAGCGATACGCGCGCGCCGCAGAGAAAGCAGTGGAGGTCGGCTTAGGCGTGAACGCCGGTCACGACCTGAACCTTGATAACCTTGGTCGGTTCTGCTCGATCCCTTACATCGCGGAGGTCTCCATCGGGCACGCTCTGGTTTCCGATGCGCTGGAGATGGGTCTCTCCAATGCTGTGCGGGCATACTTGAGTGTGCTGGACGGCGGGAGATGAGAAGCGCAGCCACGATCACCATTAGAAGCGCGCGCGAGTCAGACTTCGACTCGATATGGGAAATCTTCCACGAAGTGGTCGAGGCCGGAGAGAGTTATGTTTACGATCCGCAGACGACGAAAGAGCAGGCGTACTCGATCTGGATGGCCGGTGGAGTTAAAACCTACGTCGCCTGCCTTGGCGAGCGTGTGGTCGGGACATACATCCTCAAGCCGAACCAGCCGGGGCTCGGCTCGCACGTCGCGAACGCGGGCTACATGGTGAGCAGCCGTGCGAGCGGTCAAGGCGTAGGCCGTGCCATGTGTGAGCACTCTTTGTCCGAGGCGCGCAGAGCAGGCTTTACGGCCATGCAGTTCAACATGGTCGTCAGCACGAACGAGGCGGCCATCGCCCTGTGGAAGAAACTCGGCTTCGCAATCGTCGGCACTCTGCCGGAGGCGTTCCGGCACAAAAGGCTCGGCCTCGTCGATGCCTACGTGATGCATCGCTTTCTATGAAGATTTAAACGCAAAGAGCGCCAAGGAGGAGGACGCAAAGGGCGCAGAGAAAGACTTCTTTGCGCCCTTTGCGTGCTGGACTTTGCGTCCTTTGCGTTTAATCTTCCTCGTCCCCCTCTCTCTGCTACTCTTTACTTTGTTCCGCAGGCCTGTATTAGAATAGGAATGGTCAAAGGCCGTTTGAGAGAAAGGACACGTCATGGCCGTCAGGGAAATTCTACGACTCGGCAATCCCTCGCTCTACGAATCATCCGAAATGGTCGCTGAAGAAGAGAGCCGTGCGCTCGAAGGGGTCGTCTCAGACCTGCACGATACGATGATGAAGTTCAGGGAGGAGTACCAGGCGGGGCGCGCCATCGCCGCGCCGCAGATCGGCGTCAGGAAGCGGCTCGTCTACATGAACATTAAGGAGCCCGTAGTCTTCATCAATCCGATCATCACTCCGGCGAGCGATGCTCTGATGGAGGTCTGGGACGACTGCATGTGCTTTCCTGAGCTGCTCGTCAAGGTGCTGCGTTACCAGAGCTGCCGCATCACCTACCGTGACCTGGACTGGACGGAGCGCCAGATGCATCTCACAAATGATCTCTCCGAGCTGCTTCAGCACGAAGTGGATCATCTGGACGGCATCCTCGCCGTCTCAAGAGCCATCGACGCACAATCCTTTGCGCTGCGCAGCCAGAGAGATTTCCTCACCTCGGAGCCCGTGCGCGCAACAGTAAATATTGACTTACCATCCGTTTTGGCATAAAAGCTCTCTCGCCCCTAAGAAACATCCTCCGTTAGAAACATATTTTGCGCGCCCGTGTAGTTCGGACTACCTGATCGGGTAGCGTCTTTCGCAGGAGCGACTAACGTTATGAGAGATCAGGTCAGATTAGCCCTGTCCTTCCTCTTAATCTTTTCGCTTTTCAGCTCGCACGCCTGTCGGCGACATAAACAACCTGAGACGGAGGCCGTTGATCCGATTGATCGCCGGTCGAATCTGCCGATGGTTGAGCCAGTCAAGCGTGATCTGGCAGAGATCAAGCAGCGTGGCGCGCTGGTCGTGCTGGCTCCTTACAACTCGACCACCTATTTCCTTTATCGCGGCGAGCCGCTCGGTTATGAGTACGAGTTGTTGCAGACGTTCGCTAAAGAGCATGAGCTGGCGCTCAAGATAATCGTCGTCACAGACCCGAAAAGCCTCTTCCCGCTGCTCAACGGCGGTGACGGAGACATCGTCGCAGACCGCCTTATTCCCACCGAAGAAGACAGGCACTACGTTTCCTTCACACACCCCCTGTATCGCACCGAACCGGCGCTCGTGCAGCAGGCAGAGCCTCCGAGTGAAGCTGGCGCAGTCGCGGAGAAAGCGCTCACACCCGGCCCTGCTCAGGACGACTTGCCGGAGATAGACATACAGGCGCGACTCATCACCAAGCCAACCCAACTGTCCGGGGAGACGGTTCACCTGCCGGAAAAATCGCCTTACCGCAGAACGCTCGTCGAGTTGGCCGACAGTGTTTCCGGCGACATACATATCGTGGAGACGAGCGGTCAAATACAGGACGAGGCGCTGGCCCAAAAGGTGGCGAAGGGCGAAGTCGAATTTACAGTGATGCAGAGCAACCTGGCCGAGTTGAAGGAGGCTGAGTTCAAGAACCTGCGCGTCCGCCCCATCGTCGGACGCTCCCACAGCGTCGCATGGGCTGTCAGGAAGAACGCCCCCGAGCTGATGAGCGAGCTCAACCGCTGGATCGAAGAGAAGCAGAACGGCGCTCTCTTCGACCGTCTCTATAAGAAGTATTTCATAGACCGGCGTAGCTACAAGGAGCGGGTCGAAAGCGAGTATCTGACCTCTTCGACCGGCAAGCTCTGCGAATACGACCAGTTGCTCAAACAGTATGCGAGCACGCTTAACTGGGACTGGCGGCTGCTGGCTTCACAGGCATTTCAGGAATCGCGCTTCAAAGCGGACGCGCGCTCCTGGGCGGGCGCGACGGGTCTGCTCCAACTGATGCCGAGGACGGCGCAAGAGTACGGCGTGACGAATGCGCGCGACCCTGAGGATAACGTGCGCGGCGCAGTCCGTTTCCTCGCCTGGCTCAGCGAGTACTGGAGCACGCGCATCCCGAACGAGGGCGAGCGCCTCAAGTTCATCCTCGCCTCCTACAACTGCGGCGCGGGTCATGTCGAAGATGCGCGACGCCTGACGGAGAAGTACGGAGGAAACCCTGTCTCCTGGGACGATGTCTCCTACTGGCTGCTGCAAAAATCGACGCAGCAATACTCCACAGACCCGGTCGTCAAGTTCGGCTTCTGTCGGGGGATCGAGCCGGTCAACTACGTCCAGCTGATCCTCGAACGCTTCGACCATTACAGGCAGTTCGTCGCAACTTAGAGCGGATTTCATTTGGCAGTACGGAAGATAAACCGCAAAGAACGCCAGGGAGGAAGACGCCAAGGGCGCTGGAGATTTCTCTGCGACCTTGGCGCGTTCCTCCCTGGCGTTCTTTGCGGTG
>DASVVT010000032.1:0-2925 GCA_036386415.1 Pyrinomonadaceae bacterium
GTGAGCTTCACACACTGAAGACAACCGCGATGCAAGCAAGATCAGAGACAAGAAGGGGCGGGCCATCTTCGCTGAGACGGCAGAGGTGTGAGAAGAGTGGCGCACGAACGGGTGATGTACGGTGGTGGTCAGAGATCGACATCACTCGTCGCGCCACCGGCTATCAACGCTCTCTTATTCTATGGGTTCTTTCGCCCTGTGGCTAAGAGCATAGGGAGCAGACATGCTTTCAGCCAAAGCTCATTTCCTCTCTGCATTAAGGAGCAAGTATGGATAAGATCATCCAATCAGAGTTGGATCAGCAGATTCTAATTCACCAGACAAACAGGTTCTCCGCAAGAGACAGACTTGCGCTGTGCCAGCGATTTAGAAGCCATGGCTTCATCAAAGTGCCGGATGTTGTGCCACCGGAGCTTCGGGACGCTGCGAAAAAAGAGGTGATAAGACTCCTTGACGAGGCTGCCGAGCGCAGAGACCTGAAGCTGGCGACCACTGACTATACTCCGAGAAAGATGAGTGTCGTGAGGAGCGAAATCATCGCCGAGAACAGCCCGCTCATCAACGCGATCTACAATTCCGAACCGTTACTGAAGTTTCTTGCGGCCATTGCCCGCGAACCGCTTTACTCATGCCCGTCCAAGGATGAGGAGTTTCTCATTTCGCGGCACGAGAAGAAAGGTGACACGCATGGCTGGCATTGGGGAGACTTCAGCTTCGCGCTCATTTGGATCCTGGAGACGCCCCCGATTGAATACGGCGGGATGCTTCAATGTATCCCTCACACAGATTGGGACAAAGCTAATCCGAGGATTCATGAGTACTTGTGCGAAAACCAGATCACGACCTACGGCTTCGTCTCCGGGGACATCTATTTCCTGAGAACCGATACCACGCTTCACCGGACCATCCCTCTCAATCGTGATGCCACCAGAATCATGCTCAACATGACGTGGGCGAGCACCAAGGACTTGTCGAGGCAATTGGTGGAGGATGACAGGTGGTGGGAGGATACGGAGGCCGAGGCAGCCGTGCTGGAAGTCGAAGAGGTCAAAGCGAACGCGGTGACGGGAGATTAACCGTAGAATGGTCGTGGCGGCGAGCCGCGACGGCTGCTGCGCGGACGTTTGACAGGGACACGGTCACGGCGGATCAAGCAATCGGGGCGACCGAGGAAGCTTCCCCGTCCGCCCACATCCGCAGAAAGCCTTGCGCGCTCGCCGGAGTCGATCCTGATGCGCCGACCGGGAGCGAGTCTGCTGGCGGTTCTTCCTGATCCATACCGTTTGTTACCGAAAGGAGTTTTCTATGAGCAGCGAAGTCGTGCAACGATTCGAGAACATCGATAAACCTGATATTCGCAAGAGGCTGAACTTCGATGAAATCGAGACCAAACAATATCTCGATAGCCACATCGAAGGCGTCCTCTCTGATCGCGCGGTCGAACACCCTTTCCTGACCTGGTACACCAAAAATCGCCTGACCAAAGATCAGGAGCGGAAGCTCTTTCTGGAGTGTTTCTACTTCTTCCGGTATCTCCCCTATTACATCGCAGGCATGGCGATGAGCACGAGAAGCGATGAGGTGCTGCGCGAAATCATTCTCAACGTCTACGATGAAGTGTGCGGCGAAGTCACGCATTCATCAATCTACCGGCAGTTCCTGCACCTCATCGGCATCTCCGATGAGGACATCGAGACGTACCATTGTTTGCCCACGACCACCGCGCTCAACGAGGGTATCAAAAAACTCTACACAGAGATGCCCATCGCTAAATCGTTGGGGGCTCTTTACGCAGACGAGGCGATGTCGGCGATCATGACGGCGAAGCTGAATGAAGGGCTCAAGAATCAGGGCTATGACGAACAGACGAGATACTTTTGGGTACTTCACACGGAGGTCGAAGTCGGCCACAGCAACTCCGTTTTCAACGCTATCTTCCCCTACATCAAGGAAGAGAATACGAAGGAACTGTTTGAAGAGGGCATGACCGAGTTCCTGGACCTCGTCGAGGCCTACTGGGACGGCGTTGACGTGCTCATCCGGGGAGATCAGGCAGCTATCCGAACGGGGACGTAAGCGGCAGCCGATTTCCCCTCAGGCTCATACCTCACGGCGCTCGCATCGGCGCCGAGCGCTCCTGGCAGAACTCCTGTTTTGTCAGGAGCGATGACCATCGGTAGTTTTTGAATAGAAGTGATAGCGCGATGACATTGTCTTTCCCCCATGAATCCGCGACCGGCATGACAGACCCGAAAAGTGATTCGGCAGAAGATGTCTTCATTTTCCCCGTCTCTTTTCCGCAGGAGCGGCTCTGGTTTCTCGATCAGTTCCAACCCGACAGCCCTTTCTACAACATCCCTGCTTCTATCCGCCTCGGGCCGCTCAACATGGAGGTGTTAGAGCGCAGCCTGAGCGAAATCATCCGCCGTCACGAAATACTGCGCACCACCTTTGGAGTTGTTGACGGGCGGCCAGTGCAGGTCATTCACCCGGCGCTGCCGCTGGAGCTGCCCACCATTGACCTGCGCCGACTTCCGGCGCGCGAGCGCGAGAGCGAAGTAGCACGCCTGGCGAGCGAAGAAGCGCTACGCCCCTTCGACCTGACTAGCGGCCCCTTGCTGCGCACGCTGCTGGTGCGCCGCAGCGAGCACGATCACCTGCTCCTGTTGACCATGCATCACATCATCAGTGACGCCTGGTCGATGGGCATCTTCTTCCACGAATTCAGCGTGCTTTACGAGGCGTATCACCAGCATAAAGCATCGCCCCTGGAAGCGTTGCCGATCCAGTACGCGGACTTCGCCCAGTGGCAGCGCCAGTGGCTGAGCGGGCCGCGCCTGGAGCAGTTGCTGGGCTACTGGAGAGAGCAGTTGCGGGGCGCGCCGACGGTCCTGGAGTTGCCGACGGATCACGCGCGGCCAGCCA
>DASVVT010000033.1:0-4684 GCA_036386415.1 Pyrinomonadaceae bacterium
GTGAGCTTCACACACTGAAGACAACCGCGATGCAAGCAAGATCAGAGACAAGAAGGGGCGGGCCATCTTCGCTGAGACGGCAGAGGTGTGAGAAGAGTGGCGCACGAACGGGTGATGTACGGTGGTGGTCAGAGATCGACACCACTCGTCGCGCCACCGGTGCTAAGGCTATTAACATTTAACAGATGATGTCGCAGCCCAAAGCTGATCGTTTATCCGTCGATGATTATTCTCATCAGCGCCAAGCGGTCAGTATTCTGGAATCATTGGATCATATAAGCTGCATTGGAAGCCGCTATCCTGACTTTCAACTCGGCTCCTTAAAAGATTAAGGAATCATCGTCACCATGCTCAGGCGTGGCAGCAAAGCTAGGGCTACCAGCACGAGGAGGATAAAGTAATGGCCGATACACAAAAGGGGTCACAGAAGTCAGAGCCTAAGAAACCTGAAGTGCGTCAAACAAAGGGACGTTCATCGAAGACAGGAAATGTTCGAAGGCTTTTTGAGGATGCCCACTACAATTACATGCAAGCCATCCGGCAGGCGTCGGAGGATGCTCAGCAGAGCGCCGCCGACGCTCATCATAGTTACCTGAAAGCGCAGCAGGAGATACAGGCTGAAGCGCACAAGCGCGCCTTGGATGCCCACCAGAACTACTTCCGTTCGCTCCATGATGCTGAGGGCACAGAGGAGGCGGAGAAGCGGAAGGCCGTAGAGGATGCCCACCGCGATTACCTGAAAGCGGAGCAAGAGATACAGGCTGAAGCGCACAGGCGCGCCTTAGATGCGCATTATGACTATATCCAGACGTTGCGGGACGCATCTGAGCAGGTGGATATTCAGCAGCGCTTTGAGGAAGCATACCGCGATTATCTGCAAGCATTACACCGAGCGTGGGCGCAGGTGGATGTCAGCACTCTTGATCCGGGGTCGCTGGCCGCCATCAGCCAGAGTGTGGCGACAGTGGCGATCTCTGCGCACGGCGCTTTGGGGGCGTCGGGCGGCGCGGGCAGATGAAGCTTGAGTCTACGGTAGGCGTGACGAGGATGTTCGCTGGCTGGCACAGCCAGCCGATTCATGAGTAGGCGTGCTAAGAGGTCGCGCGTCCCGGCGGATGGTGAGCAAGCCTGATCGTCATTAACCAGGCTTCTGCGGCGATGCCGTTCTTTGCGCCCTCTCGTTGAGGACGTTGCGCACACACCTGTGCGCGCTTGATCTCTGCCTTCTCACAACAGTTGGCACAGCGGCTGATGATCCCCTGCCTGGAAGAGGTGCGAACGGAACCGGGTAATGAAGATGAATGATGTCACTCAACGCATCGCCGCCCTTTCTCCAGAGAAGCTTGCGCTGCTTGAGCGCCGCCTCAATAAGGGTCACACCAGGTCGGCAGACTCGGCGCGCCCTCAACCCGATGACAAAGTGGAACCCTTCAGCCACGATGACTCTCCGGTTGAGTTGAGCAGCGCACGCATCGAACCGGGAGAGATCGAGGCGGTGCTGAAGCAGCATCCCACGGTTCAAGAGAGTGCGGTCGCGGTCTGGAATCACGGGGCTGGGGATCGGCGCGTGGTGGCTTATCTGGTCCCGGACCAGAAGCATGCCGGTCCCGTCCGGCAACTGCTTCAGTTTGAAAGTGAGAATCGGATGGCGGGGCGGCTGCGCTACGAGTTGCCCAACGGGATGGTCATCTTCCACATGAACCGGAGCGAGACTGCTTTCCTCTATCAGGAGATCTTTGAAGAGCAGTCCTATCTGAAGCATGGTATTACCCTTGAGCAAAAGGCTTGCGTCTTTGACTTAGGCGCGAACATTGGTCTGTTCACGCTGTTTGTGGCCCAGACGCGTGAAGATGTGGAGGTCTATGCGTTCGAGCCCATCCCGCCAATCTTCGACGTGTTACGCCTCAATACCGCTCTTTACGGACTCAACGTACGACTGTTTAACCTTGGCATAGCCAACGAGACGGGCACGGCCTCGTTCAGCTACTATCCGCATGCCTCCTCCTTCTCCGGGCGCTACCCTGATCCCATTACAGAGCGCGAGACGGTGAAAACTTTTCTGCGCGCTCAACAACAGTTGGACGCACACGCGGTGGCGCTCTCCGAGGAGGAGATTGATGCGCTTCTGCAAGCGCGACTGACCAGCGAGCAGATCATTTGTCCTGTCAAGACGCTGTCGCAGGTCATACACGAGAATGGAGTTGAAAAGATCGATCTCCTGAAGGTTGATGTCGAGAAGAGCGAGCTGGATGTCTTTGAGGGTATCGACAAAGGGGATTGGCCCAGGATCAGGCAGGTAGTCGTCGAAGTGCACGACATCGACGGGCGGCTCAAGCGGATAACTGATTTGCTGGAAGGGTATGGTTATAAGCTGACGGTAGAACAGGAAATGGTGCTCAAGGAGACCGGCCTTTACAACATCTATGCCGTGCGTCCGTCAGAGAATGGGGCGGCGTTGAGCGTGAAGCGAGAGCAGGCGTCGCCTAAGTCTGACCGGAGTTGGAGCAGCCCGGAAAGATTAATCAACGACGTGCGGCAGTTTGCGCAGGAGAATCTGCCTGAGCAGATGATACCGAACGCCTTCGTGCTATTGAACGCCCTGCCGCTCACGCCTGATGGAAAGGTTGACTACTCGGCGATCACGCCCGCAGATGGAGAGCGGACGAGGTTGAAAGAACTGTTTGTCGCTCCTCGCACCCCCATGGAAGCAGCATTGGCGAGGATCTGGGTCGAAGTTCTCGGACTGAACCAGGTGGGCGCGCATGACAACTTCTTCGAACTGGGTGGGAACCGGCTGTTGGCGACCCAGGTGATTTCTCGCGCGCAGGACATGTTCCAGGTAGAGTTGACCCTGCGCAGTTTTATTGACCAGCCTACGGTTGCCAGCCTGGCCTCAGCTATCACCAGGAGCCTGGGCGGAGCGAAGGAGAGCATCAACAGTAACACCACCGGCCAAATCAATCACAACCAGGATGAACAGCTACTGGCTCAGCTTGATCGAATTTCGGATGAGGACGTGAACTCTTTTCTCAGCTATTTGATCGCCGAGGAGGAGGAAGCGACTGCCAATGCGCTCCCTCTGACCAAGCCCGCCCTAGCCGAATTCGACAGGCGGGACGAGTCGAAGGAGCCTCATCTCGTCACCATAGATAAAATCAGCCGGAGCGAGGGAAAAGATTTGTTGGCAAACCTGGATCAACTTGCGGACGAGGACGTGGATTCGTTGCTCACTGGCATGTTTGATGAAGAGGAGGTTCTTGAGGCGCGCTCGGCGATCAACTTCGCCCCAGCAATGACCCGGAGTCAAGGCGCGCCAGGCAGCGAACAGTTGTCAGCAATTCCCTATGCGCAAACACGATCCAGCGCAGGAGGTCATACCTTAGCCATTGATGCCCTTGCGGGTGAAGCAGCACCGGCGCAGGTTCAGAGACTGTTTGAAAAAATATATCTGAGATACGTCCGAGCGCTGCAAGAAGCGGGGATGAGCGCTCAGAGACGAGCCGAGGAAGCCCATTTTAATTATGCCTGGTCGTTGCAGGAAGCGTGGATGGAGGACAGGAAAGAGGAGCAGTTGGAAGAGGCGGCCAAGAATTACGTGGACGCCTTGCGAGAAGCGCAAAGCGATTCCCGGAATCGCTTTGAGGATGCATATCTGACTTACGTGCGAGCGTTGCGGGAGACATGGATGCGACTGGACGTGGATGCTATCGACCCCGGCTCGCTGGCGGCAGTCAGTCATAACATGGCGATGGCCGCAACCTTTGCCGGAAGCACCTTGAGCATCGTTTGAATGTGAGGGGTAATTCGGTTGCGCGCTCGCCCACCTGACAAATTTCGCTCGGTTGATCCGGTTGACGATACGGCAAGCGCGACCGACCGCGTGTGAACTTGCAGTGGCAGTAAGCAGCGTAATCATAGGGGCTGTGGGAGAGTTCTCGAATGAGCAAGACCTCGAATCAAATCCAGGAGCTTAGGCCAGAAGAGAAGCGCACTCTTCTTGCTCATTTGCTCCAGAAAAGGGGCAGCCAGCCTAAATACTTCCCTTTGTCGTTTGCGCAGGAGCGGCTCTGGTTTCTCGATCAGTTCCAACCCGGCACTCCCCTCTATAACATTCCGTTTGCGATAGGACTACCCGGGCGGCTCAACATGGAGGCGTTAGAGCGCAGCCTGAGCGAAATCATCCGCCGTCACGAAATACTGCGCACCACCTTTGCGGTAGTCGACGGGCGACCCGTCCAGATCATTCACACGGCGCTGCCGCTGGAGCTGCCCACCATTGACCTGCGCCGACTTCCGGCGCGCGAGCGCGAGAGCGAAGTGGCGCGCCTGGCGAGCCAAACAGCGCTCGACCCCTTTGATCTGATGCGCGGGCCGCTGATGCGCACGCTGCTGGTGCGCCGCAGCGAGCACGATCACCTGCTCCTGTTGACCATGCATCACATCATCAGTGACGCCTGGTCGATGGGCATCTTCTTCCATGAGTTCAGTCTGCTGTATGAGGCTTATTGCGCGCATCAGGCGTCGCCTTTACCAGAGTTGACTGTCCAGTACGCGGACTTCGCCCAGTGGCAGCGCCAGTGGCTGAGCGGGCCGCGCCTGGAGCAGTTGCTGGGCTACTGGAGAGAGCAGTTGCGGGGCGCGCCGACGGTCCTGGAGTTGCCGACGGATCACGCGCGGCCAGCCA
>DASVVT010000034.1:0-43325 GCA_036386415.1 Pyrinomonadaceae bacterium
CCGGGTACTCGTAAACAGCCATCCCCTGCGCATCCGTGTTGACGGCAGCCTCCAAGAGCTTGGTCTCACGCATCTTGTATTCGTAGCCTTCGCTGCCTTCAATCTTAACCTTGTCCCAGGTGCGCTGCACGAATTGGAGCGTCAGATTGGCGGCCACGGGTTTGCCTTCGTAGGTCGCGGTCTGAACGTTGATCTTCGCCGTCTCGCCGACCGCGTAGACGTATTGATTCGGGCTTGCGTTGGCGACGACCGAGCCGCGCGTGCCGACGAAGCTGGCCGCTCCCTGGATGGTGCGGCGCGCAGCGTCTATCACCTGCGCTTCGAGTCTGTAGGTGTAGTCGTAAGGATCATCCGGGTCCGGCGGCGGCACTGTGAACTCTACGTCGAGCCGACCATTCTTGTTGAGCGAGCCTTCGCCGTCCTCCACCAGATCGTTGCCGTAGCCGTAGTAGCCGCCCTCATTGTCCTCCGATTCGTCAGACTCTTCCGCCTCCCCCTCTTCGCCCCTCCAGGGTGGATAGTAGCGCGAGCGATAGATGTAATACTGTACGTCCGCGGTCGTCACAGGCGCGCCGAAAAAGTAGCGCGCCTCGATGGAGAACTTGACTGGCGTGCCGACCATGGCAAACTTCTTCGGCGCGGTGACGCTGACCTTGTACTCCGGCTTCTTATACTCCTGCACCTCGAAGTAGTCGCTGGCCGTCGCTTCGCCCGCCTGTGCGATGATGCGATAGCTGCCGAGCGTGGCTTCGCCCCCCAGATCGACTTCACCGTTGAAGCTGCCGCGCGCCGATAGCGGCAGCTCCTTTTCCAGCACCTTCGCCCCGTTCTCGTCTTCGACGGAGACGTTGACCGTGCGCTCCTTGAGCATCTCGTAGCCGTTGTCGCCGAGGCGACGAAGGATGCCTTTGAAATAGACTTTTTGCGCGGGACGATAGACCGGGCGATCCGTGTAGATGTAGCCGGTCAATCCCTGATCGACCTCTTCGCCTTCTTCGTCAACGCCGAGCGAAAGAGATTCCAGATCGGAGACGGCGAAATGATCGCGGTCGGATGCCATGATGAGAAACGAGTTGTGCGGCTCAGGCTCACCCGTCCCCTCTGCTTCGTCCTCGGGTGTAGGCGTGGGAGAAGGGGATGGTGTTGGTTGTGCCTTTTCCTCAACGATGCGCGTGTGAAAGACGCCGCTCCCGTCGGTTGTGCCGGTGGCGAAAGTCTTCTGTGACTTCGCAATCTCGACCTGGACACCCTCGCGCGGCGCGCCCGTCCGACGATCCGCCGCATAGACGAGCATGTCGCCGTTAGGCGCGGCCTTGTTGATGATCGTCAGGTCGGAGATGACGGCGATGGTGTAGGCGCGCAGATCACCATTGATGGCTTCTACCAGGTAGACTCCGGGGTCGCGCCTGCCGAGCGGAATCATCACCGTGTCATATTTGTAATCGAGCGGAGCCAGCTTTTCGCGCCAACTGCTCACGAGTTGATCCGGGTTCAGCAACGGCACGCGCGCATAATCTGAGACGTTGAGCGGGGTGCGCTCTCCCTCTTTGCGAAACTTCTGATTGAAAGCGGTGCGCGATTCGCGCTTCAATTGGTCGCGGAAGTATTCCTTGATCATGCGGTAGGCCGCGCTCTTGAAGAAGCGCACGCGCTCGATCATGGACGGACTCGTGCGGTGAGAGGACGCGACCTCCTTCTTCTCACGTTCGCCGACCTCGTGCGGATTGTCGAGTTGTTTGAAGAATTTGGCGGGATCGCTGACGCGATAGACGCGAAAGTCCATGTACTTGACGCCCTGATAGTTGATCCACACACGCGGGTTTTTGCTTGCCGCATAGGTGCGATTGGTCGAGAGCGAAAAGTTCGGATTGGCCTCCGGGTCTGCGAGCGTCCCCTTTTCGTCGCTCGCTCGCGCCGCCTGTAGCTCTGCTTCACCCTCACGCTTAACTTCAGGGTCGTTCGATTTCGTCTTGCGTTCGGCCAGGGCGATGAGTTGCGCCTTGCGCTCTGACTCGTGCGCACGCGCACGCGCACGCAGCGCGACGACGCCCAGCACGGCAATCAAGACGACGAGGTAGATAATCGCGGCGGTAATGAGCTTTCGAGCTTTCATCTGTGTCACCTAAAGAAAGTTGTGTGTGCTTTCCCCAAACGGGGAAGCAGATTAAGAGCGCATCGAAATAGGGAAGAGATTTAAACGCAAAGGACGCAAAGGATATTCGCAAAGGTCGCAGAGGGTTCTTCTTGGTGCCCTCCAGCGTCTTCCTCCTTTGCGTCCTTTGCGTTTAAATCTTCCTTCACCATTCTTTAAGAGCGGCAATGGAATTGTCTATGTCAGCATCCTCAGTCCGTGCCTGTGGCTTACACTTTCAGGCGTGCGTCTCAATCCAGGATTTTGAGGCGGTAATAGCCCACGAAGTTCGGATTGTTCGCGACGGGTCGCCAGCGCTTATCCGGATGCAAATCGAGCACAGCGAGCCTGACTTTCTTGACCGTCCCACCATCTTCGGGCTTGGCGCCCGTGTGATAGACCACCCAGTCAGCCGCGCCTTCCGACGCAATCTGCGGCTTACCCAGAAAGAGCATGACGTGGTAGGGCATCTTCTGCACCCAGGGTTGATAGAAGAAGAGCAGGTCGCCCGGCTCAGCACGTCGCCGGTCGCGGCTGATGAAGACCGTGTTGAAGTTCTTGAGCGTGCGCGCGTCTGCAAACTCAGAGAAGAGCCCGGCCTTGAGGTCAGACTCTTTGAAAGAGCCGTACGCGGTGCGAAAGAGCGTCTCGCCGAGCGGGCTACTCTCAAGATCGTAGGCGCGCACGTCGGGCGCTAAGCCGTCGTATCCCGCCCCCATTCTTTGAAACCAGAGGCGGTCGTGAACCTTGAGCGCCTCGCGCCAACTGAAGCGGACAAGCCCTGCGCAGTCACGCTGATCTGCGTTCCACTCGTCGCTCAAACGATAGAACTGCATCTCCGCGATCCCTGTGAACCAGCGGCGGAAGTTTTCGCGGTCGGCGAAGGAATGTAGCTCCGCCCCGTCCGGCAGACCATCCTGATCGGAATCATCCCAGCGAGCCGTCGAAGGAGCAGTTGGAGGGGAAGTTGTAGGCGCTTTGCTGGCGCTCGTGGTGCGCGCCTGGGGCGCTCCTCCGCAGGCCGCCGCCATCAGGGCACAGGCGAGAGATAAGCAACACGCGATGGGGGAAGGCCGCTGCACGGGCAAGATTGCCTCAAGAAATTTTTAGGCCAAGGACGCTCTGGCGAAAGTGTTGCTTCCGACGCGAGCGTGAAGATTGTGCACAGTTACCCTTTGATCGTTGAGTCGAGGAGCGTTTACACGCTTGTGTTGTAGCTGAAATGCGCTTCGTGAGACCAACCTTAGACATTCAGCTCCCAGTCCGACGTGGCGGTTATTTAAACACAAGTGTGCCGCTCGCAAAAGAAAAAAGTTAACCGGACGATAGAAAGCAGCAGGCAGCAGGAAGGGGCTCGGAGCTTTACTCACCTTCTGCCTGTTGCCTACTGCCTGCTGCTACCCGTGCTTAATCCTTCTTACCGTTTTTGAACCTGGCCGTGGGCCGCGATGTAACGTTCGTAGAACTCATAAATATACTTCTTCTGTGAGCCAGGCCCGCCAAAGATGCCGTTATTAAAATCGTACTCCATCATCTCCTTGTAGGCTTGCTCTGCCGTCCAGCCGTCGTGGCTGATCCGGTAGATGCCCGTCATCCCGCCCGTGCGGTGTCGTCCGCCTTTGCAGTGGACGTAAACGGGTTGATTCGCAGGATCGTTGACGAGACTTAAAAAGTAGTTCGTCTGCTCTTCGCTCGCCGGGACGCGTGCCAGAAGCGGGATATTGACATACTGTAAGCCCGCCTGGCGCGCCATGTCCTGCGCTGCGGGCAGAAAATCTCTCCGCAGGTCGATGATAGTTTTGATGCCTAGTTTCTTCAGTTGGGCGAACTCTTCCGCGTTGAGGGGTTGCGCGCCACGGTAGTAGTTGTCGTTGACCTTGCCGAAATTTTTGATTGTGATTCCGGGGAAAGAATCTTTCCCCTTGGGGGGAGCCGCGAGGCTTGTCAGAGCAAGCATCAGCAGGATCGCGGTGACCCCCGCATGACGATAACGTAACGCGAAGCTGCGGTTATTTCTCATTCACTTCACCTTTCTCTTCTTTCGTGTCTACTTGTTGGCAAACCCTGCGCGGGCTAACTCAACCGGTTAAGCTCTTCTATCCGGTGGCGCAGGGCCTTGATGAAACCGTCCATTGTCGTCTTATCGTAACCTGCCGCACGAAATGCGTCGCGGAGTTGGTCGTCGCTCAGGCGCGCAAGCTGCGAGCCGATCCAGCGAGCATTCTGGACAGGGATACGACGCATCGCCTTTTCCTTATTTGCCTGTCGTTTACTGTATCCGGGATTGAAAATGGAAGCGAAAGCGCCCGCCCCGCCCTTGGGGGTAGTATCATAATCGAACTCCACCATCCCGTTTTCAACCCCGATGATGAACTTGCTTGAGCTGAAATGCTCCAAATTGTTCTTTGAGCGCTTACCGCCGAGGCCGCCCACGTGGCCGAGCGTCGCCCCGATGTCGGTCACGACGTAGCGCGCTTCCATCTGGCCGCTCTGTGGGTTCTTCTCATAAAGAATCCGGTTATTCAAAAGGCGCGTGTCATAGTTGGCGAGCAAGACCATGAGCACCTTCAACCCGTCCAGCTCCCTCGTCCCGACGAACGGATTTTGCAGCCAGTCCCAGGTCGCCCCGCGTGTGACCTGCGGGTTTCTTGGCTCAAAGCGCGCGCCGAGCAGAGTTGACCCCTGCGTGAATCCAGCGGCACGCTTGAGGCGCGGCAGGTTCTTCACTTCAACCCGGTCGAGGTAGTAAGCCTCTTCGGCGAAATAACCCATCGCCCAGACCAGACGGGTTGCCACTGTCTCAGCCTGCGCTTCCTCTCCGAGCTTGACGATCCATCTGGCGCCCCGCGCATCCGAAACCTCAACCTTCGGCGAAGCGCCGACACTATCCTCTTTGACGAAAGTAAAAGGAGCGACCGGCGCTTGAGCTTCTGAGCCGGGGCCGTAGCGCAGGTCGCGCGCGGAAATGTCTCCGGGGTCGCGCCAGATCACGGGAGTGCCGGTCACGACCGGCTTTGGCGGCTTCGCCGTCTTCTTCTTCTTTTGTGCAAAGGCTGAGAAAGAGAGGCTCGTTGTCAGAATGATTAACAGAACCAGCGCCTTACGTATGACCGCTTGGGAAAACATGATTGGGGGCCTCCTACTTTTTGGAAATCAGTTTCCGTCACCTGCTGAGTTATGAAAGACGCTTCGTGGCAGTCTTCATAGACAAACGCGAGATTGTGCTAAAGATACCATCGGACGGAAAAAATTTCCACCCTTAAGTTTACAATCTGCGAGGTTTATAAATTCCCTGTCAGAGCTATCACTCGGTCAGGGGGCGGGATACGATGAGCCGGAAGAATGACTATATCTGGCGACTGAGCGGCTGGCACTCTTCGCTTATCTCGAACCGGCGTTCTATAATGTCTCCGAGTGATGCACCGACGCCTGAGCTTGAAATCTCTGCACTTCCCGCAAAATTCCAGCATTGGAGGCGTCCCGTCGGCACATGAGGTAAAACTATGAATATGAACCGCCACCTCGTCGCAGCGAGGGTATACATACTGCTCAGCGCTCTCTGTCTGCTTCTCATCGTCCAGATACACGTCGGCGCGCAGGAGGGGCAGACGGACGGGCGCGGGCTGAAATTGCAGGGGTCGGAGCCGGTCAAAGCTCTGCCGGGCAAGACCAAACGCTACGCTCTGGTCATCGGAGTGGATCAGTACGCGGACACGCAGATCACCACGCTGGGCGGCGCAAGCAACGATGCTAAAACGCTCGCCAACGCGCTCATTCAGTATGCAGCTTTTCCAAGCGAGCAGGTGACGCTGCTCGCTTCGGATCAACCCGCCGAGCGCCAGCCGACGCGCGGCAACATCCTGCGTCGCCTGTCAAACATGGCAGCGGTCGTTCCACCGGACGGATTATTGCTCATCTCTTTCGCAGGGCATGGCATCGAACGCGACGGGCAGGCGTTCCTGCTCCCTTCCGACTCACAGGTCAGTAACGACGTAGACCTGCTTGAACAGACAGCCATCAACGTCACGACCGTCAAAGACAGGGTTAAGAAGATCGGCGTCGGGCAAGTCTTGATGATCCTCGATGCTTGCCGCAACGACCCCGTCGGACGCGCCAACGCAGACAATCCTTTGACCGCCGCCTACACGCGCGGCTTCAACTTCGATCTGCGCAACCGTGAGGTGAAAGCTTTCGCCACGCTCTACGCGACGGAGGTCGGGCACCGTGCCTACGAGTATAAGGAGAAGAAGCAGGGCTATTTTACGTGGGTGCTCGTCGAAGGCTTGAAGGGCGGAGCGGCGAACGAGCGCGGCGAGGTGACGCTTGCCTCTCTCGTCAAATATTTGCAGGAGCGCGTGCCGAAGCGCGTGCTGCAAGATTTGGGGCCGGGCAAGGAGCAGAAACCGTTTGCCATCGTCGAGGGCTACCGCGCGGACGAATTGGTGGTCGCCGTGCCGGGCGCGAAAGCTATCGCAGAGGTCAGAAACACGCCCGATGTGAGCACCGCATCGTCTAACACACAGACCGTTGACACGGCCATAGAGCTGAAGACGCGCGATGCCGCAGGCCCGACGCTCGCGGGCACGACCTGGACGGGCAGCAGCCCCGAAGCGGGCGAGTACACGATGGAGTTCCTGAAGGACGGCAAGCTCAACTACATCATCAAGGTTATGCAGAACGGCGTCACGTCGCCCCGCACGGTCAAAGGAACCTGGAAGCAATCCGGCAACAACGTCCAGATCGTGATCGGCAACTCCTACTCAGTGTTGCAGGGCACGATTGACGGCGGCCTGATGAAAGGCGAAGGCAACAATCAGGAGGGCACGACCTGGAAGTGGACTCTTTTCAAGAAAGAGTAGCAAAAGAGCACCTCTCACAAAAAGTAAGCGGCAGGCTGGCTATGTTCCCGGTCTGCCGCTTTATCATTGGCAAATCGAACTCTTGTACAAGTCCCGCAGGGACTTCTGATCGTAGCCAAGCGATTCATCGCTGGGAACAGACGCCCCTTTCTTTTAGCAAGAATAAAATCATGCGGCTTATGATGCGCATTTCAGCATGTTAGGCCGCCACATGCGGTAAAATTCCGTCAGAAGGTGTTTTCACCGCGAGTATCGGTAAAAGTCGTAAAATTGAATAAAATACCGCCCTATGAACGGACGTTTTCTACTTATCGGTGCTTGGCTCGTAGCTTCGGTTTGCGCTTGTGGGCGAACGCCTCAAGAGCCGTCGGAGCGGTCCCAGCAGCCCCTGCCAAGCCAGACGCGGTCCCAGCAGCCCGTGCCAAAAAAGCCGTCGGAGCGGTCCCGGCAGCCCGTACCAAGCCGGACGCAGTTTCGTTGTCAAGGCAAGACCCGCTGTTCCGAGATGTCGTCGTGTGAAGAAGCCACCTTCTACATCCGGAATTGTCCCGGAACAGAAATGGACGGTGACGGGGATGGAGTCCCTTGTGAATCTCAGTGGTGTGGTCCCTAGGCCCAACCAGCGGTTCAAGCTGACCGGCCACGCCTAGGCGTTGGGCTGCTTCGCGCTATGGTTTTGACAAAATAATCTTGAGTAAATGTCGCGCCGCTCCGCGTTGCCAGCTACGCTGAATGAGAGTGACGTCGAAGAGCGCACGTTGAATCGCTCCGGTCGCGCACAGAAAGCTGGTCGAATAGTTTCAATCACGGGCAGCCCAACAACTCATTCAACCGGAGCGGAATGAGCTTGCTTTTCATTCGCGCGGATTGAAGGCTTGTTTCATTGTCTCTCGCCTGGCTAATTCGAGCGTTATGAACTGACGCCCGAAGAGATTGTCGTTATCGAAAACGTCTGAGGGCGCGAGCGGCGCGATATAATCTGCGCAAGAAGGCGTGGCAACAACGTTATCGACTTGCCGCTTCGTCCATCAGTAAATAGAATTTATGAGTAAGGGATACAAAGTGAAAAATCTGACGCTAAAAGCTTTGCTGAGTGTGACATTTGCAATCCTGGCCTTGCTGTCGTTCAACCCTTCAAACATCTCATCGGCACAGCAGGCGAAGGAGGCGGAAAAACCGATCTGGTCTGGTCAAAGCGGCGGCTTCACGATTCAGTGGACAACCACAGACCTGCTCGCGCGACGCGCAAAGAGTCCGGCCCAGACGGTCTTCTCCGCTAAATATCTGGCCGACAACGATTGGAAAAACATTCAGGAAGATGGAAAAGAGCAAGAGTACAATCGTAGCTTTAAGCTGCTGTCAGTCGTTGGCTCCATCATCAGTTACGAAGATTCCGAGTATTGTGATTGTGGCGGGGCGCACCCTTCAATGATAGATCATTTCAAGGCTATTGATCTTGCTAAGCCGGGCGGAGTGGGCGAGACGGAAACTCGCAAGGCGGCCAGGCTGAACGAGCTTTTCCCTGAAGCGGACCTGCTCAAAGCCCTGCTCGCCGATTCATTAATCAGGAAGGCTGTGCAAGCCTCCAAGAAACCTGAGCCGCGAACGCTGGCGAAGTTGATGGAGACAATTCTTTTTCAAGAGATCGAATCGGGAGACTGCGGCTACTCTTCGAAAGAGGATCAACTGACGCGCTTTGCATTTCATCACCTGGAAGGCAATCAGGTGGCTGTTCGGCTGAGCCTCTCATACGCTTATGAAATATGTCGCGGAAGGATGATAGAGATCGGGATTCTGCTGCCCATTCCAGCAGCGCTCAAAAACCCTCTGACGCTGGCCGCCTCCGGTAAAGCGGGGTTTTTGATGAAAGACCAGAAAAGCATCGCCCTTGATAAGGCGACGAACTTTGGCTTTTCAACTTACAAGAAAACAGACAACCCTTGATAGGGTACTAATATAGTTGACGCACCATGCGCTATATGTTGGGGCATTGTTTAACGAAACCGCAAGAGCCAAACACTTAAACTATTACTCACGAGTAGGGATTATACTATCGAAATTTTTCGACAACCTATATAATAATCTGGGAGGAGCATCGCGGCCTTTTACAGAATGGCGGAAGAAAAAGAGAGCCAAGATAAGGCTTCTACCACGCCTGAAGCGCGTGAGAATGAGGCTTTTGAATTTGATGTTAGTGAGGCGGGTGAACTTGTCTTTAAAGATTCATCAGGCCGAACAATTACATTAAAACCACCAGCAGAAGCTCTGAAGCGACAGCAACAGCAGAGAGAAAGAAAGCCGCTTACCCCCGACCAATTCCGTGATGGTTTACAAAGGCTCAAGGCTCTTGGACTAACTTGGACGGCTGATCGAACACCACAAATCAAAGCGAAGGATAAGGAAAGTGAGAACGCCTTCTTTACTGACGAGTACCAAAAAATTCAGAGTGAGTATCCTCACTTACCGAGTGAAGTAAGCGCAGTTGTATTTCATGCTCTTACAAGAAGTCCAGCCCCAGAAGCATTAGTTGGAAGCAAAGATGTTTTGGAAGGGAAAGTTTCGATCTTATATGAACTACAAATTATTAACGCAGATTATAGTTCTGAATTTTTCTTTAAGAACGCGATAAAAGTACCATATTTCTCAAGTATAGATTGGGAAGTAGTTTTTAAGACATTTGAAAAGAGTGTTTTTAGACCACTAACAGTTCCATACGCTTTGCTTGCGCTCACGCTTGAATATCCTGAAGGTGATGAAGGCAATACAATTACTGTTGCTGTAAATTTAGATTTGCTGAATCAACTAATCAACACGCTCTCTAATGTCAAGAAAGCGTTGGAGAGGACGCGAGAGTTAACTAATTCTGTCTTTGATGTTTTATCTAAGTTGGAGGTGAAGGCCGATGGATCTACCGAACCTGAGAAAAAGCAGTTGGAGTAGTGTAGCTTGCCTTCCAACCTACCACGAAACAGAATTTGGGGGAGAGTGCGCTCAACACAATGAAGGTTTAGAGCCGTATCAGGCTGTGTTCAGTTTTCAAAAGATGGGTGAGGCTATCAGTAATGCTGAGTGGCCTGATCTATATTCTATTATTCATCTCTCTGATATTCATTACGAGAAGAGTTGTCAAAGAATTGATCTTATCGCTCGTTTGGAAGAGGCGGCTAATAAAGGAGATGAGCGTGCCTTTATAAGTAACTTGAGAATAGTAAGATGGGAAGGCAGACCGCCTAGCGATTTTGTACGGGGTATATCATCAGCAATTAAAATTGGGTTGCCACTTGCTGCGCGACATATCTCTACTGAGGGAGTAAAGTTCTATCCTAATGAATCTGAGATTCAAGAGTATGCACGCTTGTTTGCCCCGGCCAGAGTATTGCCAACACAAGAGCATTCCAATTCAAATCAGAATGCAAATATTGCTTGGCTTAAAGCTCACGGCAGCGAGTATCGCGGCAAATGGGTAGCCCTTAAAGATGGTCACTTATTAGGCGCGGAAATTACGCTGAAAGAGTTGGTTCAGAGAATAGGCGATGTAACGGACGTAATGCTAACTCCCTCATATTAATGCTTCTTCAATTTACCAACGGCACAAAATTCGCAATTGGAGACACGAATTTTTACAGCCCTCCTGAGAGCGACGAATTATCAAAAGCCAGAATTACTGTCCCTGTTCGCATCGGAGGGTTTACTACGTCGGCAATTGTAGACACAGGCCAATTGTATATGGTTGTGTCTCCTGAATTAACGGAGTTTATAGTTTTAGAACCTGTTAACAGAAGGATTAGCCCGACTGAAATACTTGTGGAAGGCAAACGAGTTGAAGGTATGTTGCATCGTGTGGCTCTCACTCTTCTGAATGCGGATAGAGATGGTGCTGATCTCCCTCTTAGTGTGCTTGCATTTGTTCCCAACAAAGCAAAATACTCAGGTGCGCAAATTCCGTCGTTTCTTGGTCTAACAAGTTGCCTTGACGCAATTCGCTTCGCAATTGATGCGAATAGTGAAGTCTTTTATTTTGGGTGAGAAAATTGTGAACAAACAAACTCAAGAAAAACAGTCCAAGGAATATCGTAACTTTGCGGAATTGACAAGAAATCTTCTAGCAGTTCCAAAAAAGGAAATAGACCGAAAGAAAGCTGCTTACGCACGTAAGAAAAAGGAAAAGCCAGCCAAGTGACTGACTAGGTTTTACCTTTTCCGAGTCTAGGCTTTCAGTGTTCCGTAACTTTGCCTGTTAGTTCTTCGTAGGTGAGTCGCCTACCCGCAACCTGCTTCACAGTCTGGATAAATCTGTCGGCATCCTTTCCCTTACGCGTGTTGAATCTGAAAGACTGTTCGTCAAGATAACGATACAGGTGAAATGGTTCGACACTTACATATGTTCCTTTAAGAGACCGCTTCAACAAACTCCAAAAGTTTTCGATGCTGTTGGTGTGGACAGTATCTTTGACGTACATTTCTGCGTGGTCTACAAACTTGTGGATGTATTCAGAATCAAGCCCCATGTATGATCGGTGGGCGTCAGTCATTACATGAGAGCCGCTTTCCACGTGGCATTTAACTTCACCATGAAGCGTCTCACGCGACCTGTCTAAGATAACCTTAGTTCTGACTTCGCCGTGACGCTCTAGCCATCCATCACAATTGTTTTGCCGGAAGCGCACGTCCCTTTAATCTTCGCCTCGCGCTTGTGCTTGTGCATGTTACGGGCGAGGCCACCGATAAAAGTTTCGTCAACTTCCACTGTGCCTGATAGCTTCTTGAATGTCCCCGTTTGCATCGCCAGTCGGATGCGATGAAGCAGAAACCATCCTGTTTTTTGAGTAACCCCAAGCGCGCGATGAATCTCATATGAGCTAATGCCGTTCTTTGCGTTGGCAATGAGCCAGATAGCAGCCAGCCACTTATCAAGGCCGATAGGTGAATCTTCCATGATAGTGCCGACCTTGACTGAAAACTGCTTGTGACATTCTTTGTTCATGCACTTCCACTTGTAGCGAGTGGAAAGGTAAGATACGGCTTTGCCTTCACAGTAAGGGCAGGTTACGCCGTCAGGCCAACGCAGTTGCGCCATGAATGTTGTGCAGGTTTCAGGGTCGGCAAAGAACTTGATCGCCTCTTGAAGCGTTTTGGGGAAGTTGTTTTCGTGTTCCATGAGTGCATTGTCTTATAGAATGCGTGGTGCGTCAAGTATATCATTGCCCTTGATAGATATGCTGCTACGGGACGGCTACACATGCGTCCTATTTGTAGTGGACAATAATATATTTGACGAACCTGATGAAAGGGATCTATGGAAAGTTCCGGTTGAATGAGCTGTGAGGGACGCTCGTCGGAGCCATTCTTTCAGGTGGCGCTCTTTGGCGGATGTGGTAAGGTGGCTGGCTGATCGGCAGCTTCAATCTGATTGACCTCGGCATAGGTTGCCCCTTCTGGCGTCAAAGAAACCCAGTCATTACCTTCATTCGTATACCGAACAAGGAACCGCCACTTCTTCTCCAAATCCTCGAACGCCCTGACCAGATCAGCGTTCGCAAATTCATCGGTGCTCTCGAAAATCTCTTTCGCCAAAAGCCTGACCGTTCCTCGATCCCGAAAGAGAGCAAATATATACTGCTCTATCCTCTCTAATCTTTGCTTTTCCATAAGTCTATGTTCCTTAAAAATAGACACGGGTCGATTTTTCAACCGTCATGCCAGCGCCATTATTTTGTGCGTGCGCGGGCGAAGGCGCCCTCGAAATAGAGCGGCTCTAACCCGGAAGCCCAATACTCAAGCGCAGCCCTATCCGGCTGTGTAGTCTCGCGCTCGGTACGCAAGACTGCCTTCGTTTTATCTACAGGGTGAAACTCTAGCCATCCCTCCCAGATGCCGCCAGCGGTCATCTCACCGCGCGCCGTTACTATGTATGTCACGCCGTTCTCGTCTTGAAATTGTTGCGTATACTGCTGGATCATTTCAGCCATAGTCATTAACCTCACCGCCAATTTCAAACTTCGATTCAAGCAAAGATACTATGACATTAGATAGCGTAGCAGCTAACGCCCACATTAAAATGGTGAGTCAGATATATTTACGCTTTATCTCAATAATAACAATCCAAGCAAGACCGGAGCGCCGACGGAAACCGCTAAAGTCAGGACGGAGCTGGCAATGGCATAGAGCCATGCAGATTTTCCGGTCTGTATTTTCAGGAGTGATGAAAAGAAGCGTTTGCAAAGCGTCAGCCACGCCGGAGTAAAAAGAAAGGCGAAGCCCAAAGCGATGGCTAAGCCGTAATCTTTCAACGGGAAATTATAGATCGAGCCGTCCCAGGCCATCGCCAGAATCACACCGACGATCACAAAGAGCACAAAAAAGCCGACCGCGAAACCAATGAAATTCGTCAGAACGGAAAAGCCGAGCGCCTTTCCGAAGCTAGACCGCCCCGCTCTATTTAACCAAACGGCCTCAAACACAGTGACACCGGCCACGAACACGAAAAACGAGATGAAAACAATCCACTCTTTTGTTATAGAGGACATCGGCGCACCTTTCAGGAGCTTGATTGAAGACCAGATTCTCCCGATAAGCTTTTCAACTCGAGCGAGAAACTACTGGCGCGCGGCTGTTTCTCTTTCCATGACGATGATGTGATCGCCAGCGATAATCATCGTCACGGGAGAGAAGCCCTCTGCTATCGCTTCGTCAATCTTCTTGTGCAGCTTGGTCTCCTTGCTTCCTGTGACCAGCTTGTACTCGTAGCTCTTGTTGGATTTCGGCTCGCGTTCCATGATCATCAACAGTTCTGCTGTGAGGAAACCTTGTTTATAGGTGATCGTGCGCGGCAGTAAACGGTAGCCTTGCCGGGCGGTTTCGTTAAGCTCTTTCTCCATGGTCTTCCTGCGCACCGTCGCTAGGATTTTATAGCCGTAGGGTGTGCTCCCGGCTTCCTGTACGCGCTTGAGAAAAATCGCCATGTCCCATTGCTGGGTCGGCGCACTGTAGAGTACACGAAAGCCTTTGGCCGCCGCTTCGTCCAGCTCCTTCTCCATCGTCCCGATTCGTTTGGTCGAAAGCACCAGATAAGTCTGATCGTCATCTATCTGCAACTTCTCTTTCTTTGACTTATCTTGAGCCGCAGCCAGCATGCTCAGCGAAAGCAGTAGCATGAGCGCATAAACGTTCCTTCTCATTTCGTCACCTCACTTGATTAGATCGCAACCTGTATTTACAGAGCCGAACTCCCGTTCTGTGCCTTAATCCCTCGCGGCACGATTTTATTATATTCTGCTGAGACATGCCCGTTGGAATCGGGGGGCTGCCTGTCGTCAGTTGATGTGCGCCTGTGATACCGTCCAGCCGAAAAGAAGGGGCCTCGGACGCGCGGCCTCTAAGAGAGCAGGCAGCCGGTCAAAATTCTTCTACGGATACGCAACGTACGATCTTCGGATGCTTCTGTATCTTTGATATTTCAAGACTAAGAGACGTATGTTAAGCTGTGGCAGATGTTAGCTTGAAGATTATAGTTCCGATTCTGCCAGACTCTCAGAGTAGCTGCAAGATAGAAGATTCTGATTCGGCTCTGTGATGCCCCGCTTATCGTCTGTTCAGGCAAATGCAGGAGGAGCGCAAAAGCTGATCGCCCGCTTAAAGGTCTCTCGGTCGGGGCTCCGGGATCAGATTTGCTCGAAGAGCATGCACTCGGAACAGGTTTCCACAGGAGCGGAAAGAATTTTATGACCGACAAAAAAGGATGGGGGGCCACGGTCGCCGGTTGGTTCATTGAGCGCGACGAGGATCATGAGCTGGCGGGCGAAGCTCAGGCCGACACGCTTGATGCTGCGACGCAGCTCGGCTCGGAAGAGTCTGTTGCTTCTCTAACAGGGCAGGCCGCCGCCTACACGACGCCCTCTCCGACGCAGGAAGTTTTTAAGACGCCCCCACCACCGGCTCCGGGCGGACAGGTTAATTTCGGAGCCGTCTTCTCAGCGGCTGGCGTCAATACGGAAGAACAGCAGCGCGTGGCTAAAACTATAGAGCTGCTGCGCAGCCTCCCGGCAGGCACAGACGCGGCGGTCAAGAAGCAGATCGTCGAAGCCTCGCTCAAAGCCTTTGGCGTGCCGATTGAAAAGATCATCGAAGCCAGCGTGGAAGAGATACAGGCTTTGGACGGTTATATACGCAACGGCGCGGCGGACAACGAGAAGCTGATTCAGGAATCGGACGCGCGGATCAAGCAGTATGAAGAGCAGATCAAGAACATTCGCGCTGTGATGCAGCAGAGTGTGGAGGAACAGCAGACCCTCATCAAGGTCTGCAACGACAAAAAGCTTGAGGTGCAGCAGGTCTTGGAGTTCTTCGGTCAGGATGCGGTCGCACGCGTCGTCAAAGCTTCGCCGAAACTCCACGACCCTTCAGCGCCCCAGGCGGAAACTCCGGCCAGTTAGAGAAAGGGAAGAAGAGACATGTTCAAACGTCTGATGAATCTTTGGAGAGGTTTCCTCTCGCTCTGGGTTTCGGACATCGAAAGAGAGCATCCCGAAATCGCCTATGAAAACGCCATCAACTCGATGGTCGCCAAGTATTCGAAACTGAAGACCGCCACCGCCAGCATCATACGCCGCCGCGAAGATTTGGACGAACGTTACAAGCGCGCGACCAGTGAGCTAGCCCAGACCGAAGCAGAGCTTGATACAGCCGTCTCCACCAATCAGGACGACCTGGCCGTCATCCTGATCCAGAAGAAGAATCAACTGACGGCGGATGTCACAGAGCTGAAAGCAGAGATGG
Organism: Pyrinomonadaceae bacterium; assembly: GCA_036386415.1. GTDB lineage: Bacteria > Acidobacteriota > Blastocatellia > Pyrinomonadales > Pyrinomonadaceae > DASVVT01. The sequence continues at coordinate 15,766 of DASVVT010000034.1, forward strand.
AGCAGGCGCGCTCGGATGCCGACTCGGCCAAGTCTTCATTGCTCAGCGTGCAAACGGAGATCAGGAAGTTGCAGGGCGAGCGCGATTCGATGCTCGCCAAGATGCAATCGGCGCAGGCGCGCATCAAGGTGCAGGAGCAATTGGACGGCCTCTCCGTAGATGCCGAAGTCAAGGCGCTCGACAACGTGCGCCAGCACATCAAGACGACAATTGCCGAAGCGAACCTCGGCAAAGAACTCTCCGAATCATCGCTCGACTCGCGGCTCGCGGCGCTCCGCAATCAGACTGGCGACGTGCAGGCCAAACAGCAGCTCGCCGAGCTGAAAGCCAAAAAAGCCGCCCAACAAAATGCCCAGGGCAATAAAACAATGTAAGGATTGCGGATTGCGGAATGCGGAATTAAGAATATCTCGTCTTTCATCAATCCGCAATCCGCATTCCGCAATCCGCAATACCAGTTGAGGTGAATATGAAACTGACTCCCTTTGCAAAAGCTTTTATCGCGATAGTGGTGGTAGCTGTCCTAGGCTTTGCGACGTGGCATTACAAGGGCGATGATATTAAGCGTTGGGCCGGGGGCGATAGGACGGCGGAAGGCGGCGATCCGAAAGGCGACTTCGATAAATTGAATGACTCGCCCGACGACCCCAAGCGCGGCACGGGCTCGACCGGCGTGAGCGCGGTCTCAATCGGCACGGGCAAGCTCAATCGCCCTCTCGTCGTAGGCATCAACACCTGGGCAGGCCATGCGCCCGGAATCGTCTACAACAACGGCATGGAGCCGAACGCAGGCTCTTTCTACAAAAAGAGCTACGGCATGGACGTGAAATTCGTGCTCCTGGAAGACCCTGCGGCGAAGCTCGCCGCATTTCGCAGCGGCCAGGTGGACATCATGTGGAACACTGTGGACAACTGGGCGCGCGAGGCTTCGATCCTCGCCGAGCAGAACCAGAGCGCCAAGTCCATTATTATGCAGGATTGGTCGCGTGGCGGCGACGGCATCGTCGCGCTCAGCTCCATCAAGTCGGTTGAAGATTTGAAAGGCCACAAGATCGCCTGCACGCAGTTTACGCCGTCACACTTTCTGCTGCTCTACCTTTTGTCGCAGTCCGGACTCTCGCCGGAGGATCGTGCGGGCGTGGAGAAGAACATCATCTTCACGACGGATGCGCCGTCGGCTGCCGCCGCCTTCAAAGCAAAACAGGTGGACGCCGCCGTGACGTGGGAGCCAGACCTTTCAGCCGCAGTCACGGCGCGCGGCGACGAAGCGCACGTGCTGGTTTCGACACAGGCCGCAACCAACATCATCGCCGACACGCTCTGCGCGCGGCAGGACTTGATCGACAAAGCGCCGGAGACGGTTCGTGATTTCGTACACGGCTGGCTCGACGGCATAGAGATGATCAAGGACAATCCGAATCCGTCCTACGAGGTCGTCGCACGCGCGCTCAAGCTTGATACGGACACAGTCTCCGGCATGCTCTCGGGGCTGAAGCTCACGCCTTACGCCGACAACGCGCAGTTCTACGGGCTGACGGGAGCGAAGGCGCATTACGAGACTCTGTTCGACACGGCCTTCGTCATCTGGCGCAAGAAGGGGCTCGTCACCAAGAGCGTGGACGCGAAAGCCTGGGCAGACACGCGCTTCCTACAGGCTTTGGCCTCAAGCTATCCGGGGCAGAAGGTCGAAGAAGCGCCGGTCGTCGCGAAAGCGCCGTCCTCGAAAGACATTCCGATCCTGAGCCAGCAGATTCAGATTCAATTCACGCCCGGCTCAGATGAGATCATGCCCGGCTCATACCTACTGCTGGACAAACTCGGCGAAACGATGACCTCGTTCGGCAACACGATCCTGCGCATCGAAGGCAATACGGACGCGACGGGTTCGGCTACGACGAACATGAGCCTGTCGGAGCGGCGCGCGCTGGCGGTCAAGAACTACATCGTCAAAAACTTCCCGAACATTCCGCCGACGCGCTTCCAGACCATCGGGCGCGGCTCAACCAATCCCATCGCCGAGAACACGACGGAAGCCGGACGGCAACAGAATCGCCGCACCGACATCAAGGTGATCTTAGCAACATCATAAAAGCAAATGATGAATGATGAATGAGGAATGATGAATTAAAAGAAAACGAAAGCAGGCGGGCGCAAGAAGATTTAAGGGCGCGGACGAAGGAGTTTGCGTTGCGGGTCGTTCGCCTGTATTGTGCGCTGCCGAAAACGACGGAGGCGCAGGTGCTGGGTAAACAACTGCTACGAAGCGGCACATCGGTGGGAGCGCATTATCGAGAGGCTTTTCGTGCAAGGTCGGTGGCAGAGTTTATCAGCAAAATTGAAGGCGGGTTGCAAGAGCTAGAGGAAACTAGCTACTGGCTTGAGCTTATAGCCGACGCCAGTATAGTTCCCAAAACGCGACTGGTAGATTTATGTGGTGAAGCAGAAGAGTTGACGGCAATCTTAGTCTCTTCCGTGCGAACAGCGAAGCAACGCCGTTGAAAGAAAAAATGAACTCGAATCAAGTTGCTTTTGGTTTTAATTCATCATTCATCATTCCTAATTCATCATTTCTTGATTATGGTTCAACGTAAAAGCAATCTTTTCTCGATACGCCAACCGCTGCCTAAACGGACGGCCTTCGCGCTGGGGTTCGTGGCGCCGGTGCTGGTGTTGGGCGCGTGGTGCGTGGTCTCTTACGGGCATCTGGTGGCGCCGGATTTTCTGCCGACGCCGACGGAGGTGTTGCGCGGCACGCTGCAACTGTTCATCCAGTATGATCTGAGCACGGCCATTTATGTCTCGTCGCGGCGCATCGCGCTGGCGTTTCTGCTGGCTTCGGCGCTGGCTCTGCCCCTCGGCGTGTTGATGGGCGCGTTCGATCCCGTCAACCGTTTCTTCGAGCCGATCATGGCGCCGCTGCGCTACATGCCCATCTCCGCGTTCATCCCGCTCCTGATTCTCTGGTTCGGCATCTACGAGAAGCAGAAGATCGCGTTTCTCTTCCTGGGCGTCTTCGTTTACCTACTGCCGGTCGTCGTCTCGTCTATCCGTCTCGTCCCGGAAGAGCTGGTGCAGACGGCTCTGACGCTCGGCGCGACTCGATTTCAGGTCATCAGGACGGTGCTGATTCCTGCCGCGCTACCGGAAATCTTCGACAGCTTTCGCGTCATGAACGCCATCGCGTGGACGTACGTCATTCTCGCCGAAGCGGTCAACCCTGAGCATGGGCTGGGCTACATGGTAGAGCTGGCGCGCACGCATCAGAAAGCATCCTGGTCGTTTGCGGGTCTGCTCGTCATCGGCGGCATCGGCCTCTTAACAGACTTTCTCATCCGCGCAATCTCCAGCATGCTCTTCCGCTGGCGCGAAACAACGTAGAAAAGCAATCATGAATTAGGAATGATGAATGATGAATTAAAAACTAAATCAACAGGTGAATGATCTTCTTTTCATTCATCATTCATCATTCTGCATTCATCATTTAATTCTTATGGCTAATTCAGAGAGACCGCAAACGCTTCCGCAGTCGGGCGAACCGGGCACGATTGCCGTCACCGTCCCGGAGCAGAAGCGTGCCACGTATACAACCTATCATGCGGATCAATCGGGCGCGCCGCCGAAACTGCGCGTGCAGGATTTGAGCGTGACCTACATTGATCGCAAGGGCAATCGCACGGAGGCTGTGCGCGACGTTTCATTCGACGTGTACGACAAACCTGACTCCGGTGAGATCATAGTCTTTCTGGGGCCTTCGGGCTGCGGCAAGTCTACAATCCTGAAAGCGGTGGCGGGGCTGCTGCCGCCGACGAAGGGCGAAATACTGGTCGATGGGAAGCGTGTGGAAGACGTGGGTCGTGATCGCGGCATGGTCTTTCAGGCTTACACGTCTTTCGGCTGGCTGACGGTGCGCCAGAACGTCGAATACGGCCTCAAGCTGCAAGGCATGAAAGGGGCGGAGCGGCGCAAGGTGTCCGATAAGATTCTGCAACAGGTCGGGCTCGCGGATTTCGCCGAGCGTTATCCGAAAGACCTCTCGGGCGGGATGAAGCAGCGCGTGGCGATTGCGCGCACGCTCGTCAACAATCCGCGCGTGGTGTTAATGGACGAACCCTTCGGCGCGCTCGACCCGCAGACGCGCTGGGGGATGCAGAGCCTGCTGTTAGATGTCTCGCGCGCCGAGAACAACACGATTCTCTTCGTGACGCACGATGTTTCGGAGGCTGTCTACCTGGCCGACACCATCTACGTCCTCTCGTCACGCCCGGCGCGCATCCTACATCAGGTGGACGTGCCCGCATTCCCCGTGCACAACATCGCCTTGAAGTCCGCGCCGGAGTTTCGCGCCGTCGAAAAGAGGCTCCTCGATCTGATTTACGCGCCAGGCGATAAATCTTGAAACGTGAATCGTAATCCATTTACGATTTACCTGTTTACGATTTACGATTCCAATATGGGAACGACCGGAAAGCAGGGTTTGACGACGCCGCCACAGCAGCAAACTGCCGCGCGCAGCAAAGGGAGCGGTTCGTTGAATGCGACCGAGTTGCGCAATGATACGTTTGGCGCGAGCCAGGCGTATGTCAAGCAGGCGGTTTACGAGAAGCGGCCATATGTCAAGGCAGCCTTCGCCAACCCTTACAACCTCTCGCTTTTCCTGGGCGGGCTCGCCGCCGCAGGGCTTACTCTGAGCCCTCTGCTCGCGATGATGGTCATCGGAATGGAAATCCTGTGGATGGTCTATGCGCCTGGATCGAAGCTGCTTCAGCGTCTTCTCTGGGACCCGCAGTTCGATCAGGAACGACTGGCGCGGGAGCAGCAGGAACGTGCCGCGCGCCTTCAGAGCCTGGACGAAGAGGAGCGCGTGCGTGTGACATCGCTCTTTGAGCGCCAGCAGGAGATCAATCGTCTGGCCGCGCAGAACCCGTCTTTCACGGGCGAGCTGCTGCGCACGGAGCTCGGCAAGACGGATCGACTGGTTGAAGCGTTCATGGAGATGGCCGTCACCTGCGCGCGTTACGAGTCGTATCTAGCCTCGGTCAACCTGCGTGAGCTTGAGCAGGATCGGCGGCGCTGGGAATCAATCGTGCAGGGACGCTCGAAGCATGACTCTGAGACGGAGATCGCGCGCAAGAATCTAGCCATCATCCTGAAGCGCTTCGATAAGGTGAAAGAGATTCGCCAGTACCTGATGGTGGCGCGCGGGCAGCTCGACCTGATTGAAAACTCTTTTCAGTTGATCTCGGATCAGATCGTCACCATGCAGTCGCCGCAGGAGTTGACAGGCCAACTGGACGAGCTGTTGGACGGCGTCGAATCAATCAAGCAGACAGCCGCAGACACGGAGCGGCTCTTGAATCCGCTCGGACTGAAGGATATGTGACGTATGAGCGAAGCCCGCACACTGCCCGTCTGGGCTGAAGATTTACGCCGCCGCTACCTGCGCGGCGAGGCCGCTATGTTCGTGCTCCACGGCAACGTCTACGACGTCGTCCTCTATCGCAAGCGCATGATGGCGCTCACGGAATTTCTCTGCGACGTGCTGCTCAAGGAATCGAAGGAGACCGTGGCTGTTTACAACGTGGCGACGGGCGCGCGCTTCAGTAAACGCGCAGAGAGTGTGACCGACCTGGAAGACCTCCTTCTGGCGACCGACAAGAGCCGCGTCTTCGCCGCGCTGGAGCGCCTGCTCGTCGGCACTATGAAAACGGCTGTCATCATGGAATACGCCGAAGCGATTGCTCCGGCGGGCGATCCGAATTTCCAGAGCGACGCGGATCGCGCAGCCATCGTCACCTTGCACCGCTGGTCTTCGCTGCCCGAGATCGAGCGGGGCGATAACGTCGTGCTGCTCATCGCGGAGAACCTGACGGAATTAGCGCCGAAACTAATCTCCAATCCGAAGGTCGCGGTCGTTGAAGTGCCTATGCCGGACGAGTTGACACGCAAAGAGGCCGCGCACCTCGCCGACGCACGCCTGACAGAGCGAGACGCAGAGCGCTACGCGGAGATCACTGCGGGGCTCAAGGCCATTCAGATCGCTTCGATCCTGACGCCTCCGCCCGCCGCCGAAGAGGATTCGGCTGACCGCGAAGCCTTCATAGCGGGCTTGCTCGGCGGAGGCACGGACGCGCAGCAGCGCGCGCACAAGCTCGCTCAACTGACGAGCGGCATGAGCCATGACGAGATTAAAAAGCTGCTCGCGCCGGGTGCGGCGACTGCTGCACAGACGCCAGCGCCCGATGCGACGCTACCGAGCCCTGCCGAGCGTGCGCGCAAGGAGACGGATCGCTTAATCGCCGCGCGCAAGCGCGAGATATTGGAGCGCGAATGCTTCGGGTTGGTTGAATTCGTAGAGCCCGCGCACGGCTTTGATGTCGTCGGCGGGATGGAAGAGGTCAAGAAGGATTTGCTGGTCATCGCCGAGAGCATACGCGAAGGGCGCACATCCCGCGTGCCGATGGGCATTCTCTTCACAGGGCCGATGGGCACGGGCAAGACCTTCGTCGCGGAGGCGTTCGCCAAAGAGTGCGGCCTGACGACCATCAAGCTGAAGAATTTTCGCTCCAAGTGGGTCGGCGCGACCGAAGGCAATCTCGAAAAGATTCTGAACGTGATACGCGCCATCGGCCAGGTCGTCGTCATCATAGACGAGGGCGACCGCGCATTCGGCAACACGGACAGCGAGGGCGACGGCGGCACTTCATCGCGCGTCATCGCACGCATCAAGGAGTTCATGTCCGACACCTCGAATCGCGGGCGCATACTCTTTCTCGTGATGACGAACCGCCCCGACAAACTGGACGTAGATCTCAAGCGCGCAGGCCGCCTCGACCGCAAGATTCCGTTCCTCTACGTGCAGACGCCGGAAGAGGTGGAGATGGTCGCACGCGCGCTGCTGCGCAAGAACAAGATCAAGACGGACGTTGACCTTGAAAAGATTCGTGACGGCTTTTCCACCAGGCTCGTCGGCTACAGCAACGCGGATATTGAAGCCGTGATCCTGCTCGCCAACGATGATGCGGCGCGCGAGACCGGCGGGGACGCGCCCGTCAAAGAAGAGCACCTGCTGCGCGCGGCGACAGACTATTTCCCCAGCCGCGATGCCGAGCTACTGGAATACATGGAGCTGCTCGCCGTCTTTGAAACCTCCAGCCGCCGCCTCCTGCCAGCCAAATACGCCTCCATCACGCCCGAAGAACTGGACGCGCGCCTGCGCCAACTGCGTCTCATCGTGGGCGGTCGGCGGTAGGTGAGATTAAACGCAAAGGTCGCAAAGTAGAAGTCGTAAAGGGCGCAAAGATATTCAACTCTCTGCGTCCTTTGCGAAAAACCTTTGCGTCCTTTGCGTTTAAATCTCTTCTCTTCCTGACGCTCAACTGAAATACGCTCTAGCGCAATCGCTCAGGATGCCTTACGTATAGCAATTCCATGCTTCAGAATCGCGATTCCGGGGCTTGGAATCAGGATTCCGGCCTTCAGAATTGCGATTCCGAAGGGTAGAATTACGATTCCGGCCTTCAGAATCAGGATTCTCAGCCTCAGAATCACGATTCTGCCCTTCAGAATCAGGATTCCACTCTTCAGAGTGTCGATTCCACCCTTGAGAATTACGATTCCCGGTGCGAGAATAGCGATTCCGGGCGCGAAAACTTTGCCGAACAGAGGGAATTACGCAGATTTCCTCAGTAAAATCGCTTTTCTCATCGAGCAAGGGGCCGAAGTCGCGTGATACTCAGAGGGCTTTCTCAAAGCCAATGCTCACGCTAAACCAGTAAACACACACCCGTGCCCCCCTTTCGGGTACGACCCTATCAACCCTTCAACCGTGCGCCCCTTTTGCGCACAGAAAGGTCTCCTTACAATGGCTACGAGTCCCAAAGATACAGAACAGAAGATGGACAGGATGTTAAACGCCTGGCAGACGCTTGCGCCCGACAAAACCTTCGGCGGGATGACGCTCGCGCAGTTCGAGGCGACCGTCACACCCGCACGAGCCGCGCGCGAGCGCATAGATGACCTCGAAAACCAGCTCACACAGGCATACGCCGACCGCGAAAGCGCCGACAACGCATTTCTGGCGAAAGCCCAACTGGTCGTCAACGGCGTCCTGGCAGACCCCGCGCAAGGCCCCGACAGCGCCCTCTACGAAGCCTTCGGCTACACACGCAAGAGCGAACGCAAGTCCGGCCTCTCACGCAAACGCACCCAAACACCAACCAAGTAACACCCTAACCACTGGCGCGTTTGCCTGTTGGGCGTAAGCTCAACAGGCAAACGTGCTAACTCTATTTGTAAAAGTCGAAAACTATACGTTCACAGCCTTCAACTGCTATATTCGCCCTTGAAATGTAGGAATATAATCAGGGTGATAACGGAAAGACATCACATGGCTCAACAGAATTTTGATACAGCCTTTGAGCGTGTGCGCCATCTCGTCGCTGATTTCCAGCAACACGAGAAGGCGTATCTTTCGCCCGCCTATTCTGAACAGGATGTGCGTAAAGACTTCATAGATAAATTCTGGATTGCGCTCGGCTGGGACGTAAATCATGAACAGCAGACCAATCCCAACGAGCGCGAAGTCAAGGTCGAGAGCAGTGTCCAGGTCGAAGGGCGAAGGAAAAAGGCAGACTACGCTTTCCTCGCATCTAATTTCCGCGATGTGCGGTTCTTTGTTGAGGCCAAAAAGCCTGCGCGCAACATTGATAACGCAGACGATTATTTTCAAACCATACGCTATGGCTGGAACGCGCAGGCGCCGCTCTCCATTCTCACAGATTTCGAGCAGTTTCGTGTGCTGGATTGCCGCTACAAGCCCGACATAGAGACTGCGCTCAATCGCGCTCTACCAAAATTAAAACTTCATTACACAGAGTACGCAGATATTGAGAAGTTTAGAGAGATTTACTATCTCTTCTCTCGCGAAGCCGTCATATCAGGCAAGTTAGAAAAGTTTGCCGCAGATTTACCAAAGCCGACAGGCAAAGCCGCGCAGCGAAAACTCTTTGGAGTCGCATATAAGAGCGTTGACGAAGATTTCTTGCAGGAACTCGATGAACTTCGTGATGAATTGGCGCATTCATTCAAGAACCGCAACCCACATCTGGACGGCGAAGACTTGACGGAAGCCACACAGCGCACGCTTGATCGGCTGGTTTTCATGCGCTTCCTTGAAGACAAATTGATTGAGCCGGAAGCGATTGTTGAAAAATTGGGTGAGCGCGGTGCGGCGTGGGCTGATTTCATCGCCGCGTCCGAGCGAATGAATAAGATTTACAACGGCATCATCTTCAAGCCTCATTTCATTGACAGGGCGGATTTCATCGTAGATGAGCGCACTTTCGCGGGCGTGCGCGAGCGGTTGGCGCACACCAATACCGTTTACAATTTCAACTACATACCGATTCACGTCCTGGGCAGCATCTACGAGCGTTTCTTAGGCAAGGTCATTGTCGCCACAGACAAGCGCGCCCGCGTTGAAGAGAAGCCGGAAGTCAGGAAAGCGGGCGGCGTCTATTACACGCCTGAATATATCGTGCGCTACATCGTCGAACAGACGATAGGCCGTCTCATCGAAGGCAAGACGCCCGAAGAGATCGCGTCGATGCGCTTTGCAGACATCGCATGCGGCTCAGGCTCGTTTCTGCTCGGCGTGTACGATGAGCTATTGCGCTATCACACGGCTTATTACAACGAGCCGAAGAATCGCCGTAAGGCTTTGAAAGCTGGCTGCATCGAAATCCCTGACGGTAGCCTCCGGCTCTCTCTCAATCAACGCAAAGACATTCTCCTGAATAACATCTACGGCGTCGATCTGGACGCGCAGGCCGTAGAGGTCGCGCAACTCTCCCTGTTTTTGAAACTGCTGGAAGATGAGACGACCGCGAGCGCGAAAGGCTTTCAGCTTCAGTTTCGGGAAACGATGCTGCCCTCGCTCGACAAGAATGTCATCCACGGCAACTCTCTTATCGGCTGGGACATTGGCGGCGGCTTATTCAGTGATGAAGAGGAACGCAAGCTGTTTCCGATGGATTTCGAGCAATCGTTTCCCGAAGTGATGCGGCGCGGCGGCTTCGATGCGATTGTCGGCAATCCGCCTTATGTGCGCCCACATAATCTAAGTAAAGATAACAAGGAATACTTTTGGCAGCATTATCGAAGCTTTACACATAAATCTGACCTTTACTGTTGTTTTATAGAAAAAGCAACAAGTCTTCTTAAAGAAGAGGGAATGTTAAGCTATATCGTATCGAACGGGTGGCTACGCTTAAATAGTTTTCAATCTTTACGAAGACACGTACTTGATAACTATGAAGTCTTGCAACTTGTAGAATTGCCATTCAAAGTTTTCGCAGAAGCTAATGTAAATGCTGATGTGTTTGTGTTCAAAAAGGAGTGGTTTTCAGATAGAGAAGCAAATAACATCACAATTCTTGAGGGTAGGTTCGCAGAAGGCAAGATTCAATTTCAATTATTAAGAGTCATTCCGCAAAAAGCATTTGAGTCAACTTTTGAGAACGTCTTTGATACGAGTATCTCCCCAGTAACCGAAGAAATAAAGAACAAGATGCGCCGGGGTGAAAACATCGGAAACGTCTTTGATATTCGCTTTGGCTTGAAAACAGGAGATGACAGTAGATTCCTTCACTCTATCAATGGATTGCATGCAGAGGACAGACCCCTGTTGCGTGGGGAAGATGTTAAAAGATATTTTTATGAATATAAGGGAGAGTATGTTTGGTACGTGCCTGAAAGGATGCGTAGGCATCGCCAAACAGCACGTCCCGGTGAGAGAGAGAGGTTTGAACAGCCTAAAGTATTAGTGAAAGACACTTCAACAGATTTTGCAGGAACATATGATGACCAAAACTTTTATGTAAAAGACGTTCTTATTGTCACTCCTAAAGTAGATGTTCCGCAAATGGGGGACTTGAGATTCTTAACCGCCCTAATTAATTCACGCGCTCTACGCTTCTATTACCGCACAACCTTCAAAACACTCCATGTCCAAAGCGGAGAACTTGGTAGCTTACCTCTACCGCCCATAAACTTTTCCGACAAAGCCGACCGCGCCCGTCACGACCGCATGGTCAATCTCGTCGAACAGATGCTCGCCGCAAAGCGTCAACTGCAAACGGTGCGCACAGACCGCGACCGCAACCACTACGAAAACAAGTGTGCCGCGCTCGACCGCCAGATTGATGCGCTCGTGTATGAACTCTACGAACTCACGCCCGCAGAGATTGCTATTGTCGAAGAGAGCGCGCTGTAGATGATGCGGCGAATACCGGCAGATGAATGAAGACTTTGAGATTATCGGCAAGATTGAAGAGGTCGAAACGATTGCTGTCGGCAACCGAATACGCGAGATAGGCCGCTTACGCAAAGCGTTCGGCGCGGGACGCTGGCGTAAACTTAAAGGCGTTGCTACTGTTCGTCTGGAAGATGGTACAATCCACAGAGTTGAGCTTCACTGGTACGAAGCTCATGGGCTGGGGCGCAAGAAGCTCAAGATTAAAGAGTATTTAGATTAACTGCCATGACAAACGATCTGATTGGCTCATATGTGCTCTGCATCAACGACGGAGGCTATCCCGAATCGCTCGAAGTTCGTAAGGTTTACAGCGTCCTGCCCGATGAGCGCGCCGCAGCGAATAATTACATTCGCGTGATTGACGAAACAGGCGAAGATTATCTCTATCCCGCAAAGTATTTCGTCCCCATTCAAGTTCCGCCTGAAGCCGCCAAAATACTTCATTCAGGTATGAAGCGATCTTGACTCTTCCGCATCACTACCTGACACGCAGCCGACGACCACATCTTCGTAAAGATGGTCAAGCCTTCGAGGTCGAGTCCGTTACCCTTGATGGTCAAGATGGCAGCCGTCTTGACCATCAAGGAGTCAACTAGAGCAAATTTCAATCGAGTGTAGGGAGAGAGCGAACGTCTCACCGCAAAGGACGCAAAGCGAGACCGCAAAGAGCGCAAAGATTTCTCTGCGCTCTTTGCGTCTTCCTCCTTGGCGTCCTTTGCGTTGAACTCTTCCGTACAGCCAAATGAAATCCGCTCTAAAAACTGAAGCTACCGGCAGGTGTTCATCACAGTCATGACGGGGTCGTAGTTGTTGAAAATGGTCGCGGCCAGGTCGAGCTTGGTATCGCCGTTGAAATCTCTGAGGACGATGTTGGAGGGCTCGACCACGACGTTGTGTTTAGTCGCCGTTGTGAACTGACCCGTTCCATCGCCGCGCATGATGGAGATGCTGGCGGCGTTTGTGGTGTTGCTGAGATTAGCAAAGATAAGATCAGCTTTGCCGTCCCCGTTGATGTCCGCTAACACCGTATCGGCAGGTATGTAGGCGAGGGTGTACCTGGTCGCGGTGAAAGCGCCCGTCCCCTTGCCAATCAGGACAGTCATGTCAGGGGTGCTCATTCCGGCGACGACCAAATCCAGCTTGCCGTCCGCGTTGAAGTCTCCGGCGACGATGCGCGAAGTGTTGTAGCCGACGACGACGTTGAGAGGCAGAGCGAAAGCGCCCGCTCCATCGCCGCGCAGGATGGAGATGCCGGTCGTGCTCCTGTTGGCGACGGCTAAATCCTGTTTGCCGTCCGCGTTGAAGTCGCCCGTGGCTATGTGGTAGGGGTTTTGTCCAGTCTTGAAACCGTTGGGAGCAGCGAAGCGTCCCGCTCCCATCCCCAGCAGAATAGAGATGTTGTCTGTGTTATCGTGCGCGACGGCTAAATCCTGTTTGCCGTCGGCGTTGAAGTCGCCGACCGTGACCGACCGGGCGTAAGGATATTTCGTGGGGAAGCGCGTGAAGGCGTTAAAGCCGTTTCCGTTATTGAGGAAGATTAAGACCTCTGCGCTATAACCGTTCGCCACCACCAGATCACGTTTGCCGTCCGCGTTGAAATCGCCTGCGGCGAGATAGGTCGGCGCTCCCGACGTCCCGGTCGTGAAATATTTGGCCGGACTGAAGCCGCCGCTACCGTCGCCATTCAGAAGCGCGATTCTCTTATTGAAGTAGTTGTCTGTGATGGCTATGTCCTGATAACCATCGTTGTTGAAATCTTCCGCGACGAGATGAGTCGGCTTGTCTACCGGATGAGAAAAGGTAGGCGGCGCGAAGCTCATCGTCGTGCACAGGGGGCCGCTTGCGGTCTTCACCAGGTAGGCAATGCTCTTTGGCAGGCCGTTGACCTTGGCCGTGAGCGTGCCGCTCTGGTTGGCGGTCACGACCTTGGTCGTGATCGTGAAGGTCGCTGTATCCGTTCCGGTGGGCACTGTGACACTGGCCGGAAGGGTCGTCGAGGTGAGGTTATCTACCAAAGAGACGATCAGATCGCTCGGAGCTTTTCGTTCAAGGACGACTGTGCCCGTCGCGCTCTGCCCTCCTACGACAGGGGTCGGCGTAATGGAAAGCGTCTTTACTCCGATGGGTCGAACTGCGAGAGGTGCGTTCAGGCTCGCCCCATTGTTGCTGGCCGTCACCTGTCCGCTCTCTGCGACGCTCACAATGTTGGTCGTAATCGTGAACGGTGCGCTTTTCTGTCCGGCCAGAACTTTGACGCTCGCAGGGACGGTCGTGTTGGGCAGATTGTCTGAGAGGGAGACAATCGTTCCGACTGCGGGGGCTACCCCGTTGAGCATGACCGAGCCTGTCAGAGTATCGCCCCCGACCACTGAATTCGCCCCCAGCAGGATGCTCGTGAGGGTGGGTGGATAGACGGCGAGCGGAGCGGTCTTGATCGTTGTGCCGTTCTTGGCAGAGACGGTTCCGCTCTGTGCGACGCTCACGGCTGTGGTCTTGATCGTGAAGGTTTGGGTGAGCTGTCCTGCCGGAACGGTGACGCTCGTGGGCATCGTCGTGGCAGTCAGGTTATCAGAGAGCGTGACGTATGTTGCGGCAGAAGGGTTGGTACGGTTCAGTACGACCGTGCCCGTGACGCTCTGACCGCCGACGACAGAGTTCCAATCAAGCCTCACTTCAAGGACGGTGGGCGGTGACGGAGGACGCCGCGTGAAGGTGACTGCTCCAGCGTTCGTCAGGGATTTCAGAGCGAAGTCGGAAGTATGGCTGGGCACGACATAAGCGTCCGGCGCGCCCGAAGAGATGCCGACAACCGGAAACAGCTTCTGATTGCCCGCGCCGTAGCGCGTCTCTATAGAGCCGTCGCGCCTCAGCTCAACCTCGAAGCTGACGGGATTCTCGCCGCGCGTTGTGGTCGGCGAAAGCGGCGTGTCATACGTCACGCCCTGCCAGCGAAAGATGATGCGATTGGCGTCCGGCTTGACGACGTAGACATCATCGCCCGCGCGCCTGTCCGTGCGCAGATCATCCCAGAGGCCAGCGATCATCGAATAGTTATTGAGGCGCTCCTGCGTGCTCCATGCATCATCGGGGCGCGTATCCCTCTCCGGCGGCGAGCCGAAATAGAGCGCGCCGTTGGTTGAGATGGTGATGAAATTCTGATGCCCGCCGAAGAAGGGGAAAGCGAAGGGGAGCTGGTAGCTGCTCCTGTAAATATCATCGCCGTTGAGCGAGAGCGGCGTGCCCCCTGTGGAGAGCGGTTTGGCTGCGCCGACGGCTACCAGGTACGGGTCTGCAATCTCTATCGGGATTGAGACTGGAACGGATGTAATAGGGCCTGCATTGCCGACATTATCAATGGCGCGGATGCCTATGAAGCCCTTGGAGTGACGCAGCGGAACATTGACGGTCGCCTCCTGTGTGCCGCCCGCAGCCGCGGGGAGCGGGGCGACGAAAGGCATCGCCTGCTCGAACTTGTCTGTGGTCGTTAACTCCGTATCAGAGTAGCGAATCTCGTAGAGCGCGGCCTGACCCGTGTTGCCGTTGTCGCCCGGAGCCGTCCATATCAACTGGTGTTCCCGCCCGTTCGCCCCCACTTGAAGATTGCCGACCGCAGAGGGCGGGGTTGTGTCATTCTCTGCGACGTTACGCAGCGCTTTGAGCGCGCTCAGACGACGACCCGAAACAAGCAGGGTGTAGAAATCCTGTAATACCAGAAGATCGCCGCTATACATGAGAGCAGCTTTCAATCTGCGCACATTGATGTTGGGGCTGTTGGCACAGACCAGCGCCGCCGCTCCGGCCACGTGCGGCGAAGCCATCGACGTGCCGCTGTAAAAGTCGTACGTGCCGTTCGGCGTCGTGCTCAGAATCCCGTCGCCGGGAGCGGCCATGCTGACCGTGCTCGCCCCGTAGTTGGTGAAGCTCGCGCCGAGGTCGCCGCTCGTGGTGGCTGCCACGGAGATCAGGTTCGGGGCAATGTAGCTGGCCGGATACGCCGGTAGCCAGTCGTTATTACTTGAGTCGTTACCCGCCGCTGCGACAAACAGGATACCGGAATCACCGAGCGCGCGTATGGCATCCAGCTCAGCCTGCGAGCGTCCAGCGCCGCCATAACTGTTATTGAGGACGCGAAGATTAGCGCCACGCGTACCACCTGAGCTCGTCCAACGGTCGCGCATCATCTTGGCGTAGTTGTACGCGCGCACCGTCACCCTGACGCTGCTCGGAGCACCGGCCTCGCCCTCTCGACCGAGAATCTTCAGCGACATGAGGCTGACCTGCCAGTTGACGCCCGTGACGCCCACTCCATTATTGCCGACGGCTCCAATCGTACCGGCTACGTGCGTGCCGTGCGCGTCCGTGTCGTCTGCTGGATATGCGCCCGAGCCGTCGAAGACCGTTGCGTCGTTGTGAAAGAAGTCCCAGCCGTTGACATCATCTACGAAGCCGTTGGCATCGTCGTCCACGCCGTTAAAGGGAGTCTCGCCCGCGTTGCGCCAGATGTTGGCGGCCAGATCGGGGTGGTTGATGTCTACGCCTTCGTCAATCACACCGACCACCACGCTGCGGCTGCCGGTCGTGATCGTCCATGCCGGTTCGGCATCAATGTCAGCGCCGGGCGTGCCCGAATGACCCGTGCCGTCTGTTTGTCCGGTATTCCTCAGTCCCCACATCTCTCGAAAGCGCGGGTCGTTCGGGATGACCATTTTGCGACGAACGTAGTTCGGCTCGGCATAGAGCACATCGGCGCGTGCGTTGAGCGCGGCGATGGCGTGCAGGGTATCTGCGGCTGGGACGCGCACGAGACGCAAGCCCCTGACCAGATCGGAGCCGTCAAAACGCTCCACGCTCATGGGGATTTCTTTCCCGCCCTTAAAAAGGGTCGCAGACGTTTGCGCCTCGCCCATCCGGGCAGCCGTCTCGCTGCGGTAGCGCACCAGTATCTCGCCGGGCACAAACTCCACGGGCGTGCGCTTTCCATTTGCATCCGCAGGGTTTGAAGGGTGAAGCTGCGCACGTGAAGCGAAGGGCGCGAGGGCGCAGAGGAGCAGCAAGCTGAGGAGCAGGGAAAGACCGCGCACGCTTCGAGCGCGCACACGTTTCCCGAAATTCATGAGAGATAGCATGGAAAATTCCTTCTGTTTAAAATGAGGCTAAGCCGCACGTACTCGCTGGCAAACAGTAGGCATAGCTCGGCTCTAGATTCTATCTTTTCACGGGTTTTGACATTAAAGAGACGTGCCTGCTCACCAAAAACAGCATCAAGGTGGGATGCGAGGTGGTGGCTAAACCGTCTTAACGGTACGCGACTCTGATTCTAAACCAACTCCTGGCGTTCGGGCAAATCGCAGGAGAGGGCTTTGATGCGCCGGGACAGCCATTTGATTGCCTCATGCGGGCTGTTATTTGCTGATATTAAACCGGGCGGCACACAAAAGAGAGGACGATCCACGAAGCCACACGAAGCAACACGAAAGGAGGAGGAGGTTGTTTCGTCTAATTTCGTGTCCTTTCGTGTGGCTTCGTGGATCGTCCCCGCCTTCCTGGGCAGACGAGCTATAAAAATCACTGGGCTACGAAATGGCGACAGGAATTCAAGGTGGCTTTAATGCAAGACGGAGCTCATGTCGCGTTCTTTACAGGTCCACTGGCGCAGGCTGATAAGGCAGAGCGGGCGCGGGTTTGCTATACTCTGGGAGTGGTGGCCCGGTCACAGTCGCACCCGCGAAGGTAGTGACCTAATATGATTAATGCTCTGTGCCGCCTCTGCGCCCTCTGCGTCTGCGGTGGTGAGTCTTGTCTAAAGTTGACTCACCACCGCAGACGCAGAGAGTTCACGGAGGGGCACAGAGAGTTGAGTTGAAACGAGGGTACTGCTCCGGCTACCATCCGTTAGCTTTTAGGGTTGATGTCGATCCCCCAAGGTACAAGGCTCGGTCGCTATGAGATTAGCTCGCTGCTGGGGGCGGGCGGGATGGGCGAGGTGTATCTCGCCCATGATCTCACCCTGCGTCGAAAGGTGGCGCTCAAGGTTCTGCGCGCCGATCTCACTGCCAAAAAGGATCTCCTCCAACGCTTCGAGCGCGAGGCTTTTGCCGCCTCATGCCTGAATCACCCGAACATCCTGACGATTTATGAGATTGTCCGTGAAGAAGAACGCAACTTCATCGTGACGGAGTTTGTGGACGGCGAAAGTCTCGGCCAGCACATCAAGCGTGCCCGCTTCAAGCTGCATGAAATTCTGGACATTGGTATCCAGATCGCTTCGGCTCTGACGGCGGCGCACGCGGCTGGCATCATGCATCGGGACATCAAGCCGGACAACGTCATGATTCGCCATGACCGGTTGGTTAAAGTGCTGGACTTCGGGATGGCGAAGCTCAATGAGCAAGAGGAGGGCGTCGAGCCAGAGCGGCCTGCGCCAGCTCAAGCGTTGTACATTACAAAGCCCGGCATGGTGTTGGGCACCCCGCATTACATGTCGCCGGAACAGGCGAGAGGGCTGCCGGTGGACGCGCGCACAGACATCTGGAGCTTGGGCGTGGTGCTCTACGTGATGGTGTCAGGCCATTTGCCGTTTAACGGTAAATCGCTCAGCGACGTGATCGCCGCCATTCTGGCGAGAGAGCCGAGAGGGCTCGCCAACTATATGCCCGAGGTGCCCCATGAGCTGGAGCGCATCATCACGAAGGCATTGCGCAAAGAGCGGGATGAGCGTTATCAATCGGTCAAAGACATGGGGCTGGACTTAAAGGCCCTGAAGCGGCAGTTGGAGTTTGAGGCCGAGCTGAAGCGCACGGGTAAGACGGATAAAACCAGAGACTCAGGGCGCGCCGCTGTCGCGACGAGCCACGAAGCCGCCGCAGCCGAGGCCACGCAGGACGCGATGAATCCCGCCACGAGCGCCGCAAACCAGATTCGCACCGTCTCAAGCGCTCATTACCTGGCGGGAGAGATCAAGCGACACCAGCGCGGCGTCCTGATTCTCGCGATGATCTTTGCGCTTACGGCGGCGCTCGCCTACTTCGCTTACTCGCGTTATGCGGCGGGCAGCAGCCGTGCCGACATTACTTCCATCGCCGTCCTGCCTTTCGTGAATGCGAGCAACGATGCGGAGAAGGAGTACCTCTCCGACGGCATCTCCGAGAGTCTCATCAGCCGTCTCTCGCAACTGCCCGGCGTGAAGGTCATCGCCAACAGCTCATCTTCCAGGTACAAGGGCAAGGACGCAGACCCGCTGGAGGTGGCACGCTCTCTCGGCGTCACGAGCGTCATGACCGGCCGCATCTCGCAGCGCGGAGACAGTCTCGTCATCAGCGTCGAGTTGATAGATGGACGCGACGGGACGCACGTCTGGGGCGAGCAATATAACCGCAAGGCGACAGACCTGCTGGCGGTACAGGGGGAGATTTCCAGCGAGATCGCAGAGAAGCTGCGCTTGCGGCTGACCGCAGGCCAGCAACAACAGGTCGCCAGGCGCGAGACGGTCAACCCGCAGGCTTACGAGCTGCTGCTCAAGGGGCGTTTCTATCGCGCCAAGGGAGGAACGCTCGACCGCAAGCAGGCTGCCGAGTATTTCAACCAGGCGATAGCAGTTGATCCTACCTACGCACTCGCCTATGCAGAGTTGTCCAACTCCTACAGGACTCTTATCGGGAGTAGCAATTTAGACCCCAAAGAGTATCTACCCAAAGCCGAAGAGGCGGCGCATAAGGCGATTGAGCTCGACGAGAGTCTAGCCGATGCGCACTACGCGCTGGCGAACCTCAAGACGTACGCCTGGGCATGGGCTGAAGCTGAAGCGGAATACAAACGCGCCATCGAGCTGAATCCGAACCTCGCCCTGGCGCACCGCTGGTACGCTTCTTACCTCAGATTGATGGGGCGACACGAGCAGGCGATCAGTGAGATCAAACGCGCCAGAGAGCTTGACCCGCTCTCGATTCCCGTGAGCGCGACGGTCGGTTATATTTTATTCTCCGCTCGCCAGTACGATCAGGCGATTGAGTCTTTGAAGCGGACGCTCGAAATCGATCAGGACTACGCTTATACGCACCTCTTCCTCGGCTTCACTTATGCGGCCAAGGGAATGTTCGCGGAGGCGATCAACGCCTATCTGGAGGCTATCCGCCTTGGGCTTGACTCGCCGAGTACACAGGTTTACCTCGGCGCGGCCTACGCTCGCGCCGGAGACCGCGAGCGCGCGCAGGCGATCATCCTCAACTTGCAGACGAGCAAGCAGTATGTCTCGCCCGGGCAATGGGCGATTCTCTACGTCGCACAGGGCGAGCGAGAGCAGGCGTTCGCGGCGCTTGAGAAAGCCTACGAAGAGCGCGACCTACAGTTACAATATCTGGGCGTTGACCCGGCGTTCGACCCCTTGCGCTCCGACCCGAGATACAATGACCTCCTGCGCCGCGTCGGCCTCTCACCTTAAAACAACGTCAGTTCGACATAAGGGGCTGTTGTCCTCTCAGCCCCGGGCGTAGCTCATG
Source organism: Pyrinomonadaceae bacterium (assembly GCA_036386415.1). Taxonomy (GTDB): domain Bacteria; phylum Acidobacteriota; class Blastocatellia; order Pyrinomonadales; family Pyrinomonadaceae; genus DASVVT01. The sequence goes on from DASVVT010000034.1 coordinate 35,575, forward strand.
AAGTTGCAATCTCTTATGTCGAGCTCATGTCAGGTTAAGTTAAACTGGCTGCGTTGACTGTTTTCTTCCACACCTTAACTCGCTGACCCCCTCTCGTCCGCCACAACATACAGCCGGGAATCATCACATCAAGTTTGCTGTTGACGCCTCATGTGTTTCTTAATAATATATAGCTATGCCATATATAGGCTCACACATTCTCGACCGCGAGTTGAAGAAAGGCAGTGCCGAATTGTTGATTCTTTCGCTGGTTGAAGACCAGCCACGGCACGGCTATGACATTGGCAATTTGATCGACCAGCGCTCGCGCGGGGTGCTGCGTTTCAATGTCGCCTCGCTCTACCCGCTGCTGTACCGCCTGGAGAAGCGCGGCTGGATTCAGGGGCGCTGGGTGGAGAAGGCCGGTCAAAGACGGCGGCGTTATTACCGCCTGACTCCTGAGGGTAAAAAGGTCTTAGCGGCGCAACGCAGTAGCTGGCGGGAGTTTGTCGAGGCGATCAGTCGAATCACTGGAATCGAACATGCCTGACTGGAAAGAAGAGATCAGAAGGCGATTGTCGGAGTTGCGGCTGGCAGGGGCGCGTGAGGCCGAGATCATAGAGGAGCTGTCCCAGCACCTTGAGGATCACTATGAGCAGTCGCTACAGGGCGGCGCGACCAAAGAGGAAGCCTATCAAGCGACGCTGTTTGAGTTAACTGAGAGCGATCTGCTGGCACATGAGCTGCGCCGGGTCGAGCGCCCCGTCCGGCGGGAGCCCGTGGCGCCGGGAGCGCCGAGGAGAATGAATATGTTTGGAGACCTCTGGCAAGACTTACGTTACGGTCTAAGGATGCTGGTGAAAAACCCAGGGTTCACCATCGTCGCGGTGATCGCTTTGGCTTTAGGGATTGGCGCAAACAGCGCGATCTTTAGTGTGGTCAATACAGTCCTGCTGCGCCCCTTGCCTTATAAAGAACCCGAACGGCTCGTGATGGTCTGGGAGGACAGAACTGCACGAGGATTCCCGCGCGATACGCCCGCTGCGGCCAACTACATTGATTGGCGAGATCAGAATCAGGTCTTTGAAGGTATGGCAGCGATTGCCAATGAGAGCTTTAACCTGACGGGTGTCGGCGAGCCGGAAAGAATTGAGGGGCGGCGCGTCTCGGCCAGCCTCTTTCCCTTGCTGGGCGTCGAGCCGCAGTTAGGCCGCGCGTTCCTGCCTGAAGAAGACAAGCCCGGCGGCGGTCGCGTCGTTCTCATGAGCCACGGCTTATGGCAGCGCCGCTTCGGCTCCGATATGAACATTACGGGGAAGCTTCTCACCTTGAACGGCGAAAGCTATACGGTCATCGGCGTCATGCCGCCACATTTTCAGTTTCCCACACGTGAGGATGAGTTGTGGGTTCCCATCGCCTTCACCTCCGAAGAAGCCGCCAATCGTGGGAGACACTACCTGGAAGTCATTGCGCGCTTGAAGCACGGCATTACCCTCGAACAGGCGCAGGCCGAAATGAAAGCCATCGCCGCCAGACTTGAGCAGCAGTATCCTAACCAGAATACCAACCAGAGTGCAGCCGTCACCCCGCTGCACGAGCACGTTTCGGGCGAAATCAAACCGGCGCTGCTCGTACTGTTGGGCGCGGTCGGATTTGTCCTCCTGATAGCCTGCGCCAATGTCGCGAACCTCCTGCTCGCGCGTGCCGCAGTGCGACAAAAAGAGATCGCCGTCCGCATCGCGCTCGGCGCGAGCCGCATTCGCTTGATCCGGCAATTTCTGACGGAAAGCATTTTACTGGCCGCGCTTGGCGGCGTCGTCGGATTGTTGCTGTCCCTGTGGGGCGTCAATCTGCTGAAAGCCTTCATCCCGGAGAGTATTTCTCAAGTCGAGGCCATCACGATTGATGCCAGGGTGCTGATTTTCACCCTCCTCGTCTCATTGCTGACAGGACTCGTCTTCGGTTTAGCGCCGGCCACGCAGGCATCGAACTTCAATCTTAATGAGACGCTGAAAGAAGGCGGAAGGGACTCTGCGGCGGGTAGTCGTGGCAACCGCATTCGCGGCCTGCTGGTGATCGCAGAGGTCGCTGTCTCGCTCATCCTTCTGATCGGGGCCGGACTATTGATTAATAGCTTTCTGCGCCTGCGCAATGTCGATCCGGGATTTCGCGCAGACAAGCTGCTGACGATGAAGGTCGTGCTGCCGGAGCAGAAGTATTCCGAACACGCGCAGCGCTCAGCATTTTATACCGAACTAATACGCCGCATTGAAGCTCTGCCGGGCGTGAAATCAGCAGCCGTCACCACCAACCTGCCTTTATACCGCCAGGGTAATTCTATTGGCGTCAACATTGAAGGGCATCCCGAACCCGGGCCCGGCCAAAAACCCAGCGTGGTCACGAGAGTCATCAGCCCAGGCTACTTCAGTACGATGGGCATTCCGCTGTTGCAGGGGCGTCAAATCAACGAGCAAGATAGATTGAACACTCCCGCCGTGGCGGTCATTAGCGAAACAATGGCGCGTCGCTTCTGGCCCGGCGAAGACCCCGTGGGCAAGCGCATCACACCGGGGCCGCTCAGTTCTCCTCCGGAAGACTGGATCACCGTAGTCGGTGTAGTGAAGGATGTACGGCAAGTCGAGCTTGTGGCGGATCCCAAGCCGCAGATGTACCTCTCATACGAGCAGGCTGACTTCTTCGAGCCGAACGATCTGGTCGTCAGCACGAACGTTGAGCCGCTCAGCCTTGCGTCTACGGTGCGCGGTGCTGTCTGGGAAATTGATAAAGACCAGCCGGTCTCCAATATCAGGACGATGGAAGCCATCCTCTCCGAATCAATCGCCCGACAGCGTTTCAGCATGCTCTTGCTCGGCATCTTTGCCACTGTGGCGCTGGTCATGGCGGCGGTGGGAATCTATGGCGTGATGAGCTACTCGGTTGCGCAACGCACGCGCGAGTTCGGCATCCGCATGGCCCTGGGCGCGCAGAAAAGCGATGTGCTGAAACTGGCGGTCGGCGGAGGGTTAAAACTCGTCCTGATTGGTGTCTTGATTGGCCTCGTCGCGGCCTTCATCTTAACACGCGTCATGTCCAGCCTGCTGTTCGGAGTCAGCGCCACTGATCCAATGACATTTATCACCATCTCGCTGGTGCTCGTGAGCGTGGCCCTGCTAGCCAGTTACATCCCAGCACGCCGTGCCACCAAGGTTGATCCCCTGGTCGCCCTGCGATATGAATAAGTCGGACGGGCTTCGTTTGGGTTCGGCGTCGCGCCGTCCACAGGAGGGAAACGACAGATGAGAACCTGATGAGGAATTGCCGCTCAAGCCTCAACAAAAGTTCGCATACCTTTCGCATGCCAAATGGGCGCGCAAGTCGCGCGTTCGGATTGAGTAAGTTGTCAGACAGGCGAGACGCAAGGCGGCCAACTCCTTCGGTTTCTGGAACTCCTCCACCAAAAGCATCCAGTCCCACTTGCCGTCTGTTCGTATGCCGCCAGCGCGTACCAGATATAAATCTACTGTATCTCCTTTTTTCAATTCCTTCTCGAAGTAAGAGCTAACCTGCTTCTGTACGGGCAGCCAATACTCTACAGAATCTTCTGTAAAGAGAAATTCAGACTCATAATGCTCGGCATATGATTCAGGATTACCCATCATTTGCGCCCACTTACGGATCATCTCTTTTTTCACCTTCGAGATCGGGCGCACTGTTCCTATGTAAATCACTCTCACTCTCGAAGGAAGCATATCCGCATGGAAGACGATGTTATTTTCTTTCTGATTACGCTGCTCAACATCTGCTTCCATATTAACGATCTCCTTGAGCGTGCGCGGTTTGAAATCGTTCCAGGGAAAACCTTGACCAGAGGCCACACCACAACTCAACATCATTGATAGAAGCAAGCCAATTTGAAGTATGCGAACTCTCACAATATTTTCTCCTTCGTTCAGAGAGGGCTGTCTGACGCTCGAATTAACCCACCGCGAGCGAACAGCATTCTATCAAATAGGAGAGAATAATGCCCTCAACAGAATTTTGTGTAAGTGGGTTGGAATTGAAACCCTCTTCGCAGAACCACAACATTTTCAAACACCAACCCCAAGGGGGCGCACACCATCAGCGCCGTTGAGATTTTCCGTATCAGAGGTTATCTTTCAGTGACTCATTGGAGCTTATGATGCCAAATACGCCTGTCGTTATTACCGGACTCGGGCCCATCAGCGCAATCGGCTGTGGTCGCGAGGAGTTTTGGTCATCGCTTGTTGCCGGGCGGCACGGGTTTGGCCCTATCACACTGTGTGATGTCTCCCGCTCTCCTTCTAAGGTCGGTGCAGAGGTCAAAGGTTTCAGGCTGGAGCGCTACATCGAGCATGGGCGCGTGATCGCACGGCGCACACCCAGATCAATCCAGTTTGCTCTCGCCGCGTCAACGCTGGCATTACAGGATGCCAGCATTAATCTCGATGATCAGGACAAGGAGCGCATAGGGGTCTATATCGGGACATCAATCGCGAACATGGCGGAAGGCTTCTCGCTCAGAGATAAATGGCTCGCTACGGGGACAGTAGCGCCGCACACGGCCTTCCACACGTTCAATCACGCCGCCGCATGTATTCTCTCCTCGCTCTTTGACATACGAGGGCCGATTCATACGACCTCTTCGGGATGCAATTCAGGCCTGGATGCTCTTGGTCAATCTATGCGCCTGATTCAACTGGGTGTCGTAGATACGATGCTCGTGGTCGGGACTGATTGCGAACTGGTCCCTGAAATTCTCGCGGCGCTTAATGCCTCCGGCTCTCTCTCCACACGTTACAACGATGATCCGGGACGCGCCTCCAGGCCGTTTGATCTTGGCCGCGACGGCAACGTGATAGGTGAGGGTGCGGCGGCGCTGTTGCTGGAATCTGAGCCTCACGCGCGCGCTCGCGGAGCGAAGATCTATGCTCAGATCGCTGGCTATTCAATGTGTTCGGCGGGGCGTCACCGCAAATATAGTCATGACGCACCAGATATTGATCTCGATCCTTGTGTTCGTTCATTTAGAAACGCGATGAGTGAGGCTGGATGGAACCCCGCAAATGTTGGCCTCGTGTATGCTAATGGCTCTTCCTCAGTTCTGTACGACCGAATCGAGGCGATGGCCTTGGCAGAGGTTTTCGGTGAGACGTTTCCGTCCGTCCGCGTCTACTCGTCCAAGTCTGTGCTGGGCCAGCATGGGGCGGGCTCGTCTGCGCTTCAATTAGTCGGGGCCTGTTTGTCTATCGAAAGCGGAATTACGCCGCCCACTATTAACCACGAGGAGCCTGATCCGGCGTGTGGCCCGCTGCGCGTCGTGACGCGAGCAGACTCTTTTGGCCCGAAGAAAGTGCTGGTGCATTCTATCGGCCTGGGCGGTTTCTATTACTCCTGCGGCGCTTTAACTGCGGCGAATGGCAAGGCCGCCGCACCTCCCGGACAATAAGCCGCTGTTCATGAGTCACTCATGGCTGCTCAAATTAATGGGAAAGGAATTAAGGTCTCATTACCAAACATCATACTTTTGAGCGAAGGAGTTGCAAGTTACCCAATGCAGATGGAACGAGCACTAAATGATCTCGCGAATGAGATCATCTCCGCAGGGAGAATAGATGCCGAGCAGGTCAAAGAGATTCGGCTAAAGATTTTCTCAGAGACAAGAATCCTTGAAAGAATGCTCGATGACGGAATCGTTGATCGTGGCGAAGCCGAGACCCTTTTTGCGATCAATGACGCATTGTCGGCAGGACAATATGATGCCTCCTGGCGCGACCTTTTCGTAGAGGCTGTCACCAGCCATGTCCTGAAAGATGAAATGAGCCCCGGCGTTCTTGACGAGGAAGAGGCCAGATTCATTCTCAAGGGAGTTGAGAAGGATGGAAAGATCGACCCGGTTGAAATAGATTTGCTCGTCAACGTCTCCGCCTCTGTGTGGAGCGCACCCACGTTCTTTCACAGGTTTGTGCTTGATGCGTTGAAGGGTCTTGTGCTCCAGGATAGTTTAGTTGGTGAAGACGATGTGCGAATGATTCGTAGGGTCATCTGTGGGTCTGGCAGCAGTTCGGGACGGTCTATAGATGACATGGAGAAAGCTTGGCTGCGTGAAATCGACGATATGACCGCCCGGAAAAAGAATCACCCATCGTGGAGCCTGCTCAAACTTGAAGTTGGATTTCCTGATCAAGAAGGGCCGGGCCTGCTTTAAGACAGTAACGCGCTTCACTGGGAACGACCGGAACAGTTCGTTCAAGACCTCAAAACGTTCATTCCACATTGCCAGGATGAATGATCCATTTAGACCGCTTCAAATAAGCTATACAAGAGGCCTCCAGGTTGTAGGCTCCAGTTAATTTGCTGTTGGCTCGACGTGGCCGGGAAGCTGTTATTAGCTCCAGTCAGAGCGGAATATGATGCGCCTCTTCATTCCGCTCTGACTGGAGCTAAGAGATTTCTTATCTCTAAGTGACCTTAATCTACTAAGCTGCCAAGCTCGTAGGAGCTTTTCACTCAGCAACTGTAGTTATGCACTACTATGATTTATGCAACAACGCCGAGCGCTGATTCTGGGCGATCTTCCTAACGAAGCCCTTACCATCCTTCTAACGCGGCATCATCTTTTTTTTGCAACCTATCCCTCATTTTGGTCGTTAGGATATTGCGACTCCTATTGACATTCTATACGAGAAGGTTTGTGTATTTCCTACAGAATGTCTATAGGAGGAGATGTGGCGGGAAAGAAAATCGATCTGTTGCAAGGTACGCTCGACTTGCTGGTGCTGAAAGCGCTGGCGCTCGGCCCGCAGCACGGTCTGGGCGTTTCACACCGCATCGTACAGATCACGAAGGGAACTTTTCAGGTCAAACCTGGCTCCCTTTTCCCTGCTTTACACCGGATGGAGCAGGCCGGGTGGCTCACTTCATCCTGGGGGGAGTCAGAGAACAACCGCCGGGCCAAGTATTACCGACTCACCAGAGCCGGTCAGCGCCAGCTTCAGACCGAGACGGAGGACTGGCAGCGTATCTCCCTGGCGATCACGAGTGCCCTCAAGGCGACCTAATGAGAAGCAGTCATGCCACTAGTACCTAGCCTGGCTAGCCTCTGGCGCAACCTCCTCCGCAAGAACCAAGTGGAGCAGGAGTTCACAGAAGAGATACAAGCCTACCTGGAGATGCTGATCGAGGCCGGGATCGCGGAAGGACTCAAGCCGGAAGAGGCTCGTCGCGCGGCTCTGATAGAACTGGGGGGAATGGAGCAAGTCAAAGAAAGAGTAAGAGAGGTCAGGATGGGATATTTCTTAGAAACCATATGGCAGGATTTACGCTACGGCATACGGGTGCTGACCAAGAGTCCCGTTTTCACTACAGTGGCCGTGGTGTCGCTTGCGCTCGGGATCGGCGCTAACACGGCTATATTCAGTGTCGTCAATGGCCTTTTGCTTCGGCCTTTACCCTACGCTGACTCCCAGCGGATAGTGCACGTCTGGCACACCCCGCCACAGGAGAGTTTTCCCGGCATGGATAGATTTTCCGTCTCGCCCGCGAACTACCTGGACTGGAAGGATCAGAGCCATACTTTTGAGCAGATGGCGGCTTACGGAGATGCCGGCTTTAGTCTGAGCGCTGGCGATGAGCCCGTGCCCGTCGCTGGTGCTGCTGTTTCCGCAGACTTCTTTTCGGTGTTGCGCTCTAATGCAAAACAGGGCCGGACCTTTTCTTCGGAAGAGGAGCAACCAGGACGCAATCATGTGGTT
>DASVVT010000035.1:0-108990 GCA_036386415.1 Pyrinomonadaceae bacterium
GATGGGTAGCTCTGGCAAGGGCGACGGCATCCCCCTAGAGAAGGCATCGTAGAGGATGCTGAGCTCTCGGAGCAGGAGAGCGGTTGACCAGCCATCACTGATGATGTGGTGGAGCGTCAACAAGAGGAGGTGCTCCTCTTCGGCTAGGCGCAGCAGAGTGGCTCTCAGAAGCGGCCCTCGTTCAAGGTCGAAGGGGCGCTGCGCCTCTTCGCCCGCCAGCCGTTGCGCTTCGGCTTCACGAGACACGGCTGGCAACTCGCCGAGGTCTATCTTGGATAAGCTTACCGCCTCAGCCTCAGAGATCACCTGCACGGGCTGACCATCAACGAGAGCGAACGTGGTGCGCAGGACTTCATGTCGTCTGATGATCTCGGTCAGCGCACGCTCCAGTGGCTTGATGCTCACCCGGCCCTTGAGACGCATTGCCGTTGGGATGTTGTACGATGAATCGTGCGGATCGAGTTGATCCAGGAACCAGAGCCGCTGCTGTGCAAACGAGAGCGGCAGCCGACCCTCTCTTGAGACGCGCACCACAGGCCCGGCTTCCACCCCGCGCCCGATCCTGAGCGCCACTTCGATCTGAGCGGCAAGTCCAGCCACGGTCGGAGATTCGAACACCTTGCGCACCGGCAACTCCACACGGAAAGCTTCGCTTACTCTTGAGATCAACCGTGTCGCTAGCAGCGAGTGCCCTCCCAATTCGAAGAAGTTGTCGTGCGCGCCCACCTCCTCGATCCCCAACACCTCAGCCCAGATGCTGACAACCAATTCTTCCGTCGGTGTGCGAGGCGCAACATAGTCTTGATCCAGCTCGGCCCTGCTCTGCTCAGGGGCGGGCAGAGCGCGGCGATCCAGCTTACCGTTCGGCGTGAGCGGCAGTCGCTCCAACCGCACGAACGTTGACGGAACCATGTGCTCAGGCAGCTCCTGTTTCAAGTGCTGCCGCAACCCGCTGGTCGTGAGCCGCTGCCCCGGCTGCTCGGTTTCTTCTGCTATGACGTAGGCCACCAGCCGCTTGTCGCCGGGCAGATTCTCGCGCGCCAGCACGACGGCTTCTCTGACCTGCGGATGCCTGGTTAAAGCAGCCTCAATCTCACCCGGTTCGATGCGATAGCCGCGCACCTTCACCTGATGATCGACGCGACCGAGGAACTCTATCTGCCCGTCGGGCAAGTAACGCGCCAGGTCGCCCGTCCTGTAGAGCCGTGCGCCGGGCTGCGTGCTGTACGGGTTGGGGATGAACTTTTCAGCCGTCAACCCGGGGCGATGCAGATAGCCGCGAGCCAGGCAAGCGCCGCCGATGCTCAACTCTCCGGTAGCCCCGATGGGAGCTAACTGTAGCTGCCTGTCCAGAACGTACATCTGCGTGTTAGCGATTGGACGGCCGATCGGGACCGAGCGCCTCTGATTCCCTTTCTCGCATCTCCAGATGCTGGCGTCAATCGTCGCCTCAGTCGGGCCATACAGGTTGTATAGCTCCGCTTCGACACGCTTCAGGCATCTCTCTGCTAACTCGCTCTCCAGCGCCTCCCCTCCACAAAAGATTCGACGCAGCGCGGCGCACTTTTCAAACCCCTCTTCCTCCACCAACAGGCGCAGCATGGATGGAACTACCTGCACGACGGTGACACCCTCTTGCCGCATCAGGCGCACCAGATAAGCGCTATCCTGATGTCCACCGGGCGCGGCCAACACCAACTGCGCTCCCGCCAGCAGCGGCGCGTAGTACTCCCACACTGAAGCATCGAAGCTGAAAGGCGTCTTCTGTAAGACGCGATCATCGGGCGTCAGGGGCAAACTCTGCTGCATCCACAGCATGTGATTGCAGATCGCCTCGTGTGAGATCATGACGCCTTTCGGCCGTCCTGTGGAGCCGGAGGTGTAGATCACATAAGCGACATTCTCAGGCGCGACCATGCTGTCTGGACGCTCCATGCTCTGTTGAGCGATCATCTGCCAGTCGCTGTCCAGGCAAATCACCACGCATGAGTGTGGCGTTATGACCTGACGCAGGCGCTCTTGCGTCAGCAGCACTCGCAGCCCGGCATCCTCGATCATGAAGGAGAGGCGCTCTGCCGGATACGAAGGATCGAGCGGGACGTATGCCCCTCCGGCCTTGAGCACCCCCAGCATCGCCACCACCATCTCGACTGAGCGCTCCATCATGATGCCGACGCGCGTCTCGGCCCTGACACCCTCCGCACGGAGTTGACGCGCTAACTGATTGGCCTGACTGTCGAGTTGCTGATAGCCGAGCCGCTGATCCTGGCAGATGATGGCGATGGCCGACGGGGTGCGGGCCGCTTGCGCTTCGACTAACTCGTGCAGGAGCTTTTGGGTCGGGTAATCAGCCCGCGTGTTATTCCACTCAACGAGCATCTGCTGCCGCTCTGCCAGCGTGAGTCGGGGCAACTCCGATAAGCGCTGCTCCGGGTTGACGGCCATGGCTTCCAACAGCATCTGGAGATGTCCCAGCAGGCGAGCGATCATCGCATCATCGAAATGTCGCTGATCGTATGAAATCCTCAACAGAAGTTCCGGGGCTGCGTATCCAGCCAACGTGAGCGGATAGTTAGTCCGCTCAAGGAGACGGAACTCCCTGTTTCTCCAATCCCCGCCCTGCGCGCGCAGAGTAGAATTCAGTTGATAGTTTTCAAAAACCAGGAGGCTCTCGAATAACGGCACCCCTCTGGGCACATCACTCCATTCCTGAATCTTCACCAAAGGGTTGTGCTCGTACGCGCGCGTTTCAATATGCTGCGCGCGTAGCTCTTTCAGCCAATCGAGCAGTGACATCTCAGGAGAGACACGGACTCGCACGGGGAGGGTGTTAATAAAGAGTCCGACCATCGACTCGGCATCGGGCAAAGTCGTATGGCGGCATGCTCTGGCCGCGCCAAAGACAACATCCTCCTCGCCGCTGTAATGGCTCAGGAGCAGCGCCCATGCCCCTTGCGTCAGAACATTCATAGTCAGATCGTGTCGCTCGGCGAGCGCGCGTAAGGCCGAGGTGAGAGCGAAGGACAGGCGGGCGCTCTGCTCTCCATGCCCACACGGGTCAAGCGCCTGACCGGTTGACCGTGGCCCACCTATCGGTGTTGGCGAGGTAAAACCCTTGAGCGACCGTCGCCAGAATGCTTCTGCCTTGGTCAAATCCTGTTCCTGTAACCAGTCAATGTAATCGCGGTAAGGGCGCGGTCGTTCTAGTGTCAGGTCTAGACCCTGACAGTCAGCTTCATAGAGCGCAAAGAACTCCTTCAGGACGAGCAGACGTGATCGACCATCCAGCAACGCGTGGTGCGAGGTCCAGATGAACCGGTAGTCGGTTTCAGCCAGACGGAAAAGCGCGAGACGGAGGAGCGGAGCTTGAGTGAGATCAAAGCCACGCTGCCGATCTGCCTGAAGATAAACGTTCAGTCGATCTTCCTGCTCGCCGGCAGACAACTCACGCCAGTCCTGTTCTTCGAAGGGGAGGCTGATGCGCAGGCGCGTCTCTTGAAGCGGCTCGGCTGATCCTTTCCAGCGGAAGCCGGATCGCAATATGGAGTGTCGCTCCACAAGGCGCTGCCAGGCACGCCTGAAGGCCGTCACATTCAAGTTCTCATGTAAGCTGCAAACCAGTTGCTGAACGTAGACGCCTGACCATCGGGCATCCAAGCTATGAAACAACATCCCCTGCTGCATAGGCGATAGCGGATATGAACTTTCGATTTTATCGGCATCCATCCTGCGACTCCTTCGCCCTCTGATCTCCGCCCGCCCTGACCCACCAGACACCACTCCTCACCGTTTCGGAATCGACAAGGCAGGCATGCGACCCTGCTGCGCAGCAGGCGGTGTCAGCACCGCCTGCTTAGGCTGGGCGGATCATCCTTAACCAAGCGCCCGTCTAGTTAAGCAGGCGGTGCTGACATGGGTCGCGCTCAACTGCTATAGGTGACGGCTTGATAAATCAATCCTGGAACGCAGACCGGTGAGTGCTGTTTCACTTCCGCGCCTCATGTTCTCGTTAGAACCATGTCGGGAATGGCATCGGGCAATTCGTCCTCAACTTGCCGTAAGTGTGGGTAGAGATAGCCGCCAAGCTGTATCAACAGCGTGAGGATTCCTGCCACCACGAACATTAAGCCAATACCTCGCCCCGGCGTATTGCCAATGATCTGCCCGATGTTGGCGCTGAGCGGCCCGGCGATCAGTGGCTCAAATATCTTATCGGCTAGAGGGCCGGCAATCAGAAGGGCTATGGGAATAGTGGATGTCGCGACGAGGCGTCGCATTGCGAACACACGCCCCTGAACTTCCATTGGAGTTTTACATTGCCAGATCGCCTGACTGCACCCATTAATGACAGGTAGGACAAAGAACATCGTAAGGGCAGCAACTGCGATCAGCGGGACGGAGGCTTTCAGCCCGATCAACACGCAACATAAGCCGAACATGAAACCGAAACCGAGTATGCCATGGACACGGACTTTTGGGCCTCCCCAAAACATCATCAGCACACTGCCACCGAGGAACCCCGCGCCCGCTGTCGACAGGATGATGCCCAGCGCTTTAGCATCGGCAAAACTCAAAATCATCGGTGTAAAAAGTATATAAGCGACGCTCACAACTAGATTGACGGCAGCAAAGTAAATCAGCAGCGCCAGCAAGCCGGGCCGTTCCTTGATGTACGTCCAGCCGTAGGTCGCCTCGCGCATCAGAGAGCCTTTCTTCCCCCCGGTCTTGCCTGCGGAGGCGCTTTCAGGCATGGGGATGTGCACGAGCAGGAGCGTGCTGAGAGCAAAGAGGTAGCTCGCAAAATCCAGGAGAAGCACTCCCTGAAGCTGGATCGTTCCCATCAGGATGCCTGCGAGAAGCGGTGAGACGACCTGCGCCGAAGCCCTCGTAGACTGAACCATCCCGCTGGCGCGACCCAAATGCTGCTTCCGAACGAGAAGCGTAGTTGAGGCGGCAAGGGCTGGTTCCAGAAGGGCGATGAACGCCGACCTCACCGATACGCCGAGATAGATATGCCAGACCTCCAGGCGTCCGCTGAATAGTAACACGGTGGCGGCCAGCGTGGTCAAGCCCGCTCCCGTGTTGCTTAAGATCATCGTCCAACGCCGGTTCCAACGGTCGATCAAGACACCGGCTAGCATTAATATGAGACCGCCCGGCACGGTGCTGAACAGAGCGACCAGCGCGAATTTCGTGGCCGAGCCCGTCTGCTGATATACCCACACGCCGAGAGCAAAATTTGTGAGGCCCGTGCCAATCGCAGACACAAGCTGCCCAAGACAAATGAAGGCGAACGCCCGATGTCCGCTGACCGCATGATGCTGTGCCATTTCGTGCTTACTCAAAAAGTTGCTATGGATGTCTTAGACCTTCCGGCTGCGAAGGGCACGCCTGCCGGTGTTGGTGAAACTATGGTGCGAGCCGCTTCGCGCACCAAGCGTTCGTATTGACGGCCAAAGAGACTCAACGCCACGTTATCGAGGCGTTGGCCGCTGGCGGTCATTATACCAACTTGCAATGAAAAGCGAGTTTGAGTAGAAGGTCAGCATGGCTTGAGGAATCCAACTCAAACCACATTTGACAACTGAAGAACTTGGGGCATGTGATCGCTCGTGTCAGAACAGATACCTTTGGCGTCTACACTGTCACAGGCAGCCAGACCCATAAGGTCGTTGATGTCCAGCGACTGCATTGTTACTTCACCTCCGTCGGTCAGATTTGGCGATCATCTTCTCGCACACACGTGGCATAAGAAATGACTTTAGTCATGTCGCACCTGCCGCCTCTTGCCGCCTGACAAATTTATTATGAACCTGTATACGAACACTGCTTGCGCAATTGTAAGCAGATGGCGGAAGGGTTTCTAGGTTCAGGTGACTTTTTATGATGGATTCACCCGTGAGCGACCGTTCGCGCCGATGCGAGAGGCCGCGCGTGCGGCAATCGCTTCAATAGTGAGGGAGGGGTTAACCGCTGTCGAAGTTGGAAAAACCGAACCGTCGCAGATAAAAAGGTTCGGCACGTCGTGCGCGCGGCAATCAGCGTTGACGACCGAATCCCGCGGGTCATTTCCCATCCGGCACGTGCCGAGCAGATGAGCCGTGCGATCAGCAGACCAGGTGTCCTCGCCCCCGGCTGCTTCGAGAATCTCTCTCATCCTGGCGATTGCATGTCCGATGATGCGCTGGTCGTTATCGTGGTAGCCGAAAATGACATGGGGGACGGGCAGGCCGTACTGGTCTCGCTCCGTTTCGTGCAGCTTAACCACATTATTCTGCTGCGGGAGGATTTCGCCGACGATGCCGACGCCCGAATAGTAATTGTAATCGAGCATCGCACGCCGGAGTTTTGCGCCCCACAGTCCTCGCGCCGTGGCGATGCGCGCCGCAAAATCCACAGGGTGCGGCCCTACCCCCTCAATCGTGTAACCGCAGATGAAATCCGCATCCGGCATCGTGCGATTGAAATGTTCGGTGAGCGCGAGTCCGGGCGGGGCTTTGTATTGATTGATCCGGTCAGGAAACCTGGCGAAGACCTGGTGGCCGGAATGCACCATAAAACAATGGCCTACCATCCCTGAAGAATTGGCAAGACCGTCGGGAAAGAGTGCGCTCGCCGAATTAAGCAGAAGTCGCGGCGTCTCGATGGCGTAGCCTGCGACGACTACATTCCTGGCGCGTTGACGAAAAAGCTCGCGGCTTCCCTTTTGAAAATGGAGGACGCCCTTCACTCGACCTCGCTCATCGTGCTCGATCTGCGCTGCCATCGAATTGGGGCGCACTTCGGCCTCGGCGCGGATGGCGCGCGGGATGTAAGTGACGAGAATCGAACTTTTGGCATTCGTCGTGCAGCCATAGTTGCAGAAGCCACGATAGACGCACGGCGGACGATCCTCGTGCGGCGCGCTCAAGGTTGAAACAGGACAGGGTGCGACCGGGATGCCGAGTTTTGTGCAGCCACGGACGAGCATATTGGCCGAGGCATTCAATTCATGCTCACGCTGCGGAAAACGGCGGCGGTGTTTGCCCCAAGGATAATAGGTAGGCCCGGCAATCTGAAGCGCCTCTTCCACCTCTTCATAGTAAGGCTCCAAATCCTCAAACGTGATCGGCCAATCACACAGCTCTGCCCCGGCAATCTCGCCTTCGAGCGTGCGTCTTCGGAAATCATCCGCGTGCGCGCGCATCTTGACCATAGAATAATGAACGGTGCTGCCGCCCACGCCGCGCCCTGAATTGTTCGAGCCGAGTTCGACCGGGTCGCGGCCTCCCGTGATTCGCTCATCCGTCCAGTAGAGTTTGCGCGAAGCCGTCTCGTCCGAAACGAAATCTTTGACCGGACTCCAGTGCGGCCCTGCGTCGAGGATGACGACCGAAAACCCCGCTTCGGCCAGCTTCGCGCCGACGACACCTCCGCCCGCGCCCGCGCCGACGATACAGAAATCCACCTCTTCGCGCGAGAGGTCGCGCATCGGCACGCGCTCGCCGTGAATTCCGGGCGCGGAGAGTGTCCGTTCCTGCTCCTCGTGCAAATTCATCCGGCCTTTCCCTCCTGCGCTTCCCACGGGTCAACGCTCCCCTCCCGCTTGCGGACGTGCCCGCGCGGTGATGACGGCCCGCCGTAGCCGATCTCATTCCACACGAGCGGGTGCGCGTAATAAATTTTCACTATCGTGAGCGAGAGCACGCTCTTGAAGAAACGCGCGGGCGGTAGTTGTTTCCACGTCGCGCCGGGGGCATCTCCGCGTTCGATGTGGCTCAGCACAACGTCTTGCGAGAGCGGGTCAAGTTCGACAAACGTCTTATCTCCGAAGAGAGCACGCGCTGCCTCATCAATCCCCCTTAAGCCAAGCCGCCAAGCACGCGGTTGCGGCGGCAGTTCTTCATAACGGTAGCCATCGCGCTCGTCTTCATAGAGCTTTTCGTCAATCCACGGCGCAATCGGCACCTTCTCACTTCCACTGCGGTCGGGCTGCGGAATGATTCGCTCTGCGACCGCAGCGAGCGTGCGTGCCTCATGTTCGTTGAAGAAGCGGATCGGCGGGATTTCTTCAAGACGCCGACGCACGGCACGCCGCGTCTGGTCGTCCCAGTCGGGCGTTGACCACTTGTCGAGGACGTTGTAGCCCGGATAGCGAGTGTGAAATTCCTGCCCTTTCATTCAAGCACTTTCTTCCCACCTCGACGGCGCGATTACATTATTCGTGCGCCCCCAGCCAGCCGCCCCCGAACCCAGCGCGCCGCAACCCGTCAACGATGTACGGGCACTGACGCATCAGCCTCCAGATGAATCCCGAGCGGTAGTTTTCGATCATGGAAATCACCGGCCCCTGATCAATTCCGAAATGCCCGCCCGAAATCCAGCCCGCGTGTCCGTTCCCTTTGCTCGGAAAGGTCGGATTAAAGCTACAAGCGATACCGTACTGGCTCAGCATCTCGCCCCACTTCTCTTCGAAGACGGCGAGCGTCGGCAGCACGATCTCCGGCGCGAACGGGAGCGAGGCGACAGTGGCCCATGGGGCGAGCGTGCCGTCGTCGAGGCCGAAGGGGATGCTGCGCGCGTGGTAGTCATAAAAGCGCCGCACGACCCCCTTGATTTTTCGCACGGCGGGGCCGGGGCCGTTCGACGCCGTGATGCCCCAGGCATACTCGCCGTAGCCCTTGAACCCTCGCGGGTTGCGGATCGCGTAGTGCTGTTGCACGTAAGAAGCGCGGCGACTGTTCTCGAAGTAGTCAATCGCGTGCTCGCGCATGAAGTCGTCTTGAATGCCGCGAAAATCTATCCAGACGTGAGAGAGTTGGTGGACGAAGAGTGGCCCGGCGTAGAGGAATTCGATCTCATAAATCTTCTTCCAGCGGTAAGTCTCAGTCCACGCCTTGTAGCTTTCGGCGGGTATCGGGTGCGTCGGCGAGCCCAGACCGAGGACGTAAAGAATCAACGCCTCGTTATAGCCTTCCCAACGATATTCGAGAAACCCGCTCTCAGGCTTCCATCCATGCGAAACCTTGAGCGCGCCGTTCAGCGCCCACTGCCAGTCGGCGCGGCGGTAAAGCTCATCGGCGACGGCGCGCACTTCCCGCTCTTCATCCGTGTCGCGGTCGAAATACGCGGCGGAGGTCAGCGCCCCGGCCAACAGGATCGTCGTGTCAATCGTCGAAAGCTCGCACTCCCACACGCGCCTCCCGGTCTGCAAGTCAAGGAAGTGATAGTAGAAACCTTTGTAGCCGGTCGCGTCCGGCTCTTTTCCTTGCGGACTTTTTTCAAAAAAGCGCAACGTCGTGAGCGTACGTTTGATTGCTTCCTCGCGCTTGACCCAACCGCGTTCGACGCCGACCGTGTAGGCGGCGAGCGCGTGACCAACTGCTGCGATGCTGGCCGGCGCGTGCCCGCTCGTATTATCGGCCAGCAAGCCGTTAGCCGGATTGGTTTCCTTCCAGAAGTAATTGAAGGTGTTGCGTTCAAGAGTGTGCAACTCCCTGTCGCCGAATGTTGGTCGCTTCATGCGTGCGCACCTCCGTCCGTGTTTCCGGGCGCAAGTTCCAATGTTATGGCGGCCACCGCGTGCGGCGGCAGAATGATGTCTAGGTAGAGGCATTCGTTCACACGCTTATATGGGTGCGGCTCTTTACACATCCGCGACGCCTCCTGCAAGCGTTCCACCTCCGTCGCGCTCAGATACTCAGGCTCACCCGTCTCGTGCCACATCGCTCGCGCGTTGGCGTGGGCCTCATCAATCCGCTCCACGTAGGCGTAACACGCCCGCGGCGCATGACGTAATACGATCTGAACCTGTTCGGTTTTGACGGATTGATGCGGCAGCGCGTGATTGGTGAGTAGGACGGTCAGTGTTTGTCCTTTGCGCACTACCCATGCGTTCACGGTTTCGTGCGAACCGTCAACGAGCAATGCTTCAGTGCCGAGATGATGGAGGAGCTCAAAGGCACGATACGCCGGTTTAGGGATGCCATGCAGGCTCATCAGACCGAAGCCGCCATGGAAGGGCACCGACGGGAAATAGTTCTCCTCAAAGATGTCCGAGAACGTCCAGAAACTGTAGCCTTCGACGAGGCCGTTCGCCTCCATTACGGTTTTGGCGACGAAAGCTGCCGCATATGGTTCGTCGTGGAGCGGATCGCGCGGATTAGAAGAGGTGTTCCACTCGGTGTAAAAAACAGGCCTGCCCCTCGCGCGTCGGCGCACGTCCTGCGCCTGCTCGCGCAGCACGCTGCGCCTGCTCTTGGCAAGCTGCGCCTCCGTGTCGTCGCCCTCTTCGCCGAACGCATCGGTCGGGTAATGGTGCGTCGTGACGAAATCGGCGGGGAGGTCATTCTTCTCGCAGAAGTCGAGGAACTCCTCAATCCATTCGTTTGCAGCAGTCGCCGGCCCGCCGACGCGAAGCGCCGGATCAACTTCTTTGATCGCTTCGACGGTGTACTGGTAGAACTTGAAGTAATCATCGCGCGTGCCCGCCCAGAACTCTTTCAGGTTCGGCTCGTTCCACACCTCGAAGTACCACTCGCGCACCTCGCCCGCGCCGTAGCGTTCGATCCAGTGAAAGATGAGACGGCTGATGAACGTCGCCCATTGTTTGTAATCGCGGGGCGGCGTGACGTTCGCGCGGTAGTTGAAAACCGTCTTGTCGCCGGAGGCCAAAGCCCTCGGCATGAAGCTCAGTTCGACGAACGGCTTCATCCCGATTGACAGGAGAAAGTCGAAGATTTGATCGGCGTTGAAGAACGAGTAGAGGAACTTTTCCTGGTGACAGATGAGCGTGCCAACATCGTCAGACAGCAGGCCGTGAAAGCGCACATACCGAAAGCCCAGCTTGTCGTGGCAGCGCCGCAATTGACTTTGCCAGTCGGCGCGCAGTGCGACGGGCGCGTGGTCGCTTCCGACCGTGTGCTCCCAGAAGTGTGTGAGCGGCGTCGCCGCGTCCATTAGATTGCAGAAAAATTTCGGCATCGTTCTCGCACCTCTTTCAACGCTTCTCTTATAGCGCGCCTCGTACCCCGCGCCGCACGAGTTCTGCCGTCAGGCCGTAGACGAAGTGTGAGGCAAGCGCGTAAACGTGCGTCGAGACGGGGTAGGCGGTCGGCCCCTTCGAGAGTCCGAGCAACGGCAGGGCCGTTTCGTCGGCGACGAGCCAGAAGGCTGCGCCGAAAGGCAGTCCCGCGCCCGTCTTAACCTCCGGTGCGAGTTCGGCGGCCGCGCCGTACAACCCGCCAACCGATGTGCCGAAGGCGTAATGCACAATGGGCCCCGCGATCTTCTTTTCGCTCTTCGTCAACTTGTGGTCGAAGATGCCTTCCGAGATGGCGGAAGCGGTCTTCACCGTCGCATCGTCCTGTTCTTCGTCGCTATTCTTCTGTGTTTGCTGCAATCCCTGTTCGCTTACATGCCCTTCGGCTTGCTGCTGTGACCCGGCCCCTGATGACTGCGAGCCAGCGAGCTTCATCCACACATCTTGAAAACGGTTCATCGTCCAGGATGCGACTAAACCGCCGATGAGACCTGCGGCGAGACCCTTCAACACGTCGCCTTCATCACGATTAATTGTTCCTTTTTCGTCTCTCATACTTCACTCCCCTCGCTTGATATTGTTTCAACTCATAACAGATAGATCGTCACCAACCCGACGGCGGCCAGACCAATGAAGAGCGCGGGCGCGAAGGCGGGTGGCCCCTCCAACCAGTTGAAGATAGTTACATACAGCCCGCCCATCTGCCGCCCTATCCCGCGCAGGTGCATTCCCAGACCAACGAAGCCAGTGAGGAACGTCAGCCACAACAGAATCGACAACGCGACCCACGCCGCGCGGCTCGGTGCTAAAATTATCCAAAGGCTCGCAAAGACGGCGAGCAGCGGGGCCGCGAATGGCGCGTACATCGCCGGATTATTGAATGAGCCGCGATAGTGCAGAATGCCGGTCTGCAAGATGGCCCCGACTAGCGCGATAGCGACAAAGACAAATAACGCTGCGCGCACATCCATTCCGATAAAGCTCGTCTGCCTTGCCAGACCGTTCGCTGTAATGAGCGCGAGCGCGCCCGTTGCCGTCAGCCCGAGCGGTGCGAGTTGCGGCGCGCCATACATCAGGTAATGCAGCAGCCACTTGTAGCCTCCGGGCTTCTTCACCATCCCGTAGTAGTGATGAAAACCGAAGCCGACTGCGCCAGCGATAATTGCCAGCCAGCCTGCGGCGCGCAGCGCCAGATTCGCCCACGCCGCTTCCGGCACGAACGCCGCCGCCACTGCCGACACGATCAGCAATCCGCCACTAATAAACGGCGCATACTGGGAGCGGAAGCCGAAGCCTGAACGGTAGTGACCGGCAAAAGCGTCGGCGACAAGCAGCAGCGTCAACACCGCAGCTATCAGCGCGATCCACTGGAACGGGTACAGGCCGATGAACGGAATTCCCCTCACGACCTGCCCCCACGCTTCTCCGTCGGCGCGAAGCGCGGCGAGGAAGAGGCCGGTTCAGGCCGCGCAGATTGCGCATCCCGCTCCGGTAACTCGCGGTACGCCTGCTCGACTTCCACCCCGTAGCGGTAGACGAGTTCGCCGCCCAGGTAGCCCTGCACCGTCATCACGAGCGAGACGACCGCTATCGCCGCCAGATACAACCATGTCACGCCCGCCCCCTCCTGCCACAGCGATAACCGCCACAGCGTGACCGACACCAGCAGCCCGTAGAAGATGAGCCCCAACGCCATGTGCGCGCGCAGGAATGAGCGCGCTTCTCCCTCTTCAACCGGCGCGCGCGTGCTTGAGGTCAGACCAGTTGACAAAGTGATAAGAGTCATGAGAGCCGATCCCACGAGCGTCCACCCTCCGGCAGCCGTGAGCGACGCTTTGTCAAAAAAGAAACCGAGCGCATCGAAAATCAAAGACGAGGCTGTGAGCGCGATGGTGAAGTGAACGAAGATCGGATGCATCGGCGCACCCATCTTGAACAGGCCGAGCGCTTCCTTCACGCCCCTGACTGTTCCGCCTCGTTCTGTCGGTCGCTCCATCGCCTGCTTCACCTGACTCCCGTCTCGTCTTTAATGAGAGGCAGGATGTGACCGCCGTGCTGTAGCACAGCGACCTTTGCTTCGCGCCCCTGTCGCTCGAACGCCATCTCCAACGCGTTCTGTGCCGTCTCCGCGTAACGAAAACCGAGCCGTTCTATCTCCTCGCGCGTCACACCCGGCGAAACCATGATGCAGTCTGTGTGATCCACCACCTGCGCCACGTCGGCCAGAACCGCCGCGCCCACTACGTCTTCAACTTCACCTGCCTCGACCATCCTCACGATCTCCGCGTACGGGCGGTAGCCGATCTCCAGCACGTTCGGGTGATTGGGAGCGACGCCCTCCGGGTTCGGCGCGACGATGATGAGCGTGCCACCCTGCCGCACGGCCATCGTGCCCGCATAGACGCCTTTCGCCGACTGCCAGAAATCGCGATCAGCCGGATGCGAATCAATCAACACGATGTCGGCACGGCGCGGCAACGTGACGGCATTCAGTTCGCGCGAGAGCTTGCAACCCGCGCGATGGGCCTTTACCGGATCACCCGTGAAGCAGCCGACGATCTTCTTTTCGCGGTCGGAGACTAAATTAACGATGTAACGCAGGCCGACGAGCCGTGCCGCTTCTTCTATTCGCAGGCGCATCGGATTCTCGGCCACGCCCATCACAGCCTCTGACGAACGCTCAGCAGCATCCCACTGGCTGCGCTCTTGCATCTCCCGCCCCGCTACGCCCGGAAACGCGATCTTCGCTCCGCCCGAAAAACCCTTGATGCGGTGCGGCACAATTGAGCCGAGTCCCAACACGAAGTCGCTTTCGGCCAGGAGGCGATTCGCCGTCACGCGCGTACCGTCACGCGTATGCCCGAATTCGTGAAGGTTCGACTCGTCCAGCCAGCGATGCTGACGAAGCGCGAAGTGACCGTAATACTCGCCGAGCTTCCGCTTCAGCTCACTTTCAGTCATCTCGCGGTGCGTGCCCTGCGCCGTCAAAAGCGTCACAGCCTCGTCGGGGATGCCAGCCGCATTGAGCTCTTTCAACACAACTGGCAGCAAGCGCGGGATCGGCGTGCCGCGCGTCGAGTCTTCGACGAGGATCAGCACGCGATCACGACGGGTAACCGCCTCGCGCAGGCGCGGCGCACCGTGAGGGTCGGCGAAGCCGCGCGCAAGCACAGCCTCCTCATCCACCATGCCAGCCGTGCGCGGCGTGTAGACGCCCATCAGATTAGCGTCAGGGACCTCGACCGCAGCGATTCGTTCGTAACCTGAATATGGGAAATCAATCCTCATTTCGCCGCACTGGAACGCGCTGTCGTGCCCTTCTGTAAGCGCTTCTCGCAGGCGTCCCAGTCAATGTTGGAGAAGAACGCCTCGATGTACTTCGGCCTCTCGGCTGGCTTGTAATCCAGGAGGAACGCGTGCTCCCACACGTCCATCACGAGGACGGGATTGAAGCCCGCGACGTTGCCCGTCTCGTGCAGCGTGATCCAGTGGTTCGAGAGCCGTCCGTTTGTCGGATTCTCGTAGCAGATAGCCCAGCCGACGCCGCGCATCTTGCCGATGCCTACGAAGTCCGCTTTCCAGATGTCGTAGCTGCCGAAAGACGCTTCGGCGGCTTTGACCAAATTTGAACCCTTGTCGGGGTCGCCCGCGCCATGCTGTTTCATGTTGCCGAAGTAATATTCGTGCAGCACCATGCCGTTGTACTCAAAGCCCAGCCGCCGTGTCAGCTCCGAATAAGCGGGCATCTCCTCCTGGTCAACCTTGCCGTCGGCAAGAAATTCGGAAATCTTCTCGGTCAGTTTGTTCGTCTCCTTGACGTAACCTTCGTAGAGCTTGAAGTGCATCTCCAGCGTCCGGTCCGAGATGCCGTTCAGGCCGCTCAGGTTAAATTCCTTCGCTTGATACGATCCATTGGTACTCATTCTATTGTTCCTTTCATCTTTCTCTTGTTCCTCTGATCTTTCTCAGAAAAGCTCACTGAGTTTGTCGCGGAAAAGCGTGAGCGCGATCTTGCCGCCCGCGGGCTGCCCTTTCGCCAGCGCTTCAGCAAAGTGGAGCGCCTGCTCAAGGCTTACCTTCGGCGGCATCGGCGGCTCGTAAGGGTCAACAACCACCTCGACGATTGACGGCTTGCCAGACGAAAGCGCGCGCTCCAGCGCCGGACGTATCTCTTCGGGTCGCTCCACCGTCAAGCCCACACCGCCGCATGCCTCGGCGTACTTCGCAAAATCAGGATTGTGCAGTTCGACCCCGTATTCGGGATTTCCGAGGAAGACGATCTGCTCCCACTTGATCTGGCCGAGCGTGTTGTTCTTGATAATGACGACGACGATAGGCAGGTTATATTTGACGGCGGTCAAAAACTCCATCATCAGCATCGTGAATCCGCCGTCGCCGACGAACGCGATGGACTGACGTTCGGGAAAGGCGACCTTCGCGGCGATGGCGTAAGGCAGCCCCGGGGCCATCGTCGCCAGCGTCCCCGAACAACTGAACTTCTGATTCTTTCTAATCTTGAACTGCCGCGCGATCCAGGTCGTAATCGTGCCCGAATCGGTCGAGATGATGGCGTCATCGTCCGCCAACTCCGATAACTCCCACGCGACGCGCTGCGGCTTGATCGGGATGTCGTCCTTCATCGCGCGGGTGCGCATCAACTCCCACCAGTCTTTCATTCCCTCCTGCGCCTGTTCGAGAAAGCTGCGATCTTCTTTACGCTCAATGAAACGCGAGAGCGCAATGAGCGTCGGTCTAGCATCGCCTACAAGTCCAACCTTGACAGGGAAGCGCAAGCCAATCCGGTCAGGCTTATCATCAATCTGCACACCCCTGGCCTGGTCGGGCTTAGGTAGATATTCCATATATGGAAATGACGAGCCGACGATCAGCAAAGCATCTGCCTGCTCCATCGCTTCCTGCGAAGGCGTTGTGCCGAGCAGACCAAGACCGCCCGTAGTCAAAGGGTGATCGTCGGGCACGACTGCTTTGCCGAGCAGTGCTTTCACAATCGGTGCGCCGAGAAGGTCTGCGATTGCGATCACCTCATCCCTTGCGCCGAGAGCGCCCTGACCGGCGAGGATAACCGGCCTTTTAGCCTCGTTAAGAATAAAGGCGGCGATTTTCAGCTCATCTTCGGGGGGGACGGCGTGCGGGGGCGACCAGCGGCTCGTTGTGTGCCCCTCGACATTGTGCATCGAGCCACGGCCTGTAGGCTCTTTCTCCTGATAGTCAACCGGAAACGTGATGTGCGCCACGCCGCGATGGTTGAGCGCGTGGCGGCACGCCTCATTCGTTAGCATCTCGACCTGATTGGGATTGATGACCTCCTGGTTGTAACAGCTCACGTCCTCAAACAGGAGCGTCATGTTCACTTCCTGTTGAAACTTACTACCTTTGAGATCGGAATAGGTTTGCCCGGTGATGGCAAGGACAGGAGCTTGATCCATCTTGGCGTCGTAGAGGCCGTTCAAAAGGTGTATGCCGCCGGGGCCTGACGTGGCGAGGCAGCAGCCTAGACGCCCTGTGTATTTGGCGTAGGCGCAGGCCATGAAAGCTGCTGCCTCTTCGTGGCGCACCTGGATAAAGCGAATGCGATCCTGTCGCTGACGGAGCGCCTCCATGATGCCGTTGATGCCGTCGCCCGGCAGTCCGAAGACCATATCAACGCCCCAATCAATAATGCCCTCGACGAGCACATCGGCGGCTGTCTCTCCCATCGCTTCTCTCCTTCTGTCTGGTTTCGCAAGAATTCTGACGAAGCAGTCCTGGCCGCAACCGAAGCGTCAGCATCTAAGAACGGCTGCTCGTCTGAGAGAGCCGAAAAGTTTTCACACTTGAGCCCCGGCCTGCTTGAGCAGTTGGACGATAGTGGTGTAGCCGTGATCAGCCGCGAGCATCAAGGTCGTCCTGCCCGTCGCGTAGAATTTTCCTCCTGCGTCAGCACCTTTATCTAACAAGTCTTGGACGATTCCGACGTGACCGCTACACGCTGCAAGCATCAAGGCTGTACCGCCGTCACTGGCCCTCGCGTTAACGTCAGCCCCGTAATCTAACAGCGTTTTGACAGTGGCCGCATGCATGTTGATGGCTGCAAACATCAGCGCGGTATGTCCCTTATGGTCTCGCGCATTCACGTCCATACCTATCCGAAGCAAAGCTTTCACCGTCTCGGTGTGGCCTTCGAGAGCCGCGCGCATTAAAGCCGTGTAGCCCTCCCCAATTTCATGAGGACTCATTTGTGCGGATGTCATAACTCCCTCGCCGAAATGCCGAATCATTCTAGACATACCTGCCAACTGTTAACGCGCGTCAAACGGCGCGCCCCTTCTCCCTCGCTTCGGCTCCAGTATCGTATTGCGGATTGACAGCGACGCCGTGTTTGAAGACCAGCTCACCGCCGAGCCACCCCGAGATCGTGATTAAAATGACGCCGACCACCGAAAGCGCCACGGGAATAGTTAAGCTTCTATTCACCAGACCAGCGCCGCCCGTCGTCCGCAGATAAAAACTCCCCGCGAAAATCAGAAGCGCCAGGACGTTAATGCGCGCGTGCCACGCGGCGATTGACGATGCTTTGCGATCCTTGATCCCGAAGTAATCAATGATGCCGAACACGGCGGCCAGCAATGCTCCGACGATACCTCCGGCGAGCGTGTAAAACGCTACCCACTCCCAGGCGGGATTGCCGCGCCAGAGAAATATCAGGTCTGCTACCAGCGAAAAGATCCAAAGGGCTATCGGAAATGGAATGAGCATAGGGTGGATCGGATGCCCCATGATGCTTGCAGGACTTCCCATAATTATCTCCTTTTACTGCTGCGCTATCATCTCGGTTATTAAAAGTTAATACGGGCAGTTGTAGTTGCTCCTTCGCACGAGGATGACGTTTGTTACAATCGCCCCTGATGTCGGCGGTCAGCACGACACTTAACAGAGCCTCCCGGCGAAGTTTGCAGAAGGTCAAATGTAGCCCCACTCGTGCCCGTGATCAGTAGGTGACTAACAATAGTCAGTAACAGGGATGCGCGATAGCGTATTAACACCTAACGACCGCGAGTGTTAACACTCGACGTTCTGTCAGACCGTCATGGGGCAGCTACTCGGCATCGTCTTATCAGGAGCTTGACCCGCTACACATGGCCCATCCGCCTCCAAACGAATGAGTCGGTGAACGCTGACGGGGGTAGTGATGCCCGGCAATTCGGCATCGAAAGATTCAGCTATGCGTGTCTGCGCCGCACTCGTCCCACCTTCCGCTTCAATGTCGGTCTATACATCATCGTACGTTTGATCGCGGCTAATGCCAGGCCACTCCGTGACCGAGCGCGTCGCTCGTCGTGTGATCATTAAGTAGCCCAAGAAAATCCACAGAGCCGTTCCTGAACCGGGCGGGCGTCGGCATTCGCCCTACCCTCATCAACTCTTCAAGGGCGGCCATGTCGCGGTCGCGGTTCATCCCGGCAACCGCCAGCACCCGATTGGCGGTGACGTAAAATGCGAGGAAGTCGCGCGCCGACACGTCGCCCTCGTAAATGATCTCGTCCCATCCATTAGCGTGGCCGACGTACAAGAGGCCGGCGTCGAACTGCCTCGTCCAGAAGAACGGCACGCCGTCAAATTCGATTGCCTTCCCCGCCATGTTGTGTGCCACCGTCATTCCCTGTTGCTGCGCCGTGCGCCAGTGCTCGATGCGCTGGCGCTCATTCGTGAGTGAGGAGGGAAAGTATGCGATGTCTCCGGCGGCGTACACGCCATCAGCGGCGCGTAAGTGCCTATCTACAAACACACCGCCGTCCTTGTCGAGCTCAACTCCTTCAAGAAAATTTGTCGCGGGACGTACTCCGACGCCGACAACCACCAAATCCGCCTCAATTCGCTCGCCCGAATCCAGCACGACTGTCTTAACCGCGCCGTCGCCCTCAAATCGTCCCGCGCTCGCGCCGAGTTTGAATTGCACGCCGTGAGCTTCATGCACTTGCTGAAACAGTTTGCCGATTTCCGGGCCGAACGTTTTCTCAAAAGGAACTTTATCGGGTGCAACAACGGTTACCGAGAGCTTGCGCTCAGTTAGGCTGGCAGCCGTCTCCATGCCGATAAAGCTTGCGCCAATGACGACGGCTCGAGAGGCTCCTCGCGCGGCCTCAATGATCGCGTCTGTGTCGCTGAAGCTACGCATGACGAAGATGTTTTTCAGCTCGGAGCCGGGAATCTCTAACGCGCGAGGCGTGCCGCCTGTAGCTACGAGCAGCGAGTCGCAGATGAGCGTGTCGCCGTCTTTGAAAGTGATCGTCTTTTTGGCGGCGTCAACCCTCACGACCTCTTTATCGCGCAGAACCTCTATGTTATGTTCTGCGAAAAACTCATCTGCGCGTAGTGGCATCCACTCAGGTTCAGCGTGACCCTGCAAGTAATCCTTGCTCAAGTTCGGGCGGTCATACGGCAGACGGTCTTCGCGCGTAATCATCAGAACGCGGCCTTTGAATCCATCCTCGCGCAATGTCTGTGCTGCGGTGTAACCCGCCGCGCCGCCACCGAGAATGACGAACAGCCGAGCGTCCGCCGAAGAATCTCGTTTCGTCATCGCGGGCGTTCTGCGGTCTGTCACCTCACCGGGCAGGCTCACGATGACGCTCTTGCCCTCCAATCTCACTCCGTAACACGGCAGAGAGTCGAGCGCGGGCGGCTCTTGCAGATCACCCGTCGCAACGTTGAAGCAGGCGTGGTGCCACGGACAGACGATGCGCTCGCCATCGAGCACGCCTTCCGCGAGGGGCGCGCCGTAGTGCGTGCAGTGTGCGCCGACGGCATGGTATTTCCCCTTGACGCGCGCCAATAGGATTTCTGTTCCGTTAGCCGAGACTTGTTTCATCTCTCCGTCTTTGAATTCGTCCGTCGTGGCAACAGTTATTTCTTTGTATGTCATAAGACCTTCCTCACCATCAAGCGTTTACTTTCTGCCGCCCTTGTGCCAATCGCTTAAGAATTTCTCCAGCCCTTTGTCCGTGAGCGGGTGATTAAAGAGTTGCTCCAGCACCTTGAACGGCATCGTGGCGACATCCGCGCCCATGCGCGCGGCTTCGATGACGTGTATGGGGCCGCGAACGCTCGATGCCAGCACTTCCGTCTGCCACTCGTAGTTGCGGTAGATTTCCACGATCTCGGCGAGAACCGTGAGGCCGCTCTGTCCGACATCATCAAGGCGGCCCATGAACGGACTGATGTAGGCCGCGCCCGCTTTCGCCGCCAGGATCGCCTGGGCAGCGGAGAAGCACAGCGTGACGTTGACCCTAATGTTTTCTGACGACAATTGACGCGTCGCCTTCAAACCTTCGCGGGTGAGCGGGCATTTGATGATGACGTTGGGGGCGATACGCGCGTACTCGCGCCCTTCGCGCAACATGCCCTCCGTGTCGAGGCTCGTCACTTCTGCCGAGACGTCGCCCTTGACGATCTCGCAGATGGCTGCAATGTGCTGCTTAAAATCCACGCCCCCTTCTTTGGCGATGAGCGATGGATTGGTCGTCACGCCGTCTATCAATCCGAGATCGGCGGCCTCGCGGATTTCGTCCAGATTCGCTGAGTCAAGAAAGAATTTCATAATACCTCTCCGGTGTTTACCATTGGATTCCGACCTTAAGCTCCCTCGCGCTGGCGATCAGAAGATGTCTAACCCTGAACTAGGAACGGGATACGGGATAGCGTATTAACACCTGAAAGCCGCGAGTGTTAACACTCGACATTCTCTGCGACCGGAAGTAGCCTTCGGGCCATTCGTACCTGCGTCTCGTATTCCTGGTTCATAGGCTTCATGCCGCGTGGATGAGGTGACCCATCCTCTCCCTTTTCGTCTTGAGGTAGTTCGCGAAGCCGTCGTGCGGCTCGATTTTAAGTGCCACACGTTCGATGACTTCCACGCCTGCCTGCTCGAGCGCCCGAATCTTCGCCGGGTTGTTCGACATCAAGCGTACTCGGCGGAGACCGAAGTCGAGGAGTATCTCCGCACACTGGTCGTACCGGCGGAGGTCCACTTCCAACCCCAATAGCTCATTTGCTTCGATGGTGTCAGCGCCGTCATCCTGTAAGGCATAAGCCCGAATCTTGTTGATGATGCCGATGCCTCGCCCCTCCTGCTGCTGATAGACGATTGCGCCGCGCCCTTCAGAGGCGATGAGTTCCATCGCGGCGCGGAGTTGTCGTCCACAGTCGCACTTAACGGAGCCGAACACGTCGCCCGTCATGCATTGCGAGTGAATCCGAACGAGGGTCGGGCGGTCCCCGCGCAACTCGCCCAGGGCGAGCGCGACGAACTCCTCATCTGAGCTGAGCGACCGGTAGCCAATGATGCGGAACTCGCCGAACTCCGTCGGCAGGCGTGCCTCAGCCACCTGCTCGACTGTTCTCGGATTCATCAGCCGGTGACGGTCGAGCGTTGAATCTTTCAGGTTAAATCCCACGCCTGAGCCACGGCCTCGGTTGTAAGACGACCGACGCTCTCTGGTTCCGTTAATGTTTGATCTTGTTTGCTGCCTATTCGGTAACATCATCTCGCCCCTCACTTGAAGACAGTTATTTCCCGCAAGTCCACGGCAATCTTTAGCGATCAAATTCGTGGCTCAGTCGCGCGAGCGCGAGCGCGCCGAGCGCGAGACCGAAATCCCTTAAGGCGACATCGAAGTAGCCTGGAATCATCAGCAGGTTGACGACGATCAGTAAGAGCCAGGCCGAGACGACGTAGGCGAAGATCTTCGGCTTGAACCAGACGCCAAGACCGGCCACGATCTCGATGACGCCGACGGCGTACATCAGTTCATGTCCGTGTCCGCCCGTCAGGTTGTTGACGAACGGAGGCAGGTACTGGTCCCAGTTCACCAGAAGATGAAAAAACTTGTCGAGCCCGGCCACTATCGGAGCCACTATGAAACCCAGACGCAGGATTTTGTAGGCTTGGTAACTAGGACTGGAGACTTCGGATTGCGCGTCAGAAGAGAAATCGGTTGCCGCTGTGCCATTAATTGCCTGTGCCATCTTTTATGCCCTCCTTAGGCTGAAAAACCTTACTTCTTGTTACGAGGTATCTCTTTGGTCTTAAAATACACCTAATATAAAATAAGTCAAGGACTATTTTGACTTATTGTAATTATTAACAAAACCCTATATACTTCAGTTCAAGAGGTGAGAAATGAAGACGACCAAACTGGATGAACGCTTTTTCGACAGCACGCGAGGCCAAATCGTGTCCTTGTTGCGAGGAAACACAAAAACGGTCAACGAATTAGCGGAAGAGCTTGGGTTAACAGACAATGCCGTGCGTTCGCACCTTCTCAGTCTGGAACGGGACGGACTCGTCCGGCAGAGCGGTGTCCAGCGGGGCACGCGCAAACCCCATTTTGCTTATGAGTTGGCACCTGATGCGGAGAATCTTTTCCCTAAGGCTTATGATGCCTTGCTAAATCAGCTAATCACGACGTTGAAGGACCGTCTCCCCCCCGCCGCGCTCGAAGACGTCTTGCGCGAGGTCGGCAGGTCTCTGGCCGCCCGACATTCTTCAGACAAAAGCCCTGCCGACCTGGATGTCCGATTGCAGAATGCGTTAGAGGTATTAAAAGCTATTGGCGGATTACCAAGTATCGAAAGAGAGGACGGCAGGCTATTCATCCGCAGTGGCGGGTGCCCGCTCTCGGCGGCGGTCGTCGAACACCCGGAAGTGTGCGAGCTTGCGGAAGCTCTGGTGGCTGAAATTGTCGGTATGCCGGTTCGGGAGCACTGCAACCGTGGGGAATCACCAAAGTGCTGCTTTGAGTTAGGGAATTCGCGGGAAAAAACAAGTACCGATTCTTGAACTATCCAGTAACATGATGCCGGACGGGGATTGACGATTAACTTAAAGGCATACGGGTGGACTACACATGATTGACTGGCTGCTGACCTTCATGCGCGACTTCGCGCTTGCCATCTGGCTCGGTGGACTGATCGTAATTGACTTCGTCGAAGGACCGACGAAGTTCAAAGTCCCAGACATTAACCGCAATCAAGCTGTGGCGGTCGGGCGCGCCGTCTTCGCAGCGCTGCTCCGGCTGGAGGCCGCGCTGGGCCTCCTGCTCATCATCATCCACCTGCTCGCGCACAACCGGGCTGTGAGCGATGCGCTTGCCTCGCGCTGGCAGACTTCTTTCATTGTCATTGGACTGATGCTCGCGATCGTGTTGCTGCAAAAGTTCTGGGCGATCCGCCGCATCGAGCGAGCGTCGGAGGGCGTTGACCTCGTGGCGCGCACGGCTGGCGTCGAAGTGTTCTCGCGCATGAAGCGTTGGCATCTGGTTTACGTCGCCGGCGATCTGATGAAGATGGGCTTAGGTCTCGCCGCGCTCGCCCTGTGGGCAGGATAAAGCCATAGGGGAATGCTCATCGGCACGCCCTCCGCTTGATTTCAACTGGGCGAGGACGTTGCCGTGATTCAAATCCTTCGCCGTAACTCATGCGTAACCGCTAAGAACTGTGGCGCGCTTCATCTAACATTGTGTGTTTACCGTTCTCAACTTGCCTCACCTTTCTCTCGCCGAGAACGATTCGCACCTGATGCGCTCCGCCATCGTCTTCAAGCATGATTTCAGACGCCGGCGATTGCTCATCATCAAGAAATATTTCCGCCACACCACGACTCACACCTTGAGGGTTTTCGACCTTGATGTTATAGCGCGTCCGTCCCCTCCTGTATTTAATTTCAAATTCACGCCAGCCGCGCGGCACGCACGGCTCGATTTGCAGCTTGTCACCACTCAACCGGAAGCCGAGAATGTATTCGACGGCGGCGCGATACATCCAGCCCGCAGACCCCGTGTACCAAGTCCAACCGCCGCGCCCCGTGTGCGGCCACACGGCATATACATCACCCGCTGCCACATATGGCTCTACCTTGTATTTGTGCAGGCCGGCGCGCGTCGAAGCATGGTTAATCGGATTGAGAAGCGCGAAAAGTTCACCCGCGCGGTCGCCGTCACCTAAGAGGGCGTAGGCGCTCATCGTCCAGATGGCCGCGTGCGTGTACTGCCCTCCGTTCTCACGCACGCCCGGCACGTACCCTTTGATGTAGCCGGGGTCGAGCGCGCTCTTGTCGAATGGCGGAGTGAAGAGAATGACCAGCCCATCGCCGCGACGGATCAGATATTCTTCGACGGCGGCCATCGCGCGCGCCGCGCGTTGCGGGTCGGCTGCTCCCGAAATCACTCCCCACGATTGCGTAATCGAATCTATCCGGCACTCCTCGTTCTGCGCCGAGCCGAGCGGCGTCCCGTCATCGAAATAGGCGCGCCTGTACCAGTCGCCATCCCAGCCGCTCGCTTCAAGAGCCTTCTTCAGCTTCTCCATGTGCTTACGGTAACGTAGCCCGCGCGCCTTCTCTTTGCGCGCGTCACAGAACGGTGCGAAGCTTGCGAGGGTGGAGTAGAGAAACCAACCGACCCACACGCTCTCGCCACGGCCCTCATGTCCGACGCGGTTCATGCCGTCATTCCAGTCGCCCGAACCCATCAGGGGAAGTCCGTGCGCACCGGTGGCAAGACTGCGCTCCAGCGCTCTCACGCAATGTTCATATACGGTAGCTGTCTCCGAAGACACGGCGGGCTGCGTGTACGACTCGTCTTCTCCGGCTTCGAGCAGAGGGGCATCGATGAACGGAACACTCTCGTCGAGCACCGAGCGGTCGCCCGTCACCCGGACGTAGAAGCTCGTCACAAATGGCAGCCACAGTAGATCATCAGAGAAGCGCGTGCGCACGCCACGTCCTGTCGGCGGATGCCACCAGTGCTGTACGTCGCCTTCCTTGAACTGGCGGGAGGCGGCGCGCACAATCTGCTCGCGCGCGATCTCCGGCGTCGCGTAGACGAGCGCCATCACGTCCTGCAATTGGTCGCGGAAGCCGTAAGCACCTCCTGATTGATAAAAGGCCGTGCGCGCCCACACGCGGCATGCGAGCGTCTGGTAGAGCAGCCAGCGATTGACAATCGTATCGAGCGCCGCGTCCGGCGTGCGCACTTCCAGCGCGCCGAGCAGTTCGTCCCAGTATTGCAGGACGCGCTCGAAGGCCTCGTTGACTTCCGATACCTGGCGATAACGAGAAACCACCGCGCGGGCTTCTTCAACCGATTCGCCGGAGCCTATCAGGACGACTATCTCTCTCACTTCACCCGGCGCAATTTCGACAACCGTCTGTACGCCCGCGCACGGGTCGAGTCCCGCTCCCGTGCGGTTTGACAACCTCTGGCGGCGCAACGCACTTGGGCGCGCCGCCGAACCGTTACGACCCAGGAACTCTTTGCGGTCACACGTCCAGGTAAATTCTCGTTCGCTTATCGCGGCGAACGCAACGCGGTTGGCGAACTCGTTGTTGTATGGGTTGCGCGCGAGGAGACAGCCCGCGGCCTCGTCAATCTCCGTGATGATATAGGGCGCGGCTGTGGCGCGACTCACGCCGAGCACCAGCTCGTTGTAACTCGTCACGGATAGCCTGCGCGCGCGAGCTGTGCGGTTGCCAAGGCGCAGCAGACATACTTTAACGGGGGCGTCTAAGGGGACGAACATCAATAACTCCTGCGCAATGCCGTGACTCGTATGTTCAAAGACCGTGTAGCCTTGCCCGTGACGGACGGTGTAAGGCTCGACTTCGCGTATGGGGAGCGGCGTCGGCGTCCATATCTCTCCCGTCTCTTCGTCACGCAGGTAAACGCACTCGCTCGGCGTATCGCTCACGGCATCGTTCGACCACGGCGTCAGGCGGTTCTCGCGACTGTTAACAGACCATGTGTAGCCGCCGCCGGTCTCCGTCACCTGAAAGCCGAAATCCTGCTCGTTAGCGACGACGTTCGACCAGGGCGCTGGCGTCCACTGTCCCTCGCCGAGAACGGTCACATATTCTCTGCCATCATGGCTAAAGCCGCCGAGTCCGTTGAAGAAAGTGAGTTCATGCGGCGTGACCATCGGCTCAGGATACGAGCGCGAGGGCTGGCGCGGCACGAAATCTCCGGGCAACTTCTCTTCGACCGGCTTGCGTAGAATCTGCTCCTCAAACGACCCGCGTTCCGCCACTAAGACGACGCGCGCCACCGCGTGGAGCAGAATCCGGTCGGCCTCCGGTATCTGGTCGGAGCGGCGCAGGAAGATGCCGCCGGACTTATCCATCAATCCGGCCTCGCCGCTCGCGCGAATCAGCATCAATAATTCGTCTTGAAGCGATTGAAGATAGCTCGGCGGGTGATCGTTCAGAATTACGAGATCGAATGCGAGACCTTTGAGCCGCAGGTACTCGTGCGCGTGAAGGAGTTGTCGCACCGACGGCAAATCTTCAGCGCGATTGACACGCGAGAGCACCAATGGCAGGTCGCCGCTGATGCCGTAAGGCCAGAGGCTCGACTGTGCCTTAGTGTTGAGCGCGAGCACGTGCGGGCGCGGGCGCAGGGAAGGGTCGGAATAAAGAATGCGGCTGGCAAGGCGTTGGAAGAGGTGCGCGTCCTCCTCAGCGATATTAAGGTGGCGCATTTGAACCTGCGAGCGCGTCCACGCGAGGCTCGCCTCGCGCCCGTACGTGCCCGTGTCGTGATACTTGTCCGCGAGCTGGAGGGCTTCTTCATGCGAGCGCGCAACCATTGTCGAGAATGTGACGCGCGCAGTCTCTCCGGGCTGAAGGCGCATGCTTTGCCGTAGTGAAAAGATTGGGTCGAGTACTGCCCCGACCGTATTTGAGAGTGGACGATCCTCAATGACGGCAGCGGGTGCGGAAACGTCGCGCCCGCGCCCGAGAAAGCGCGCCCGGTCAGTTTCGTACTGCACCGCGCCGATGGTCTCGCCCTCGGTCGTAATCGTATGCACACCCCAGACCGGCTCGTCCTTTTCCGAGCGCTGTCGCCTTCTGGCAACGAGCGAATTCTCGGCGGCGACGAACTCGGTCTCAATGAAAAGGTTGCTGAACGCGGGGTGCGCGGCGTCTGCTGCGGGCGGCGCGAGCACCACCTCCGAGTAGCTCGTGACCTCGATCTCGCGCACGCGCGATGATTGATTTGTGAGCGAGACCCGCCTGACTTCCGCGTCGTCTTCCGGCGAGACGATGATCTCCGTGCGTGTGTGAATGCCCGCGTCTTGACGCCGGATTTCAACTTTGTCTTCGGCGAATGTAACTTCGTAGGCGCTCGGCGCTCGGCCCGTCGGTTGATACCCGGTAGACCACACCATGCCGCTCCGCGCATCGCGTAGATAAATGAAACTGCCCCAGTGGTCGCGCGTCGCGTCTTCTCTCCAGCGCGTAACGGCCACCGGCGCGCAGAGAGAGTAGCCAGCCCCGGCCGTCGTGACCATTACCGAGTAGGTGCCGTTGGAGAGAATCTGTGTGCGTGGCGTCGGCAGATTGGCCGTGTCGAAGCTGCGCGTGACGCGACCGGCGAGGGCGCGCACCACGCGGCTCGAAAGCACCTCTTCGGCGCGCGGATGCGACGCCGCAACATTGCGCGGGATGCGTTCTTGCAGAAGCAGCTCGGTGGCCTGCACGAGCGGTTCGGCGTGAAAACGCCGTTGCATGACGTTCGCGTAGAGCAGGTTGTCGAGCGCGACCAAAGACATCCCCTGATGGTGCGTCATAAAGGCGTGGATGATGGCGCGCTTTTGATGCGGCGGAAGGCGTTCGGGCGTGTAATCCACGCTCTCGTAAAAGCCGTAGCGCGCGAGCACTCCTTCGCGCTCAAGCCGCCGCATGTTCTCCAGCGCGGCCTGCGGCATAATGAGTGCGGCAAGCGCTGTCGCGTAAGGCGCAACCACGAGGTCTTCGCTCAGTCCTCGTTTCAAACCGAGACCGGGCACGCCGAACGGGCCGTACTGGTAGTTGAGTTGCAGGTCGCGGGCGTTGTAGGCCGATTCCGAGACGCCCCAGGGAACACCGCGCTCACCGCCGTACTCGATCTGCCGCCCGACCATCGCCCGGTAGGTTTGATTCAGCAGCGTCCCCTCGAAGTCGCGCATCACGAGGAGCGGCATCAGGTATTCAAACATCGTCGCCGTCCACGAGACGAGCGCCCGACTCCCATCGGCGGGCGTCAATGGTCGCCCCATGCGAAACCAGTGTTCCTGTGGCGCATCACCTTTGGAAATCGCCACGAAACTCGCCAGCCTCGCCTCGGACGCCAGTAAGTCATAGAAAGAGTTATCGGGTTTGCCTTCGGCGACGCGGTAGCCGATACGGAAGAGCTTGCGCTCTTCGTCGAGCAGGAAATGGAAGTCCATCTCCTCGAAGGTGTTCTCGCTGAGACGCGCGAGCGCGGTCATCCTCGCGAGGACGCTGCTCGCCGAGTGTGAGGCTTCCTCGATGGATGCCGTCAGCATCCTCAAACCATTGAGCGCAGCGTCGCGGTCGGGAGTTTCCTGCGGCTCGCAGCCTTCGAGATCTGCCGTGAGCGCCGCGAGTCCCATCAGCGCCTCGTCGCACGTCTCCTGAAATTGGGCGAGCGGCGGGAGGCGATTGAGCACGCCCACGACCTCCTGCCATTGCCGCTCGATGTCGGGAGAGCAGCGGCTGACGATGGCCGCAAGATGAGAGACGAGGGCAGTCCCCCAAGGGAAGAATGTATCGAGGTCGCGGCGCAGGGCGCGCGTCTGATGCGCTAAGGCACCGGCCCAGAAGCGCAACTCTGTGAACTGATGGTCGCCGTGCTCCTGCGAAAGCGCGTCAATGGTGTCCGTAATGATATCAGCGCGCCGCGCGAGCGACTCAAGGAGCGATGCCCACGCGCCAGGCGTTTGACCCGGCCCATTCGCCAGCATCTCCACGCATTTCTCGACATCTTCGCGCAGTTGCTTGACCGTGACCGCTTCCGTGCGCTGGCGAAACGCGCCGAGCCGAGCCGCCTCTTCGCGCATCAAGCGAACGGTGTCCGACAGGCCTGCCAGAGAGCGCCCGTCAAACAGCACGCGGTCGGGCATCTCGACCATCGCCTGTTTGAGGGCGATGAGGTGTCCGGCGAGGTTGCCGCTGTCCACGGTCGAGACGTATGGAGGCGTGAGCGGCTCAAGCGTGCGCGTGTCGTACCAGTTCAAAAAATGGCCGCGAAAGCGCTCAAGCTTTTTGAGTGTGCCGAATGTCAGCTCAAGGCGTTCGACGAGTTCGAGCGCCCCCACGTAACCGAAGTCATGCGCGGCCACAGTTGAAAGAAGTAGCAGCCCCGTATTAGTCGGCGAAGTGCGGTGCGCGATGACGGGTTGCGGGTCTTCCTGATAGTTGTCGGGCGGCAGCCAGTTGTCATCGCTGCCGACGAAGGTTTCAAAGAAGCGCCACGTGCGCCGGGCGATAAGGCGCAGCGCGTCACGATCCTTCGCTGAGAGAGGTGCGCGCTCCTTCGTCGCGCGGCGGCTCACCCAGTACATCACGAGCGGCGAGAGAAACCAGGCGATGACGAAAGGCGCGGCGACCGCTGAAGCATCGGGACGAAGCCACGCGACGAGCGCAAGGCTCAAGACGGCGAGCAACGCGGCGGGCCACATAAAATGCAGGAATGTGGTGCGGTCGTGCGTGGCAGAGCTTTCGGCCTGCGCCGCCGTCACCCATTCGAGCAGGCGACGGCGTGAGACGAGTTTGCGATAGAGCGTGCGCGCGATGGCGTCCGATTTCAAATAGGCCTGATGCGCAATGCAGGTGAGAGCGAGCGCGATCTGCGCCGTGTTGGCGCGCGCATCACCCCACACGCTCCAGAAGTGGCTCGTCCAGGTGATGCCGCGCGGGTGCGTGAGCAGATTCGTAGTCAGGTGCGCGTAAACGGGGAACGCCAGCACAAGCACGATAAACAGCGTCCACAACAGTGGTGAGCCCGGCACGACAGTCCAGACGGCGAAGAGCCACAGCAGCACCATGGGCGCGACCAAACTGCGGCGCAGATTATCCAGAATCTTCCATCGCGAGATGAGCGGCAGGACGTTACGCACGGCGCGTCCCTCGGCGTCAGGCACGGAAGGTAAGAGCCACGGCGCGATCTGCCAGTCGCCGCGCACCCAGCGGTGCGTGCGCTTGGCGTAGCTATCGTAATGCGCCGGTAAGTCGTCCAGAAGCTCTATGTCCGTGACGAGCGCGCAGCGCGCGTACAGCCCCTCGAAAAGATCGTGGCTGAGAACGGCATCCTCCGGCACGCGCCCTTCCAGGGCTGCCTCGAAGGCGTCCACGTCGTAGAGTCCCTTGCCCGTAAAGCTCCCTTCGGCAAAGAGGTCTTGATAAACGTCGGAGGCGGCGGTCGTGTAAGGATCGAGGCCTGCGTTGCCGCCCGAGAAGATGCGCGCGAAGCGTGTGTGGCCGGCACTCTCAAGCGACACGCTGATGCGCGGTTGCAGGACGCCGTACCCCTTTGTGATGCGCCGTGAGTGCGCGTCGAAGCGCGGACGGTTGAGCGGGTGCGTTGCGATGCCGACGAGTTTGCGCGCCGCGTCGCGCGGCAACTGAGTGTCCGAATCGAGCGTGATGACGTAACGAACTTGCGAAAGGAATTCCTGATCCGCCGTCGCGACGATAAAACCCGTGTCGCGCGCCCCCCTGAGCAGACGGTTGAACTCGTGTATTTTTCCGCGCTTGCGCTCCCAGCCCATCCACTTCCCTTCACTCTGGTTCCACAAACGACGACGATGGAAAAGAAAAAAGCGCGGCGGGAGTTGATCGTCCCCGTAACGCTTATTCAACTCCTCAATCCGGTCGAGCGCCGCGTCAAGAAGCGCTCGATCCTGCGGCATCTCTTCGGCAGGCGCGTCTGGAAAATCTCCGAGCAGCGCGAGGTAGATTTGTGCGTCGCGGTTGGCGAGGTAATGAACTTCCAGCTTTTCCAGCAACTCACTGACCACCGCTTCGCTCGTGAAGATGGTTGGAACTACGACTATCGTGCGCGCCTCTGCGGGAACTCCCCGAGCGGTGTCCATTCTGGGCAGGATTCGCGGGGCGAAGAGGTGCGTGAAGTCCCAGTTCAGCACGTTCAAGGCCAGATCGCTCGCCGGTATTAGAGAGAGAAGCGCGAAGACCGCGAGAAGCGGCGCGCCTGCGCTCCCGGCGCGTCCGGCGAAATAGATGAGTGCGCCGACGATCAGCGCGGTGAGAAACGTGAGCAGCCCCAGATACGCCAAAGTCGGACGGCGCAGCACGGCGCGCTTGAGACGCCCGGCCAGAGATGGGCTGTAAGCGAAAGCCTGTTCCAGCTCTGCCAGGCCATCGTCTATCAGGTAGAAGCCTACATGCGCGCGCGATGTATCTGACAGCTCGGCCCCGCGCGCCTCAAGGGCTAACTCCACCGCCCGCCGCGCCACTTCCAACTCGCCTGATTCGGTTCCCCTGCTGATCCGCTCGACCTCGTGGCGGTAGCGGTCGCGCGTCGCAAAGTCCATCTGCGCGTAGACGCCCGCAGGGTCATCGCTCAAGACCGGATCGACGAGGCTCACGCTCTCGAAGAAATCGCGCCAGTCGAGCGTCGAGAGCAATCGCATCGAGGTGATGATGTTGCCAACCGTGACTTGCCTGCCAGCTTGCTGTTGGTGCTCAAGCTGCACGACCTGTTCTACGGTTTCGCCTCGTCGATGAACCTCGTTTTCCAGCCACTCGTATGCGGGGCTGACGGCCGGGTCCTGCTCACGCAGCCGCCGCGTGAGTTGGACGACGAAGGAGTGATTGAGTCTTTCGCGCTTGCCCAGCCGTTCGACGAGCAGAGGAATTAAACTTGACGGCTGCCGCCCGGCCATCTCCAACAATTCGTCTGCCAGCGCGTCGGCCACTTCGCGCTCTTCGCGCGAGGCGACGATGCGGGTCGCCAGCCTTCGCAGGTTTTCGACGAGCGTGAGGCGTAAGGTGATGGCGAGCGCCCACAACTCGCCGATGGAGAGGGGGGTCTCCTGCTGGTAGGCGCGGATGAAGCGCCTCATCGTCTCGGTTTCGAGGCGGCTATCCGTGTGCGCGACGAGCGTGAGAGCGACCGAATAGATGCGCGGGTAGCCCTCATGTGCGCCTTGTGCGAGCTTGGGCAGTTCCCTGTAGTAACCCTTGGGCAGGTCTTCACGAATCTCGCGCAGTTGCTCTTCGACGATATGGAAGTTATCGACCAGCCACTCGGCGGCGGGCGAGATGGCTCGCTCTTTGCGAAGCGCGTCTGCCAGCGAGCGGTAAACCGAAATGAGCACGCGCCCATTGTCTTCAAGACGCGGCAGCAGTTTGCGGAAGCGTTTCGGTCGTGCAACTCGCTTGTGCTCACTGGCAAGTGTTGCGGCAAACTGCTCCAGGCGCTCGACGCTGTATAACTCGGCGCGGATCGGATTTTCGCCCCCGGCATGGGGACTGTTTGTAAGTACGCCCTGTGCTGATTTAAAGAGTCGCGCCATATCCCAATAATGCCGGTTACCTGAGCGCCATGCGCACGTTCAATTCTTCGCACATCAGCTTTAATGTGATGTAGGGGGCGATGATTTTCGTGGCGGAATACTGAGCAGAGAGTAAATCAGTCGCACATCTGAAGTCCACCGCGAGAGAAACTTACAGGTTATAGTCGCCCGCCGATTCGGGCTGGTAATAGCCCGACGACAATCTCCAGGACGCACCGCAACCTCTTCTCCGATCTATAAGCGTCGCCTTTTCACCTCAGTTACGGGCGGCATTCTCGCTCCGCAGCGCCGACACGTAACATCAGTCATCAATTTCTCTTCCGGCACGATCTGTTTACGACCGCACTTTGGACACCACCTCGTCAACATATCAAGCGTCGTTCGTGCGACGGTCTCGGCAATGGTCTACATAAAGATCGGGTTCACAGTTCTTTTCCCATTCGCTGTCTGGTATTCAACTAACCTTTCTCCGCTTCATTATCTGCTCATTCGCCTGCGACGCACCAGCCGAAGCGGGAGAGAAGGCATGCGGCGTCATGCGGCAACGTCATTCGCAAGATCAGTCTTATTCAGTTCTTTATCTCTACCTTCCAGGTCTGAGAACGCAACGACGAGCAGCAGCCCGCACATGGTCAGTGTCGAGAGCCGGTAGAGCAGCGCGGTCTGCTCTCAGTAGAGCAGGGCGGAAACGGCGGCGGTCGCACCGAAAATCCAGGCGAACTTACTGCGCCCTCCCCGTGGCCTCAGAGTTGTTTTGTTTTCTCGACCCAACCGGTCACCTCTATTCCCGTAAGGAGTTTTCATCATCTTTCTCGCCTCGCATCAGCCGTTGCCGGTCGTGGCGACCTTTATGTGTTTACCTTAGCTGGTAAAGCCGGTAGTAAACAGCGTGTTAACACCTAATGGGCGCGGGTGATACCACTCATCTTCGACCCTTAACGTGGGCTTAATCTGTGGACGCTTGTGTGAGGTGAGAGAGGGTCAGAGGTTTTTATGAAGGCTAATTTATAGCCCCGTCTGGAATCCCTGGCTCCCCGCAGAATAGTGGAATCAGGGCAAGTGTTAATACCCGAAAACATTAGGTGCTAACACGGTATTAAAGAACAGCGCGCCCTGGTAGTTTATAAGCAACGAAGCATAAAGGTGCTTATCCAGTGCATGTGGCGATGAGCCTCATTCGCAAGCCGACAGTCTGAGGTGAAAGTCAGTTAGTTGCTTCGTTGCGTGATTTGAGGAGGAGGTTTAATCAGGATATGGGCAAGATGACAATCATCACGAGGGCGGAAACAACCTGCGTCGAGCAGAACTGGCGTCAGGGCGCGGGCGGCAGAGTCTTAACATTCGACATCATGCTCGAACTGCCGCATTCCTCAAAGGTCGCCGCGTTAGGTCGCAATTCCGAGGTCGTCTTCGAGGACAAGCGGTACGTCGTGAATCATAGAGAAGTTGTCAGGAAGGCATCTCCAGAGATGGTTCGGCTCGCGCTTAACAGAACCGGCTATGCGGCAGAGATTCAGGGTGTCCGAAGCAGGCGACATCTGCCGACGCACGCCGCTCCTTCTTCAATCGTGAACCACTCCAGCACAAGGTCGCCTAAAATGACCTCCGCCATCGGAAGATTTCGCGGCACGTAAGTCAGC
Source organism: Pyrinomonadaceae bacterium (assembly GCA_036386415.1). Taxonomy (GTDB): domain Bacteria; phylum Acidobacteriota; class Blastocatellia; order Pyrinomonadales; family Pyrinomonadaceae; genus DASVVT01. The sequence goes on from DASVVT010000035.1 coordinate 34,033, forward strand.
CCGCCGATGATCCCGGCGATCTGCCGCGCCTCGCCGTCGGAGAGCCTTAAGACCGAGGCCGGGCGCTCCAGGTTCCGGCGCGTGAAGTGATAAAGCTCGCGCGTGCCGTCGTCGTGAATGACTATGACCAGCCGGTCGCCCGTCATGGTCTCGACTTGGAACTTGCGCCCGACGCCGGGAAGAAATACTTCGCTGATGGTGGACATGATAAGACTCGCCTTCCTTAGATAAGAATTGTCTGAAGCAATTGTTCGGGAATGTTAATTACAGGAAATCTCGACTGGACTATTTAATACTTCAACCTTCCCCCGTGTCATCAGTCGCAGCAGAAGATGAACTGTCATCCTTCTCTTCCTTCTCTGCTGGCGTTCGTCTCACTCCAAGCGCCCACCTGGGCGGATCGCTCGCCGGGAAAGAATCTTGCAGGTCTTCGGTCTATCTTCGCTTCAATCCTGTCTTCATTTCCCACGCCAGTCGGCAGCTCTTCCCTTTGCTTCCTCTGCTTAGGCTTGCTACCCAGCTTTCCACCTCCGTTCGGCATACGATCATCAGTAGCGCTTTCATTACGTAGAGGACGGCGATGCAGCCGCGATCCACCGGATGGAATGCGCCGTTTATAATAAGCCTCCTCCGATACATGGGAGGCGGCAAAGGGCCAGCTATTGAATACTTAGTTTTTATATGATAGCTTGCCAAATTCCAAGAGAAAATTAGCAGCTCGAACTAGAGGTTCAACAGCGACAGGCTCGGAGATTGGGCTTTCCACAGGAGGAAAGTTTCCGACAGTCGGGTTGATTTTCTCTGACTGTCAGGACGCCTGGTCCCACTTTCTGTCAAGCGGGCGCGGCTGTGAGTTCGGAGGTGAACAATGGGTGGTCGGAGTAGCCCGCGTGCTACTTGCAACTTTCAGAGACCGACGGGTTATGCGTCAGATAGTTTAGACACGGCTCGTTAAGCGCTCCTGTGTAAAGGATGAAGCCTTCATCAGATGAAGGCTTCATCCTTTTCGTTTTCAGTGAGGGAATACGCTGCCTGCACTGCTCAAACTATCGGAGACGGACGAAGGGTGCGATATGAAACCGATTAAAAAGAGGAACGCCCGATGAACACGAATGCTCCGACAAAGCAGAGGGAGGGAATGCTCCCCGGACTCGAAATCGCTATCGTCACGCGCGTCAGGGAAATCGTTGACGGCTTCAAAGTCCGCCGCGCACTCCCTTCTGCCAAGCGGCGCATGGTCGGCCCCTTCATCTTCTTAGACCAGATGGGGCCGGAAGTGCTGCGGGCAGGTCGTGGCCTTGACGTAGCGCCGCACCCGCACATCGGACTCGCCACCGTGACCTATCTCTTCGAGGGCGAGCTCATGCACCGCGACGGACTAGGCACGGTGCAGCCCATCCGCCCCGGCGAAGTCAACTGGATGACAGCCGGGAGCGGCATCGCACACTCCGAACGAACGCCGCAGGAGATGAGACTGTCAGGATCAGAGCTGTTTGGCATTCAGTCATGGGTCGCCATGCCAAAAAGATACGAGGAGTCCGATCCTACCTTCGCTCATCACGGGGCGGACGAGTTGCCGATTGTGGAGGGCGAGGGCAAGCGCGTGCGCCTCATCACCGGATCACTCTATGGCGCTCAATCCCCCGTCCAGACGCTCTCGGAGATGTTCTACGCGGACATCACGCTTGTAGAGGGCGCGCGCCTCCCCGTGCCCGCCGAATACGAGGAGCGCGCCGCATATATCATCGAAGGGTCGGTCGAGCTTCTACCCGACGACGGAACTTACAGCGCCGGGCAAATCCTCGTCTTTAAGCCGGGCGCGGAGATCATACTGCGAGCGCATGAGTCTTCCCCCGCACGGATGATGCTCCTGGGCGGGGAGCCTATGGACGGAGCGCGCCACATCTGGTGGAACTTCGTCTCCAGCTCAAAGGAGCGGATCGAGCAGGCGAAGGAGGACTGGAAGGAGGGACGGTTCGCGCCCGTTCCCGAAGAGACGGAGTTCATCCCGCTGCCCGATTCGGGGCCTGCCGTCGTGCGGTATCCCTAGTGGGTAGCAAGGACGCGAGTGAATGTATTCCGATGAGGGTTTCATCCTTTTTCATTTTGCTCAGATGTGATCGAGGCGGTAGGTAACGGTGAAGCTAAAGTAAACGAACAGTCAAGGATCAAATTTGGTTGTGGATAGGGTTTAACGTCTTCGTGCTGCTGATGCTCGCGGTTGATCTGGGCATCTTTCACCGTAAGGCGCACGAGGTTTCGATCAAGGAAGCCGCCGGGTGGAGCGTCGTGTGGGTCACGCTCGCCCTTCTCTTCAACTACGGCGTTTATCACTTCTTGGGGCGGCAGGCGGGAATGGAGTTTCTGACCGGCTACCTGATCGAGAAGGCGCTGTCAGTGGATAACATCTTCGTCATCGTCCTCGTCTTCGCCTTCTTCAACGTGCCGCCCCGTTACCAGCACCGCGTCCTCTTCTGGGGCATCATCGGCGCTTTGCTGATGCGCGGCGCGATGATCGGCGCGGGCGCTTACCTCATCAAGCAGTTCCACTGGATCATCTACGTCTTCGGAGCGTTTTTAGTAATCACTGGATTGAGGATGGCGACGCAGACGGAACACGCGATAGAGCCGGAGTCGAATCCCGTGATACGGCTCGTGCGCCGCTTTATACCCGTGACGAATCGTTATCATGGGCAGAACTTCTTCGTGCGCGAAGCCGAAAAGCCGGGCGGTTCGCTGCGCCGCGTCGCCACCCCGCTCTTCGTGGCGCTCGTGCTCGTCGAGACGACCGATCTGATATTCGCGGTGGACTCGATACCGGCGATCTTCGCCGTCACCGAAGACCCTTTTCCCGTTTACACCTCGAACGTCTTCGCCATCCTCGGCTTGCGCTCGCTCTACTTCCTGCTCGCCGGGGTGATCCATAAATTTCACTATCTCAAACTCGGTCTCTCAGTCGTGCTCATCTTCGTCGGCGCGAAGATGCTCCTGATGGACGTGTACAAAGTTCCCATAGGACTATCGCTCGGCGTCATTGCGCTCGTTCTACTGCTCTCGGTCGTCGCGTCGCTCGTCTTCCCCAAGAGCGCGGAGGCGCATTCGCCGGTGGAGCATGACCCGCTTGCGCCCGTCTCCGAGGACGCCGTCGCACCGATTGAAGCGGATGATAAAGTTACGTGAGACGGGATGGCGGCGAGCGGGAGCAAGGTAAGGTGAAAAAACTTAGGGCTTGTTAATTCAAGTGGCTTTTAATTCTCAGGAGGCAAGGTGATGGCGACTGAAAAGGATGTGGAGAAATCGTACCCGACGAAAGAGGTGGTCGCAAAGCTGCGGCGTCTGGCGGACGCGCTGGAAGAGGAGAAGACGTTTGAGATACAGATCGCCGGCGAGCGCATCTATATCCCTCCCTACGCAACAGTCGAATTCGAGTACCAGCGCGAGGGCGAGGAAGAGGAAGTGGAGATCGAAGTGAAGTGGAAGCGGCACTGACGACACGCGGTTGGTGAGCAAGTTTGCCGTCCGCTTTAATCGGCTGTCTCAGCCATGACTAACCTTAACCTACCCGACCGTAAGGAGAGATTAAAATGAGCAAACCAGTTCGCATTCTCGGCGTCGCCGGAAGTCTCCGGCGCGAATCGTACAACCGCGCCGCCCTGCGCGCCGCAACCGAACTCGTGCCCGAAGGCGCGACCCTCGAAACCTTCGAGCTTGACGGCATACCCGGCTTCAACCAGGACGAGGAGCAAAATCCGCCCGCCAAAGTCGTGGAGTTAAAGAAGCGGATACGCGAGGCGGACGCCATCCTGTTCGTGACGCCGGAGTACAACTACTCCGTTCCGGGAGTATTGAAGAATGCGATTGACTGGGCGTCGCGTCCCTACGGCGACAGCGCGTGGAACGGCAAACCGGCGGCGATCATGGGCGCTTCGATTGGCGCAATCGCTACGGCGCGCGCTCAATATCATCTGCGGCAGATGATGGTCTTCCTCAACATGTTTCCCATCAACCAGCCGGAGGTGATGATTGGCAACGCCGCAGAGCGATTTGACGCCGAGGGGAATCTGACGGATGACACGACGAAAGAGTTCATCCGCCAGCTCCTCCGGAATCTTGTGGAGTGGACGCGGCGAATCGGGTAACCTCAAGGACGTAAAAAATAGAAGTCGCACTGATCGGCGCGACCGGCAATTTCGGTACTAGGATTCTGGCTGAGTTGCTGAATCGCAGGCACGAGGTCACGGGCATCGTACGTCACCCGGAAAAGCTATAGCCCCATGACTGGTTGGTCGCACAACGGGGTGACATCAACGACGAAGCCGGACTGGCGAATAGAAAAACCGATGACTGAAAGATCACGTGACCAACCTCCGATGTCCCCAATCACAGACGCGCTGGCCGATCGACAGGCGACCTCACGTTGGCAGGAGTGTGTTTACAAGCAGCTCCATGCGCATCCCGAGCTGAACGCTTTGCAGCAGAACGCCGCTCGCGCTTCGGACGACGGCAAGAGCCATGTCCATGAACGCGCCGATCAACACAATGTTCGTGACGGTGCCGACGCCTGGCTTTTCACGAATCGGTATCCAGAACAGCAGCACGAGAGCCCCGACGATGATTGAGGCTGTGCCAAGTTCGATTCCCGTCAGTTGAGCCAACCCGTCGCCGAGCACGTCCCATGGGCCGAGCCCCAGATTGGCCTGTTTCGTAAACGCGACGCCTATACCGATACAAGCCAGTCCCGCGAGCAGCTTTGCCCACCGGCTAAATGGGATACTGAATAAAGAAGAGATCAATCGCATATCTGAAGCCCACGGCAAAAGAAACTCACAGGTGATAGTCGCCCTTCGATTCCGGCTGGTAGAGGACTTCTTCGACTTTCAACCTACGCACACCCGACGGGACTTCCCACTCGATCACGTCACCGCGCCGGTAGCCGAGCATCGCCGTCCCGATGGGGGCCAGAACGGAAATCTTGCCCTCGTCGTAATTCGCTTCTGTCGGAAATGTCAGCCAGTAAATCATCTCCTCGCCGGTATCCAGGTCTTTTAGGCTCACCGTCGAGCGCATCGTGATAACGTCCGGCGGGATGCCCTTCTGCTCGACGACCTCTGCCCTCTCCAACTCTTCCTCTAATCTGTCCACGTATACACGGTTCGCATCGCCATCGCGCTCGCGGGCGAGCTCGATCAGCTTTGTGAGCCGCTCATGATCCGGCTTGGTGATATAGATGTTAGTTTCCTTCCCCATAACCTCCTCCAATCTTTTATCCTCACTGCTTCCGCGCGGGACAGAAAAGCTTCAACCTGATGCCCGAGCTTTTCTCAAAGTTCGCGCGGGGGCGCGCACGACAACAACAGAGCAATGCGCGTTCATCGCGACCGCCTCGGAGACGCTCCCCAGCAGGAATCGCTTGAAACCGCGCCGCCCGTGTGAGCCGACGACGATCAGATCGGCTGCCCATTTTTGTGCCTCTTCTAAAATTACCTCTTTCGCGTTACCGGAGAGTACCGCCCCGGTCGCTTTCAACCCCGCAGCAGCCAGCACTTGTTCGGCGCTGCTGACCGCCTCTTGAGCCTGCTCGTCGTGCCTCACTCTGGAGCGTTTGAGCGCCCACGGCTCTTCAACGCTCACGACCTTAAACTCGCTCCCTTCGGGCCAGGGCCGTCCGGCGAGGGCTTGAGCCGCCGCCGCCGAAGTCTCCGAGCCGTCGGTGGCGAGCAGCACTCTCCTCCCGCTGTCCAGAGTGTGCGCGCGGTCTTCCGCTAGGTCACGCACGATCTGAACGGTACAAGGGGCGTACGAGACGACCGCTCTGGCGACGCTGCCCAGCATCCAGTGCGCCAGGTCATTGCGGACGTGAGCGCGGACGAAGATCAAATCCGAAGACCACTTCCGCGCGAAAAATGGGATGAGCTGTCGGGGGTCGCCCCTCGTCACGACCACTTCTGCCGGAATGCCGACCTCTTTCAGGCGCTCGACGGCGAGGGCTGTTATCTGTTCGCCCCTCCTCTCCATCTCCCGCCGCACTGTGGCCTTCCCGTAGCCTTCTTCGCGCCACACCTCTTCGGGGACGTCCGCGTCCGCTACGACCGAAAGCACATGCGCCGTCGTATCGTCAGGCCAAGGGCGTACTCCCACCGCGCCGACGAGGACTTCGGTCGAAATCGCCGAATCAACTGCAACCAGTAGCTTCATCGTTCAACACCCTCATCACCAGCCCGCGTTCGAGCTGGGGTAAATAATCACACTGCTGAAACCGATTCGGGCAAAGTCTGCCCGCCATCCACGACCAGCTTCTGTCCGGTAATAAACTTCGCCTCGTCGGAAGTAAGGATCAACATCGCGTGGGCGATATCATCGGGTTCGCTGAGCCTGCCGATGGGGATGGCATGCTCCATGCGACGGAGATAGTCTTCACCGATGGAGTCTAGGCTCCAGTCATGATTTTGCCGGAGCCTTCCGCCCTCATTCTCCCACCTCTCGACGGCTTCCCCTTCAATACTCAACTCGTGGATGTAATAGTCTATAAAACCCATGATTTCTCCTTCAATGTCCCGTTTCGCCGAGAGCGTTCCTCCTTATAAGAATAATTTAACGAAAGACGAGTCAGGCCGGTAGCGTGACATCACCTATGAAACACAAGTGTTTCCACGCTAATTCGCCCCCTCTGCATCTTCTAATCTATCAACAGTTAAGGATTATTCAACGCAGGAAATGAGGTAATGAGGATGAACGAAAAAAAGAATTGAGCGCATACGATGGTCACTATTTTGAAATCGCCTTCTGGCCTCTCCATATAACTCAAGATCAATCGAAATGCACCCCTGTGACTTCCATCAGCACACCGGCGCGTTCTGAATCGGGACTGATTCCCTCCAGCAAAATGCGTACATTGATCGCTTCATCCGGCTCAAGCGCAGTCTGCCGCGCGGGGATGACAACCACCGTGCGTTCGCGTAATGGGTAGCTTTGCGCGTCCAGAACCGCGCCGCGCATTTCCAGCCCGCTGACGGTGCGCCCCGTAGTGTTCCTCAGGGTCGCGTTCATCTCGACCGCCATATTGTTGAAGGGACGCTGCGCTTCCGTAGCTACCAACTGTTCCACCACGATCTGTTCTCGCAACTGCTCGAACTCCGGCGCTCCCGGACGGATCGCTCTTTCAAGTCGCGGCTCATTGAAACTTCTTGAGTAAGGCTGCCTCACAGACAGATGAAGCACACCCATCAGCAGCAACACAAACAGAGTGGTAATGATCGCGGCGACGAGATAGATAGGCCACCGTAGATCAGGCTCTTTAATCACTATTGGCCCCCCATATGACATAACAATCCTCCCTTTAAACATGAAAACTTACTTACTCTCCCGCGCTGCTGTGACCTCAGGCGGGCAGGCTGTCGCTCGGCGCGGTTGAAAACCTGATGGCGAAACTGTGCCCGCAGTCCTTGCATATGTATCGGTCGTTTTCGCGCGCACCCACGACAAGCCAGATTTGAGTGCACTGCGGGCACTCAACAAGCCAGCGTTTCAGAATCTCAAGCCAGCTTTCGCCCGCCCTCTTTTCAGTCCTGCCTCCCGGTAAAACGATGTACCCGTTATCATTTCTTGCCATGCCAGATACCCCTCACAGCGGAATCGCCTTGCGGTGACCGCGCTTCACGCATCCACTTGCTCAAGCACACCCTTTGATAAACCTCGGCCCTCGCTACGCTCACTGATTAATTTGCTGCTGATCGCGCGCTGCTAGAACTCCAACGGCATTCGTGTGATGCGACTATTCTCGCCCAGTGACAGTCGCATCGGCCTGTAAGTCCGTCGCGCGCAGCGATCAGCATCTTCTATACCTTAGAGGAGAGGGCTGGCAGGAGATAGCGTGTTAACTCCTAAGTCGCGCGGGTGTTAACACTTGACCTATCGTGCGCACGAAACGCGCAACATCTGTTGACTTTAGACAGCGGGTTGAGAAGCGGTATTAATGGGCTGTGGAGGATGGGAAGCTCAATCGTGTTGCTTGTGCTCCCTGACGTGGAGCGCAAGCTCGACGCGGTTGCTCAGACTCTTTTTGTCAAGGATGCGGCTGATGTGACCCTCAACCGTCCTCAGACTGAGGTTAAGTTCGGCGGCGATCTCTTTATTGCTTAAGCCGCGAGCGACCGCCTCGGCGACGCGCCACTCCGCGTCCGTTAAATCTTCATCGCGTATCAGCTCATAGTCGTCTGTCTCCTGCTCTCCGAACATGCGCGCGAGGTCGGAGTGAGTCCGCTGCACCCGGTCGAGAATGCTCTTGACTACCGCCGCGAGTTCCTCCGGCTCGAAAGGCTTTGTGAGATAGGCGTCCACGCCCGTGCGGAATCCCGCGATGCGGTCGGCGGTCTCGTCCTTCGCCGTTAGGAAGATGATCGGGATGAGACGTGTGCGCGCAGCCGAGCGTAGGTTACGCGCGAGCGCGTAGCCGTCCATGCCCGGCATGCGGATGTCGCTGATAATAAGATCGGGTAGGCTTTCGGCGACACGCACCATCGCCTCCGCGCCCCGGCGTGCCGTCACCACTTCATAACCTTCCGCTCGCAGCGTCTCCGACACAGCGAGCAAGAGGCTCGGATCATCATCAACGACCAGTAGCTGTTTCGCCATTTCCACCCTCCTCTTTGGGTTGCTTCTCGCAACCTGCGTCACGCCACACGGGCAGGTGCAACGTGAACTTGCTCCCGCGCCCGACTTCCGATTCGACGCTGATCTTGCCCCCCATCTGCTCCATGACGTTGCGGCCTAAGTAGAGGCCGAGGCCGACGCCGGACACGTCTGCGTCCTCTAAAAACTCTGCGTCCGTCGTGGCATTTCGCATGGCCTCAGAGTGCGTCGCGGGACGACCACGATGAAACTTGTCGAAGAGAACAGGCATATCCTCAGGGGGGATGCCGCGCCCGTTATCCGTCACGCTAATCAACACCTCGTCGCCGTCTACGCGCGCCGAAAGACGAATGCGCCCGCCGTCGGGCGTGTACTTGATGGCGTTCTCGATGATGTTCGACAGCACACGGCGCAGCGCCTTCGGGTCGGCGCACACGCTGGGAATGTCTTCGACAGGTTCGACGCTGAGTTCATGGCTCCTCTTCTCCGCTGCCCTTGCCTCTGACTTGACGACGGACGAAACGACTTCCGCCACGCCCACACGCTCGTGCGTGATGCGAAAGACACCCCCTTCGAGGCGCGACAGGTCGAGCAGGTTGAGGACGAGGTCTATCTGCCGGTCGCACTCGACCGAAATCGTATCCAGGTACTCGCGCCGCTTCGCGTCTTCAAGGCCGTCGCGCATTAGGAGTCTCGTCAGCGCCTTGATCGTCGTCAGCGGCGTGCGCAGCTCGTGTGAGACGCTTGAGACGAAGTCCGATTTCAAGCTGTCTAATTCAGCTATGCGCGATTCCCTCTTCTCCACCCGCTCGGCCATCGCGTTGAAGCTCACTCCAAGCCGTGAAATCTCATCTGCACCAGCGTCGGGCGCGCGCGCCGAGAAGTTCCCTTCACCGAACTGCTGCGCGGCGAAACCGAGGAGGCGCACGGGCCGGGCGATGCTCCGCGCGATGAGGAGCGCTGCCGTCAAGGTGCCAAAGACGACGGCCAAACTGACCAGCGCATAAGTGGTGAGTTGCCTCCTGGCGGGCGCGTAGAGGATCGCGCTCGGCACGCCGACCATCGTCACGTATCCCGTGCGCCCTGCGCGCGCCAGCCCGTACACGCGCTCGACGCCGTCAATGGTACTCGTGACGGTGATGACCGCGGTGCTCCGGCCTTCGAGCGTGGATAACACTCTGGCGTCGCTCAGATCAAGGCCGAGGGTGGATTCCGGCGTCTGGCTGCGATAGATCACGCGGCGGCGCGAATCAAGCAGGGTGATAACGAGTGCGCGTTCCGGTAAGGCGATTCCGTGAAAGAGGTCTCTGAGAGCCTTACCGTCGATACGCGTGATACAAGCGCCACCGCCCTCAATACGAGCCGCGACGGCGAGAACATAACGACCCTCTCCGCGCGTCCAGTCCGTTTCGATGGCCGACTCTCCGCTATGCGCTTCCGCTATCAGCCTCTCGGCGACACCTGCCGGGAGACTCTCGGCGTCCGAGGGAAACGCCGCCACGACCCTCCCGCCTGCGTCGAGGACGCGCACGTCAATCCAGTGCGGGCGCCGGGCCGTCGTCGCGCGCAAGTCAGCTTCGAGCGCCGCCGCGTCCCTGAGGTGCTCAGCGGTGTAAGAGGCAATGGTGACGAGCGGTTGCCTCTGTGCGTCGAGCCAGCGGTCGAAGACGACGGCGGCCAACTCCGCCTGTTGTTCCAGAGACTCGTTGAGCTGTTGTTCCTTCGCGCCCCATACCATCCACAGCATCGCGAGGCCGAGAAGGACGAGCGGGATGACCGCGCCCAGCGCCAAAGCAAGTAATCGCCCACGGATGCTCAACCTTCGCCTCCAAGTCCCCAGCTCAATCATGCTCTATTTTCTTCTCAGTATAACAAATCATCCAGACTTCCATCACAAGAGAAAACACCTGCGCCCGGCGCGTGATAACACTCTCGCTCACGGTTAGAAAAGAAAATAAGATGGCGAGACGATTCGGAGCAGGCCGTAATCCAAAGGGCAAAGAGGTGTTGAAGCCCGCGATGACAACAAGCGAGATTGGAGCAAGGGGTGTGCATGATTTTTCTGGTCGAGGGGAAATACTATCGGGGTGAATCCGCCCTTGAGATCGTGCACGCGCTGGAGCAGGACGCTAGGGATTATCTGCACCGCGGGCGACCGATTCGTCAGTTCATGCTCTGGTCGCTCAATCAACTGGGCGACCGGGTGCCGCCGCGCGAACTGGATTTGAGTGACAGGCTGGAAGATGAGGTGCTCGCGTTGAGCTACCTTTGTTTGCGAGACGAGTACGACGCAGGTGAGTTGATAGTTAAGTAGTAGGAATCACTGATTTGACTCAAGCCCACCCTCTCACGCTCCAACTATAAAATTTTGATAAGGGCCTCATGCTATATAAGAGATTTCCGTCCAGGCGGCGAGTGTAAACACTTGGGGATTTCGGGTATTAACACGCTGGCAACCGTCAAGCTCGTCAGCTAATGTAGTTTCCTGCGCTTGATTTACTGGTAAGCAGTCACAAGGCGGGTTAAGCTTCAGCGCAAAGGAGTCAACAGATGAACACCACTCAACCCCCTCCAAGCTTTTTCGACAATGTTTCTCTCTACTTCGATCATGCAGCTTCTTTCACACAACACCCGAAAGGTTTGCTAGATCAGATCAGGGTCTGTAACAGCGTCTACTCGTTCCAGTTCCCCGTCCGCACACAGCGCGGCATCGAGGTCATCACGGGTTGGCGCGCCCAACACAGCCACCACAAGCTACCCGTCAAAGGCGGAATCCGCTATTCGGAGGACGCCAACGAGGATGAGGTGAAGGCGCTGGCGGCGCTGATGACCTACAAGTGCGCCGTGATGGACGTGCCGTTCGGGGGCGGAAAGGGCGCGATCAAGATCAATCCGAAGAACTATACGGTTGAGGAGTTGGAGCAGATCACGCGCCGCTACACCTCCGAACTGATTAAAAAGAACTTCATCGGCCCGGGCGTGGACGTGCCCGCCCCCGACTACGGGACCGGGCAGCGCGAGATGTCCTGGATCGTTGACACCTACGCCGCGTTCCATCCCGGTCAGATAGATGCGCTCGCCTCTGTGACAGGGAAGCCCGTTTCGCAGGGCGGCGTGCGCGGAAGACTTGAAGCGACGGGGCGCGGCGTCTTCTTCGGCCTACGTGAGGCATGCGGCGACGGCGAAGACATGAAACGGCTCGGTCTCAACAAGGGACTGGAGGGCAAGAGCATCGTCGTGCAGGGGCTGGGAAATGTCGGCTATCACGCGGCGCAATTCTGCCAGAACGGAGGGGCGGTCATCACGGGACTGGCAGAGTACGAGGGTGCCATCTACAACTCGAAGGGTTTGGACATAGAAGCCGTGATGAAGCACCGGAAGGAGACCGGCTCGCTCCTCAACTTTCCGGGAGCAAGTAATCTAGGCAGCCGCGAGGAGGCGCTTGAGCTTGAGTGCGACATCTTGATTCCGGCGGCGCTTGAAAACCAGATCACGGAAGAGAACGCCCCGCGCGTCCACGCGAAGATACTGGCCGAGGCGGCCAACGGGCCGACCAGCGCCAGGGCTGAAGAGATTCTCCTGCACAAGGGCGTGCTGGTCATCCCGGACATCTATTTGAACGCCGGTGGAGTGACCGCCTCATACTTCGAGTGGCTGAAGAACCTGTCGCACGTGCGCTTCGGCAGGATGGGCAAGCGGTTCGACCAGACGACTTTCGAGAACATGCTGCGGGTGGTGGAAACGACTACGGGGAAGAAGCTCTCCGACGAGGAGATAAAGAGAATAGCGCGCGGCGCGGACGAGATAGACCTGGTTAATTCTGGTCTTGAGGAGACGATGGCGGTCGCCTACCAACAGATTCATGAGATATGGAAAGCGGACTCGAAGATTCCGGGTCTGAGGACGGCGGCCTTCATCAGCGCGATAAATAAGATCGCTACCTCCTACGCCGAGCTGGGCATTTTCCCGTAAGCGCTGAAGGCTGGATGTAGCGGCTATCTCTGGAACAGCGAGTTGCTCCGCCCGGCGGACGTGGGCGGACGTGGCTGCACATCTTGCGGGTCGGGACGATTCTGTTTTCGTGAGTGAATCTCAAGCCACGCCGCGCCGCCGAAAAAGAACAATATGCCGAGTGCGACAACGATAACTTCGCTTAAATCCATAATATCTCCTTTTATTCTTCTGCCAACAAGCTTTTGAGCATCCACGCGGCCTTCTCGTGCGCCGTGAGGCGCTTGGTGAGAAGATCTTCTGTCGGCGCGTCAACAGCGGAGCGCGCAACGGACAGGGCAAAGCGAGACGTGCGGGCGACCGTCTCATGATCCATGACCAACTGTCGGATCATCTCCTCGGCTGCGGGGACGCCTTCCGCCTCATGGAGGTAGGTGAGCCTGGAAAACTCTCTGTATGAACCCGGCGCAGTGAAGCCAAGCGCGCGGATACGTTCAGCCAGGAGATCGCCCGCCTGCCATAGCTCCGTGTACTGCTCCTCGAACATCAGGTGCAGCGTGTAAAACATTGGCCCCGTCACGTTCCAGTGAAAATTATGCGTCTTCAGATACAGCATGTGCGTGTCCGCCAGGAGACGCGACAGACCCTCGACGGTTTCTCTTCTACCCTGCTCTTCCGTACCGATGTTGTTGGGCAGCACCCTTTCTTCTACCCTTGTTGCTGTCTGCATTACCTTATTCTCCTCAATTCAGTTAACAGATGATTCGGACGAATAATAGCGAGGACTCGCTGTTACCATCACGCGTGCCGGCAATTGCCGACTTCAACAGCCTAAGTGTGTTTCCGCACCCTGTTTATTGCTCCGCCTGTAAGTCTGCCGCCTGCGACGATCAGCAGGCCTCTACTTTAAAGGAGCAGGATGGTGGGAGATAGAGTATTAACTCCTATGTAGCGCGGGTGTTATCACCCGACGCCTCACGCGACGGAGCCGACCCCGCGCCGCTTCCGCCAGAGATCGCCCGCGAGTGTTAACACTTGAAAATGACAGCTATTATTACGCTGGCGAGGGGCAGCCTTCTCGCCTAGAGCGGTTTTCCAATCAGTGTACCGCTTCTTTCAGGCTAAACGATTGATTTCATTAGACGGCGACACGGTACATCCATTGGTAATCCGCTCTAGAGCGCTACAGTCATATCCGCATGGAAGCCAAGCGCAGTGCTTTGGGGGCGATCTCTCGAAGTCCGGTGAGTAATGGCACAAGGAACGGCGCAAAAACCGGGGCTGAAGTCGAAAAAGTGCCGAATTTGGGGATGAAAATGGTAGGCGCGTGCGGATTTGAACCGCAGACCCCTACCGTGTCAAGGTACTTTATAGCACCGCGTATAGCGCGTAATCGCTCCTGAAGTCGCAAAACCTAACCAAAGTGGCTAGAGAAGTCACTTATACGCCGCTCGAAAGGTATAAAGCGTCAGCGTGGTCTGGCAAAAGTCTGGCAAATTTCCCTGTGATGACGGGAGTTTCCTGAAAGCAGATATCCTTATAATCTTTAAGGCATAATACAAATTGCTCCCGCTTCCATCTTCACCAGATATTGTCCCTTGATGGTGTTGGTACACCGCTGCTTTCTCAGGAGTGGCTTCAGTCTGTTTTTTAGAATCTCTTTGGCTGCGTGGTGCAAGATGAGGGGACGCCAAAATAATGCAAGCCTGAGGATCATGCCCATTGGACTTTGCACCTGTTGGCCGATAGAGTCATCCAACTCGGCTTCTGTGAGAGTATCCGGGAAGCGCTCTTAATCAGCACAGCTTACGTTTAGCCTCCGCCGGACAGAAGGCGGTTGATCATGTCCTTTAATTCATCGAGGTCCACCGGCTTGGTGAAGTAGTCGGTGTAGCCTGCGCCGAGTTCATGTCTACGAAGCGTGTAATCAATACCCTTCATCCCGTCGGCAGAATTGGTGAGGATAGGTACGTTGAGCAACTCTGGATGCTGCCGGATGCGTTGTGCGGCGCTAAAACCATCCAGTTTTGGCAGGTGTAGATCCATCAAGATGAGGTCGGGGCGCTCGCTAATTGCCTTCTCTACGGCTTCCTCACCATCGGCGGCATCCACGATGCGATAACCGCTCTGCTGCAAAAAAATCTTCAGCATCTCGCGGGTATCGTCATCGTCCTCAATGATCAGGATAGTCTTCTCGGCGGTATTGTTATTCCCCATAGCTTAATCATCTCGAGGCGGCAACTGCCCTCTGCTTTATGCCAGATCTCGCTGCGCAGTTTTGACAGGAAGGCCGTTTACTTTCCCTTTGAATTCACTTCGTCTCAGTTATCATCATTGCTGCACGGCGAAATCGTCGAGCCACAGATGACCGAAGATTGGACACGGCTGAGTGCCGCAGCTTTGTCGCTGGAGTGCGAGAGTGACGGCGGTTGTTCGTGCTGTGGTGGCAAATTCAACGTCATAGGTTTCCCACCTGCTCGTGCCTTGCGGCAGCGGTTTAGTCTGAGCCAACGTTTGTTGTTGATCGTCGGCATCAAGCACCGTGAGGATGGGCAATCCGCCCGTGACGACGTCTTGAGTTCGAGCCGCAAAGCTTAAACGGTAATGGGTATTGGGCTTGACCAACAAAAGTTGAGAAACAATCGAAATAGACGGGTTCAAGTCCCCTTTGAAATCTATGCGCAGGCTTCTTTTCCCTTCGTACGGGTTATCCAGGTCCGGGGAAATTGTCGTGTTCGGCGCATCAAGCCTGAGCTGCCACCCGAAACCATAATCTTCACGGCGAATATCATCCTCAAAGCCAGTATTGATGATGCCTGGAATACTCGCTTCTTTCAGTTCATTGTGTCCGTCCAACCAGACTTCATAAGCCTCGTTGAATCGTTTAGCGCCCAGCAGATCCTGAACGAAGACCTGGCGATCCGTTTCAGTGATAGCCCCGACGTGATGGAACAACTGCACGGCCTCGTTGATTTCCTGATGCGCTAAGAGAAAGCGAGCCAGCGCCAGACGTTCGACCGCTGTTTGAGGCGCGACCGCCTGTTCGACGCGGCGCACATCACCACGGAATGAATTCCATGCGAGATCAACCGTACTGTTGAAAAGAGAAGGGTCACTGCTGGCAGCGCGGCGCAGTTCCGTAAATGCTTCATCCAGGCGTCCGGCGCGAAGTAAAAGGTTTCCCGCTTGCCAGCGTGACTGCGCGTAGTAAGGGGCGAGACGTGCGGCTTCCTTGAAGGCGACGAGAGCAGACTCAGCATCACCCATCTGGTCGTAAACCTGCCCCATCTCCATCCATAGCACATAATCACGCGGACGCAGCGCGACCGCCTCACGGTATGATTGGAGAGCCTCTTGGAATCGCCCCAGGCTAGCGAGCACGGTGGCACGCGCATAGTGTGCTTCCGCGTCTGAGGATGCGAGCAGGACGGCTTTATCCGTCGCCACAAGTTGTGAGGATATGCTTCCATATTTTGAAAGTAATCGTGACAGCCCCGCCCGCCCGGCGCTCCACGCGCCCCAGAAGCACACGAGAAGGCTGGCGGCGATGACCGGGCCGTAGAGCCACTGCCGTGCGGAGGCAGCAGGGCTGGCAGGAATTTTGACGGATTCCGACGACTTGCTCATAGCTCTATCTGCAACGTGAAAAGGTCTACGGGAGAAACTTCATCCGTCCGAGGGCTAAAGTTTAGAAGCCTCTGAGAGCAAAACACTCTCTTTAATCTTTCAGACAGCTCAGAGAGTTCTGGTCTTACCGAGTGAGATTGAACAGCGTGCGAGCGACGCTTAATGTTGAAGCAGGTCATGCCTGACGTGGCGTCGCACTTATAGTCCAAGAGGACTCTGCAAGCTGGGGTTTTGTCCGCGTGTGCCACCCCCCCCGGCGATTATCAATGCGATAACAGCCGTCGTCCCGCCGATAATCGCTATCGCAGCGGTGGTGCTCAGTCCGAATAGACCACCTGAAGCTGTTGAGGCCCCAGCGCCGGTGACATTACCAGGCCCCATTGTGAGAGCTGCGTCTCCTTCTTTGTAACAGACATCCAATCGTCGCCGATCCGCAGTTGTACGTATCGTGTCACCATGTGGCGAAGTGATAGAGCCATCGATCTTCAAGCTATAAGCGGTCAAGGTAGCGCACCCGTAGAAAATTTTGACGTCAATGTTGGTTTCGTTGAAGACCAGCGTCAGTTTTGTGTTTGGCTGAAGCTCGAGGATACCGAGACTGCCGAGGTCAACGCTTGCTTCGACCCCGACGGGCGTGACGAGTTGCGCGCCGGAGAAGATGGTCGTGCCTGCCGGGGAGGGATTGCCGTTGACCTGGATCAGATTTTTCCCGCTCGTCATCAATTTGCCGCTGAGTGGCGCGTCGTTCTGCGCCGCGTCTACTTCCGTCTTCATGCTCGAATCAATAAGATTCGCTCGTCCGAAGACGGGCGCGACGCAGAAAGCCAACAGGAGGGCCACGGCCTTTATTGCGATCAAGTTTTTTGAGAACATATTGATGCTTCCTTGTGGAACAATTAACTTCTAAGAACGAGCAGCGCGTGGGGAGTCTCCGAACGCGGCTACCGATTTTACCTCATCTTCGCTTTTTACTTGCACCGTAGCGATGACCAATAGAGTAATGCAGACCAGTGCGTTGATCGTGATGTGCAGGCCAAAGTCAACGAGACTGTGTGCCGCCACACCGAAAACTCCGACCAGCGCGCCCAAGTAAGCAGCGCGGCGGAATGAATCACTATCCCGCAGACACGCTCGTGCCCTTCCGATCACAGCAGCGGCCAGCCAGACCCAGAGTAACACACCCAGGAGACCGCCGCTGGCTAAAAGCTCAAGGTAATCATTGTGTGCCTGTTGGGGCGTCACCTTGCCCGAGGCATTATGATACTGGGAGATGGCTATCCAGTAACCACCAAAGCCGACCCCGGCGAGCGGATTCTCTTTAATCACCTGCCATGTTGTTTGCCAGACTTCCCTGCGTCGGTCGCCCCAACGATTATCAGGCCCCTGTGCGCTGATCTCAACCGGAGCAGATTCCAGCTTAGTCGCGAGTTGGTCGCCGCCCATCCAGATGATTCCCATAATGAGCGCTAACATCAGGGCAGCGAGAAGCGCGACGCGCATGATATGAGTGCCGCTCAAGCGCCACCGACGCGGAGCATTGGTCTGTCGCCGATCTTTTCGTTCCTGGCGAGCGGCATAAAACAGTAGACAGAGGAAGAGCATCTGACCGAGCATGCTGAAGATTGCGCCGCGCGAGTTCGATAAGACGAGCGCTGCCCACACAGCCAGTGCCGCCGCCAGGTAGACGAGCCGTTGTTCACGACGTACCCCTCGACCAATAACCAAGCCAAGGATTAAGCCCAGCGCCATCTCCATGAGAAAGGCGAAGTGATTACGATTGATGAACTGTCCGTAGCCGGTGCCGGTCAGCAGGTAAGGCAAGACGAACGCGTTTGCGCCACGCTGCATTATTAGCCGCGCAATCCCGAACAGAGCGCTCGCCACGCCGATCCCAATCACAACATGTATGAGCGCGCGCAACCGTCGTCGAGTTGACGTATATCGCAGCAACAAGGCACCGACAAGAGCGAAGGCAATGAATTTGAGCGCGACAAGTCGTGACTCATAAGGGTCGGCGCTGATTGCGTTCCAGAGGGGAATTCCTAGAGCGCCTGTTGCGCCGCGCGAGAGGGGCAAGCTTTGCGCAAATATGAAGAGGATGAGAGCGCAGAGCGGCAAGAGCATTCGATGCTCGCGCACGAAGTATTCTCCGCTCAATGTACTCTCGACGATGCAGAGCGCGGTGAGCGTGAAAACAGCAGATTCAAAGAGAGATGTCCACCACACCTCTGCGGTGCCGTAGGGAATGGCCGCCAGCGCGAGGAGTGACAGTAATCCATAAAAGATTACCCGGCTCAACAGGCGAGCCGCGCGCACGCTGACGTTGCCGACTGTGATTGGCCGGGGGGCAATGATCTGTTCTGCCACAAATTGCATTGTCGAAGATTGCTTTATGCGTGTGGCCGGGAGTATCTTGTTTATTGATTAAACTCGGCCTAACGCAAAGATTATGTCTATGACCAATATAATGTCAGCACTGGTTTCCGCCGCGCTCGCATTTCTGCTGTTAAGTCAAACCGGCTCGTGCCAGGATGTACATATGAGCAACTCATCTCAGGAAAACACTCCCCAACAGGGAAATGCTGTCAGTCAGGGAAATGATACCGGCGCGCCCACGGGGGTTTGGGGTGGCGCACACATCCGCCTCAACCTGACAAAGAACCACGCTGAGATCGAATACGATTGCGCGCATGGCACAATCGAAGAACCGCTGGCGCTAGACGACAAGGGACGCTTCGATGCGAAAGGCACTCTCATTGCCGAGCATGGCGGGCCGGTGCGCAGAAACGAGAGTCCTCGCAATCGTCCGGCTCGCTACACGGGCCATGTCAATGGCGAGACGATGACCCTGACCGTCACGCTTACCGACACGAATGAGACACTTAATACCTTCACCCTCACGCACGGCAGCGAAGGTCGGGTCATGAAGTGCCGGTAAACTTCCAGGTGGCACATCAAGCTAACTGCCCCGTAAAACCCAACCGTCATCCGCTTTAGCGGAGACGCATCGTCGGATCGCCGAAGAAGACCCAGGTGCGTCGCACGTTCTGGTCTTGCGTGGCTGCCTTCGCTGCCCTGACGGCATCGCCAAGCGGCACAGACTGCGCCCCGAAGACCGTTCCATACAACTGCTGATCCATCTCGGATTGCCTGCTCATCTCCGTCAGGCCCGACGAAGCCCAGACGGCGATGGCGCCCCCTTGCGGCGCTTTCAGGAGCGCCTCGGACATGCTCTCGCCGTTGACATCCTGGAAGAAGCCATTGAGGCACGTCATCATCGTGAACAGCGGCAGGCGCGTGCCGTTGGTCAACGTCTCGGCATCCGCGGTATTGAGCAACCCTGACCCCGTCCACAATCCGACAGAGCCGTGGCCGTAGTAGTTCACCACCAGCGGGCCTTGATTGATGCCGTTGATGATCTGGTTATGCACCATACCCGTGTCCTGATTCCCACGGTTGATGACCTGTACTTGTGTGCCTGCTGGCAACAGGCTCTGGACATTCTGGCTGGCCGCCTCGAAGTTGTTCTGATCGTCGTTGCGATCTGCGACGAGGAGCGCACCTTGCCCGGCGCTGGCAGGCGAGAAGCTGACGATCTTGTTGATGATCGTATCGGCCTCCTGGCTGGTCCTGACGGGCAAGCGCCCGACGGCCAGTTCCGGTATGCCGTCGCCGTCGAGATCGGCCAGCCAGTCGTCCGAAGCCGTCTCCATCGTACCGGCATAGACCATCTTCGTCGGCATCAGATCGTTGTCGCCCTGCGCGAGATAGTTGCGCGGGTCATAGGTGGCATCGCCCACCAGTAAGAGGTAGTGCGGCGCACGCTGCCAGCCTTGAACCGCACGATTGATGAAATCGCGTATCGCCTGCGGGCTGTGCGCGCCGAAGGAGAACTCGTCGTAGACATCCTCGACATCAACGACACTCACCTGTAGGCCCTGGCTGCGGCGCAGCTCGGCAAGCGGTTGGACGCTATCGCGGAAGCTGCGCTCTGTGATAATCAGGAAGTCCGCGCCGTTAGTGCTGCTTCGCAGGCTTGAAGGCTCATTCTTCGCGAGCCCGGCTGGATGATCCACCTCACTATTGACAAAGGCCAAAAGGGTCTTCACGCCCTGCAATCTAACGGCTGAAACCTGCACCGACGCCGTAAAGGAACCGTTATTCGATGTGACGCTGGGCGCGAGCTCCTTTATCGCATGCGGATCAGTGATGTCCATGATGCGTATGTTAGACCCACTGAAGCCGCCAATGTTCACAGTTGTTCCGCTGCGAGCGCTGAACAGCAATCTATTGTTGTCAGCGTTATAGGTGTGCGCATAGGTGAGCTGCAACGTATCGACGAGGCTGATATCCATCTCGCCATTGGCGGCTACCATCTGCACATCGTTATCTCCTTCATGCAGCAGCGCGGGGCTCAGGGTAAAGGTTTTGGTCGGATGCTCACGGTCGGCAAAGCTGATTGTGCCGGCGTCCATGCCATTGACCTTGACGTTGACCTGATGGCCGCCCACGGTGACGCCCTGGAGCGTGACGCGCAATTCTGCGCTGGTGGTCGTCGGATCAAGATGCTGCACGCCCAGTGTAGATGAGGCGGCGGTCGTGGTGATGATTTGGCCGAAGAAGTTTTCCGCGTCGCCATTGTTCAGGCCGGAGAAGTAGATGGAGCGCTCCTTACGTTCCACCGTATTGCTGAAGTTCTGATCCCCTTCCTGCCTAAGCTTGAACATCATCTGAGCCGATTGGCGCCCGATGCGCTTACCTACAGTCGTCCCGACAACTAAATAATATGTCTGCGCATTGGTTGTTGGCGTATCAAGCCCCTGGCCGTAGAACTCCAGCCAGTCGCTCGCCGTGAACTGTTTGGCAGAAACATTGGCGGAGACGATCATCGGCACTTCATAGCCATCCGCGTAGAGTTGCAGATAAGGTGCGGCCAGATTTGGATCAAGACCGGCAGCCACTAGCTCAGGCTGACTGACGCGCACCCAACCCTGCTGGCGCACCGTGATCTTCACGCCCGGCAGCCCAGACACATCTTGCTGGTGTATTGGCCCTGACCCGTCGTTGGTTACTTTGTTCAATTGCGCCCGTTGCTTGCTCCCGGAGGTCGGCCACCCTTGCTGGCCGCCCGACCTATCTACCGCCAGTTGATCGAGCAACTTCGTCTGAGCTTGCGCCGATTCGTGACGGTCAACCTTGCCCGTGACGGGGGTGATTGGCCCGTGAAGCGTGCGCTTGCCGTTGAGATCAACATCTTCTAGATAGTAAGCGACGCTCGCGCCGCCCGCAGGCAGCCGGTCGAACCAGGTATAAGGCTGGCCTGCGGTCAAGACAGTGCGTGGCCCTGCCAGCAGCGCTGAACCGGCGATCATCGAACGAGTCACGCGCGTGCGCTGACCGTTCTGCTCGCGATAAAGGTTGTAGCCGAGATTATCCACCTCGTAACCGCTCTGCCAACGGAGCATCACCTGACCGTTCTCGCTGGTGGCGTCGAAGGCCCTTAATTTCACCAAGGTCGGCGCATTGGGCTCGCCCAGCGTCCAATCGGAGAAAGAGGTCACGCCGGTAATGGTAGCGGTGTTAGTTGCGGTATTGACAGAGCCGCCCGGAGTGGCGACGGTGTTGCCATCAATCTTGAAGATGATGAAGTTGCTCTCGGTAGCCGTGCCCGGCACGTCGCCGTCTAGATAGTTGAAGGTCAGATCGGCATTGGTGACGCCATTGTTGGTCAGCCTCCAGTAGCGTTGCAGGGCCTTCGTGGTATCGCCTATACGCGGCTGGAAATCGTTAACGGCTTTCGCCGTGACATCGCCTGAGCCTGCGGTCGCATTGATCGTCACGGGTGAATAGCCCGCGTCGCCAACATCGAACGTGAAGCTACCCGGCGCTGCGTAAATCTTCTTCAGATTACCATTCACGTAACTGCTGCTCGATGCTCCGCTCGCGCTTGCTGAGCCGCCGAGCGTGAGAGTGTTTGCACCCGTCGTGATGAGGCCGCTGGTGAGCGTGAGCGTGCCGTTGGCTGTGGCGTTATTCGCCATCGTGACGCCCGCGCCGTTGATCGTCAGGCCGCTGAAAGTAGTCGTCGAATTGCCGCCCAAGGTTTGCACTGAGCCGCCGTTGAACCTGACCGTGCTGCTGTTAGCCGTGAATGCGCCATCGTTAGTCCAGTTGCCACTGACGTTGATTGTCTCGCCACTGGAAGCAGCCAGGGTTGCGCCGTTATCAATCTGCACGATGTTGTAGGTGCTGGCGCTCGTGAACGTGCCAGCCTGCACACGGAGCGTGCCGCTCACGGTCAGACCCGTCACACTCGACGTGACGCCCGCCGTATTGTTAATCGTCAGGTTATTGGGAGCATTTGACAGGGCGTTGCCGGTCACTTGCGCGGCCACCCCGTTATAGACGTAGTTTGCGCCTACGGTGTAGGTGCGCGTGCCCGTCACCTGAATGTTGCCGGTTGCGCCTGACGTGGTGACGCCGTTGGGACTACCGACGCCAAGCGTGCCGCCTGCTTCTATAAGGAATGTCGCTGTCCCGGAAACGATGAACGTACCGCAATTCAGCGTCGCGCCGTTCTTCACGACGATGGCAGTGGCGACACTGATGTTGCCGGTGAGCGTGACAACGTCGGGGCTATTGATGGTGATGCTGTCGTAGGTTCCCGCACCCAGATTGCCCGAACCGCTGGACGAGAAGTTGACGACGAACTCATCAGCGCCAATGTCGGGTGTGGTGGCGCTGCGTGTGTCGTTGTCAAAGTCATTAGTGACGCCAGCGATAGGCGTTCCGGCGTTATTGACCGGTGACGATGCGGCTGTTGCCGGATTAATGTGCAGATCAACTGTCGCAGCAGTTCCTGTCGGAGCAGTAAACAGCGGGTCGGCAGAGATACTGTTTACATCCTTACCAGTGGCTGTTCTCCATGCTGCAATCGTCGTGTAAACGGTTGAGTTAAAGACTCCGACCGCCCCGTCCGTGCCGGAAACATACAAGTCATTGTAATTGCTGGTCAGTCCGGTTGTTGTGGTGCTGATGCCGATAGCGACGTGGACTATGCCTCCGCCGACGGCATTGCTGCGGGCGTTGTAGAAAATGTTATCCGAGACACTGCGCGTGCCGCTGGTGACGGTGCTTTGAAATGCGTAGCTGTTTGAAGCCGCCGGTGTAGCAAGAACTCCCGAACCGCCAATATAGACGCTGTTGTGATAAAAATTATTAACATTGCTGGTGCCGGATTCTCTTATACCAATAACAGAAGCGGGATAAGTAACTGATGCGCCTGTTGAGTCAATGCCGAGGCGAATCATATTGTTCTTATAAGTGGTCGTTCCCGTTGAACCGCCACTGATTCCCCACGTTTGACAGCCGGAAGCGGTCGAAGTTATCGAAAAAGAATGGATCAAGTTCCGCTCGACAACATTGGCAGCGGTTGGCATCACCAGGGACATTCCGTAGATGGCACCGAGCACGGTCCCCGAATTGTTGCTCAAAGAGTGAATCGTATTCTGCGAAATGGTATTCGCGCCTGCGGTGGTAGGAGAAAGGCTAATTCCGCTTATGACAATCGTACTTGCCGCCGTTGAATTGCCGCTCATATTGCGGATGATGTTGCCGGTAGCTGACAGATTCGCGCTAGTTGTGCTGGCGGAATTTAAAATCCCGTTCACCGTATAAGAGCCGACGATGTTATCCGTGATAGAGCCTGCCGCAGTCCCGCCGATGACGTTATTATTCACAGTCACACTTTGACCACTCGTTCCATTGATAAAAATCCCGCGAAAACCAACGGTTGTTCCCGTCCCACCTGAGTTAATAGTGATAGTCCCTATTTTGTTATTAGAAAGATTATCGTTTGAAAAGCTGAAATCGTAGATGCCGATGACGGGAGCATTGCTGGCAGTTGTTGAGGTCTCAGCAATGACGATACTTGATGAGGCATCTATGCTTCCAATGTTGTTGCCGGTGATATTACCAACATTGAACAGACCGCCGGTGACGCCAAGTGCCATACCAATAAATGGCGAAAGATCCGTTGTGGTTGAAGAGCGGCTGGATGTTTGGTTGATCCCGGATATAGTATTTCCCTGAATACTGGTTACAGCCGAAGGATTGGTGCTTGGTGCGTCAATGCCCCTGATTTCGTTTGATGTGCCGGAAATGGTGGTTGTCCCCGTTCCATTTGCTGCTCCGAATCCGATGGTATTGCCGGATATTGTAAAAGCGCCGGTTGAATTGGTTATTGTTATCGCTGAATAGCGTGAGGCTGATGTTGTAAAAGTTCTAGCGGCGGTTTGATAGAATTTGTTATTTGAAATCGTCCAGCCTTCATTACCCGTAATTATATTTATACCTGAATGGCTGGTAGTAGGAATAAAGAAATCGAAAATGTTATTGCCGGTAATCATGGCATTGTCATTTTCGATTGACGAACTTGAGCCGCTTGCCATGATCGCCTTCGACGGAAGGTTCGCTCCGGCGGGGCCGATATTGTTATTGGAAATTGTATTGTTGTCGTTTCCGGTTGTTGTACCTGTACTGAAAATTACTGTTCCGGCAACGGTGGCTAATGTAGATGTTGACGAACCCAGGATCGAACAATTGGTGACAGTATTGTTCGACGCATCTGCGATAAATCGAATTGTGCCAGTGCCTGCTGTCGTTCCTATGGTCGTGTTGGAAATCGTCAACGAGTTTCCGCCCGTGTTCAGACCGTTAATGGTTACATTGTCCGCGCCGTTCAAGTTAATCAACGGACTGCCCGCTGCAATCGCGCCGCTGATCGTTCGCGCCGCACCGCCTGCCGGAGAGATCGTGACTGAAGTAACGCCCGCCACCTGATTCAAGGCTGCCGTCCCGGTTTCGGTCGTGTTGCCGCAAACGTCAATCGTAATCGTTCCCGTGTGCAGCGTTCCGCCGTTAATCGCTGTGAAAGCCAGCGCAAGCGTGGCATAAGCGGTCGGCGTATTTGCGAGCGTGCCGCCCGAAGATTCCACCTCAATCGCCCCCGCCGTGTCGCATGTGCCAAAGACAGTCGGCCCATCCGGCGATTTGATAGGATTAATGGGTGCTTGATTCGTATCCACGCCGACCGATGCGCTGGCCTGCTCCGCGCCGACTGAAGCGCTAGCTTCCTTTGCGCCGCCCGACGGTTTGGCCTTACTGTCGGCCAGACCTGCCCTGTCCGCTTGCATAACTGTTGGTGTCTCAACAAGGACAGGCTTCTTCTGATCCTGCATGAACGCCGTCACAGTCACACTTAACAGAATAAAAAGTATGAGCAATACACCGAACAAACGAGTGCTGAGGAAAAGGTTCGGCAAGTAGGTTCTTATGTTTCTCATAGGGCGACTCCATTGCTCTCTCTCAAGAGAGCCAATTCTGATTTCTTCCCTGCGGATTACGATTGACATAACACCACGCTTCAATTTGCGAGGGACAGCACACGCGAGGGGCGCGGCATATCACAGTTAAACTGCTACTCCTTGAAAGTAATGCTTGACGTGTGCGGGCAACGACCGTCTCGTTGCTCTTCGGTTATGCGCAGGTGTTGGATGGGTCTGACTGGTATGACCTGCGTGTGATGCTTGCGGGAGGGGCTTTCGACTCGTGTGCGCCCCCACTCAAATTCTGAGCAGCGACCGGCGCTGCATGACCGTGCGAACCAAACCCCGGATGGGCGCGGCATAGACGCGGACGGCGCGGCTCAACCTGGCCTTGCGCCCGGTGAGAGCGATCCGGTGCCCATCGCGCTCAACCGCTACGACCCGCCCTAAAATCTGCTCCGCGCTGACGGGTGCATCAAAGGAGGTGGACGCATCGCCGCGCAGGTGAAAGACGTAGGCTTCGCCTTCCCTACTCTCGATCAGCATCACGCGATGAGCGATCAGACCGCTATTCGTGCGGTACAGAATGATGTCGCCGCGCCTGACGCGGCTGGCCTTGATCGGCTCGACCGTGACCATCTCGCCGTCGCGGATGGTCGGGTGCATGGAGTGTCCCGGCGCACGAAAGCGCACGCCGTAGCCCTCACCTAAAAGGTCTGTGCTCACCTCAAGAAACATCTCATTCAACTCCGCTGCCCGTCTGTGGCCTGCGCACGGATGAACTCGACGAGCTGCGGTTCGGGAACGAATCGCAGCTCGTCGCACGGGACGAGCTGCGTCAGCTCGTCTAAAAACTGAAGGGCGAAAGCGAGACCGCCCTGGCTGTAGAAAGGCGGAAAGCTACACGCGAAGAGGCGCGCGGCTGCCTCTGCACGTTTCTGCGGCACAAGCTCATGCTGCGCGCCGCGACCGAGAAAGAAGATTCTCGTCAAGGGCGCACTCAACGGGCGTGCGATCCCGGCGTCGCCGTGCCAGGGCGTGCCGTACATCCAGATGCGCCCATCCCGTAGGCGCAGGATGATGCGCTCGTCGCTGAGCACGCGAACGTCCTCATCTGCTTGCGCCCACAGGTTTGCGGTCGTTGATTTGCCCGCGCCCGATTGTCCCGGAAAAAGATAGCCGTTGCCGTCACGATCTCTCAGGCCGCAGGCGTGTATCTCGATCCCACGACCACGCGCGAGCAGGTTGGAGATGAGCACTTCGTCGAGCGGGTATTCGAGCGGGTAGATCGCCTTACCCGGCACGAAGTATTGTCGCTGGCAAAGAATCTCTCCGCTCGTCCAATCGGCGCTGAAGCGCGCGACCTTGTAGGGCTGCCAGCCGGAGAACGGCGCACTGAGGCGAAATTCGTAACGCCCATCGGCCAGTTGGTAAAGCTTCCAGATACTGCCGGAATCAAAGAGCAGTTGAGCGTCCTGACCCTCGTCCGGTATATCCCAGTCGACACGGATGGCAACATCTGCCGGAGCATCAGCAACAGCGGAGGCGACAAACTGGCTCATCGGCCCGACAACGTGCAGCGGTAAATCAGGGGTCATGCCCGTCAGCGCGATGTTGATGTCGGCCACCCTGAGGCAGACGTTGCCCGTGCCTGCATCAATGGATTTGTGACTGGGGAACTCTTCAGTCATCCCTATGTGGACACTTCTCGCTTCAAAATGGGAGGTTGCTATGTTCACAGTAAACAGTTCTGTCTTATGAGCCCTGCGATTGACATGCGATGTTGCTGCACGTGCCGCCCGCGCCGCCGCCCACTGTGCCGCCCATGGATTTGCAGGAGCCGAGCACGGCCTCTTGCGGTCTCAACTCAACCCGCCGCAGCTTGGGCTTCAGGTAAGGCTTCTTCGTCGCGACTGTGGTCTTCTCGTTCTCCGTCTCGTTCATACTTTCTCCTTATGGCTTACCTCTCATCTATGTATCTAATAGTGATATTCAACCTCTTAGCGCTCCCGCCCTGTCTGAACAATTCTTCCCTTCACCCTACACGCATGAGCCGCAGCCGCCGCCCGCGCCGCAGCCTGCATCGTTCTTTTGCTCCATCAGCACGGGCAGGTATCTGTTGAGCTTGTCATGCAGGCGCTCGTCGCGTGCGCGACGTTGAAGGTCTGACACAGATTCCATCAACTCTTCGTAACGCTCGCCGCCTTCGCAGTATTCGCAATCCCCGTGCGGCGCGATTGAAAAGCCGAGCGTGTGCGCACGCAGGTGCGCCACCTGGCAGAGAAAGTCAACGGGCGCTTCCGGGTCGCCATTCTCCAGCTCGCCGTTGGCCGGGCACATACCGCACGTTGATTTCATCTGGCAGGCTGTGCACTTCGTCAGGCGCGTTGCCTTCTTGTGGCGCACCTGCCGTAAATAGTGCTTCCATCCCTCGTTGAATCCGCCTTCGCGCAGGTCGTAAGCATCGACATGAGAGAGCACGCAGATGCTCATCTTCCCTTCCGGGTCAACGGCGAAAGAGTTGACGCCGCCGCCACACTCGTACACTTCATCGCTCTGCTGCGACGGCCCGTTAAACTGCGTCGCGATCCTGCGCCACTCGGCCACACGTGTGGGGTCTGCCAAATCCAGCTCGACGATCTCTTCGGGTCGCAAGCGCACGGCGAGTGGGCTCTGCGAACAGTCTATGCGCGGGCTCATCATCGCATCGTATTTGAACTCGACGCCCAACCCTTCGGCGAACCGCTGCATGTCCAGAATCTCATGCTTGTTGATGGTGACGGCGACCGATTTGAGTTTGAGCGGAAGACCGCGCTCCAGCAAAAGATTGATCCCGCGCATGCACCTGTCGTAAGAGCCCCGTACACCCGTCAGCCGCTCGTAAGTCTCACGCGTCGCGCCGTAGAGCGTGATCTCTATGTTGAAGGGTCGCCACTCGGCTAGATAATCGGCGATCTCAGGTGTGATGAGCGTGCCGTTGGTAAAGAGCGTGATGATCAACCCACGGCGCTTGGCGTAGGTGTAGATGTCCAGAAAATCACGGCGCGCGAAAATCTCGCCGCCCGTAAAGAGCAGCCACAGGCAGCCCGCCGCCGCGATCTCGTCAATGAGGCGGCAGTGCTCTGCGTAAGACAACTCGCGTTTGCGCGCCTCGCGATCCCCCATCGGAAGATTGTTGTAGCAGTGCTGGCAATTCAACGGACATCGCCGTGTGACCTCAATCGTGCCGTTGGCGGGCAGACGCTCCGCCAGCATCCGGTTGTGCAACTCCAAACTGAAATCTGCGTAGCTGATTGTTTCCACGTTTAACCTACATTCTCCGCCTCTCGGATCAGTCCTGCTTCCGTCAAAGAATTGAGCAGCTCTGTCACGTCCCGCTCCGCCTCTTCCGTCGTCACATCGTATTCCTCACGGATAGCTTCGACAATCTGCCTGACTTTGGTCTGATCGTTAATCAGTTGCCAGATTCTTGAACCCACATCGTTCAGGGTATAGATCGAATCGAGATCGCCGACGTGACCGGTGACGGGCACAATCAGGGTCTCGCCTGCGATTGCTCTGGTGGTCAGCTCTGGACGCTTGCTAAAAGACTTATCTGAATAATCCATCTGGCCTCTGATAATCCAACTTCCTTTAAATGGCGGTGCAGTTATCTTCGCTCATTAAATGCTCCGGTTATTCAGCAGCCGTTGGTAGTGAAGCGCGCTGCATTCTGTACTACACTACGGATCATACATGGGCGATACAGTTTTTCTTAAATCAACCCAGCTCCTTCCGCTCATGCGCCGAGGAGGTTGATGTCCAACGCAGGAGGTGAAGCTCTGACAACGAAGGCCGCACCCGAGATCGAGCTGCTGCTTTGTTGTGCCACCCGCGACCTCGGAACGGCGCGGGCGGCCAATGTCCGTTGGCTGGCCGGGGCTGAACCTGATTGGGAACGACTGCTCCGGTTGGCGCTGCATCACAGGACGATGCCTTTGCTGTACAGGCATCTCAAGGCGACCTGCCCTGATCTCGTGCCCGCAGCCTTCATGGAGCGTTTGCACGACCATTTTTACCTCAACGCGGCGCGCAATCACGCGCTCAATGAAGAACTATGCCGCATCCTGAAGCTGCTCGCGGGTCAAGACATCCCCGCCATCCCTTACAAAGGCCCCGTCCTGGCTGTGACCGCTTATGGAGATCTATCGCTCCGCCAATTCAATGATCTGGACTTAATGACGAGGCCGCAGGACGTGCCGCGTGTGTCCTGCTTGCTCCGCCAGCAGGGCTACGAGCAGCAATGGCATTTCACGCCCGCGCAGGAGGCCGCGTACCTGCGCTCGGATTGCGAGCTTCTCTTTTCAGGCAACCAGGGCCGCGTATTTCTGGACGTGCACTGGGCGTTTGTCCGCAGCTATTTCTCGCTCAAGCTTGACCACGAACGATTATGGCAGCGCCTGCGACCCGTCTCACTAGGCTGCCTGGAGGCGCAGACGTTCGCGCCCGAAGATCTCCTCATCATTTTATGCGTCCATGCCAGTAAAGACCTTTGGGAGCGGCTCATCTGGGTGTCGGATGTCGCTGAATTAATAGCCGCCCATAAAGATTTAGACTGGGAACAAGTTGTCAAAGATGCTCGTGCCTTCGGCGTGCGCCGAATGCTTCTGCTCGGCCTTTATCTCGCGCACGACCTGTTATCAACGGAACTGCCCAAAGATGTCCTCAATCAAGTGAGAGCCGAGCCCGTAGTGAGAACGCTTGCCGGTAAGATTCGTGGACGACTTTTCCAGGACGCGGCTGCTCCCGCCAGCCTTCTCTCAGAATATCTCTTTCATTTCAAGATGCATGAGACGCTGCGGGAAAAGGCGTCGTTCACGTTCCGTTTTGCGACGACCACCAATCCGGCTGATTGGAATGCCGTGCGCTTACCTGACTCCCTCTTCTTTCTCTATTATCCCCTGCGCCCATTGCGCCTGCTTATCAAGCAGAGATCACCGTCGGCTTGACGGACGGGCGCGCTAGCCTCCGGCGGCTGCACTGGCGACCAGCGGAAGAACATTCGCTTTATGCTCGCCGACACCCAGCACTCGCTCGACCGCCTGCGCCATCTCTCTTTGAAAGAGGTCGCAGAGATAATTGATGTCGAGTAAGAGCGCGTCGCTTCCGATCTCACGATACAGACTGATGTATCCCCATCCCGCGTTTTCAGTTGAAAGCGGCAGACGCATCGTCCAGAAGCGGCCCGACCTAACGACCTCTTCGGCCTCTCGATGGCCTCTCTTCCAGGTCCAATTGATGAGTCCGCCGCGCAGCTCTACTCCAAATACCGCGACGGCTCTCCTTTCGCGCATCAACGCTTGCGCCGTATGGGCATCATCACCGCCGCGCCCAAGCTGGACAGTAGCGCAGGCAAATTCGCCGACCTCAAGCAATATCTGCATCGCATGGAAGATTTCATTCAGCGTCGTCGCTTTCGACATCTCGTGGCTGGCGCGGCGCACATGAATATTGTTAGCGATGCGTAGCCGACGCTCCATCAGATTGCGTCTCATGCCCGCCTTCACTTCATCCACTTCGTGATAACCTAAATGCCACACGGAAAAGAGAACCGCAGCGGCGACGACGAGCAAGACTAGCCCCGTCGTGCGTCTTCCAAAATCACTAACTAGGAGCAGAGCCAACAGCCCGAAGGCCGCACAGGCGGCATACAGGACTAAAGCGATGCGGCGTTGTGACCAACCGCGCGCCAGCAGCATATGGTGAATATGCTCACGGTCGCCCTCAAAGATGGCATGCCCG
The DNA here is from genome assembly GCA_036386415.1 of Pyrinomonadaceae bacterium. GTDB lineage: Bacteria > Acidobacteriota > Blastocatellia > Pyrinomonadales > Pyrinomonadaceae > DASVVT01. The sequence continues at coordinate 65,346 of DASVVT010000035.1, forward strand.
CTCATGAAGCGGCGAACCATTGAGAAGCCAGTATCAACTACCGGGAGACCGAAAGCGAGCAGCGGAATGGCGACCGCCACTGCGGTTGAAGCTTTCTGCGTTCCCTGCACTGACAATGCGGCCAGAGTAAATCCGATAAAGAGCGCGCCTGAATCCCCCATGAAGATAGAGGCCGGATTAAAGTTATAGCGCAAGAATCCGATCAGACTCCCGCACAGCACAACGGCCACGACCGTCAGCAACACCTGTCCGGTAACGAGCGACACCACTAGGAGGACGAGCGCAGCAAAGAGTGAAGCACCTACGGCCAGCCCATCCAGGCCGTCAATCAAGTTAAAAGCGTTGCAGATGCCGACAGTCCACACCAGCGTCAGCGCATACCCGAGTATCGGCGGCAGCGCAACGGAGCCGACCAACGGCAGCGATAAAGCTTCAATGCGCCCGCCCAACAAACAGAACAACAGACCCGCCAACCCTTGCGCGAGAAACTTCAAACGAGCGTTAGAGCCGCGAAAGTCGTCATAGACGCCAAAGAGGAAGATGAGTACGGCGGGTGCAAACAGCGCGACAATCTGCTGCCGCTTGGCACTGAGCGCTTCCGTGAGAAGATTATGGATGAATGGCAGGGTCGCCAAAGCCAGGAGCGCGGAGGCGAAAATCGCCACGCCGCCCAAATGCGGGACAGGCCGATGATGCACACGCCGCTCATCCAACGGCACATCAAGCCACTGAAATCGTTCGCAGATGCGTCTGACAATCGGCGTCAGCAACAGCGACCCGCCTGCCGATATTAAGAAAAGCAGAAGATATGTGTTCACCAGTGAATAACCTTTTCTTAGAGTTTCAGCAGACTCCGCTTATCCAACTGCAGAGTGAAAGGGAAGAAAGAACCAGATGTGCGAGAAATGCCAACCAATGTTCTTTGAAGCGGTAGGATGAGCATAGACTCATCCTACCGCTTCAAGATATCGCCGCTCACCACGTTCATCAGAAACCCGGGGAGATCAACCCGAGTAAGTTGGGCAAGAAAAGAGTATCTCTTCCCCACTCTGTGTTTTTCGATTCGCTATTAGTACCGGTCACGAATTCGGCAGCACGGCTATGACTTGGGTTAAATAGCGTGCCACCGAACGCAGGTAAAGCAGGCGTCAACGGATTCTGTCCGGCGGTAATACCGGGAAATACCTTCGACGGCTTTGAGCCACAGGTCGTCGGGCTGGCGCTGTAAGCTTCGATCTCCACGATGCGGCTGAAGTTTCCCAGCCCATTATTGACAACCACCCGAATCTTATCCGTCGTGATCGGTGTCAAGAGCGTAAATCTTCTCCACACACGGTCGTTGCCCGTCACGTGGCCGCCCGGCACGGTCACCCAGGCCGAGCCATCCCACTGCTGTACATCGAAGTCCGTAATACCGTAGGCGGTAAAGGTCGTGTCGGCTGTCGGCTCAACTCCGTTGTTATAGTCGTCCTTGAGCGTGTACACGCCTATTTCGTTGATGGTCTGGCCGCAGCCGAAGTCCACCTCAAGATCATCGGGGAAGTTGTTGAAGGTAGCATCATTCCATCCTCCGCCATTGCCCCAGCTCACCGCTTTACGATCACCATCGACCACGCTTGTCGCCGGGAAGTTGGGACCGAATTCGGACGAGGCCATGACCGTCTTGCCCAGAGCCACATTCGTTCCAGAGTTTGGTCCGGGCACGACCACCGGGTTGCAGCTAAAGGCTTCGAGTTCAACGATGCGGCTGTAACTGGCGTGAGCATCGTTGACCAACACCCTGATCTTATTGGTCGTGATTGTGCCAAACGTGAACCGCCTTAAAGCCTTATCATTGCCGGTCACGTCGCCGCCCGGTACGGAAATCCACGTCGAGCCGTTCCAGTACTGGACGCTGAAGTCCTTGATACCGTAAGCAGCCCCGCTAGTGGTCTCCGTCGGATCATCTCCGCTCCCGAAACCATCCTGCAACGTGTAGACATTAACTTCGTTGATCGGCTGTTGGACGTTGAAATTGACTTCGACTGAATCCGGGTAAGCATTAACCGTGGCGTCGTTCCAGCCACCGCCGTTGCCCCAGTTCTGCCCACTGCGAGCGCCGTCAATGATGGCGTTGACAGGATAAGAGGGACTGTACTCGGTCGAGGCGCTGGCAGTTGCCCCGTAAGAAGAGAGCGCCACGTTGGTGCGTCCCGCACAGACCATCGCCGCATTACAGCTATACGCTTCGACCTCTGTGATTCTGCTGTAACCGGCCAGAGCGTTGTTGACCACCACACGAACCTTATCGGTCGTGATGGCAGGGAACTTCACCTTTCTCAAGGCTCTGTCATTGCCGCTCACGCTCACGTTAGGAACGGCGACCCAGGAGAGAGTCGCGCTATCGAAGTACTGCACCTCGAAGGCCGTCACGCCAAAGGCTGTAAAGACCGTATCGGTTGTCGGGTCGCCCGCCGCCGGATAATTATCCTGCAAGGTATAGACATCCACTTCCTTGACAAGTTGATTAACGTGGAAATCTAACTGCACGAAGTCGGGATAGGTATTCCCCGTCGCGTCGTTCCAGCCGCCGCCGTTGCCCCAGTTCTGTCCATGACGAGTGCCGTCAATGACAGAGCTGACGGGGTAAGCGGGACTGTACTGTGACGAGGCGGTGGTCGTTGTCCCATTAGAAGCGAGCGCCACGTTGACCTTAGCGCAAGGAGTCGCACTGAGATCAATATTGACTGTGGCGGGACCAGAAGTTGCACTTCCATCATTGACTGTGAATGTGAAGCTATCGGACGTCGCCGTATCGTTCTCATCAGGCACGTAAACCAGATCAGGTGCGTTACCTAACAAGATGCCATGCTGCGGCGCGTCGGCGATGCTGAAGGTCAGCGGATCATTGTTCGGGTCTGAGCCGGTCAGCACGATTGCTACAGCCGAGTCACGATCCGTGGCCGCCGCGCCGTTATTGGCTGTCGGCGGGTCGTTGGAGCCACCCACCGTCTGCGTCAGGACGGACGACGTGCTGCCGCTGAAGTTGGTGGCACCACCGTAGACGGCTGTGATCGAGTGGTCACCTGTGGATAGCGCTGAGGTCATAAACGTGGCCTGCCCCGCGCCGTCAAGGTTGTCCGTGCCGAGCGTGTTAGTGCCGTCCTTGAAGGTTACCATGCCGGTCGGCGTGCCCGCCGAGGAGGTCACGGTCGCCGTGAAGGTCACGGACTGGCCGGGAGTTGACGGGTTATGATTGGAACTGACCCCAGATGAAGTTGTCGCCTGGGCGATGTTCAGCGTGTCGTTCGCGTCGGGCGCTGTGTAGTCAGCGTTATTCAGCGATGCGACAACCGCGTAGCTACCGGCATTGGTCGGAGCGGTCGCTGAACCGTCATAGGTGACGCTCACGCCGCTCAAGCCCGACGGAGTGGTCGTTACTGTGGCCGACTTGGGCGAACCATCATAAGTCTGATTAAGAGCGCTCAAGCTAAGGGTTGCACTGGCTTTCTGCGCGGTCACAGACTCGGTCACCTGTGTTGCCGCGTTGTAGTTGCTATCACCCGCCTGATCATATTTCACTGTGCAAGTGCCCGTGCCGCTCGTCATGGTGAAGGTCGCACCACTGTTGGTGCAGACGCCGCTGCTGCTATAGGTGACAGCGAGGCTGGAACTGGCCGTCGCCGCTACTGTGAACATGGAGTTGTAGGTCGCACTCGACGGCGCGTGCGTGTTGACGGTGATCGTCTGATTGGCCTTGGCGATGCTGAACATTCGCGCGACATCTGTCGCCGCGCTGTAGTTGCTGTCGCCGCCCTGTGAAGCGGTGATCGTGCAGGAGCCTGCGCCAGTGAGATGAACGCTATTGCCTGTCACTGTACATTGGCCGCTGGCGGCGAAACTCACGCTAAGACTAGAAGAGGCTGTGGCGCTGACCATAAAGTCCGGGTCGCCGTAAGTCTTATCGCCCAGCACGCCAAAGGTGATCGTCTGACTAGCCTTCTGCGCCGTCACGGATTCTGTTACCTGCGATGCGGCGTTGTAGTTGCTGTCACCTGCTTGATCGTATTTCACCGTGCAGGTTCCTGTGCCGCTTGTCATCGTGTAGGTCGCACCACTGTTCGTGCACACGCCCGAACTACTGTAGGAAACGGCGAGGCTCGAACTGGCGGTGGCGGCGACCGTGAACTGAGAGTTGTAAGTCGCGGTCGAAGGTGCGTGCGTGCCGACCGTGATCGTCTGGCTTGCCTTTTGCGCGGTTACAGACTCCGTTACTTGAGTCGCCGCGTTGTAGTTGCTATTACCGGCTTGATCGTATCGCACAGAGCATGTGCCCGTGCCGCTCGTCATGGTGAAGGTCGCACCACTGTTGGTGCAGACGCCCGAACTACTGTACGCCACAGATAGGCCGGAACTGGCTGTCGCCGCCACCGTGAACTGAGAGTTATAGGTCGCACTCGACGGCGCGTGCGTGTTGACGGTGATCGTCTGATTGGCCTTGTTGACCGTCAGCGAGTTCGTGTTGCTGCTGCCGCTGTAGCTGGCATCGCCCGCGAAGCTCGCGCCGACGCCGCTCGGATATGAGCCGGCGTTGATGCCAGCGAGGCTTGCGTTCGAGAGCGTGGCGACGCCCGACGCGTTAGTCGTAGCGCTGCCGACGCTGTTGCCATTGAGCGTGAAGCTAACGCTCTTGCCGCTGATGCCATTAGTGCCGTCGGTCAAAGTGGCCGACAGGTTGACCGTGCCGCCGAAGGTGCCGGTGGCCGCGCTTGTGGTGAGCACCGAGGCAGCCTGCGCCACGTTGGCGAAGCAGACGGTCGCGTCATTCAAGGTCGGCGTCGCGCTGGTCGTCCCGGTCAACAGGGCTTTGTACTTCAGGAAGCGGAAGCCGTTGAACTGCGCGAGCGACGCGCCGCTGGTAAAGAAGGTATTGGCTGTGCCGTCAGGGCCGACGAAGTTGAAGACGCCTGCGGCGTTACTGCTGGCCGCAGCCTGGAACTTCAGAGTCGTGCCAGCCGGGACGGTATTTGTCCAGGAGAGCGTGCCCCAAGTGGGCGTCGCGCCGGTGGCCGGATTGGCATCCTTCGCACCGGAGACGAAGTCGCCGGAGGTCGAGAAGCCAAAATTCATGTAAGACTTGAAGACGATGTCGTTTGACTGACCCGTCGCGTTGGAGCAGGCGGAGGAAGTGCATGTTTGTCGTCTGCCGCCTGTCACCCCTTCGCCGTCGCTTACAAGGTACGCCTGTGTGCCTGTGGTTCGGTTCGATGCCAACTTAATCACGAAGCCGTACACCGTACCCCCTGTGAGTGTCGGAGGGGTGGGGAAAGTCGCTGTCAGAAAACCGCCGGAAGCGCTGGACGTACCGGGGATTGAGACCGTCGCGAGAAGCCCGCCTGCGGTCATGACGATATTGCCGGCGCTCGTGGTCCTGACATCTACGACGATGTTCGGATTCGTCCCGGAGCAAGCGGAGCAGAAGATGTTAATGTCGATCTTCTGCAATGTGCCGGTCGAGGTGGGCGTGAAGGTCTCGCCTGCAAACGATGTGCTGGTGAAACCGAAGCCGGCGGTAGTGTAATTCGTCGTCTGCTTGTCAATCACTACGGGCGCTGCCAGTGTGATGTTGCCGGAGCTAGTCGTCAGGTCAGTGTTGGTCGGCACACCCCTTAGGAAGTCGGCCTGCGTCGTGTCGGTCAGACACCCGCTGGTCGCCGACGCGGCGAGCGAGAAGTTCTGCGTCGTCGTTCCGCCGTTGGCGATGACGATGTTGCTGGCAGTCGCGGTCGTGCGACCGGGGAGGCTCGCCGTCATGCCGGGGTATGTGCCCGCCGGGACGTTGAAAGAGTAGTTGCCGCTCGCGTCGGTCGTCGTCGTGCGGCTGCCGAGCGAGACGGTCGCGCCGCTAATCGGAGCGCCGCCAGGGCTCGCTGTCACCTGACCCGAAACCGTGCCGTTGCCGACGACGGTACACTGTGAGAACTTGAACGAGCCGATGCGCGTCTGATGGTTCAGGCCGGTCGTCTGGTAATACTCGTTGGTGTACCAGAAAGTACAACCGTCCGGGTCTAGCGACATCGCGCTGTAGTCGCCCCAACGTGTACAGGTCGAGCCGCCGCAGTTGCCCGACTGCGAGCCAGTGCCCGCGAACATCGTCTGGTCGGTCTGTGGGAGCGAGTTCAGGGCGTCTGTTGATAGGCGTCCCGCGTAAGTGAGCGTCGGGTTGGTCGTGGCGTTCGACGTGGTGTAGCCGATTGCCATGTTGCCCGCGCGGTCAACCGCGAGGCTGGGCATGTAGCGCCAGATCGTGTCGGCGGGGCTGTAGGTGAAAGCCTGCGAGGTGTTAGATTCCACCGTGCCGCCCGTGACCTTCAACTGGTAGTAGCGAACAGCGGACTGGGTCGCGGTGGTGTTAGTCGTGGGATTACCCAAACCCGCGGTCATGCTGTTCCAGAGCGACTCGACGCCGCCGATGTTCGTGTACTGATTCTGCATCATCAGGCGGGCGTACAGCTCGTCGTTGCGGTTCGCGGTCGTGGGTGCGGTCTGGTTGGCTGCCGCCAACTGCGCCCACCACGTCGTATTCAGCGAGTCGAACGGCCCGGTGAAAGTTGAGGTCGAGATATTGTTCCAATCAACTTTAAACTTATAGACGCTGATGACGTTCAGGTACTGAGCGACCACGCTGAAGTAGTTCGGGCTACCCGCAGGAGGCGTACCTGCCTGCAAGCGCGCGTTGGAGGGGAGCAGCGAGAACTCAGTCCCGGGTGCGTCAAATTGAACTGTCTGAACGGTCGGTGCGCCCGCGTACATCTGCGCCTTGTTGAAGGCGTAGAGGCGCGGGTTCTGGAACGACCCAGCCGCCGCGTAATCGAACATGTTGGCCGACATGTAGATGCCGTCAGGCCAGATGCCGAACTTTGGATAATCGCCAAGACCACCTGTCGTGTTAATCGAGTAGTAGTTCCAGCCGCCCGAAACGGGATCGCCCGTCTTGGAAACCGCGAAGCACTGCAACGCGATCTGCGGGCTGACGTTGCCGGAACCGTCAACCTGGAAGGCGAAGTCTGTGATGACCCAGCGATCCTCGAACGTATCGTAGAGGACGACGGGGTCACCGAAGTTATCCGTGTCGCACATGTTGCCGAAGTTGCCCTGGCTCATGAAGGTGTCAAACGTGAACGCCGCCACGCGGGCTCCGGTGCTCTTGTTGTAAACGCCGATTGAGGTATTGATGGTCTGGATATAGTGGTTGGGTCCGACATCGCCATTAGTGTCCGGCGGGTGGCCTGCGCCCCAGTTAACGTTATCGAGACCTTCAAAGGTCGTGAGCGGTGCGGGCGCGGGCGCGGAGCGTTCGGCGACCGACGCGCTGGCTCCGGTTGGCGCGGAAGATTGCTTGCCGGCTCCTGTAGGATAGGGGATCGGGATGATCTCCGGCGGTTCGCGCTCGGGACGATCCTTCTCAACAGGTTTAGTATATGGGAGATCACGAAGGTCGCCGTCGAACGGGTGAGCCCTGACGAGCCGTACTTCTTTGGGTTTGAGGCTAACCTTCGCCCGACCATTGCCATTTTGTGTCTGCGTCTCCAGACCCGTATTTAGATTACCTTGAGATAGGCTACTCGAATTCGTGCTGGATGTAGCGTCCCCGTTCGCAGTTGAAGAACCACTTTGCCCGCTCAAGCTCGGAGCGATCTTACTCACCAGGCGTTTAGCGGAACTCGTCGTTGAAAATGCAAGGGCTCCTACAAGTGCGGCTAAAACAAAAAGCGTAACCAGACGGTTACGCGTGCCTGTTAAGAGTATCTTCCGGGCAATGATCCGACAATACGTGGAAGTAGTGCGAATGGGGTTACTCATGGGGCGAAACATTCCTTTCGATCTCTGTCCCAGTCTAATCAATCCCTCACCTTGGGATTCTCTAAACGGGGATCGGTCTGGGGTTGGGTTTGAACTACTGAGTCGCGTTCCGGGCTCTCAGTAAATGGGAGAAAGCGACAGTGTTTTATATCCGCAATCAGGCCGTAGTAGCCCTCTGCCGGTGGTTCTATAACTCGAACAACACAGAGCAAAGCAATTTTGGCTCTGGCGACGCGGGTTATGACAAAGAGCCTTGAGTCAGCTTCAACCGCCTTGGACAGTCGCAGATAGAAGACGCTGTGGCTGAGATGCTCAAGGATAGTCTCGGTCTCGAACTTCTGCCCAGTTACATCCAAACCTCTGACCAAAGCGGGGAAGGGGCCTTGAATGAGTCGGCTTTTGTGCTGCTCAAACGTGCTGTAAGCTGAGAGCAGGTCTTCGACCTGGCGGCAAACATAATTTCCATTGCGCGTCGATTGGGTATCTCTATGTAAGACTCTTGGCATGTTAGGCTTCGTCGGTTTGAAGATCACCTGCCCTACTCAGGCTGGCTAATAATCACGTCTTCCTTAACAATCCAGGACACTATGCGATAGATCAATGGGCGGCGATCTATTCCTTGAGCAGAAAGCTGTCTAGACGGCTACCAGAAATGTTCTTATTTCAGAGAAGCAAGCACATCTACTACGCTTGCTTGAGACGGCAGTGTGACAGGATACACCGGGCGCAGCAGGGGCACATCTGCCGTTTGTCCCTATTTACAGGGATAAATTTCTCTTTTTTTGGTCGCGCTTTGAAGGACGTTGATACCGCGTCGGCAGTACATTTGTACCAGTGTTGATAATGACTTGTGCAGTTACAGCGTGTGCGATTTCCTTCCGGCGGCAGCTCTAATTCAAGCTCTCTTTCTCGTGCCCTGTCCGCTTGTTCTGAAAACGTCTGGCGGACTCGGTCAGCCTAGCCCCATCACCTCTTGATACAGTTGCAGGGTGCGCTCAGCCATCAAGGCTAAAGAGAACTCCTGCTCTACGCGCCGCTGACCAGCTTTTCCCAACTCGACTCGATGGATCGGATCATCGAGCAGAGTGTTGATCGCCTCGGACAGGCGCTCAGGATTGGCTGGCGGCACAGTCAGTCCTGTGACGCCATGCGGCGAAACGAAAGGCACGCCGGAATCCAGGTCGGTATTGATGACCGGCTTGCCGCATGCCATCGCTTCCAGTTGCACGATGCCAAAGGCTTCACTGCGGGCGACAGAAGAGAGCGCGAAAACATCTGCTGCGTGGTAATAGGGACTCACGTCCTTCACGCTGGATAAAATTGTCACACGATCCTCGACGCCGCTCTCCCTCGCCACCCCTTCAAGATGGGATCGTAAAGGGCCGTCACCAACGATCATTAAGTGCCCGTCCACGCCACCCATCGCGCGTATTAGGTACTCGAAGCCCTTGTAATAAACGAGCCTTCCGACACCAAGGATTACCCGTCGGCCATAGCGTTCGCGGATCCTTCTGATCTCGCCGGCGTCGGGCTGATCGAACTGCTTGAGGGGGATACCGAAGGGGATCACACGGCAGCGTTGCCGGTACTCAGTCAGCACAGTCGAACTCTCAATGTAGTTTGGGCTGGACGCGATGATGGCCTCTGCTCGGTTTAGAGCATGGCGCAGAACGGGCCAGAAGAAGCGACTCAAGAGCTTCTGGCGAACGATGTCGCTGTGATAAGTGATGACCAGGCGGCCAGGATGCCCACTCGCCAGATATGCGAGAATCGCCGTCGGATTTGGAAGGTGTAGATGGACAATATCGGCTCGGGTCTGGCGAATCCGGCGCACCATGGATGGGGAGATGGGCGCGGCAGCAACACTGCACATCGTCCCCAGCCGTGTCACCTTGATCCCGTCAACCAGTTCTTCAGACGTTCTGCGCCCGTCGCTGGATACGATGACCTCAACCTCAACTGATTGCTTCAGCTCTCCACAGAGGGCTTGAAGGTGCGTTTCCATGCCGCCCGGATGTGGCGGATAAAACTTGCCGACATGAAGCACTCGTAATCTTTTCTCGGCCATGGCGGAATGATTTTCTTCCAACCTCTGACGACGGTCAGTGAAGGTAAAACTGCTCACAGCAACTCACGGTACAGCGCGACCATCTTGTTCGCGTACTCCGACCAGCTAAATTTTGCAGCCTGTGCGATGCCAGCCTCTCGATAGAGAGACCATCGTTGCGGCTGCTCCCTTCTTTCACAGAGGAGTGTCGCGATAGAGTCGCTCCATGTTGGTATATCAGCGACCGGACAATACGTGGCTGCATCGCCGCCGACTTCACGCAGCACAGGCAAATCGCTTGCAACTACAACCGTGCCACATGCCATCGCCTCGACCATCGGCAAGCCGAATCCTTCACCTTCGGAAGGCTGCAAAACCAGAGCGGCTTGCCGGTAGACGGCGGCCAGTACAGCCTTCTCCATGAAAGGCAGCTCGATGATGGAAGCGTCAAGTTCAAGTTGGCTCGCCAATCTTCGTTGTGCCCCGGTTAACGCTCCTCCGACGCGAACCAGGATCGCTTGAGGAAACTCTTTGCGCAACGTGGCGAAAACTCGCAGCAGGATGTCTATTCGCTTACGCTGAATCGTGCTGCCGACGTGCAGGAGCACAATCGTCTCTTCGGGAACCGCTCCGATCAAACGTCTGGCTATCAAATCTGCTTCAGGAGAGGGATTCGGAGAAAAATCCTGCGAGACTCCGTTATGGACAACAATTAGGCGCTCAGGCGGCAGAAGCCCGTAAGCAAGCAGTTCGTCGCGCGTCGTCGCGCTATCGCAGGTCACGCGCGCTGCCCGGCGCAAGCCGTCCAGGATGTATTTGGTCATCACCTTGTACGGCTTAGACCTATGAGCACTTGCCGGATCAATCAGACATCGAAATGTGTCTAGGTCATGGCACGTAACTATGGTGCGCTCAGACGGGAGTTGGTGTACGAGCTGCGCGTAACTATGATCGATGAGGTGAAACAAGTCGAAGTTAATCTTGATTTTCTGTAAATATCTTCGGTAGTCCCAGAAGCGATTGACGAGACGGTCGGCGTTGAAGAGACGCCGGGATGCTGACGGCAGCCGCGTAAAGCGATGTTGCATCGGCGGACGGACGCGCGCGGTGACGAACGAACCGGCATGGTCTCGCCGCAGGTGTTCGTCAAGCATCTCAGCAACCAAGTCCATGCTCGGCCAACGTTCTTCGAGAAGATCGCAAATAACAGCCACGCGAGGCAGTTTGAACGCGCTTGATGGCCGTCCGGCCTTTCGACTGTCTTCGCAGAATTGCGTGGTTGCGCCGCTCATTTAACTCAAGATCACAGGCGGGCTTTTCAGCTCCGGCTTACGCGCCAGCACGTAGTGATTAGACCCGAACAATCGCTTTGTCATTAGCTTTTGAGTCAAAGGATTTTTCTTGATAAATTTTTTGAGTGGCGGCTGCGTTTTGCTCTCGCCTAAACTTAGATAGCGATGATGCTCAACTTGCAGACCCGCGCCATTAATCATGTACCTGAGTTCCGCATCCGTATATTCACGGTAATGAATGTCAGCTTTCGTAATGATTCGCCCGGCGTTGATTTTCGGCTCAAGGATGAAGTCATTCGTGCCCCAGAGCGAAGAGCGTCCGGTCAAGACGCGAAGCGCGCCCATGACCGTAACCGGATTCGGAGTCGTCAAAATCATGATCCCGCCGGGACGCATGATCTGCATCAAACTGCGCAGCAAGCCGAGAGGGTGATTCAAGATATGCTCAATCACCTGCGCGATGATGATGATGTCGAAGGGTTTAATCGTTGGCTGCGCGAATGGCTCTAGCTCATTCAGATTCGCATACATGAACTCGATTCCGGCCTTTGCGAAAACAGCTTGCCGATCTTCCAGCTCGCAGGCATCAGTTCCGACCACGTCGTAGCCGAGTTGTTTGAATAAGAGACTCAGGTAACCGTTAAAGCAACCAACGTCGAGCAAGCGTGCGTGCGAAGCAGGTGGAAAGCGATTCATCACATCAGCGACCATCAAGCGCACATGCGGCTCAATGATCGGCCAGTGATCGTTAAGCATCCAGTCGTTATCACTATATTCTTCGAGCATCGCCGTGATGGCTTGCTCGATTCGCTGCGAGGTTGAGCGGTGGCGCTCTTTATTGTTATCCATGCTGCCCGTTATTTCTTGATCTGCCCTTCAATTACCTGCGCCAAACGATCTGCCAGTATCTCGTAATCAAAGGATTGTCGAGCGACGGCTATGTTGCGCCGGGAGCGTTCTACTTTTTCCCGGTGCTGAAGCAGAGATGTAACCCTCGCAGCAAGCTTTTGCGGGTAGAGATCATCTTTGACGCCATCGTAATCCACCAACATCTCTTCATCCAGAACCAATGCTGCTTCGCCCACGCGGCTTGCCAGAATGTAGCGACCACAAGCCAGATAGAGCGGCAGTTTGCCAGTCGTCCTGACCTGTCCGGCTACATCGTTGGTCTGCGTTGAAAGGCAGATGTCCATCAGACCAAGATGTTTTGGTAGTTCCTCAAACGGCACGTAGCCCGCAAAAAGTATCTTGTCTTCAATTCCATACGCTTTGCAGCGCGCTTTGAGATGCGAGATGCCTGAGCCGCCTCCGATCATGATTCCTTTGACGGGCGCGTCCTTTAAGAGGCGGAGCAGTTCGACCAGCTCCCACCCATAACACATCTGCAATCTCTCGCTCCACACGGATGACCCCACCAGCCCGACCGTCAGCATACCGTCGAGTCCATACTCTTTTCTCAAACCATTTGTCTCTAACGGCGTGAACTGCTGCGTATTAACGCCATCTTGAATGACTTCAGCCCGAAAACCGCTCTCAGCAAGTAGCATCTGATGGAAGCTCCCCCGGACCACCAGGCCATCCGCCACCCGAAGCGAAAATTTCTCAAACCAGCGGGTGAGCCATAGTCCTAGCGAGCCGCGGCTTCCAGTGGAGCGAGCCAGCTCATAAATGGCATCGCCCGTGTCAATCACCAGGCGATTGCGAGACAATAACTTATACAGCCACGCTCCCAAGACTCCCGAATATGACATATCAAAGACATAGCTGACCGCCGGTCTGACCCTCAACAGGTCGCTCAAAAACCTGACCAGCGCCGTGATCTTATTGCCCTCGCGATACGAGATGCGGATGTCATAGCGCGTTTGCAGACAAGCCGCCAATGCCCTCGCTCGATGGCCCATCGCGCTCTCGAAACTCCCATTGACGATGAAAGCTATAATCATCATGCTTATTGCAATTGAGCTTTGAGGTCTGCGCTTCGCATAACTTTCGGCCCCAGACGCTTTTTCACCTTAACACCCATGCTGCCGAGAGATCGCATGGCGGATTTGATGCGGTGTAAATGTTGATAAAGCGGAAGGCCAATGAAGGCTGGCAAGCCGAGGCAGAGCCACTGCGAGAGGCTCTTTACATTTCGCCAGCCCGGTCGCGGATAGTACGCATCAGCGAAATACTGTAACGCCATGTCACGCGCTCGCCGTCGCAGGCAATCATCAACGGCGCTCACCAGTAGAGACGACATAAACTTTCGTTTAAGCGGCTCGACATCAGGACTCACCTGAATCGGCTGCAAATACTTGACCAACCTTTCGCCCCACAAGCCGGAGGCGGTGGCCGATTGAGGATGCACGCGGTACTCTGACAGATATTGCGGCGTGAAAAAGAGACGCCCGCCGGCTTGGGCTAACCTGGCGAACAGTTCGATTTCGGGAGTGTTCAAATCCTCTTTGAAGCGCAGGCGCTTAATCGCGTCGGTTCGCACCAGCGCTGCCGACATCGGAATAGAGTTGCGCCACACACAAGCCTCTACGCTCGCAACCTCTCCTGCGTTGAGGAGATGACGATGATACTGCCGCGTGAGCTGCTGACCTTCCGCTTCTAAACGCTCTCCCTGACCGTCGATAAGATAATGATTCGAGAAACCTACTTGCGCATCGAAGGGCATCATCGCGAGCAAGGTGCTCACGAATTCGGGCAAGAGCCGATCATCATCGCCGATCATCACCATGAATTCGCCGCGCGCAGCATCTGCCAGCGCATTCCAGTTCCCTGCCAGACCCAAATTATGCTCGTTGCGCTGGTAACGCACTTTTGGCTCGCGCCGCGCAAGCGCCTCGCTCCATTCATGTATGGCGTCCGTTCGTCCATCGTCGCCGATGATGATCTCGATGTTGGGATAGTCTTGCGCCAGCGCCGACGCGACAGCCTCTTTTAAGTACCGCAGACGGCTGTAGGTCGGAATGGCGATGCTGACTAATGGATGAGCCGAAAAAGCTTTCATGCAACGAACTGAAATCTTAGTGGTTGGCGACATGGCAAACAAAAATGAATTGATGCCCGAAGAGTCCGGGACAAGTCTTGAGGGCAACGCTATCGAGGCCGCGACCCCACCGGGACAAATACCTTGAGAGCGGGAAAGCTCCGCAGGCTTGGGCCTCTTCGACCTGGTAACCGTTATCAACCAGCAGAGCCTGCGCCGTTAACCAGTCGAAGAAACGGTAGTGCGTGCGATCCATCAGTCCACCATCGGTATACTTAAATCTCCCGCGAAGAAACTCCAAACGCTGCTGCCAATAGAGAACATTCGGCAACGCGATGATGAGTCGTCCCTCACTGGTCAAACTCTTTTGGAGCAGTTTAAGCAGTTGTTCAGGATGAGACAGATGCTCAAGCACGTGGCTTCCGATCACACAATCAAATTCGCCTGCCTCGCGTGGATCAAAACCGTTAAGGTCGCGCACCAATACACGATCAAGATGCTCAGTCGCGAGCGAAGCTTCGGGCTCGGAATTCGTTACGCCAATTACTTCACAACCTATCTGCTCCTTGATTCGCCGGCCCAACGCTCCCGAGCCGCAGCCCAAATCGAGCAGGCGTTTTGTCGTCTGCGGAACACGCGACAAGACCGGTACGTTAATAGCTTCGTAAATCACTGTTTTCGAGAAACCTATAGGATAGGGATCAGTTCTCTGCACATCACGCGAATGCTCTCAAATAATTCGCCGTCCATCGAAACCTAAACTATTCGTGTGTCTATGAACGGCTTTGCCAATGAGGGCCAGGACTTGTCACCGCCCCCGCTTCGTGATGTGCTACTTCTTCAAAAACCTTCAAGAGCACTGCCAGATGGTTCTTTAAACTGAATCTCTGCGCCATCTCAAAAGCCCCGTGACGTAGAGAATCATAGTGAGACGGATCATCGAGGCATTTGATAATCGCGTGGGCTAACCCGGCAGAAGTTGGAGGATCGCCCGGCGCTAGATGTCCGTTGACTCCATCTGTCAACCAATCGGGAATTCCGCCGACGGCAAAAGCTGCTGCTGGTACGCCGCGAAGTCCTGCTTCCGGCCCAACCATCCCAAACGGCTCCGGCCAAATGCTCGGCACAATTAACAGATCGGTTTCGGCGAACAGTTTTCCGTGTCGAGCGCGATCAACCCAATTCAAAAAATTGATTTGTATATCACGGTTCGCAGCTTGCACACGCGCTGCTTCGCGCTCCCAGCTTTCGCGGTCGGAGCCTTCGCCAGCGAGAGTCAGGCGCAGCGGGCGTTCTAAAGTTTCACTGACCTGTCGCAGGGCTTCCAATAAAAGAGTCCCACCCTTCAAACGCTCCATGCGACCTAGAAACAATAGTCGGCGCGGCGACATCGTTTGCCCCTGCTTGTTGCCGTTACCGGAAACCGCAGGCTGCTCTAAATCAAGTACCTCCGGTTGACTCGTCTCGGTCTCCGTTTGATGCGCAAATAGCGGGGCTTTGAAAATGCGTTCAGGAGAAAAGCCGTGCCTGAGATATTCCTCCCGCATGTAATCAGAGCTGGTCATAATCGCTCTGTAGGAACGAAGCAACGACAAGCGATGAGATTGAAGATCATACTGGCGCAGCATCGTGAGCGGATTCCAACCGCCGCAATGCTGCGGGTAATAGTGCAAAAGACATTGCCAGCCGAAGCGTCGGCGGCAGGGCGTGGCCTGTCCACTCTTGCAAGTCTTAGTGCCGCTGACGCACGTGCCGTGATAGACATGCGCGAAGAATACGGCAGGCGCGATTTCGAGCGCCTCCGCCTCCAAATTAGGATCGTGAAAGCTATGCGAGTAGATCAAATCCGGCTGCCACTCGCGTAGCGCCGAGAGAGAGCGTTCGCTTCCCATCTCTTTAACAGACCAGACGGGCACTTCACGGGGAAGCGCAATCGGCTCCCGGTCAATCTGCATGTCCTCTTCATGAATGAAGGCGATTGAATGGTTGCGGCGCAGCAATTCCGGGATCAGGTCGTTGAGATAAATCTCGACGCCTCCGGCCTGGCTTCGGTTGCGGGTTAATATCGCGATCCTCATCGTTCAGTAGAGTGGAGAGACCCGTCCGGTGCTCACAACGTATCTTCACGCCGTCTTGCAGACGACGACCGGAGAATACTCATGCTGCCTCACGTCTTCACGTAAGGCGGAGATCGTATGACTTACATCAAAGCGTTCCTGATAAAGCCTGCGTGCGGCAGCGGCAAGGCGTTCGCGCTCGGCGGCGTCCGACAGTATTCTCTCTGCCGCCGACACCATGCCATCGGTATCGCCTGCTTCAGCGAGAATGACTGCCCGACTTTCAGACCACAGCGATTCCGTCAAGCTTCCGGTCGTGGTCACAATCGGCAAGCCGTGCGCCAGCCCGGCCATCAAGCTTGTGCGACGGCTGCTGACGCCGTCAATGAAAGGTTGAATGAGCAGATCACAAGCTTTGAGATGGCGCGAAACGTCGTCGGCTGAAAGCGCGCCCGTCGCGTGAAGCCTTCCGCCCAGCTCCGGGTATGCGCAGACCAACTCGTCGCGCAACGCTTCCCCGCCACGACCCAGGAGCAGGGCCACGCGTTCTGGATGTTCAAGCAAAAGGGCGGGGAGCGCAGTCTTCAATTGTTCCACGATCCGTTTTCCGTAAGTCCCGAAGTGGCCGATGACGTAGCCATTTTCACCGGGCGCGTAGCGTGCGCGTATCTCTTCGACGCCCGCAGAGTCTTCATGCACATTGATGTTGCTCGGAATCGGCAGCCAGACAATCTCCGCATCTTTGGCGACCAGCGGCTTCAACAGTTGCGCCCATGCCGGGATCGAAACGAACATCCGCGCGGCGGCGCGAGCCACCAGCACGGCCATGAACCGCGTGATAGCACCCACAGCATTAAGCGCCAGAGATTGTTTTCGCCCCATCGGAAAATAGACTTCATGAAACATCACCCAAACAGTCTCACGCCGACGCGACAAGAGCCACAGGCAGAATGGAATATTGAGCACCGGCCAGCCAAAAGCCTGTGGCACATATTGCACGAGAATGCGCCGGGGATGGGCAGAGCGTTTCAGGCCCTTGTGCAAAGCCATCAGCGCGCGCAACCCGAAACGTCCCGGCAACCTGCGCACCTCCACCCTTGTATCGGCAGGCGTCGGCTCCAGAGAGGCCGGAGCCCAAATGTACACACTGTCACCGGCCTGCGCGAGTTCCCGCGCCAACAGACGCGTGTAATCGCCGACGCCGCCGGACTGCGGCGGATATTCGCCCGTCAATATGTGCCAGTCAAACATGCAACTTAAACAGATCGCGTGCGAAAGCGATAGTAGCGAAACATTAACCCGGCCCAACGCCGCCAGAGGGGTAATCTCCACTTGAGGAAGCTGCGAAACTCCGCCGCGTTTTTAAAGTTGTAGGGCAATTGCGCAGCGGGTTGAGGCTCCGCTTCGTGGCGCGCGTAGAGCCGTAACGAGACGGTTGGCCCGAACCAATAAAGCACGACCGTACTCTTAATATGAAGCACGCGCAAACCTAATACCTGAGCGACGAAACCTAATGACTGCGGCGTGAAGAAGTTTAAGTGTTGTGGATGAATTTGCGGTCGCGCAAGCCGTGTCGCGCCCAACAACCCACGGATGTAAAGCACATCGAATGGGACTTCCACGACCCACAGAGTGCCGGGGCGTGAAAGACTATGCATCTCAGAGAGGGAACGTTTGACGTTCAAGAAGTGTTCGACACAATGATAACTGGTTAGAATATCGGCCTTGAAATCAGACGAAGCCGCCACGTCTTTCACAGTCGCCACTTCATTGATACCAGTATGAGCTGCGGGCCTTGAGCCAACGCCTGGATCAATCAAGGTTGTCTGCCATCCGGCTGCGACCCAGGGAACGAGAGAGCGCCCACTAGACCCGCCAATATCAACCACATGCCCTTTCTGAGATTGGCAAAGTTGTCGCACCTCACGGAAAACTTCAGCGAACCTATGGGACTCACGCTGCGCAGCCTGCTCTCTCGTCACACCCATCTGACCCATAATCTCGTTTTCCATCGGCGGCAAAGCCTCACCGTAATGCTGCTCAAGCTGCTCGACTGTGGGACGCGGACTACGAAAGATCAGACCACAGCGGTAGCATCCATCAAAGCTGATTGACTGCCCGGCCTCAGCGAGCGTGAGATTGACCACCCACTCGTCCGAGGACAAAGGCTCTGTACGCTGTAGCTCAAAGCATGAGGTCTCCGATTGACAGAGCGGACAGGAAATAAGATTCATGGCTATTCGGTAGGGACAAGCTGCGCCCCGACAATCTCGCTAATTCTTATCCGCCGGAACTACTTTGCTCATATAGAGGCCGGTGGGCAAACGCAGTGCAGAGAGAAGACGTGTCAGACGTTGATCGAGGAGCAGCGATTGATAATGCGGCTTCATCCACCAGAGATAACCTAGTCCCAACATCAGACCGACAAATCCTAACCACAGGAAATTCTTAAGCGGGCCGAATGCGCCGAGAACATAAGCCACAGCCAGAAGCGGAACGATGCGCAGAAACCATCTTCCGAAGAGTTCCAGCACCAGCCAGCGTAACTCCAAGCCAATGACAGACTTTAACAACCACGCGCCGAAGGGCAGAGTCGTCAGTCCGCTGCTTAGTAGAGTGGCGAGGGCGATGCCGCCTAATCCCCAACGCCTGCCCAGCCAGACTGCCAGAATCAGATACAAGATGCCGTTCACCAGTTGAGCCATGCCGACCCGGAGTCTGTTTCCCAGAACGGCGGACGAGCAGATCAAACCGTGAATGAGCGAGAGCCAGATTAACCCGATGGCGAAGAGCGCGTTGAGCGTCAATCCGCCAAAGAGGTTCGGTCCAACCCACAGGCGCACAAACCCCGGATTCAAGGCCAGTATCGCGCACGCCGCCGCACCGGACAGAACAAGGTAAAGTTGTAACATCGTGCCGACCACCTGGCGCACGCGCTCACGTGAACCTTCTCCATGAAGTTGAGCTAATCCGACCAACCCGCTGTCTGGCAACAACCAACTCACCTGCATCAGCAATTGGCTGAACTTCATGGTACAAGCATAAATCGGCACCCACTCTGGATGGCCCAAGTATGCGATTACCAAACTGCTACTTGCCGCCACCAGTTGCCATCCAAATCCGCCAAACCAAGTTCCAACGCCGCCGCCGAATAAAGAAGCGATACTGGTCAGGCGCGGCCACGACCAACCTCTGAGCAAGTCCGGTGCAATTGTCTTGATCCGCCATAAGCCCGCTATTCCTGCGAACAGGCTGGGGAAAGCTGCGGCCACTGCCAGAGAGAACAGTCCATAGCCGGTTAATAGGAGCGATAGGGTGAGGGCGATGCTTAAAACCAACTGCGAGACGGCCAACATGCCGTTGAAGGCGGCATCTTGCAAACCGGCAAGGACTGCATTGAAGACTCGTAGCGGGTAAACGAGGGCGGTCGTCGTGATTAACAGTGCGAGCGGCCCTTTCAACGCCGCGGAATCCGCTGTGGTGAGTTTCAGTAAAGACGGAAGGAAAATCCAGGAGAGCAGGCAAATTCCGCCCAGCGCGACCCCGACGATGAGGCCGACAAAGAGGCCGCGCGTTATTAGACTGCGCATCGCAGAACGATCACCCCGGCCATCAGCTTCGGCAATCATCCAAGGCAGCACCGCGAAAACGCCCAGGTCCAGGACAGACGTATAGGCCAGCAACTCGCCGCTAGCCAGCCAAAGGCCATACGTCTTGGCTCCCAAATGGCTGAGAATCAGCGGGATAAGGAGAATGCCTGAAGCCATCGCTAACGCAAATTGCGTGTAGCTGAAGCCCGCAGTGATGAGAGCTTTGCGTTTGCGGCTCATTCGTATTCTCTTATCGGTGGTCGCGGCGCTCGCACAGGCTGCGACGATTGCTTAACGACTTCTAACTCGGCATAGATGAGGTACGCGGGGAAAATCCAGGCCCAGCGTCTCTCATATGCTTCAGGATACTTGTTGGCTAAACGCCAGACGATTTTGTTCAGTATGGTCGGGTGAAAGATGATCTGCACAAGGCGAGGCCGAAAGCGACACCGGCTGTAAAAATTTAGCTCATGATCTTCCGCGAAGTAGTCGAAGGTGAAGGCGCTGAAATAGCGCCGGTGAGTCGGGTCTGTAAAGGCTCCGGCGGAAGAGAAATGCGGCACATTGAGATAGACCATCGCACCCGGTGCGCAGATTCGATGTATCTCTTCCATCGCGGCGACCGTGTCTCCCAGATGCTCAATCACGTCGCGCGCGTAGATTGCTTGAAACTGATTGTCATCGAAAGGCCACGGTCGTTGATTAAGATCGTGAACGATGTCCGGGTTCGTTTCGCTTGTGATGTCGAGGTTGACGGCTTGCGGCATGTGCTTACGGCCACAGCCTAAATTTAAGATGGCATGCTCCGGCCAAGCTACTTGGCGCTCAACTTCAGCGAGACCTTGATTGGTGCGCGTATCCATACATCAACATCCCGTCCGACTCGAACGCAAGAGAAGAAATTGTTTCTGGCGCTCGTAACGCTGGCGCAGATCAATGAGGGTGGCCCGACCTGCCAGACAACTCAATGCCTGAAGAATTGTCGCGCCCGTCAACCTGACACCCATCGCCGCATAGTAAAGGCTCCCGGATACCGTCGAGTGGTTTTTACGGATGTACGAAAGATGGCTGCGAAAATGGGCGAAGGTCTTATCTTTCATAAAAGGGTGGGTTGCCGAGCCGACGTGAATCATCGAAGCGCCCGGCCAGAATCGCACTTTCCAACCGGTTTGATTGGCGCGAAGACACCAATCAATATCTTCGTCATAGATAAAGAATCGCTCGTCCAAACCGCCAACCCGTTCGAGACAGTCACGGCGCATGAGCAAAAAACTTCCGCAGGCCCAATCCACATCCTGCTCCGGCGGCGCAATCGTCCACTGCGGTGCTCGTCGTCGAACAGATAATCCGAGCAAGCTGAGTATTTCCGTGCGTGGCTGCGGAAACTTGAAGAACGAAGCCTGCACGCTTCTCGTTGCATCGTCGTTCAGATGTTGAATGCCAAGCGCGCCGACCTCCTCGTGCTCGTCCATATATTTGACAGCCTCGCCAAGAGCATTCTCAATCTGTATGGTGTCGCAATTGAGCAGTAACAGATAGCGCCCGCGTGCCCGCCCGATGCCTTGATTACAAGCTTTACTAAAGCCGCGATTGTCTGGATTGGCGATGAACGTGATCCAGGGAAAGCGCTTCGGCAGCTCTGCGGGACTGGCATCTTTAGTTGTGCCATTGTCGATGACAATGACCTCGTAGTTGATCCCCCGCGTCTTCTCTTCAAGTGAAGAGAGCGCCTGGCTGGTCAGTTCTAGCGAGTTCCAGTTCACGAGGATGACGGAGAGATCAACGCTCTCGATGGTGTTCATTGAGGTATGGTGACAGACTTGGACGCCCCTTTTTGAGCATAAGCCTGTAGATTCAGAGCCAAAGGCGTATGAATTCCGCCGGGGATCATTTGTCCCAGGTAGTAAACGCTCAGGCGAAAAGCATTTGAGCCAACCGCGCGTGCGGAGGCAGCCACCTCAGGCAACTCCGGCGCGCCGATGGAAAGCTTGATGCTTGCGAACCCCGCTCTTTCAAGCGCCAGCCTCAGAGAGGTGGGGGAAAAGTGGTTGATGTGAACCAGATTTGCGGCAATCGAAACATCTCCATCACCCCTTAAACGCGAGCGAATCTGTTCTTTAACCAACTGGTTGCGCCCGCATGGAACCTTCACGGCGATCCAGCCCTGGGCATCGAGCAGGCCATGCACCTGGGCCAGCATTTCCACCGGGTCCGGGATGTGCTCAAGGACATCTATCATCGTGATGGCGTCGTATCTTCTTCCTTCCGCGATGAGACTTTGAGCGTTGGCGCGATGTACGGGCAGTTTGGTCTTCCGCGCAGCGTAGCTCGAAGTGCGCGAATTCAATTCAACACCTTCGGCCTGCCATCCTGCTTCTCGGGCCAGATATATCAACCGCCCGACGTGCGCGCCTATGTCCAGTAAGTTGCGCTCGCGCGCTCCTACCCGCCGTGACAATTCATCAAGAACTCTTCCGAAGATGAAATCCTTATACTTGCTGTTGAATTCATGTTCCATCCACTCTTCAGACCATTGCTGATCGTACATTCGATCAAAATAGTTGGGGAGTGTCGGGACTGCTTCCGGTTGGATAAAATCGCATTCAAGACAACGCACGAGCCAGAACCTGGAGCCCGTATAGGCACTCAATTCAGGGTCTTCTTCGGAGAACTGCGATAAAGCAATCTTATCTTGGTGAATTCTGGTCAGACGACTGTCCTTGCAAATCCAACACTTATCAAGCGGAGTGAAGCCGATGCTCGACAGTGTGTCTCCAATTTTCGAAGATTGTAATGACATCTTGTAACAGGCTGCTCACAGCCAATAAGATTTTGCGCCGAAGCCCCGGATCAGGCAGCAGAGTTGAGAAGCGAGGCAACCTGTTCAGCCATCTTGTCCCAGGTGTGCTCGCGCAGTCGCTCAGATAAAGACGCGATGCGGCCTCTATATTCCTCTGCGCGATTGCGCCATGCTCGCAGGCGCTCGACTAAATCCTTGACGTTCTCAGGATCGGGAATGAGCAGGTCTTGCAAATCCGGCGTGTAGCGTTCGGCCACTCCGGCTGTTTGAGAGACGAGCGCGGGCAATCCACAGCAGAGCGCTTCGTGGACTCCCTGACCATAGGCCTCATATCGCGTCGGTGCCACCAGAGCATCGCAGGCTGCAAGAATAGTCGGCACATCTTCTCGGAATCCCATGAAACGTATACGAGCTTGCAACCCGGCTTTGGCAGCCAGTTTTTTCCAGGCCCCTAGCTCCGCGCCCGCGCCAACGATGATCAGATCGGCATCCCAACATGGTTCCGCACAAAGCACTTTCCACGCAAGGAAGAGCTTATCCAGGCCCTTGCGCCGGTCTCCAAGCGCTCCGATGAAAGCAACGATGGGCCGATCATCAGGCCACCCGAGCGCGGCTCTCGCCCGCGCGCGTTCCTCTATGGTCGGCGGACGAAACCGCTCGGCATCAATTCCATAGTAGATTGTGCGTATACGTTCGGCTGCAACGCCCAGATGCTCGACGACATCCTGCCGGGTGCGCTCGGAATTGACGATGACCAGATGCGCCTGTCCGAGCGCGGCGCGCTCGTAAGCGAGAAAGGTTCGATGCGCGCATTCATTCTTCAGAACCCGAAGCGCACGGCCAGCGAAAGGCGGGTGATAGGCAGCGTGAACGTAATGCACCCAATTCACAGCGCCCCAGCAACAGTTGCCGCCATTGACGAGCACACATCCCTTGCGCTTTGAAAGAGCGTGTGCCCAGCGCCGACCGATTTTGTCCAACACGGGCGCGGCAAAAAGATAGGAGTTGGCAGGCTTCGGCACACGATGAACAGTCACGTTTGGGCGAGCGGCTAAATTCGCTGTGACACGATGGGCGACCAGATGTACATCTTCCTCTCGCTTCGCCAGGTAACTAGCCAGAGCTAGATTCGGCATGTCCATCCCATTGGCCGACACAAAGTTTCCGTTAACTAGCAAGTAGAGGCTCATTTGTGGAAACTCTTGAAAGCTCCAAGATTGGGGAGGACCGTCCGCGCAGTAGCGAAAAGCAGCGCGTTGAGCAGCCAGAACTGTATCCCGTTCTGACCGGCAAACATGGCGCTGCCAAAAGTCGTGGCTATCGCCCCGACGCTATACGCCAGCACAATAGCAGCCCAGATAGAGAGATCGCCGATCTTTCGATTGATAGAGACCGTCCACGCGATGCTACACGTTATCAAAAGGGCAATCGCGTATGCCAGAATTAAGGGTAATCCCCCATCCAAAAGCCAGCCCGTCCATTGAATTTCAACATAGATCGATCTGCGGTCGGGGGCTGAGTTATCGCCAAAGTATGTATTCATCATCCCCCAGCGACCCAAACCCGCTCCTAATGGGTAAAGAGGGAGCAGCTCATTAATCGTGTTCTCTAAGAAGATTCCACGATTGCTGTAATAAATAGCACCGGGGCGATCCTGAATAAGTGTCGCCATTCGTTTCGTCACGCCTACGCCGCCGATGGAGACGGCGAAAGTAAAACTTATAGCGATTGTGATCAGGAGCGATTTTCCCAGAGACATTAATCTGGCCGTCTGCCTTTGCCAGGCCAGCAAAGAACAGAAGGCCACCGCACATAAGATGCTAAGGATCAACAACGAACGCACCTGTGATAAATAAAGGCAGGCCATCCCAAGCATCATCAGGCCGGCGCAGATCAAGCGCCTCTCTACTTTTCGGCTTGTGACATAGAACCCCATCCCCAACAGCACCGTGTAGAATCCCGCCGCCGATGCTCCACCCGGAACGTCAGTCAAGCCCATCGGACGAAAGATACGTTCACCATTAGCCAACTGAATCTTGAGCTCTTCCACATAGCCCTTATCTTTATCGGCAACCATCGACGACAGGCTCGGCTGGAAGCGTCCGGGAAAGCAGGCTTGCAGGACGCCCGTGCCTGCGCTGAGCGCATTGAGGATGAAGATGATGAGTAGAACTTTGCGTAACTCGGCAATTCCGAGGCTCATGTTCGACACCCAGAAGAGCGGGCCTAGAATCGCCAGATACAGCATGACCTGTGCGCTCCCGGCCAGCAGGCTGTTGGTCGTCGGATGAAGCAAAGAAAGTAAGAGAATAACCATAATCCAACCGGCCACATGGGCTGCCGGGTGAAGCCGACCACGTCCTCTCGGCATGAGAACCAATAAGAGCAGACTCGCTCCGAAAGAGGCTGCTCGCACGTACACGCGTGACGGATTGAAGTAATCAAAGAGGAGCGCAATCTGGCAGGCAAATTGAAAGATCACAAACGAGCGTATCCAAACACTGGCCTTCTTTTGAGCGAGACTCTCAAACTCGAACTGCGTTCGGCCAGATCGACCTGCTGCTGATCTACCCGGTTCGATTAGAGGACTAGTTAAAGCCCTTTCGTAGCTGTTAGTGACTGAACGCATTATCTGTTCTCTAATAAGCCAACTGGCCCGCTTCATCTTCTTCCCTAGTCATTCAATTTTCTTCCCATGAGAAGAATATTGTCGGAGAGCTCTCTCGGAAAGAGTCTGGATAAAAATTGAGGATAGTAGTAGGGGGTTAATATCAAACGCCCTCTCAAGCTGTATGCGAAACTAAGTTCAGTAAGACGGCATTCGGTTGCAATCCGTTGTAGATCAATTTCTAACAGGGCGGTTAAGTGCGCCGGATAATCCGCCTCCTGAAATGCCGTGAAGCGATGCTTCAAGAGCAGCGTTAAGAGACTCAAAAGACTTAATTGATTGGGCGTGGTGATGATGACCCAGCCGTTCGGCTTTGCCAGACGGACTAGTTCGCGCATCAAAGCGCGCGGATTCTCTAAATGCTCGATTGTTTCTACTGCCACAACTGCATCGGCTATATTTTCCGGTAGAGGCGCTTTCCCCGTATCAAGATCGACCGAGTGAAACTCAACATCATCAGGCAGCTCTGTGTAGCGCACAGCATCAACGCCCACGTAGCGCGAGAACATATGGCTCACGAAAGGGAAAAGATTGCCCACGCCGCAACCTATATCAACAATCAGGTCGCCGCTGGCTTGTCGCTTTGCTAAGGCTCGAGCAACCATTTCGTAGATGGCTATATTGCTTGCCCCGAGACTCTGACGGACACGCGTTTGTAAGCTGAATTGATCTAAGGAACTAGCAACGCTCATCCAATTTTTCTCTTGATAAGAGAAGATAATTTCTCTTTCAGGTCTATAAGTTGGGTTTCCGGGTCGCAAAGTTTCCGGGCTCGGGCCGGGCCCGCTGCCCCTTTGCTTATGCGCAGCGCCGGTTTCTGTATGAGCTGCGCAAGTGATGTGGCGATAGCCTGAACGTTATCCGGCGGGACAAGAAAGCCGCAGGTATCATCAACGATCTCTTTAGCCCCGCCCATGGCTGTAGTTACAACCGGAAGTTGTGAAAAGAGGGCTTCTACAAAAACGTTGCCGAACGGCTCGGGGCCCGAATTTGGCTGACAATGAATGTCGGCAGCAGCCATAATTTTGGGAATGTCCGACCTCTCACCTAGAAAATATATTCGCTCCGCGATTCCAAGCCTTAAGGCTGTCGCCTTCAATTTCTCTAAATATTTTCTCTCATGCGACCGTTGCGCTCCGCCCGCTTGCCAGCACACCCAATCAGGAATATCTCTCAGTAGGCTGAGTGCCTTTAAATGTATCAGGTGGCCTTTCCATTCCTCCATTCGGCTGGCCTGTAAAATGACGGTCGCAGCCTCCGGGGTTTTCAACTCTGAGCGTATTGCCACACGCTCAGAAAGAGAGAGGAGTTGTTTGATGGGAGGCACAGGGTTGTATAACCACTCCGTATCCAGAGCAGGATACATATTGTGAATAGAGCTTGCTGTGAACTTGCTATTGCATAATGCCAAATCCGGTCTGGTTAAGGTTGCCCAACGCTCCAGCCAGTGCTTGCCGCGCATCGGCTCATGAAACCAGTAAGCCAGAAGTAGCCCTGCGGCCTTTACGACAGGCCCGAAGAGTGCTTGCCCCCAGGCTGAATGAGTGATCACCACGTCGAATCTCTCGCGTCGCAATAGCTCTCTCAAAGCGCGCCGCACGCGCCTTACCGTCCACGGATGCCTGATCCTGACATCTCCCAGAATTGTTGTGGACACCCCCGTCGCCGCCAATTCCCTGCTCAAACGCCCCTCAAAGCAGACGGCGAAGTGCGGTTCCATCTCCGGGCATAGATGGCGATAACGAGCTATTGTGACCGCCGTTGATTCAACGCCGCCATACAAATTCCCAGCATGTAGATAGAGAACGCGCATCAGTTTGATGGTGAGGTTACCTGGCAATACAGTGGGATCAACTCTTTCGCCAATCTGGCGCGGTCAAAGCGCCGCTCGGCGGTCATTCTGCCTGCGGCTCCAAGCCGTCTGCGCAACTGCGCGTCCGTGACCAGTTCCACGATGCGGTGGGCCAGCGCCTGACTATCGCCAGGTTCGTGAGTGAGAGCGTTGACCTCTGCCTCGACCAACTCGGTCGCGCCCCCTGTATTACTCGCAATGACGGCCCTGCCGCAGGCCATCCCTTCCGCAATTACCAGACCAAACGGCTCCGGCTGCGTGCTGGCGTGAACGACAACGTCAAGAGCGCGCATGGCCGCCGCCGGTTGGCTGACGAAATCCGTCAGGCCGATGCGGTGCGAGAGCCCTAAAGTTTCAATGAGGCGTTTGATCTCGGCCAGAGAATACTGGCTGCCGTCCGTTTGATAAAGAGCGCCCGTCGTCAGATAACCGCGCACGGGTAAGCTCGCCGGAACCAAAGCCATCGCGCGCAGGAAAGTTTCGTGCCCTTTCCAGCGCGCCAGCGTGGCTAACATGCCGACCCGCACAGTTCCGGGCAAACTCGGCGGCAAGCCTGCTAAAGTGTCCAGATCAAGCGCGGGGCCAGCAGGCATGAAACGTTCCAGATCAACGGCATTGTAGATGATCTGTACGTTCAGATTTTCATCGCATACCGCTTTCATGTCCTCCGCCACACTCCTGGAGTTGGCGATAGCCACGCTACAATGCCTGGCACAGCGGCGCAACAGGCGCGCCATGACGGGACGTGCACTCACATAATCGTGAATGTGCCAAAGGAGTGGAATCCGGCGGGGCGTCGCCCAGCTCCCAAGCACGTGCATCTTGAAACCGTTGGCGTGAACCACATCAGGTGATAGCTTGCGAACCATGCGCCGCAATCTATGAACATAGAAGATCACAGATGGGATAGCGAGGATCAGTTTACATAAGAGCGCAAAGCGACCAAATTGATGACCGGCTGTCCGACCTGCGCCGGCATCTCCCAGGTGCGCCAATGCTGGCGGGAAAGCCAGCACGGTGGAGTCCACCCCAAGTTCCGCAGCCCTCGTCGCCAGCGGCCCGCTTTCAGAGAGGATCAGATAGAGCCTCCATTCCGGCTCGGCGGCTCTCAGGCTTGCCATCATGTTGAGCAGAAAGACCTCAGCACCGCCTAATTGACCGCATGGACTAAGGTAAACGATCTTCATGACAAAGCGCGCCTCTTAATGGCAACCGCAATTTAAGCAGGAGATACGTCGCTCACCTCGTAATCGTGATAAGAGTTCCGGTAATAGTATTTGTAATAGTCGTCCTGGTGCTGCAAATTGACGTTGTTCAGGACGACACCGAAAATCTTGGCACCGACTTCGAGCAGTATCTGGCGCGCACGCCGCGCGATTGCCCGCGAGGCCTCCCCTCCGTGCACAACCAAGAGGACGCCATCGACCACGGACGACAACAAGACCCCGTCGGTAAAAGAGCCGATGGGTGGCGAGTCGAAGATGATGTAGGTGAAGTGCGGTTTGAGCGTAGCGAGCAGGCGATTCATCTGTGATGCCCCCAGCAGCTCCGCCGGGTTAGGTGGAATCGGCCCGGAGGTCAGGATGTGCAGGCCGTCTTCACCGTGTGGCTGGATGAGGGCGAGCATCTCATCTTCATTCATTTTGCTGGACAGGATCGTGCTCAAGCCCTGTTGATTCTTCTTCTCAAATATAGTGTGCAGTCGCGGTCGGCGTAGGTCAGCGTCGATAACCAGCACCTTGGCTTCGGTCTGCACCAGAATCTGCGCCATATTGATGCTGGTCGTGGTTTTACCTTCGCCGGGCTGGCTCGAAGTCACAAGCAGCACTTGAGGCGCGCCGCCCGCCGACGACAAGAGCACGGAGGTTCGCAACTGCCGATAGGCTTCGGCGAGCGGCGAGCGCGCATCTTTTTCGAGGAGCAGTTCCGCGTTATGGCCGTTACCGTTGCGCTTTTGCAGGGCGGCGATATTGGGGAGGAAGCGGCGTCGCGTCAGGCTGCTCAGCGCCGGAATCACGGCCAGCGTGGGCAGGCGCAACATCCGCTCCACATCCTCAGTTGAACGGACGCTGTCGTCGAGGTAATCAAGATAGCGCGCCAGCGCAACGCCAAAGATCAGGGAGAAGAGAAAGACTATCCCGACGCCCTGCATCCGACGTGGTCCGACCGGCCCTTTGGGCAGTGGCGCGTAATCCAGAAGATGAATATTGTTCGGAGTTCCGGCCATAATCACGTCGTTCTCTTTGGAACGCTGCAACAGGCCGTCCAACAGGCTCTTATTGGTTTCAACCTCCTGCTGAATGATCCTGTATTGCACGGCGGCCTCGTTCTGCGTCACCGTCTCGCCGCGCTGCTGATCGAAGGCGGCGCGTAAGGACTGCTCGCGCGCCAGGGCCTGCTGGTATCGCGTCGCCAGGTTGGTGACGATCACTTCCTTGGCACTGCTGCGCGCTTCCTTCGACTGTTTCTCCAGCACTGCGATCTGCTGGTCGATCTCCTTCACCTCCGGGTATTTCACGGTGTACTCGACCAGTAGCTGAGCGCGCTTCTGCCGTAAATCCGTAAGCTTCGCCTCGACGTCCGATGACGATTGAGATTTGCTCATATCCGCAGCCAGAGCTTCGGCGGCCCCCGGCGCGAGCGCAGTCCTATACGCGGCCTCCGCAGTCTTACGATCATTCTCTGCTTCCATAAGCTGCTTATTCAATCCGGCCAGCCGGTCTACGACCGTGTTCTGACTCGCATCGAGCGATAAGATCTGATGATTCTTGGCGTAATTAATTAACTGCTCTTCGCCTTGACGGATATTGGATTGCAACTCGGCGATGCGCCTTTGCAGGAAGTCACCAGTGGTATTGTTGGTCTCAGTCTTCTGCTCTAGATTTGAGAGCGAGAATATTTCGCCCACCGCGTTGACGATCTTGGCGCTTAGCTCCGGGTCTGTATGCTGAAAGCGGATGTCAATCAGACGCGTATCGTTGAGTTGCTTGACGGTTAATCCGGCCTGGAGCATCGCCACGTAGGGATCGAGCCGATTAACTTCCGCCATACTATCCCCGACAGCATTTGTCACATCTTCGCGCTTTGCCTGGACGGCGGGCTGCACGACGCCAGTGGACTGGACTTGCTTCTCTTCCCTGACCCCTTTGCCCAAACCGACCATTCGCTGAAGATTCTGCCAGGTCGAATGCTGCTGCACGGATTGGGGATGAAGAAATACCTGATTGTGTTCTAAGTCCAGAGTCTTGACGACGCGCCTGAGCAACCCGGCGCTGGAGAGGATCTGGATTTGCGTGTTGAAATAGGTCGGGTCTTGCATGCCCGTATTAAGCACGAGCGCATTGCTCTTGAGTGCGCCAAGCGCCGGATTGCTCGTTTCCAAATCCACTTGGACGCGCGCGTGGGCCTCAAAAATATCGGGCTGGCGGGCCATGTAGATGGCTGCCATAGTGGTTAGCAAAGCCACGATACCCAAGGTCAGCCACAGGTGTTTGCGCAATGACTGCCAATACTCATGCAGGCGCGAATAGCCTCCGCCGTCTTCCCGCTCGCTATCCGTATCATAGTGATAACTCGGGCTGAAGGCCGCGCCGGGTTCCATTGTCCGCGCCAGGCTAGTCGTGTCTGTCGCATTGTTTGTTGGCTCTAAAGTTTCATTCATAGCATCACCTGTCGTGGCAAAAGATTTATGCCCCGTTGACGGGGGTCAGGCAAGGTAGATTTGTCGAGTGCAGTTCAAGAGCGAATCAGGGAATAATGCGAATCGGAAGCTGTGACACTGAGGGCGCGATGCCGCCGAGGAGTGATTTCAAGAACCTCTTTCCGCCAGAGGTCGGAACATCGACAATGTCGTTAGCTTGCAGCGCAATATCTTCGGACTGGTGCTTATCTATTGCCTTTAGATTGACGAAAATCTCGGTCTTAACCGTGCTACCGGCTGCTTGCCGGATGATCCGCACCCGGTCGCTTTTGGTGTCAGGCATGGTGCCGCCCGCCATGGCGATGGCGCGCGAGATGGTGACCGGCTCCCGCAGGTAAATAGATAGCGGACGGAGCACATTGCCGACGACGAATACCTGTTCGGCTTCAGGAATACTGACGATATCGCCCGGTCGCACGAATGGGTTCGCTTTATCATCCCCGCGCAATGTCTCTTCCAGCTTGAAATAATCGAGATCGCTGATCACCGTTTCGCCCTGCGCGCTCTGTAGGGTCTCCTCACAGATCGAGGCCGAGGATGCGTGCAATACCTGAATGCTGCGTCCGGCCTTCTCGCTCGTGCCGCCCACAAGCGACAAGAGGTCTAGTAAACGGATACGCCTCTGGAGCTGAAAGCGGCTGGGTGTATGCACCGCGCCGAGCACTGCGACCTGCTGCGACTGGTACTCCTTGATAAACACATCAACCTGTGGGTGCACTACATAATCCAGGTAACGTCTGGTGACCTCTTGCGCTAGCTCGCTCTCTGTGCGGCATGCTGCTTGGATGTTGCCTTCGATGATCGGCATGCGAATCATACCGGAGCTATCAACGCGCACCCCGTCTCTCGAGAGCTGAGGCTTATTAAAGACGCGAATATCCAAAACATCCCCAGGCCCGATGCGATACTGCCCTTCAATTTCCTTTGGCAGTCCGGTCTCGGTTGTGTGCACGGGGGCGATGGAGGCAGGCGGCGAATCGCCCGAGATCGGTTGCTGCGCGAGCGCAATATGAGTGGCCTGCGCCAGGAGCACGACCAGAATGAAAAACCTGGCGATGCTCACAGCTCCAAGTGGGCAGCGATGGATTAACTCAATAGTTCGTTTTCTCATGTCCTTTGCCTGTCAATTGTTGTCTAACCACGACCGGCTAGTGCCCTGTGGCGTGAAGCCAGAGCTTCGCTCATATGATTGGGGTGAGCGAGGTTCAGCACAGTATTACTAAAAATAACCATTAACTCCTCATGCTCGCGGCAGAAGAGGCCCGTCAGCGGGCGATCTTGTGTCTTTACCACCACGCCCTCTCTGACCCATTGCCAGAACTGTTTCTGCGTCGTCCAGAAGCGCTCTCGGTCTCGGCTCACAACGAGCGCCGTTTTCCGCTTCTTTCTCTTCGCTTTGTTCTGGCTCACTGCTTCGTCCTTCATTGTTTCCGGTTTGAGAGATACACTTCAGCGATTGCATGCTCTAGCCTCACGCCCGAACGCGTGAGGTATCACGCCTGACCCCGTAGGGAAACCTCTCTTGCGAGGCAGCATTAAATTGTCTGATTACTCTGACGTTCGGTCTCGCGACCGGGCATTACCTGAGGCGTCAGATCAATGCTTCCCTGACAGTCTCCTCTCGCCGCTACGATTCGCCGCCACAGAGGAGACGCGAGACAAGTTCGGCGCGCCGCCTGACTCCAAATTTGATGAAGACATGACGCAAGTGGAATTTTACTGTCTGTTCCGTGATAGATAGTTTCACGCCGATCTCCGCGTTGGTCAGACCTTCGGCGCAACAAAGGGCGACCTGGGCTTCGCGGCGGCTGACATTATGGTGATTGGCTACACGTTCGATGGCAGCAATGAAGCCACGCTGCTCTCCGTACCCGCGAAACTCCTGCGGATACGGTAACAGGCCAGCGGCGCGCCGCCGGGCGAAGACCTCTTCCGGGCTGAAGATCAGATAGACCGTGTCCAGGTGCGGGGAATCTTCAGCGCCCACCACTTTCTGGCAATCAATGCTTAACTTGCTCAGGAGACCGGCCCGTCCGCGCCGCACCGTGCTATAGCTGTTGAGACCCGTGAGTTCCATCAGCCGCCGAATGTTAAAGGCGCCGACGCGCGTTTGAGCCGCGACGGTTTGAGCGAACATCACCTCGTAGAGCCGATGCTCGATGGGCGTGTGGCTGAGAGCCAAAAGCGACATCGCCTCCGTTGTCTCTGTCCTGTTTTCCATAGAGATTTTTCGGGGTGCGCTTTGATGGCTACCGCCGGTTCCCCTTCGCTAATCACTCTCGGATGCTCGGCACATATGCATCCCACTACCTGTTAGGGATATTCTGTATACTCACCTTTCAGTGAGAGACGTGGATCAACACCATCGAATTAAAGGGCGAATTGCGCCAACGCACACCGCCTGCCGGAGAAAAATATTGAAGAAGTCAGGATCGAATATCGGCGGGGATCACAATGATGATGCTGATCTCACCAACGACAGCTAACCAAGCCCTGCTACCTGTCAAACCAGTATAGGAAGATATAAAGTTACCTATACTTAAGGGCAGTCAATATACGTGGCTTGATAAGAGAAGGGCAACTACCATTTGTCCCTATTTACAGGGACATGATTCTCTCTTTTGAGAGTAGTTTTAGGGACGATGATACCTCGCCGGTAGTACATTTGTACCGATACCAGGTGATTTTATGATCTTCCTGCGCAATACGAATTGTGGAGTGGCTTTTCAGGAGTTGGCGCGCAAGGCAGCTCAATCCGGCGACTTGATGAGGCCATGGCGGTAGGCATAAACCAGCAGCTCCAGACGGCCTCCTTTGATCTCCAGCTTATTGTAGATTCTGGAGAGATTGTTGCGGGCGGTTGATAAGGCTATATTCATGCTTTCAGCGATCTGCTTATTATCTAGCCCTTCGCCTATATGAGTGATGATCTCACGTTCCGTCGGAGTGAGGCTCGCGATCTTGATCTTTTCGGAATCATTTTCCTCGACTGCGTTCGCCCGTTTCCTGCTCATCAACCTATTCGCTGCTCCCGGCTCGAACCAGTAATCGCCAGTATAGCGAACTTTCTCGATGGCGTTGAGTAGCTCGGACGCACCTTGCTCTTTGAGCACCATGCCTTTCGCGCCGAGTTCCATGGCGCGGTCACGTTTTTTCACATCGAGCACCCCCGTGAGGATGATGACCCCCGCTCCCGCAGCGACTTCAAGAAGCTGTGGGAGCAAAGTGAGGCCACTCTCATGGCCCAGATCAAGGTCGAGTATGATGATGTCGGGTTGCTCACGAGAAGCTACCTTGAGAGCGTCGGCGCAACTACCCGTCTCACCGATGACGGCCATGTCAGGACGGCTTTGAATCAAGTCGCGTAGTCCCTCACGAATAATCTTGTGGTCGTCAATAAGGAGGACGCGGATGGGGTCTGTCTGGGTAGTTGGCATTTGAAAAATGGGGGTTCATTCCACCTAGAGTGGAATCCTTACTTCTACAACGGTGCGGCCTCTTTTCTGCGGCTCGACATGCGCCTCGCCGCCAAGGGCTTCGGCGCGCTCAGTGATCGAGCGCGGGATAAAGGGCTTAGCAGCCGCGTCTCCAGGGGCGTCATCATTTTCGGCCCGCAGGATAAAATTACTATCCTGAGAATCCAAGCTAATTTTGACGCCCGTCGCCTTAGTATGCCTTCTGACATTACTGAGAGCCTCATGTATAAACTGAAAAACTTCGGCAGCAAGTCGATCGCTGATGCTCAAACCGGTCTTGCAGTCAATTTCTACAGTGATGCCGTAGTTTTCGTGAAACTGCGCAGCTTGGCGGCGTATCGCCGCCAAGAGGTCGTCCTGAAGCTTCCCGGTGGCTTTGAGGTCGCGCACGTAGCTGCGCAATCCGGTCACTTCGCGAAATGTGGTCTCGAATAATTGATCGAGGTCGCCGCCCACGTCAGCACCGGCGGCAAACTTATTGCGGATGGCCGCCACTTTGTATTGTAGTCCGATGTATGGCTGAATCACACTATCATGAATATCGCGCGCGATCTTTTGGCGTTCCTGCTCGGCTGCATTTGAGGCGAGTCGATCTAGAAGGCGAATATTATCTAGAACCGGCATCGCTTGTTCGATGAGCTGAACGAGAAAGTCCACATCAGATTCACCGAAGAGGCCTCTGCGCCCGGCGAGATAGAGTCTGCCCAACGCCTGACCCTTAATCTGTATGGGTATGGAAATAAATGAATCTGTCTCAAATATCGCAGCCAACACCTCACTAGCCTCCCGCCCCTCCGATGTGCGCGCATCCCCGATCAGATCAAGAGCATAGTAGCCTGCTTGAAATGACACCCACAGGCGCTGTATGCCGTTGTAAACGACCGCAATATTCTCCGGCAGAGTGAGTAGTTTGCGAGCCAATTCTGCTGGCACTTTCTCGGAGCGTACATCTTCATCTGGCTGAGAGCGCTTAATTTGCGTAAAGCTGTATTCGCCTGCGTTCGGATCATAAGTGATGAGCAAACAGACATCGGCATCATAGAAGTCGCGCAGTTTTTTCATCAATGAAGTGGTGGTGTGTTCGACCCCGAATCGGGGGTTGGAGACCCTATTGGCCTCTTTAAGTAGGGCAAGCCGCCGCTTAAGTTTAATTTCGGCATCCCCCCAGTGAGCTACCATATAGCCAAGCGCGAGCAGGTAGATGGGACGCAGCAGAAATCGGTTCAACTCGACCCGTTGCCCGGCGGGGGCTGTAGCATAACCGAGAACGGTAAACAATAAGGCTGATAAAATTGTGACCTGTAGGCCAGCTTTAAACCCCCACCGGAAAGATGCGACCAGTATGGGGAAGAAGAAAAAGAAGAAGAAGATGCTATTCGTCCCGCTGCTGAGAGAAATAAGCAATAAGTACCAGCCAACGTCCACCCAGTGTGTCGCCTGAGCAGATAGGGTCGGGCGACTGCGAATTGACAGAAAGTAAAGAACAGCGCTGTAAGCGCTGTAGAGTGCTAGTGTAATATAAGTCAGGGCGACATTGTGGTCAGGTTCGGACGGGTCAATATAGATGATCACTAGCGCCGACGAGGCCAAGATCAGCCTCATCAGACCAATAATCTGATTATCTACAGAATCAAGAGGTGGGTGGTCACGACCCGCCGAGGAGCGGGAACGATCCTTGACGATTAGACTCATACTAGGCTTCCAAAATACTATCGCTTCAAAGGACTGCTCTTAGGTGCGGTGATTCATATTGAACCGTATCGATTGGGAGCCTCCTTCCACCTTATTTAACCATTGGTGCTAGTTGAAAAAGGTCACGGTTTTATCTCCTAATGTATGGCGACCAAACCAATACAGAACGGAGACTGAAGACCGTGACCACCGAAGAATTTACCATAGAACTGTTCTTTCGCATTGATGAAGAACTGACGGATGTGCCGAAGCACTCGCAGGCGCGGCTCTATCGGAGCGAGGTCATCACGTTGGCCTTCTTGTTCGCTCTGAAAGGCGTTGGCAATCGGGCCTTTTATCGCCGGCTCGTGCGAGATTGGCGTCATCTGTTTCCGAACTTGCCGGAGAGAACACGCTTGTTTCGCCTGTTTCGTTCGCACCGCCATCTGACCGAGCGCTTCATGGCCGAAGCAAGTGTGATGGGTGTCATTGACTCCTATGGCATCGAGTTGATCCACCCGGTCGGAGAGGGACGCTCGCCCCGGCGATATAGGCGCAAAGGGTTGTCGAACCGGCGCTGGATCGTGGGGAGCAAACTCTGTTTGCTCTTGAATCAGGACGGGCTCGTGGTGGCCTGGGAATGCTCGACAGCTAATGTCTCGGACACCCATTTTCAGCCTTTGATCCGGCGGTTCGAGCAAGAAATGATTGTGCTTTCGGATACAGGCTTTCATGCCAGAGAAGGCGGTCCCGCGAACTTGAAGGTCTGTCAGCGCAAGACCTGGCCGGTGCGGATGGTCATTGAGACGGTGCTGTCGATGTTGACTTTGGTCAGTCATTTCAAACATGTCATGCATCGCGTCTGGAGTTATTTTGAGATGCGACTTGCGTACACGGTTTCAATGTTCAATGTGTTGGCTCAATGGTACGGCTTACAAGCTGATGCAGATGGAGTGATTCATCTCTCGATTGCTGAGTTCAGCTTGTAGTCCAGCTAGCACCAAAGGTTATTTATCCAAATTCACCTCAAAGCTGAAAGCAGCCGTCCTGCTCCTTTCGCGGGCGATTAATTCGGATGACCCTTCATACGCTCATTCTTAATTATTAAGGATGAATACATATGTGGGAAATGGCCTGGAGTTCCTCGTCGGGTGGCGAAAACATATTCTAAATTGAGTCGCTAGTCAACACCGGTAAAGAGAGATATATGGGAAACGGAATAAACATGGTATCCCCTACGTAAGCTCTTAATCTTCGGCCAGACTGGCTGCAAGATGTGCGTCAGTGGCAAAGTAGATGGATGACATAACCAAATAAGTCCCGTTCTTCATCCTCTTCCTCCTCTACGGGCGGCAGGCAGAACTTCTACGCTTTTCCTGTATGACGAGCCAGACGATAACGGTTTCGGTGTCCGGCTCTGAGATGGTCAGGCTGGCGCTCTTGGTCGGTTTGAATTAAAGCAGATGGAAAGTAAGCAGATGAGGAAAAGGCTAAAAAACCCAATAAAATGGTAGGCGCGTGCGGATTTGAACCGCAGACCCCTACCGTGTCAAGGTGCGCCGGACAATTCTTTATGCTTTCTCTACCGTCACACCACACTAAAAACGGCTCATGCGGCTAGAGAAGTACACTGTAGAAGGCTAAAACGCTGAAGGGAGTCAGGCAAAAGTCAGGCAAATTAGCGAGGCAACACAGTCTTCAATTGTTCGGCCAGGACTTGAACGCAGGGTTCCAGGATCATCGTGTGATGCGAACCCGGAACGACACGTATATCTACAGGCTGAGAAGAGAGATCATTCCAACCGAGCGACGGATCGCGAGCTTGTAAATTCTCGTAAAGCTCTTCATTGCCCGGAGATGCCTGGGCGGCCCTGAAGAGCGTGATTCGGCCTCTATAGATTTGCGGCACGTAGCGAGATGCGGCTTCTACCCTGCGCCTGTAACCTTGCAACCAACGGAGGACATCCTCAAGTCTGATCTCTGGAGGCAGTATCCGAGCTATCTTCAATTGCTCCAGGATATGGTTCAATTGCTCTGTGGGCTCAAGCCGCTGAAGGTGGTCAAATGATAGTGGTAGATCTCGACCTGTTAATTCTCCAAAATATCCGGCTAGTGTAAAAGGATCATCAATGCCCGGAGGATCATGATAGGCAAACTTATTGGCAGGGATCGGCGCTATTGAATCAAGCACGACGAGCAGAGCCACTTCAAAACCCAGTCTTTCGAGTTGCTGGGCCATTTCAAAAGCCACAATTCCGCCGAACGACCACCCTCCCAAAAGGTAGGGCCCATTCGTCTCGACCGTCCGCAACGATTCAATGTACTGGGCTGCCATCTCTTCGATCTTGAAGGAAGCGCCATCGGAGTCCTGTGCCTGTAGTCCGTAGAACGGTTGATCCGATCCCAGATGACGCGCCAGATGGACGTAGTCGATGACACCCCCACCAATCCCATGCACACAGAAGAGAGGCCGCTTTGAGCCGCCGGGTTGAATTGCGACCAGGGGGAGCGGGGCCAGCGCATTATTTTGGCGTCGCAGAACGCTCGCCAGATGCTCGATAGTCGCTCCTTGAAAGAGAGCAGCCAAGGGGATAGTCTGCCCGAGCCGCTTCTGAATCTGCGCCATCACCCGCACTGCCAAAAGGGAGTGGCCTCCAAGCTCAAAGAAGTTGTCCGTCACGCCTATGGGGTGGATGTTAAAGATGTCCTCCCAAATCTTTATTAGCTCAAGCTCCCAAAAATCACGTGGCGCAACGTACCGTTCTTGGAGGTCCGGTCTTGATTCGTCGGGCGCAGGAAGCGCGCGCCGGTTGACCTTTCCATTGGGCATGAGCGGCAGTTCATCGAGCAGCACGAAGACGGCTGGCACCATATACTCCGGCAGCCTCTGCTTCAAATAAGCACGCAGCTCGCTCGTCGCTATTTGTTGCTTTTGATCGACGACCACGTAGGCGATCAGGCGCTTATCTCCAGGCGCGGTCTCAAGAGTTATGACCGCTGCCTGACGCACTGCTGCGTGCTCGGCGAGCGCCGCTTCGATCTCTCCCAATTCGATACGAAAGCCGCGTACCTTCACCTGGTCGTCAAGGCGTCCGAGAAACTCTATATTGCCATCGGCGAGGTAGCGCCCGTGGTCGCCAGTCCTGTATAGGCGCGCACCGCTCTGGTCGCTGAAGGGATTCGGGATAAACTTCTCTGCCGTTAAATCGGGCCGGTTGAGATACCCTCTCGCCAGGCTGACGCCGCCAATGTACAGCTCACCCGTCACGCCCACGGGAACGGGTTGCAGGTGAGGATCAAGTATATAAACGGGGGTGTTGAAAACGGGGCGACCGATGGGGATTCTCGACAGTTGACGAATAGCCGCCACGTTTGTCCGAGATTCATAAACGGTCGCAGTGATGGTCGCCTCTGTCGGGCCATAGGCGTTGATGAACCTTGACGGATGTCCGGTCAGTTGAGCCCACTTCTCCAATTTTTCAAGCGAGGGGCTTTCCCCCCCGGTGATGAATAATTTCAAGCACTCTGGCACGGGTCTCTGAAGTCGAGCTATCTCGTCTACCACCTGATGCCAGTAGGCGGGGGTCGCGTGCTGCGTCGTGATACCCAACCGCTCACATTCAGAGAGGAAATCTGCGGGAGCTATCTCTAATGGATTTCGATGTAAGACGAGGCTTCCTCCGCTGATGAGGGTTGGAAAGATTTCTTCAGCCGCAGCATCGAAGCTGGGTGAGTAGAACTGCAAAGTGCGCGCGCTCGCGTCCAGTCCATAAATCTCCACCAGGCTGCGGGCACGCGTCGCAAGCGCTTGATGTGGGATTATCACCCCCTTTGGCAGTCCCGTGGAGCCGGATGTGTAGATTAAGTAGGCCCGGTTGTCAGCCTTCACCTGGCTAATTGGATTTTTCTCACTCTCTTTGCTGATAACTTTCAGATCGGAATCAAGACAGACTGCCTTGATTTCGCGTGCGGGTAGTCTTTCAAGAAGGCACTGCTGTGTGAGCAAAGCGGAGACCCCGGCATCCTTGAGCATGAAGGAGAGCCGCTCCTGCGGGTATGCAGGGTCTAACGGCACGTATGCTCCGCCAGCCTTCAGTATTCCCAACAGCCCGACTATCATCTCAACCGAGCGCTCCACCATGAGGCCGACATGTGTCTCCGGCCCGACCCCTAATCTCTGAAGATAATGAGCCACTTGATTGGCTCTGACGTTCAGCTCTCCATAGGTCAGTTGATGCTCCTCAAAGATGACGGCGATTGACGCGGGGTCGCGCGCCGCCTGTGCCTCGAACAACTGGTGGACATATATCTCTGGCAGATAGTCTCTGGTGTTGTCGTTCCACTCGACGAGCAGTTGATGGCGCTCGGCTTCACTCAGTAACGGTAGTTCCGAGATGCGCTCGTCTGGATTGGCCGTGATGCTCTCCAGCAGGGTCTGGAAGTGTCCGAGCATCCGCCGGATCGTTGCCGCCTCAAACAAGTCTACGTTGTATTCCATGAAGCCGTAGAGTCGGCCATCATCCTCCGCCATGGCGAAGCTCAGATCAAACGTCGCTGTCCTCTCCTCGACCTCCACGAGTTCTATCTCCAGTCCCGGCAGCTCTAACTTTCCTTGCGGCGCATTCTGCATGAGAAACATGACCTGAAACAGCGGCGCATGACTCAGGTCACGTTCGGGCTGCAATTCTTCCACTAACTTCTCGAACGGCAGGTCCTGGTGCGCGTAGGCCGAGAGCGCCACCTCTCGCACCCGCCCCAGCAACTCGCGAAAACTCGGCTCATCCGCGAGGCTCGTGCGCAGGACAAGCGTGTTGACAAAAAATCCGATCAACTCCTCGGTCTCAACACGATTGCGGCCAGCGATGGGCGTTCCGACGCTGATATCAGTCTGTCGCGTGTAGCGATGGAGCAAGACGTTGAAGGCTGCCAGCAGCGTCATGAACAGCGTCACACCTTCGCGCTGCGAGAGCGCATGGACGCCCGCGCTCAGTTCTTCTGAGAGCGCCAACGATTCTCTCGCTCCATGCGCAGTCTGGATTGCCGGGCGCGGGTGCGTCGTCGGCAACTCAAGCATGCGGGGTGCACCAGCCAGTTGCCGTTTCCAGTAAGCGAGCTGCGCTTCCAGGGCTTCACCTGTCAGCCACTCGCGCTGCCAGCGCGCAAAATCCGCATATTGGACGGGAAGCTCAGCAAGCGGCGCGAGGTTGTCCGTGGAAAAAGCTTCATAGAGCGCCGCCACCTCACGAACCAATACGCCCATCGACCAGCCATCTACGGCAATATGATGTATTGTCAACAGCAGCACATATTCATCCGCACTCAGCCGCAGCAACTTTGCCCGCAGAGGTGGGCCGCCAGCCAGGTCCAATGGTTGACGGAAATCTTCCAGAGACAGCCTGGTCGCCTCTGCTTCTCGCTCTTCTTCATGCAGCTCGCTTAAATCCATCACTGGCAGCGTCAAGGGTCGGGCCGGAGCGACGATCTGCACTGGTTGCCCGTCCACATTGCCAAAGCTCGTGCGCAGGACTTCGTGCCGCCTTACAACTTCGCCGAGGGAGCGCTCCAGCGCCGCAATATTGAGTCGCCCTTTGAAGCGCATAGCAATAGGGACGTTATAAGCAGTTCCGGTCGGCTCCAACTGTTGGAGAAACCAGAGTCGCTGCTGCGCGAATGAAAGAGGAAGGTCTTGGTCGCGCGGGGCGGGTAGGATTGGCGGAGCTGGCAAGCCCTGTTCATCCCTCATCGTTGCCTCGATCTTCGCGGCCAGCTCCGCTACGGTCGGTGACTCAAACAGGCTGCGCAACGGGAGTTCCACCGCGCACCTCTCGCGCACCCGGGAGATCAGTTGAGTGACAAGCAGCGAGTGCCCGCCCAACTCGAAGAAGTTGTCGCGGACGCCCACCTGCTCGATGCCCAGGACTTCGGCCCAGATGTTCGTCAACAGCTCCTCGACAGGTGTGCTCGGCGCGATATAACCCTCTTCCAAAGAGGGCCGTGCCTGGTCGGGAGGCGGCAGCGCACGCCGGTCTACTTTACCGTTGGGCGTTAACGGCAGTTCATCCAACAACACAAATGCCGACGGCAACATGTACTCCGGCAGTTTCTCAGATAGGAAGCTACGCAATTGCGGCACGAGTTGGTTGGTAATTGTCCCGCGCAGTAGCGGGTTGTTGACATAAAAGCTCAGAGGCTTCAGGCGACCCGTCTCTTGATTAAAAGAAGAGACTGCTTTCTTCGACGAAGCAGCCTCGGCTCCTGCGCGCCGCCGGAGAGCGATGTCAAAGCAATCCGCATCCGTCTCCGACCAACGAATCTCGATGTCGTAAGGCAGTTCGTCGCCGAAGCTACATATCTCCTCCGGGTCAATCCCGTCTCCTTCTCGCGAATTTTGCAATGCTTCGCGCAGCTCTCCCACAGTCCCAAGCGCAACGCGACCGGCCAGCAGCTCGACGGCTCGCACTTCAGCCAGCACACGAGCGTTGGGTACACGCTTGATAATCAGCAACTCCGGCTGATCCTCGCCCAGAAGATTGCGCACGGCGGATAGTGTTAATCCCTGCTCCTGCCAGTCCAGCCAGCGGTAGTCTACGCTCGGCTCGATCCTCGCGCCTACATGTAGAACAGCATCGTAGCGGAATCGCGTCAGCTCATTGTGGTAACGACCACGCTTGAGCCAGACATCTACCCGACTGATCTGAGGGAGATGCTCCTTCAGAGCCGTGAAGA
Source organism: Pyrinomonadaceae bacterium (assembly GCA_036386415.1). Lineage (GTDB taxonomy): Bacteria > Acidobacteriota > Blastocatellia > Pyrinomonadales > Pyrinomonadaceae > DASVVT01. The sequence continues at coordinate 108,047 of DASVVT010000035.1, forward strand.
ACATAGGGTCGAGGAGCAACTCTTCTTCCTGCGCGGCAGCCCTCTGCGCACGCTTCCATAGCTTGTCAGTATTGCTTGAGGGGTCGGACTGATGAAGCTGCACGGAGACGTGTAGAGCCTCCAGAAGGCGTAGGTTGCGCACGTCGCCCAGGAAGATGAAGCCGCCCGGCTCAACTGCCTTAACGGCTCTGTTGAGGACACGCAGCAAGTAATCGAGGTTGGGGAAATACTGAATCACAGAGTTGAGTATGACGGCATCGAAAGCTTCAGCCTCAATGCCGTCAAAGTCGTCAGCCGTTCTTTCGAGCAGCGTGACGTGTGACAACTCTGGAGCGCGTGCCTTTAACTGCTGCCGGATATGGTTCAGAGACACCCGTGAGAAATCGGTCGCCCAGTACTTCGCGCAGTGAGGAGCAAGCTGGAAAAGGAGCAGGCCGGTGCCGCAACCGATCTCCAGCACTCGGCCTGGTCGCAACGAGAGAATCCGCTCGACCAGCGCATCTCTCCACTCGCGCATCTCCTCCGCCGGGATCGGCAGACCCGTGTAACTGCTGTTCCATCCCGTGATGTTGAATGTCGGGTCTTGATCGGGAGAAGCCTGTTGGTAAGTCTCATCATAGAGCGCCTGCCACTGCGAGATGTGCTGATCCTGTGCGGCTCCCGTCTGCGCTGGCGATCCTTGATACCCGGCATTCGGAACCACATATGCGACCAGACGCTTTTCCCCGCCCAACTCCTCCTCATGCGCAATGACCGTCGCCTCTGCGATTGCCACGTGCTGGGCCAGCGCCGCTTCAATCTCACCCGTCTCGACGCGAAAGCCTCGCACCTTCACCTGATCGTCCGTCCGCCCCAGAAACTCTATCCTCCCATCCGCCAGATAGCGACAGCGGTCGCCCGTCTGGTAGAGCCGCGCCCCAGCCTCCGCACTGAACGGATGAGGC
>DASVVT010000036.1:0-4265 GCA_036386415.1 Pyrinomonadaceae bacterium
GCCTCATCCGTTCAGTGCGGAGGCTGGGGCGCGGCTCTACCAGACGGGCGACCGCTGTCGCTATCTGGCGGATGGGAGGATAGAGTTTCTGGGGCGGACGGACGATCAGGTGAAGGTGCGAGGCTTTCGCGTCGAGACGGGAGAGATTGAAGCGGCGCTAAACGAACACAAAGACGTGCGCGAGGCCGTCGTCGTCGCCCAGGACGCGGAAGGGGATAGACCCGGAGATAAGAAGCTGGTCGCGTATGTTGTGCCTCGCCCGGAGCGTGCGCCGACGATTAATGGTCAGCGCCGCTACAGGCTGCCGAACAACGCACGGGTCGCGCAGCTCAATAAGAATGAGACCGACTATATGTACCGGGAGATTTTCGAGCTTCAGGCCTATCTCAAGCATGGGGTTACCCTTCACGACCGCGACTGCGTCTTTGATGTTGGGGCAAACATAGGCTTGTTCTCGCTCTTCGTGAATCAGATTTGCCGGAGGCCGAAGATTTATGCCTTCGAGCCGAATCCTTTCGTCTTTGAAATCTTGAAGGCCAACGCCTCTCTCGCCCATTCAGAAGTCAAGCTGTTTGATTGCGGATTATCGAACGCGACGAAGCGAGCTTCCTTCACTTTCTTTCCGGGCTTCTCACTTCTGTCCGGCCTCTATGCCGATACGGAAACTGAAAAGCAGGTTGTGAAAACGTTCATAGCTAATCAACAGAGATCAGGAGTGGCCGGTGCGGAGGAACTCCTTGAAGAGGCTGATGACATATTGGAAGAACGCTTTCAGCCGAGGACTTTCCCCGTCCAGCTCAAGACACTATCCGGCATCATCGAAGAGGAGCAGATCGAACGCATAGATTTGCTCAAGATCAACGCGGAGAAGAGCGAGCTTGATGTGCTGATGGGCATTGAGGCCGACGATTGGAAAAAGATCGAGCAGATCGTCCTGGAGGTTGATGTCAAGGACAACCTCAGCAGAATTGTCTCCCTACTTGAGCGGCGAGGGTTTGAGTTGGCCGTCGAACAGGATGTCTTGCTCGAAAATACCGAGCTTACTTATATCTATGCCGTCCGACCGTCGAAGCAGAGACGCCTGATCCGAGAGCAAAGAGAGGGAGCGCACATTCGACAGTTGCCGGTTCTCACCGATCCTTTGCTCTCAACCGACGAGTTGAGAAGCTTCTTGAGCCGGAAGCTGCCCGCTCACATGATCGCTTCGGACTTTCTGTTTTTGGAGCAGCTACCGCGCACACCTAATGGAAAGGTGAATCGCCGCGCGCTTCCGGCTCTGGAGAATGCAAGTGCGGAGACGGAGCGAAACTTCGTCGCGCCACAGACGCCGGTCGAGGAGCAGCTTGCGGCCATTTGGCGTCAGATCCTCAAACTGGAGCGTGTGGGCGTCCGGGACAATTTCTTCGAGTTGGGCGGGCACAGCTTGCTCGTGACGCAGATCATCTCGCGTGTGCGCGAGGCGTTCCAGATCGAGATGCCCCTGCGCAGCCTCTTTGATAACCCGACGATTGCGGAACTGGCCTTGATGATCGAGGAAATCCTGATCGAAAACTTAGAAGAAATGAGCGACGAAGAGGCCGAGCAGTTGTTGAAAAGAGAGCTTTGATTCGGGGCAAAGGATGAACCGAATGTCCGGCACTGATATTTCGATCCGAAAATCTAAACTCTCGGCGGCAAAGCGCGCGCTCCTTGAGAAGCGTTTGCGGGGCAAACCCACAACTACAATGGCCGCGTCGCAGCAGCCAGGGGAGGAGGAGGTCGTTCCACAACGGGTTGAGCGCGTCTTTGCTCCGCTCTCCTTCGCCCAACAGCGCCTCTGGTTCATAGATCAGTTAGAGCCCGGCAACCCTGCCTATAACATTCCTTCGGCGCTTCGCCTCACAGGTCAACTTAACATCGCAGTCCTGGAACGGAGCATCAACGAGATCATCCGGCGTCACGAGAGTTTGCGCACCACCTTTACGGCTGTCAATGGAGAACCTGTGCAATCAATCGCCCCGGCGTTAAATCTGACTGTTGAGATGGTTGACCTCCGACGCGGGCTGACGAAGAGCGAGCGCGAGACGGAAGCCATGCGGCTCGCAGGCCAGGAGGCGCAGGCGCGTTTTGATCTGGGGCGCGGGCCGTTGCTGCGCGCCACACTGCTGCGGCTCGACGCCGCAGAGTATGTCCTGCTGTTTACGATGCATCACATCATCAGCGATGGCTGGTCGGTCGGGGTGTTGGTCGAGGAGTTAATCACGCTCTACGAAGCTTACAGCGCCGGGAAGCCACCGCCGCTGCCCGAACTGCATGTGCAATATGCGGACTTCGCGCGCTGGCAGCGCCAGTGGTTGCAGGGCGAAGTATTAGAGGCGCAGCTTGCATACTGGAAAGAGCAGCTTGGCCGCGATTTGCCGGTCCTCCAATTACCAACCGACAAGGCGCGTCCGTCGGTTCAAAGTTTCCGTGGGGCATCTCGTTCGTTCTCGCTCTCTCAATTGCTGGGCGACTCGCTCAATGCACTCTCGCGACGCGAAGGCGTGACGCTGTTTATGACGCTGTTGACGGCATTTCAGACGCTGCTCTTCCGCTACACTGAACAGACAGACATTGTAACGGGCTCCCCCATCGCCAATCGCAACCGGAGTGAGATCGAGAACCTGATCGGGTTCTTCGTCAACAATCTGGTGCTGCGCACAGACCTCTCCGGCAACCCCACGTTCCGTGAGCTGCTCCGACGCGTGCGTGAGGTCGCGCTTGCGGCCTATGCTCATCAAGACCTGCCTTTTGAAAAACTGGTTGAGGAACTGCACCCGGAACGTGACCTGAGCCGCAACCCGCTGTTCCAGATCGTATTCGCCCTTCAGAATACTCCAATGCGGGAGTTGAAGCTGCCGGGTCTCACGATCAGCCCCCTGGAGTTCGAGAACCAAACGACGCGGTTTGATCTTGAGATGCATCTGTGGGAGGACACGGACGGTTTCCGGGGTCTCCTCTTCTACAGCACCGATTTATTTGAGGACGCCACGATCACACGAATGATCGGCCACTTTCAGACTTTACTGGAAAGCATCGTCGCCAACCCGGACGAGCGACTCACAGACCTGCCGTTGTTGACCGCCACTGAACAGCAGCGCTTATTGCGGGTCGGGTCGAATGACACTGGCAAAGACTATCCTCTGGATCGTTGCGTCCATCAATTATTCGAAGCCCAAGTCGAGCGTCACCCAGAGAAGGTTGCCGTCACCTTCGCCGACCGGCAGCTCACGTATCAGGAGCTGAACCGCCGCGCCAATCAACTGGCACACCATCTGCGCGCACTGGGCGTTGGGCCGGAAGTGCCAGTCTGCATCTGTGTGGAGCGTTCATTGGAGATGCTGGTGGGGCTCGTCGGCATCCTCAAGGCTGGCGGGGCGTATGTGCCGCTCGACCCGATGTCTCCGCCGGAGCGGCTGGCTTTCATGCTGGAAGACACTCGTGCCAAGGTCTTAATCACGCAGGAACGCTTGGCGGCTGGGTTGCCAGAACACTGTACGCAGGAGGTCATCCGTCTCGACGCTGATGGGGAACGGATTGCGCGCGAGAGCGAAAAGAATCCCGCCAACAAGACGGCGGCGGAGAATTTAGTCTATATCATCTACACCTCGGGCTCTACGGGACGACCGAACGGAGTCGGGGTGACGCACAGCGCGTTGCTGAATCTCATCTTCTGGCATAGGGAGGCTTTCAACGTCACGGCGCGGGATCGGGCGACTCAGATTGCGAACGTGGCCTTTGATGCCTGTGCATGGGAAATCTGGCCCTACCTGTCCATCGGAGCGAGCATCCATCTGCCAGATGATGAGATGCGAGCCGCTCCCGCCGAGCTTCAGGATTGGCTCTCTTCGAGGGCGATCACAATTACTTTTCTGCCGACGCCACTGGCAGAGAGAATGCTGACGCGTGCCTGGCCGCGCGACTCTGAGCTGCGATTTTTACTGACGGGTGGGGATCAGCTTCACCAGTATCCTTCGTCCCTCTTGCCATTCGAGTTGGTGAATAACTATGGGCCGACTGAAAATTGCGTTGTCACGACCTCCGGCGCTGTTTCGGCCAGAGAGCAGGCCACGACCATCGCGCCTTCGATTGGTCAGCCCATCACCAACACGCAAGTGTACATCCTGGATCAGCATCTACAGCCTGTGCCCGTCGGCGTCCCCGGCCAACTATGCATCGGCGGCCACAGCCTGGCGCGCGGCTATCTCAACCGCCCGGAGTTGACGGCCTCGCGCTTCCTGCCTCAT
>DASVVT010000037.1:0-54134 GCA_036386415.1 Pyrinomonadaceae bacterium
CAACTCCGCATACGTCAGCGCTCCGGCCAAAGAGAGCAGCCCGGCGGCGACCCACACGGCCATCACCTTGCCTGGTGTGCCGACGTTGCAGGTCATCACACGCGCCTTCAAGAAGACGCCCGTCCCGATCACGTTGCCGACGACGATTGAAATGGCGGCGATGAGGCCGAGGCCGCGTATCAGTGTGATGTTACTGCGGGCTGGAGTTGACATAATAAGAATAAGAGTTTTCTGCGGCTCTGCCGCCACGCTGTGCGGAAAGGCTTTGCCTTTCCATCAAGCAAGAATTATTGAGCAGAGAGGCTGCGCCTCGGCTTGCCGGTCGAGGCGTAGCCTCTCAGATATTTAAGTCAAGGTTAGGCCGAAAAGCCGGAGGCTTTTCGCACAGCGCGGCGGCAGAGCCGCAGAAATAAAAGTTTATCCACCAGGATTTATTAACGTCCTTCATTTTGTAGCTCGATCATCCATTGCGGGTGCGGCAGCTTACCAGATAGGCGCTGTAGTAGTCACGCATTGCGGACAATTAAGGAAATCTGTGGAGGGATTGGAAACGCGAATAGAAACGGGAGTCAATCTCACCGGATTGACTCCCGCTGTGACATTGGTTAAAGAGCGCTCCACGGCGTGGCTGATGAAATCCTTGATCGCCGAAGCTGATTCTCAGGCCAGCTCAGTGTGGCTACGGCGTTAGTCAGGAATGATCTGGACGACCTGAAGACCCGGCAGACCAGGAGTGTTTTGATTCAGAGTCTTGACCATGGAGACCTCGATCCAGTAGGAGTATCGCGTCCAGTCGAAAACAAAGTTCGCACAGGGGCCGATTTGTGTCTGGAAGCCTGCTGCCTGAGGAAAGAGGTTGCTGTCGAAGGTCAGATGTGTGATCGTGCCCCCGGCGATGATGTCGGTGCGCCGGAGAGCAACTTTGACCGTCGCGCCCGGCCCGTCGTCACGATAGCGGACTCTCAGTTGTTTACAACCGGCGAAAAAGAGGCCGTCGACAGGGGACACCTGATACCTTAAGACCACAGTCGTCGGGTTTGGTGCGGCGGGCTTGATCGTGGCGAAGGGGCCGTTGTAGTCGATGACCGCTTGGTTGCTCTCGTCAACCTCGCCGGTCGTGGCGACAGTTGACCACCACTGATTGACATTCTGCGCCCACGCAACGGAAGGGACGCCGATCAGGAGCGCGACGAGAACAAGCAGGCGAACGATGCTGCTGCTGCGAATTATGTTCTTCATGTTTCTACAATCTCCATTCTTTGAAGGGTCGAGGAAGTTAGAAGCGGCCTTGACCTCGTTGACAGTTACCTGTCTCTACAGGAAAGGCATAAACCGATGGTAGAGTGCGAGGAATATCAAGCGAATCCGCATTCTCAAGGTAAGAATGTAGGCCACTTCTACGCCTAATTCGGTGAAGAGTCAACTATTATTGATGTGCTACAGATAACCGTCGCTCGTCATCATCTGGTTATCCCGCATCTGAGCAGTAAGCGCTCACCACACATCACACGCAATCAAATTTTCATAAGAGTCGCGACGGCGAATTAGGCTGGCGCGCCCGCCTTCGCGCACCATCACAGCGGCGGGCAGGGGGCGTCCATTGTAGGGGAACATCTGTGCCAGTGAGTATGCGCCGCTGTTCAAGAGCGCCAGCACTTCGCCGGGGCGCACGTCCGCCGGAAGCCTGCGGTAATCCGGCAGCCGCCCCATCCGCTCGATGTCGAAATAAACGTCGCCCGAATCGCACAGCGGCCCTGCGACTTTATAGTCAGCCTCAGCCGCAAGGTTGCAGCGCGTCGCGGAGATCAGGTGGTAGTACCATTTGTAGTTGTTCATAGACAGAAGCAGGTTATAGCCCGCGTCCGTCAGAATCCAGGTGTCGCCCGTTTCCGGGCGTCGCTTGATGTTGCGCACTGTGGTCAGCAAGAGACCGGCGTCCGCGATCACGCTGCGACCCGGTTCGAGCAGGATGGTCACACCTTCGAGCAAGTGTTCCGCACGGGCTTTCTGCGCGGATTCTCTGGCCGCTTGTAGCGCCGCTTTGAGCACCTGCGCGGGCTCAAGCTCCGCGCCCAGCATGTCGCGCTCATGCTCGGGCAGATCACTGACCTGAAGAGGGTCGCGCAGATAGTTGACGGGGATGCCGCCGCCCAGGTTGATGTGTTCGAGCGTGTGCCCCGTCTCAAGGTGAACCGCCAGCAGGTGCTCCCACATGGTCTTGAAAGCGACGGCAAAGGGCTCGACATCCGGGGTTTGCGAGCCGACGTGTATGTGTATGCCGCAGACGTGCAGCAGTTCTGGATGACGCAGGGCGCGGCGAAAAGCGTCTGGCACTTCCGATGAAGAGATGCCGAACTTGGAGGTGAAGAGCGCCGTTTGCAGGCCAAGGTGAGAGCGCGTGCCGATCTCCGGGACGAGACGTATCGCGATGCGTGCCCGCGTGCAGAGACGCCGTGCAGCCTCTTCGACCATCTCTATCTCGTAGATGGAATCGACATTAATGGCGTAGATGCCTGCGCCCACGGCCTCGTCTATCTCTGCCATAGTTTTACTCGTGCCGTTGAAGATTATCTGATCGGGGCGAAAGCCCGCGCGCAGCGCTTTGTAGAGCTCGCCGCCGCTGTTGACTTCGATGTCGATCCCGCCATCCCTGACCGTCGCGAGCACGGCCATGTTGGAGTTGGCCTTCGAGGCATAACAGAACTTCACAGGACGCTCGACCTCTTGAGCACCGCGTTGAAGGCGCTCGATGTTCGAGCGTATACGCGGCTGCGAGAAGACGAAGAGCGGCGTATCATGCTCGCGCACCAGATCGAGCGCGTCCGCGCCGCTGATCGTCAAATGGCCGTCGCGCGTCTCAAGATAACCGGGAATAGACCATGCCTGGGAAGAAGCAACGAACTGTGACGTCATGTGAATTTATTTTGGTAAGAGAGTTACTGTGCGGGTTGTGAGTCAAGTTTATTAACTCGCTCTTCTAACTCTTGCTGGTCAGCACGGACATCAAGGATGTTCTTATTCAATATATCAATCTTACGCTCTAAACGACGCAATCCTGCTTCCGTGTCGGAACGAGACTTCTCAAAGCCTGCGCGCATTTCTACGGGTATTTCAGCAATCTCTTTCAATGCATTTTCCCAGATCGGCTTCGTATCATAAGCACGAGCTTCGAGGTTTTTTAGGCGCGCATTCACGTCAACAAGTCCCGCGTCGATTGAATCTAAGCGGACGAGAATGCGCTTAAGATCATCGTTCGGTAGATTTTGCGTAACTTCGTCGCTCATAAAATCTCTCTGTCCGAGATTATGAGACCGAATCAGGCTTTGTTCAAGCACAAATTTGAGATGCAAGAATCCAGGCAAGCCGCGAGCGCTTCGGAAACCTTTAATACCCGACGGATGCGCCTTCGTCGCGCGGGTCGCTTGCGCCGAGGCGCACGCCCGTCTTCTCTTCGATCATGATGCCTTCACAGTCTCCCATGTAGCGCGGCCTGGCCGTCAGCTTGTGGCCGCGCGTTTGGAGCGCGCGCTCTGTGTCCGTGGAGAGGCCGTAAGGCTCGTAGATGATCTCGTCTGGCAGCCACTGGTGATGTATGCGCGGCGCGTCGATGGCCTGCTGGATGTTCATGCCGTGATCTATGACGTTGATGATGACCTGAAGCACAGTGTTGATGATGGTCGGGCCGCCAGGGCTGCCGAGGGCGAACCAGAGCGCGCCGTCACGGCCTAGCACGAAGGTGGGCGTCATTGAAGAGAGGGGGCGCTTGCGTGGCGCGACGGCGTTGCGCTCGCCCTGGATCAGGCCGAAGAGGTTGGGCGTGCCGGGCTTGGCCGCGAAATCATCCATCTCGTTATTTAAAAGTATGCCCGTGCCTTTTGCGGTCACGCCTGAGCCGAAGCCCCAGTTGAGCGTGTAGGTGTTGGCGACGGCGTTGCCCTCCGCATCCACGACAGTAAAATGTGTGGTCTCTTCTGATTCGTAACCCGCAGGTTGTCCGGCGCGCACCTCGGCGCTCGTGGAAGCGCGCTCCATATTGATGCTTCTGCGCTGGCGCGCGCCGTAAGCCTTGTCTATCAATCCGGCGACGGGAACTTTCACGAAATCCGCATCGCCCATGTACTCTGCGCGATCAGCAAAGGCGCGTCGCATCGCCTCCGTCATGAGGTGATATTTTTCAGACGACGACCAGCCCATCTTGCCCAGCTCATAGCCTTCAAGGATATTCAGCATCTCAATGAGCACCGCTCCGCCGGAAGAAGGCGGCGGCATGGTGATGATTTCATGGCCGCGATACGTACCCTTCAAAGGCTCGCGCTCCTTCGCCACGTAGCCGCGCAGATCGTCTAACGTCATCAATCCGTTGTGACGTTTCATGTCTTCGACGATTAGGCGCGCCGTCTCACCCTCGTAAAACTCACGCGCGCCCTGCTTCTGCATACGCGCGAAGGTGGCGGCCAATTCGGGCTGGCGGAGGAGGTCGCCTTCCGCGTAGAACTTCCCGTTATTGAGAAAAATCCTGCGGCTGTCTTCATATTGGCCGAGCAGCTTTTCGCTGTCGCGCAGGTCTTCGGCGTAAGCGTGAGACAGCGGGAAGCCTTCGGCGGCGAGGCGGCGCGCGGGTTCCAGAAGCTGCGCCCAGGTGAGCTTTCCCGAGCCGTACTTTTTGAGCGCCATCTCCATGCCCGCGACTGTGCCCGGCACACCCGCCGCGCGATAGCCGACCTCAGACGAGCCTTCGCCCTTCAGCAATTCGCCCTTGTCATCCAGATAAATATTGCGCACCGCCGCCGCCGGAGCCATCTCGCGATAATCAATCGCGGTCGTTCGTCCATCGCGCAGGCGAATCATCATGAAGCCGCCGCCGCCGATGTTGCCCGCCGCCGGATGTGTCACAGCCTCCGCGAAGGCCACGGCAATCGCCGCGTCGACGGCGTTACCGCCGCGCCGCATCACATCAACGCCGACCTCGGAAGCGATGCGGCTCGTCGATGCAGCCATCCCGTGCATCGCGCGAACAGGCTGGCGCGCTCCCGCTGCCGCCGCTTCAACCTTCATCTCGAAACGATTCGACAGGGGCAGCGGCGGCGCGAAGACCAGGGCGAACGTCAACAGGGTCATCGCGAGAGAGCGTTTCATGTGGATCGACATAGTCTTCCTCGTCTGAAATTATGGGAATAATTTCTCTGTACTACTGCGAAAGATTACGGCTTGAGAATTTAACGGCCATGATTGTGCCTCGAATCTGCGTATAATTCAAACGACATTGATCGGTGCAGAATGTGGTAATGGTTCAATCAAGGGAGGTGTCATCTCCTTTGCGACCTTTGCGAAATACTTTGCGTCCTTGGCGTTGAGAGAGAAGATTTAAACGCCGCAGGATGCAAAGGGGACGCGCAGAGGACGCAGAAAACTCAACTCTCCTGCTTGAGCTACTATCCAAAATCTATATGATGAAAGGATGACTCCTGATGAGATGCCAAGCACACGCTTTGACGCTCGCCGTCTGCTTGTTGCTGACAACGCTCGCTCAAACTACTGTCGCACAGGAGGGCGGGACGACAAATGCTCAGCCCGCTGCCCGCACGTCGCACACCCTGCAAGAGCTGGTCGATGAGGCCGCGCGCGTTGCGCTGACGCGCTTTGCGTTGAAAGGGTTGCAGGAGAAGAATCTGGCGATCACCCTCATAGACCTGCGCGCTGCGAAGGGAGCCGGATTCTCTGAGATGATGCGTCGCCCGCAGCGTAAACTGATGGCGAGCTTTCGTGGAGACGTGCCCATCTATCCGGCGAGCGTCGTCAAGCTGTTTTATCTTGTGGCAGCGTATCGCTGGATTCAGGATGGAAAGCTCAAGGAGACGGATGAGCTGCGGCGTGCGCTCCGCGACATGATCGTCGATTCCTCCAACGATGCCTCGCATTACGTCCTCGATGTCGTAACGGGTACGACGAGCGGCGGTGAGTTGCCGCCCGCCGAGATGCAGGAGTGGGCAACGAAACGCAACGCCGTTAATCGCTACTTCGCCTCGCTCGGCTACAAAGGGATCAACGCCAATCAGAAGCCCTGGTGTGAAGGGCCATACGGGCGCGAGCGCGCGTTTCTGGGAGAGAAATTCGAGAATCGAAACAAGCTGACGACTGACGGGACGGCGCGCCTGTTGGCGGAGATCGTGACCGGGGAATCGGTCACGCCGGAAGCTAGCCGCAAGATGCTGGAATTGCTTAAACGAGACCCTTCAGCCCGAAGCGACGACCCTGACGATCAGGCACGCGGGTTCACAGGCGGCGCGCTCCCTTCAGGCGCGCGTCTCTGGTCGAAAGCCGGTTGGACTAGCACCGCGCGGCACGACGCAGCCTATATAGAGCTGCCGGACGGCGCACGCTTCGTGCTCGTCATATTCACGACAGACCAGAGCCAGCAGCGCGAGATCATTCCGACCGTGGCGCGCACCGTCATGGCCGGACTCGGCACTGTTAAATAGAGATAGCGGGTCGAGATGAAGTTCAGGCGTCACGCGCTTTCATATCATGTTAAGAGAGGCGTAGATCGGATGAGTCGCGAAGAGGCTGATCAGATGCAGCGTTGGGGCAGAAGAAGCGCCTTCACAGGGGCGACACTGTGGCTGGTGCTGGTTGTCATCAAGCCTTCTGATATTTTTCGCGTCGAGCTTATTGAAAAGCTTTTTCTGCTTGCTCCGTTGGTCATCGTCCCGCTTGGTTTGTCTTTGGTTCAGCCCGCGAACCCTCAGGGACGGGAAGCCTTGCTCTATCGTGTGGCGCTCGTTGCGCAGCCGTTCGGCGCTGCGCTGGCGGTCTGTTCATTTCTGCTGTCTCAGGGAGTGTGGGCAGCGCTTCTCGCCGCAGCCTGGCTGGCTTTGACGGCCTTGATCGCCCTGTACGGGTTGATGCGCTTCCTCTTTTTCGGTGTGAGGCGTGTGGAAGAGACTTCAATCAATGCTGGTCTCATCTACTTGAGCGTGGGCGGGGTATGGCTCGTCATCTCAAGACTGGGTTATCAGCCGCTCGGCTTCGGCGACACAATCGTGCTGCTCACAGCCGTGCACTTTCACTACACGGGATTTGCCGCACCTCTTTTGGCCGGACTGGCGGGTCGCACCCTACAGCGCGACCCGCCTGCGTGGATCAGGCGCACGCTTCAAGCGGCTTCATACGGAATCATTATGGGGACGCCGCTCGTCGCCGCCGGGATCACCCTTTCAGCGCCCGTTCTGGGGCTGGTGGGCGCTCTGGTCGTCTCGACGGGGCTCTGGCTGCTGGCTGCGCTCGTCATGGTTCGCGTCGTGCCAGTGCTTCTGTCGCGCCCGGCGCAGATGCTGCTGGTCACGTCTTCCGTTTCGTCCTTGGCGGCGATGATGCTGGCCTGTGCCTACGCTTACAGCATCGTCTCGAAACAGTTGATCATCAACATCCCGCACATGGCGATGTCGCACGGGATCATGAATGCGCTGGGCTTCGCGCTGTGCGGGTTGCTTGGTTGGTGTCTGTCAGACGGAAAACTCTAAACGCAAAGGGCGCAAAGTTGAAGACGCAAAGGAAAGCGAAGAACCGGCTCCTTTGCGCACCTCCAGCGTTTATATCTCTACGCTCAATTAAAGTTATCTGGCGATCACTATCGGGCCGTTGACGGTTTTGATGGAGATGGGTTGGCCGCCGCTGCCGACCGCCCCGGCGGCCACCTGCCCGACGATCTTCTTTTCCACTTTGAATCCGAAATCGCCGTCCAATTCGATAGTGCCTGAAACGGTGTGGACGTCAATGGTCGCGTCTATGTCATCGTCCAACTCGACCTCTATCTTACCGTTGACGGTGCTCAACTCCTGCTGCCCGACAAGCTTGTTATCATAACTCGCCTTGATCCTTCCATTGACGAGCTTGATGACGCTTGCGCCGCTGACATCCTCCAACTCGACGGAGGCGTTCTGTGCCTTGACCTCGACCGACCCGGCCATGTCCGACACCTTGACGCCCGCGTTAACGGTCTTGATCTCCACCTGCCGCAGGCCGCGCGGGAGTTTGACCTCATAACGAATATCTACGTCGCCGCCGCCGCCGAAGGGTATTGTCTCAAAGGAAAGCAGATTGTCGCTGTGCGACGATTTCACCTGAACCGCCTTGCGATCTTCAATCGAGCCTCCGCGCTTGATGACAGTCACTTCGGCTTCCGATTCGTCCCAGCCCTCTATCTGGACATTGCCATTGACCCCTTTGATCGAAAAGGTCGCGCTGTTGCTGAGCGGATAGGTCTTGGTGATCGTCGTCTCATGATCCTTCTCGACCGCCTCGCTTTCATCCAACACTGATGAGCCCGCCACAGGCATGCCGGGCGGAGGCGGTGGCTCAGGCGGAACCGGAATACCGCTCTCAGCCTGCGGCGCTCGCGGCGTAGTCGTCCGCGAGTGGCGAAAATTCCAGGTCAGCAAGATCGCGGCCAGCAGCGCCACGCTGACCAGTCCGATGATAATGAAGATTGTGGCGCGGCTTCCAGATGATGCGTGATCCGGCGGCAGGTAGAGCGGCGTCGTGTACTGCGGCTGGGGCGCGGGCGTCCGGGGAGCCGTACCTTGCTGAAAAGGGGAGAACGGATCAGTGCCTGGCCTTGCCGATTGAGGCGCGGTGTTGGACGGAGCGCTTTCGCCTTTCTGACGCTCACCCTGAAATACCTTCGTCGGCAGCTCCTCACGCTGCGACTCGCTGATCGGAGCGCCGCACATACGGCAGAAACGCTGCCCGGCCAGCAACTCCGTACCACAATTTTTACAACGCTCCGCCATGATCTACGAAAAGCTCCATGCCCGTAAAACCGGACGCTTGATTGCTACATTCAGGCCACCCCGGCATTCGACGGCGTCCCGTGTTCTTACATACGCCGGAGGGGACATCGAAAGTTCTATGAAATTCGCTGACTCTACTTCGATACACCTGAGACTGTCTCATATTAACTTGATGAGTGACAAGTAAACAGGTCGCGGCACATTCGTTAGTGTCTCATCGTCACAAGTCTCTGTGCATCCTCTGCGCCCTGCGGTGTCTCTGTAGCGAGTCTTGTCCGAGATAATTCACCACCGCAGACCCGAGAGAACATGGAGGATGCACAGAGAAGGACTGGAACAAGGTCACAACTGCGTATCAAGCGTCCTTGACCTTCGGCTTCACTGGAACTTTTCATTTCATGCGGTGTCTAACTGAGCTAAAGAGATCGACCTTCGAGCAGTATCTCTAATCGACCTGGCGCGCGTGCTCTCGTTTAGAGGCCACGCAGGCGATTGAGGGGCGCGCAAAGGTTCTTGAGGAGGCTGGAAACATGAAAGCGAGCGATGGAATACGGGAGACTGTGACGACGCCGCGCATTAACGTCACGCCGCTGATCGATGTGTTGCTGGTTCTTCTCATCATTTTTATGGTCATCACCCCACTTGAGCCGAGCCGCTTCAAGGCTCAGATTCCGCAACCGCCTCCGTCTGACGAATACCCGCCGCCCAAGCCCGGCACTCTGACACTGGTCGTCACGGTGGAGAAAGATTTGAGCCTGAGGCTCAATCAGACCGGCGGCATGGGGTCGGCTGAGGACACTGCGAAATTGAGCGCCGAGCTCTCAAGAATCATTCAGGAGCGCAGAGAGAATCATGCGTATCGAGAAGAGATGAAAAGTCGCATAGACCTCCCCGAAGAGATGCGCATCGAGAAGACCGTCTATATCAAGGCTCCGCGCTCGGTCGGGTACGGGGCGGTGGCGAAGGTCATAGATGGAGTGAAAGGAGCGGGCGCAGACCCCATCGGCTTACAGGTGGACAAACTGGATTGATCGAAAAAGAGCGCGGTTCATAAATCTATCGGGCTCAATAACGAGATCACCCTCGTCACTGAGCCCTTCGTCCTGCGCATTGAGGATTCGGAAAATCTCTTCGAGCAGAGCCACCTTTGCATCTCCTCGTATCTTTGATCCTCTCTCTCTAAGCGCGTTCAGCCATTCCCCGCTCAAGCTTGGCAGAGTATCCGAGTGTGCTATAAGTGTGCTGTAGCCGGACTGCTGCGGCACGTTATAATGCCCGCGCGCGCACCGTTCTCTTCGCGTCGCGGGATGAAAGATAGTGCGCGGCAAATAAAATTTTCTCATGGAGTAATTGATGGGCATCTCGCTCAAATCTGAACACCTGAAGCGTTACAAGGACATCGCCTGGCTCTTCATGAAGTACGGGCGATCCGACTTGGTTAAGCAGTCCGGTTTGGAGGAAGCGCTCGGCGAGGAATCGACAGTCGTGACCGCAGCGGCTGCGCCCGAAGCCGAAGAGCTGGCTACCGATCTGGAGAAGATGGGGCCGACCTTTATCAAGCTGGCACAGCTTCTCTCCACCCGCGCCGACCTGCTCCCGATGCCCTACCTGGAAGCGCTCACAAGGCTTCAGGACGACGTTGAGCCGATCTCATACGATGCGGTCGAGCAGACCATCCAGGCGGAGCTGGGCGTGCGCATCTCGAAGGCTTTCCCTGAATTCGACCCCGTGCCGATAGCGGCTGCTTCTCTCGGGCAGGTGCACCGCGCCACGACACACGAGGGTCGCGCCGTCGTCGTCAAAGTCCAGCGCCCCGGCGTTCGGGAACAGATCGTCGGAGACCTCGAAGCGCTCGCAGATGTCGCCAAATTTCTCGACAGCCATACTGAAACTGGAAGACGCTATGAGTTTCAGCCGATGCTCGCAGAGTTGCGCAAGAGCCTCATGCGCGAGCTGGATTATCGACAGGAGGCTCGCCACCTCGTCACGTTCGGCGACAACCTGAAGGACTTCGCCTCGCTCGTCGTACCGCGCCCCGTAGATGACTACACCACCTCGCGCGTGCTCACGATGGATTACATACAGGGGCGGAAGATCACTGCGCTGACGCCGCTCGCGCGTTTAGAGCTGGAGGGGGCTGATCTGGCCGAGCAATTCTTTCACGCCTACCTCAAGCAGATGCTGATCGATGGTTTCTTTCACGCCGACCCGCATCCGGGCAATGTGTTTCTGACCGCAGATAACCGGATCGCGCTCATAGACCTCGGCATGATCGGGCGGATCACGCCGCGCATGCAGGAGAACCTGCTCCAATTGCTGCTCGCGATCAGCGAAGGTCGCGGCGACGAGGTGGCCGATCTGACCATCAAGATGGGTGAGCCCAAGGAGGAGTTTGACGAACCCGGCTTCACACGCTTGATCTCCGACCTCGTCGTACAGCATCAGGATGCCAGCCTGACGGAGATAGACGCCGGAAGGGTGGCGATTGAGATCACACGCATCGCGGGCGAGCGCGGCTTCCGCCTGCCGGTCGAGTTCGCCCTCATCGCCAAGACGCTGCTCAACCTGGATCAGGTCGTGCACACCCTGGACCCGACCTTCGACCCGAACGCTTCGATCCGTCGTCACGCGACAGAGATCATGCAGCAGCGTCTGATGCAGAGCCTTTCGCCGGGCAACCTCTTCACGACCGCGCTGGAGATGAAGGGGCTGCTTGAGAAGCTGCCGGGCAGGATCAACAATCTTCTGGAGGCCATCGCCAACAACCAGTTGCAGATTAAGATCGACGCCATAGACGAGGCGCGATTGATGGAGGGGCTGCAAAAGATCGCCAATCGAATCACACTCGGACTGGTGCTCGCCGCCCTCATCATAGGGGCTGCCATGCTAATGGACATCCCGACATCTTTCACGCTCTTCGGCTATCCGGGACTCGCCATCATCTTCTTTCTGCTCGCGGCGGGCGGCGCACTCGTGCTGGCCTTCAATATCCTTTTTTACGATGAAAGAAGCCACAAAAGCCCTGATTCCGATTAGTCTCTATCCGGCTCATGCTCAGCTTCGCGCGGCTAAGCTGTCGGAGGGGGTACGGAGAGTCAGGTCGCGAGCGGTATCTCTCTCTCTGCTCCGACGGCGATGCCTTTGCGTCCTCCAGCGTTTAATCCTTCTCTTCTGTCAATGAATAGACTCTGGATTCCGATTGACGCCTCCGGATTGTAAGGTTTACTCTTTCACCGCTACCATCGAAAGGTGCAGCCGCTTCGGTTGACAGCAAGCAGGCGATAAGAGCGCTCTCTCCTGGTGGATGTGTTCGATGTGTCGCCCCTGCAACCCTACCGCTTTAACTCGCTCGAAGATATTGATCGGCTCGTAGGAGAATTTTATGGTTCCTGCAACATCCGTCAATTCAAAACCTGTCCAGGCAAGATCATTTCTTAAACGGTCGCTCGGAGGCTCGCTTGCGAATCCGCACATCATGTTCGCGTCCGTGGCTCTCTGGATTATCTTTTTGGCCGCTGCTGCTGCTCAGCCCCTGCGAGCTGCCACTGCACCAACCGCTTTTATCGAGAAGCCTGTCGCGACCGGCCTGGTCAATCCGACGGCGATGGCGTTTGCTCCTGATGGACGCCTCTTCGTGTGCCAGCAGGCGGGGGCATTGCGCGTCATCGAAAACGACACGCTGCTGCCGACGCCCTTTATGACTCTGACCGTTAGTGCGTCGGGCGAGCGCGGCCTGCTAGGCATCGCCTTCGACCCGAACTTTAAGACGAACAACTTTCTCTATGTCTATTACACAGTGGCGACCGCGCCGATTCACAATCGCATCAGCCGGTTCACGGCCAACGGCAATGTGGTCGTGCCGGGCAGCGAGCTTGTCATCCTTGAGCTGAACGATCTGAGCAGTGCCACGAACCACAACGGAGGGGCGATACACTTTGGAGCGGACGGCAAGCTCTATGCAGGTGTCGGCGAGAATGCTAATCCGGCGAACGCACAGTCGTTCGCTAACCTGCTCGGCAAAATCTTGCGCATCAACACAGACCCAAACCCACAGAACCGAATCCCGACCGACAATCCTTACTTCAACGACCCGAACGTGACGGGTCTCAACAAGGCGATCTGGGCTCTGGGTTTACGTAACCCTTTCACCTTCACCTTCCAGCCCGGCACGGGGCGTATGTTCATCAACGATGTCGGACAAAACGCCTGGGAGGAGATCAACGATGGCGTCGCCCACTCGAACTACGGCTGGTCTATATGCGAAGGACAATCATGCAGCGGCACGCCGCCCACGGACTACCGTGCGCCGCTCTACGTTTATAACCACACGACCGGCACGCCGACTGGGTGCGCCATCGTCGGCGGCGCGTTCTACAACCCGCCGGGCGTGCAGTACCCCTCCAACTATGTCGGCAAATATTTCTTCGCGGATTTGTGCACCGGCTTCATACGCTACGTCGATCCCAACGCGGGGACGCCGATACCTTCATCCTCCCCGTTTTCGACAGGCATCTCATCTGCCGTCGATCTACAGGTTTCAAGCGACGGCAGCCTCTATTACCTAGCCAGAGGCGTCAGCACGGGCATCGTCTCCAAGTTCGTCTTTCCTTCAAACGCGGAGAAGAATTTCGATTTCGATAAAGACGGCAAGACGGACATCGCCGTGTGGCGACCCTCGGACGGCGTCTGGTACGTCAGCAAAAGCTCGGACAGCACGATCTTCAGTCCACAGTGGGGACTCGCAGGCGATAAGCTTGTGCCTGCGGATTACGATGGCGACGGCACGACTGACGTAGCGGTCTTCAGACCAACGGACGGCTACTGGTATATACGCAAGAGCACGAACGGCGTACTTACCGCACAGCAATGGGGGCGCAGCACGGACACGCTCGTACCCGCTGACTACGATGGCGACGGAAAGTGTGACCTCGCCGTCTTTCGCAAAGATGATCCGTCGGCGGGCAGCGGCACCTGGTACATCCTGAAAAGCTCGAACGGCACATTTACTGCACAGCAATGGGGGGGCAGCACAGACCTGATCGTGCCCGCCGATTATGACGGCGACGGGAAGACTGACCTCGCCGTCTTCCGACCCACGGACGGCTTCTGGTACATCCTGCGAAGCTCCGACGGCGCATTCACTGCCAGACCCTGGGGACGCAGTGAGGACAAGCCCGTACCGGCTGACTACGACAATGACGGCCAGGTCGATCTTGCCGTGTTCCGACCAAGCACAGGCTTCTGGTACGTCTTGAAAAGCTCGGACGGCACGTTCACCGCACAGCAGTGGGGACTCAGCACGGATACGCTCGTACCCGCAGACTATGATGGCGACGGAAAGTGTGACCTCGCCGTCTGGCGATCTTCGACCGGCTATTTCTACGTGCTGAGAAGCTCCGATGGAACGTTCACGGCTCAACCGTGGGGCAGCGAGAGTCACAATGACATCGCCGTCCCTTCCGCCTATAACAGATAAAAAAGCTGTCCGTCGTCCGTGGTCAGTAGTCCGTTGTTTGTTTATCGCTACTTGCGTCCTCTGGGATTCAAGTACGGGTAGCGAAACAACGGACTACTGACTACTGACCACTGACAGCTTTTCACTTATTCCGACGGGTTGCGTGCGGCACGCCTGGCGGCCAGCGCCAACTCGCGTGCGCGCGGCAGCACATCCACGGCGCGGGCGATCTGCGGGTCGTCTACGTTGAAGACCTGAAAGGCCGTGACCGTCCCGTAAGCTGCCGTGGCGAGGTCGTATCGCAACTGGCGCTCGATGAACGCGCGCTCACGATCCGCCTGCGCTGCCGGAACCTTGTATGATGTCTTGTTTGAGACGAACTCCTTGAACGCTTTGTAGAGCGCATCCGTCACGGGATAATCCGTCGCCTTCAGATCGCGGCTGAAATCTATAGGGCTTTGCACCTTGTAGTCGTCAAAGCCACGTATGCGCCCGCTCGTCACTTCGAGCGCGAAAGCGAAGACGGGATCCATCAGGCGCTGCTGTGCGGGCGTAATGACACGCGGCTCGACCGTTTCGTCGGGCGAGATGCCGCCGCCGCCATATACCGTGCGTCCCGTGTCAGTGCGGCTTTCCGGGCCGGTCGGCTGCGCCTGCTCGTTCTTCCTCTCCGAACGCAACGAGCCGCCGCGCGTGTAATAGTCGTAGAAGCCCCCGTTGGAATAGTCGCGCTGAATCAAGCGACCGGAAGGCGTGTAATACTTGGCGATGGTCAGCATCAGGGCCGAGCCGTAATCGAGAATGAAAGGGTTCTGCACGAGACCTTTGCCGAAGCTGGTCTCGCCGACGATGAGGGCGCGGTCGTGATCCTGCAAAGCGCCGGCGACGATCTCAGACGCAGACGCCATGCCGCGATTGACGAGCACCACGAGCGGCGTCGTGTCTGGCGACTCGTTGTCGGCGCGGTAGACCTGGGAGTTGTCACGTGTGCGCCCCTTCTGCGTGAGAATCAACTGGCCGCGCTGGAGGAACGTGTTGGCGACGCGAACGGCTTGATAGAGGAGGCCGCCGCCGTTGCCGCGCAGGTCCAGGATCAGCATGTTCATGCCCTTGCCGCGTAAGTCCTCAAGCGCCTCTTGAAACTCGTCCGCCGTCGTCAGGTTGAACCCTCCGGTCATGGCGACGTAGCCGACGCCCGGACGAATCATGTAAGACTCTGGAATGGAGGGCTGCGGTACGGCGTCGCGTTTGATCTCGACGGTCTCGACCTGCTTCGTTGCGTTGTGCTCGACCGTCACCTTGACGATTGAGCCGCGCGGCCCGCGCAGAGAATCACGCACCTCCGTATAGGGCTTGTTGCGCATAGACTCTCCGTTGACCTCCAGAATGCGGTCGCCGAAACGCAGCCCGGCGCGTGAAGCCGGAGAGTTCAGAAAAGTGGCGCGGATGTAGGTGTTGACCTCGTCATCAATGCGTAGGTCGCCGATGGTCGCCCCGATGCCGTAATACTCCGAACGCTGATCGGCGCGAAACTCGTCAAACTCCGCGCGGTCGAAATAGTTCGAATGCGGATCGAGCACGCGCAGCATGCCCGTGATGGACGATTTGAAGATGATGTTGTAATCGAGCTTGCTGCCATCGACGTAGTTGTCCTGGATAAGGGTCAAAGCTTCGGCTATGTCCTGCTCAACCTCAGCGGTGGCGGCGGGCGCACGCTCCGGGGCGCGGCTCGCGGCAGCCGAACGATCAGCCGAGCCGCCCCGCGCCGCAGGAGGCTTCTGCGCGCTGCCCTGCTGCGCATAGATGAAAGTGGGAAGCGCAATGGCAAAGGCCGCCAGCACGCTCAGTAGAAATGGAAGTCGATTTCTCACGCTGTAAATCTCCACAGACTAAAAAAGACCCGAAGTCTTAGGCCCATATAAAGAGGAAACTCTGACCGGCAGCCGCACGGGCTGTGTCACAGGCCAGTATAACATGGACGATGTTGGAGAGTGAGCGGAGAAGGACACGCGCCGCATCAAAAAGTTCACAGGCTTAAAGCCCGTTCGTATATTATGTCGAGTTAATAGATGACGGTGACCTCAGTTATTTAATCGCTCGACAGAGGAGGGAAGCATGAGCGACGCGAGCAGTGATTATCGCGGTGGGGATATTAAGCTCAGTGCGGAGAAGCCAAGGGGGCTGCCGCTGCTGAAACCGCTCTACGGGCTGCCGCCTTACCAGTACACGGACGATGTCGTCATGATGATCGTCTACGAAGCCGAAGAGGCCATGATCCGCGAGGTGTTGCCGCGCGAGCTTGAGCCGCTGCCGGGTAATACGGTGGTGATGTGCTTCTTCCTCTGCCCGGATGTGACGGGCATCGGCGCGCACAACTTCACGATGCCCTGCATCCCCGTGCGCTACGGCGACTACACGGGTCAGTTTGTGCCCTATCTTTATACGAGCACGGATGCGAGCCTCGCCTGCTATCGTGAGGGGCAAGGGTGGCCTGCCGTTCTGGGACAGACGGAGGTGACGGAGGCGCGCGGCCATGTGCGCGGGCGCGTCATACGCAACGAACGCGAGATTATTCGCGCCGAAGCCTCGGTCGGAGGCGAGACGATCACCTCGCTCGATTTCCTCCCGATCATTCTCTATAAGGAGATTCCAGGCATCGACGGTCAGACTTGCGACGACGCATACTTCCTGACTTCGACCTCGCTCCTGACAAACCTCAACTTCAGGGCGGGCAGCGGCGAGTTGAGCTTCCCCGAAGCTGGCGACGATCCCATCGCACGGCTCAAGCCGCTCAAGGTCACGAGCGCGCTCTACGGTACGCTGGACGACCTCTATCCTGAAAGCATCCGCGTGCTGAAGGATTTGAAGAAAGGGGGGAATTAAACGCAAAGGACGCAAAGGTGTCAGACGCAAAGGACGCAGAGAAGCAACTCCTTTGCGTCTTCTTACTTTGCGTCCTTTGCGTTTTCATCTTTGACGGCGTTCGCTTTGCTGAGTGTGAAGACTGTTCCGCCGCCCTCGCGCCTGCTCCACGCGACGTCGGCTTCGATCAGGCTGGCGCGGGCGCGAATGTTGGTCAGGCCGCGTCCGTGGCGCAGCTTTTTCTCCTCCGGATTGAAGTTGCGCCCGTCGTCTTCGAGCCTGAGAATGAAAGCGCCTTCATTGGAGAGTGTGATGTCAAGTTGCACACGGGTGGCGGCTGCGTGGCGGCAGATGTTGCTGACGGCTTCCTGAAGGATGCGATAAATCTGCATACGCACGCCGGGCGCAAGCTCTATGCGCTCCTCCAAATCCTCCCGGCAGGTAAACTCGTACTCAAACTTGCAGTCGGGCGGCGAGTGCGTGACCGCGTTGGCGAGCGCCCATTCGAGCGCCGCCGCGAAACCGACGTTCTCCAGAACAGACGGGCTCAAGTCCTCGCAGATGCGGCGCACTTCTGTCGAGATTGCTTCTATCTCCGCGCGAAACGTGGCCGGATCAATACGCGTATGTTCTCCATCCGCCCCGTTCGTCGACAGTTGATCTGTGAGCAGGATCAGGTGGCGCAGGTCTGCCAGCGTCTGGTCGTGCAGGTCGCGCGCGATGCGGCGGCGCTCAACCTCCGTCTGGTTGGCGACTTGCAGGCGCGCTGTTGCAAGCTGGCGGTTAGCCTCCATCAGCTCGGTGCTGGTGCGCGCGATCCTACGGTTCTGGAAATAGCCCCACCAGAGCGCCGCGAGCGAGAGCGCGAGCAGCACGGAGAGCGCAGCGGTCGTCCAGGGAAAAGGCGCGCCCGCCACTCTGAATTCAAACTCCAGCGGATTTGATGCGATCAAGTCCACGTTGTAGGCGCGCGCCACGACGCGGTAACGTCCGGGGCGCAAGCTCTCCATCGTCAACTGCGCGTCGTGCGAGAACTTCTGCTTGACCACCTGCCCAGCCCCGTCATAGAGGAAAAACGCATACTGAAACTGCTCCGGGAAGGTGCGGCTGCTGGCGGCGGCGACATCTAGCACGAGGCTGTTCTGCGGGTATTCGAGACTGAGCCCTGCGCGCAGCTCTTCGGGTTGATGTATACGGCGGCTGATGATGCGCGTCGGCGTGAGTGTCGGCGCGACGCGTCCGGGCGTATAGCGCGCCAGCCCGCGATTCGTGCCGATCAATAAAGTCTCTTCGCCCGCCGCGTCGCCTATCGGCAGCAGGGCGAAAGCATTTTGCGACGGCAATCCCTGTTCGGCGTCAAAGCGTGAGATGATGGCTCCCAATCGTTCGTCCAACAGGATTCTGAGCAGACCGCCTCCGGCTGTCGCGCACCAGGTTTGCCGCGCCGCGCCCGTGCGCTCGCGCGTCGAGATGACGCTGCGCGCGTCCAGATTAGGCGCGATCATCGTCAAGTTGCCAGGGCGGTAGAGGTAGAGCCCGTTGCCTGTAGCGAACCAGAACCAACCATCCTCACTGGAGTCTATGCCCCAGACGACGCTGCGCCCCAGTTTTTCGAGCGCC
This sequence comes from Pyrinomonadaceae bacterium, assembly GCA_036386415.1. GTDB lineage: Bacteria > Acidobacteriota > Blastocatellia > Pyrinomonadales > Pyrinomonadaceae > DASVVT01. The sequence continues at coordinate 18,727 of DASVVT010000037.1, forward strand.
GTGTCTTTCAACACCTGCTTGCCGTCGAAGAGAAAGACGCCCGCGCCCGCCGTCCCGATCCACAGTTTCCCGCCTTCGTCCGCGTAGAGGCTGACGACCTCGCGCACGTGCGCCTCCGTCGAATCGGTAGGCCAGACGAGCGTGCGGCGCGTGCCGTCAACGCGCTCCAGCCCGCGCCCGTAGGTGGCAATATAGGTCGCTCCCTGAAAGCGTGAGATGGCGCGCACGCTATCGCTTGCTCCCGCTTCAAAGTCGTCCGTCTCGATACGCGTGAACCTTGAATGGGAAGTTAGCTCGCGCGCCACGACCTCGCTGCCGTAAAGACCATTGGCCGAACCGACGAGCACGCGCCCGTCTCTCTCCTCCGCAATCGCATAAACGGCGTTATTGGAGATCGCGTTGATCGCATGCCAGGTGGAGTTGGCGGCGTCGTTGACGAACAACCCGCGATTCGTGCCGCACATGAGCCGCCCGTCGGATGCCGTATAGAGCGCGCGCACGAAATTGCCGGTCGGGTCTGCGGAAACATCTTCGACGCGCAGCGCGTGCGGGTCGTAGCGGCAGACGCCCTTGTCCGTGCCAAACCAGACGACATCCTCCCGATCAACGTAGATCGAATAGACGCTATTGGAGCGCAGGCCACCGGCTGTGCCCTCAAAGGTGAAGTGCTCGCGCAGGGTGCGTGTGCGGTCGAAGTGGAAGACGCCGCGCCCATCCGTGCCCACCCAGAGTCCGCCCTGCGAGTCGGCGCGTAGCGCCACGACCGTGCCTAGATTGGAGCCTACTTTAAGGGGGCGCAGCAGGTCATCCGACGATTGATAGAGCCCGCTGTCATCATTCTTCGCCTTCGCGCCGAACCACACGCGCCCCGCCCCGTCCAATTCGAGAGCGTTGATGAAATAGGTGCGCGGGCGGCTCTGCACCTCTTTGACTATATTGAACCGGTCGCGCTCGAAAGCCAGCAGGCCACGGCTGAGCGTGCCAGCCAGCAGTGTGTCCTTTGCGTAGGCGAGACTTGTCAGGCGCAGCGCGCCGGGATGATCCGAGTCGGCGCTCGTGAGAGGCTGGCCGGGCTCCGTCCGCGTGATGAGAGAGCCGTCTGTCTGAACGCGGCAATCGAAGATCACGCCCTGCTCGGAGGCCAGCACCGCGCGCCCGCGCTCCGGCATGAGGATGGAGGTTAAGGCTTTGCCTGCGGTCTCTTTGATCGGACGAAACTCCGTGCCGCCGACGAGCCGCGTCGCGCCGTCTTCAGTTCCGATCCAGAGCACGCCTTCGGCGTCGAACTTGAGAGCCAGTACGCGTCCTCTCGTAAATTCCCCGCCGACGATGGCCTGCGTGCGCCGCCCGTCATACTTCGCCAGGCCGCCGTCAGTGCCGAACCACATCGCACCCTCGCTGTCCTGCGCTATCGCTCGCACGCGATCCGACGGCAAACCGTGAAAGAGGGTCACAGCGCCCCACTGGTTCAAGCCGGTCGTCTGTGGCGTAGAGCTGCGTTGAGTTGAAGAGCTATTAGCTTCTCTCTGGGCGGAGACAGGGAAGCCAAAAAGCAGTAGACAGTAGACAGTAGTCAGTAGCCAGTAGGTAGAACAGAGTGGCACGCTTTGTCGTCTATGATGATTGAGAGGCTTGGAAGGAGAACGCATCGACGGATTTTCTTTTCTACTGACTACTGACTACTGACTACTGACTACTGTCTACTTCTTTCCTCCCCCTTGCTCTTCGAGGTAACGCTTGCGGTCGCGCTCGATCCAGTTCTCCAGCTCACCGGCGGCCTTCTCCAGCTCGTCGCTGTTGAGCAGCCCGCGCCTGAGCGCCTCGAAGAAAGCTCGCGTGCGAATGTTATAGGCCAATTTTTCGTAAGCCTCGTGCGGCGTCCCTTCGGGCGTGAAGGCGAAGAGCTTTTCGTAGAGGGTGGCGAGACGGCTCTCGACGCCGCGCAGAGAGAGGCTGCACTTGCGTGCGATAGCCCAGTTGGAGAGGCCGAGCGCGAGATAGTAGAGCGCTTCGGCCTCGAACTCCGTCAGGAGCGGGCGCTTGAAAGAGTCTTTGAAAGCCGGGTCGATCATGTCCGCCCCGTCTTCGAGGACGGCGGCGACAAAGCGCAGGAACCGCGACTCCGGATTGTTCTTGTGGATGAAGCCGTAGGCGGGCGGCGGCTCGACCGACTTGACGATCTTGCGTATCTCGTTGATGTAAATCTCGTGCGGAAACTGTGTCCAGAAGATGATGCGCGCCGATGGATATTCACGCCAGATGGCGCGCGCCGCCTTGACTCCCGAGAGGTGCGGCATCTGTATGTCCATGACGCACAATTCCGGGCGGTGTGCGAGCGCTAGCTGAACGCTCTCCTCGCCGTCTGCGGCCTCTATGACGGGGGCGTGAGCCGCGAACTCTCGCTCAAGGATTTCGCGCAGGTAGTGGCGCTGCGCGACGTTGTCTTCGGCAATCAGTATTGACATAAGAGACCATCGTTGACGTAGCAAACAGTAGATGTCAGCGTAAATCCTATCATTAACCTCTACCATCTGGCATCTCCTGTTTCGGGGTCAATGTGGATAACCACAGCAGAGAAGGGGACGCGCGCGGCCCGAGGCTTTGCTGCAAACGCATATATCTGCGCCATGTTGTCAAAGCCGTTGCGGAAAATCCGCTCTTAATTCAAGATAAAGCGATGATAGAAACGGCGGACGTGGTGATCATCGGCGGCGGCATCGTCGGCTCAAGTGTGGCTTATCACCTGGCCGAAGCTGGCTGCTCGAACGTCGTCGTGGTCGAGCGTGAAGCCGAGCAGGGCTTGGGCTCGACGGGCAAAGCGACGGGCGGTGCGCGCGCGCAGTTTGCCACGTCGATCAATATTCAGATGTCGCTCTACTCGATAGAGTTCTTCGCGCGTTGCGAAGAAGCGACAGGTCACCCGTCCGGCTACCAGCCGCGCGGCTACCTGTTCGTCGCGACAAGCGAGGCGCAGCTTGATTACCTCAAAGCCAACCGCGAGCGACAGGCCGCGCTGGGTCTGACAAATGTAGAGCTGCTGACATCTGATGAGATCGCGGCCATGATTCCGCAGCTACGTGTCGATGATGTGGTCGGCGGCTCTTTCTGCCAGACGGACGGTTTCGTCGATCCACCCGCCATCATGCGCGCCTTTATGTCCAGGGCGCGCGAGAGGGGCGTGCGCCTACAACTCGGCGCGGGCGTAACCGGAATTGAGGTTGACGGTGGCGGTGTCTCAGGAGTGTGGACGACGCTTGGGAGGATTGCGACGCGCGCAGTAGTTAATGCGAGCGGCGCGTGGGCAGCGGAGGTCGCACGCCTGGCCGGGGTTGAGATTCCCGTCGTGCCTTTGCGCCGCCAACTGGTCAGCACAGCCTCTTTCGATGGCTTGCCCCGCCAGATGCCGATGGTCATAGACATGTCAGACGGATTTCACTTCCGCCCTGACTTCAAGGCGGGCGCAACGCCGGGAGTCCTCATGGCCTGGCCTGACCCTGATGAGCAGCCGGGCTTTAAATTGGACTTCGAGGCGTCGTTTGTCGAAAAGGTTCTCCGACGTGCCGCTCATCGCGTGCCATGTCTTCGAGACGTGGTGGTCGAGCCCAGCCGCTGTCGCGCCGGACTCTACGAGATGACGCCGGATCATCATGCGATCATCGGTGAAGTGCCGCAGGTTCGCGGCCTCTATCTCGCCAACGGCTTCAGCGGGCATGGCGTGATGCATTCGCCCGCCACGGGGCGCATCATTTCCGAGCTGATCCTCGATGGTCGGGCGCGTCTGCTGGATGTCGCGCCGCTTGGCCTTGAAAGATTCGCCGAAGGGCGTTTGCTTAAAGAGTCCGTCGTTCTCTAGAGCCCAGATTTAAACGCGAAGGACGCAAAGTGCTTCGCAAAGGAGGTAGACTCTCTGCGCTCCTCTGCGTCTTCTTCCTTCGCGCCCTTTGCGTTTAAATTGCTTCTTTATAGACGCACATACGAAAATTTAGAAACTCAGCCCACGCGCGGCTACCTTTTCAGTAGGAACAATCATCCAACAAACATCATACGGTCAAAGAGGTCTCAAAAGTCTTTAGCGAGGCCGTTAAATTTTCTCAGTGTCTGTCAGGGCGCTTATGGGTGAGGGGATGCAAGCCTTTTACGAGTTCGGCCCTTTCCGCGTTGATACGCAGAGATGCCTGCTGTTGCGCGAGGGCGTCACGATACCTCTTTCGCCGAAGGCGTTCGAGACCCTGCTGGTGCTGGTCGAGAACAACGGGCGGGTCATGAAGAAGGATGAGCTGATCTCGCGCATCTGGCCGAACAGCTTCGTCGAAGAGGGCAACCTCACACAGAACATCTTTGTGCTGCGGAAGGCTCTGGGCGAAGGTCCGAACGATCATCGCTATATCGTCACCATCCCGGGACAGGGCTACCGCTTTGTCGCGCCTGTGAAAGCGTTACCGCAATCGGAGCAAGCTTCCCATTCGTCAACTGCGCCGGAACACCCCGCATCAACGGGAAGCAGCGAGGCGGTCGCCTCGCTCGCCGTGCTTCCTTTCAAGACGCTGGGCGAGAATGGCTACTATCTTGGGCCGGGGTTGGCCGATGCGCTGATCACCAGATTGAGCAGCATCTCGAAGGTGGCCGTGAGGCCAACCACAGCCGTCCTGCGCTACACAGACCCGGAACAAAACGTGGTCGCGGTCGGGCAGGAGCTTGGTGTAGATACAGTTCTGGATGGTCACTTGCAGAGATTGGACGAGCGTATTCGCGTGACCGTGCAGCTCGTCAGGATTAGAGACGGCAAGACGCTGTGGGCTGAAAAGTTCGACGAGAAGTTCACGGACGTGTTCGCCGTCCAGGATTCTATCTCCGAGCAGGTGACGCGCGCCCTGATGCTGAAGCTGACGACGGAAGAGCAGGAGCTGCTGACGAAGCGCTACACGGAGAACACAAAGGCGTTTGGCGCTTACATCAAGGGGCGATACTTCTGGAACAAGCGAACCGCCGAAGGGTTGATGAAGGGGATCGAGTATGCACGCCAGGCAATCAGTATCGACCCGACATACGCGCTGGCCTACGTCGGGCTCGCGGATTCCTACAACCTTCTCGCAGGCCACGGCGGGCTCGCGCCGAAGGAGACTTTCCCCAAGGCCAAGGCGGCGGCGCTGAAGGCGCTCGAACTTGATCCGGCGCTGGCGCAGGCTTATGCCTCGCTAGGCTTCGTCAGCTACCGCTTCGATTGGGACTGGCCTCGCGCCGAAGAGCATTTTCAGCGCGCTATCGAGCTGAACCCCAATTACGCGACAGCCCATCACTGGTACGGCGAATCCCTGGTCGTCACGGGACGTTTCGACGACTCCATCTGTGCGCTCGAAAGAGCACTGGAGCTTGATCCGCTCTCGCTCCCCATCAATACAGACCTCGCACAGTCGCTCTTCTTCGCCCGCCGCTACGACGAGAGCGAGGAGCAGTTGCGCAAGACCCTGGAGCTGGATCAGAGCTTCGTTCGCGCCTGTGTCATCTGCGGCGGGGTGTACGAGCAGAAGGGAATGTATGAGCAATCAATCGCCATTCTGCAAAAGGCTGTGGAGCTTTCCGAAGGCAACCCACTAGCCCTCTCAGGACTGGGGCACGCTTACGCCGCCTCCGGCAACACGGACGAAGCGCGCAGGATACTGGGCGAGCTGAAGCAACTGGCACGCCAGCGTTATGTTTCGCCCTACAACATCGCCATCGTCCACGCCGGTCTAGGAGAGAAAGAGGCCGCCCTGGACTGGCTCGTGAAAGCTTATCACCACAGAGATGTCTGGCTCGTCTGGCTCAAGGTCAATCCCAGGTTCGACAGCCTCCGCGCAGAGTCGCGCTTTACAGACCTCATGCGCCGCGTCGGCCTGACGCCGTAAAAAAGCTCGTTAATCGTCAAACTTTAATCGTCCATGGATAAAGAAATCAGTTCGGCTACTAACGATTTACTTTGATCTTGAGAAGTCTTGAGAAATTCTGACTGCCGCGTTGAGGATTTAAACCATCATCCCGGCTATTATCTAGATTAAGGGCTTATGGGTCGGAATCTATCTGGGCATGGGAGAAGCATGCAGATCATAGAGAGGCATGTCGAGGGCGATCATGAGCAGGTCGTCTCCTGTTTTGATCCGGCGAGCGGGTATCGCGGTCTCATCGCCATTCATAGCACGGCGCTGGGGCCTGCGGTCGGCGGGGCTCGCTTCTGGAGCTACGCCAGTGAAGAGGAGGCGATCACGGATGCGCTCCGCCTGGCGCGCGGGATGACTTACAAGAACGCTTTCGCGGGTATTCCTTTCGGGGGCGGCAAGTCGATCATCATCGGCGATAACCGCAACCCGGAACGCGAGCCGATCTTCCGCGCGCACGGGCGCTTCGTAGAGGCACTCGGCGGTCGCTACATCACTGCGGAGGATGTCGGAACGAGCACGTCCGACATGGAGTATGTGCGACGGGAGACCAGCCACGTCGCCGGTCTCGCAGAGCGTTCGGGCGATCCGTCGCCTGTCACTGCGCACGGCGTCTTCAGGGCGATACAGGCGTCCGCAAAGTTTCGTTGGGGATCGGACGAGCTTGCGGGTCGAACGGTCGCGTTGCAGGGCTGCGGGCATGTCGGCTACTACCTGGCGAAAGAGCTATCGAGCGCGGGCGCGCGACTCGTCGCCACGGATACGAGCGAGGAACGGCTGCGACGCGTCCGTGAAGAGTGTGACGCTTGTGCGGTTCCCACGGATGAGATTTACGGGGTTGAGGCAGACATCTTCGCTCCCTGCGCTCTGGGCGGCATCATCAACGATCAGACGATCCCACGTTTGAAAGTGCAGATTGTGGCCGGAGCGGCGAACAACCAGCTTCTGGAAGCGCGCCACGGCGCAGCGCTCGAAGCGCGCGGCATCCTTTACGCGCCGGACTACGTCGCCAACGCGGGCGGCATCATCAACGGTTGTCGAGAGCTTCTCGGATGGGAGCGCGCCTACACCCTGAACAGGGTGCGCGAGATTTACGATCATCTGCTGATAGTCTTTGAGATGGCGAAGACGGAAAAGATTCCGACCCACGAGGCCGCAGACCGCTTGGCCGAACGACGCTTGCGTGAGGCTAAACCAAGGAATAACCACAGAGACACAGAGACACGGAGAAGACGTTAAGAAATAAGGAATGTGAAAACCGCTCTGTCTTCCCGTACATCTATTTAATCCTGTCTTCTCTGTGTCTCTGTGGTTCAGTTTCGATTGTAGATGGAGGAAAGAGATGCGTGACGCAGGTCAACATCCGATCCGTGCAGCGAGAAACATTATTCTCGTCATGATGTGCGCCTGCGCTCTCTCGACGCATCTGATTTCATCTGCCCAAACGCAGCAGCCGAAAGATGCCAGGCAGTATGCTCAGCTTGCGGTGAAGGCTTACAAAGAGAAGGACTATGCAGCCTTTCTGGAAAACATGAGACGGGCGATGGACTTGCGCCCCACGCATCAGACTTACATGTATAACCTGGCTGTCGCTTATGCGCAGGCCGAGAAGCTTCGCGAGCCCCTGGTCTTGAAACTCAAATTGTGACAGAGGCTGTGCCTGATAATCCTTGAGATAAATTGAGAAGCTCATGCGCTTCAACCCAAATCGAAACCAGCTCAACGCGCATCGAATGGATGATCTTTTTTAGCCTGAATATTTGAGTCGGGAGTCAGCGATGAACAAAACTCTTTCCCTTTTGTTAGTTCTGCTCCTCGTAGCAACGGGCAGCTTCGCGCAGAAATCATCGGACGCGCAGGACGATCTGCGTTCTCTCGTCGAGACCGAGCGCGCCTTCTCAAGGACGGCTGCCGTCAAGGGGATACGCGACTCGTTTCTCGCGTATCTGGCCGACGACGGCGTGCTCTTTCGCCCGAAGCCTGTCAACGGCAAGCAGTTTCTGAGTGGACGCCCGGCGCGCCCCGGCCTGCTCTCCTGGGAGCCGATCCTCGCCTATGTATCCGATGCGGGCGATATGGGGTATGACACAGGCCCCTGGGAGTTCAGAGAGAAAGGGCCGGAGGATAAGCCTGTCGCTTTCGGCTACTTCGTGACGGTCTGGAAAAAGCAGGCGGACGGGACGTGGAAATTCGTCGTCGATATTGGGACGAGCAATCCGCAGCCCGTCCAGGCACACGCACCCTGGCAGCCGTTGGCGGCTGTGGATGACAAGAAGAAAAAGAAGACGGCAAAGAAGATCAACGTTGAATCTGAACAGTCAACCCTGCTCAATCTGGATCGCGAATTCTCTCGCGACTCTGTGGCGAAGGGCACCACGAGCGCCTATCTCTCGTACATAGCCGACGATGTACGGCTCCATCGCGAAGGGGCGTTTCCCACCACAGGCCGCGAGGCCGCGCGCGCCGCTCTCTCTGCCAGACAGGGTGTGATGAACTGGGAGCCGACGAAAGCAGACGTGTCCAGATCGGGAGATTTGGGATACACGTACGGTCTCTATAATTTCAAAGGCAACGGCGCTGACGGCAAAGCAGGCGAGAAAGGCAATTACCTGAGAATCTGGAGGAAGCAGGAGCACGGCAAATGGAAAGTCGTGCTCGACCTGCTGAATCCGATTGAGCCATAAGCGGACGCCCGTCTTACGTAAGGAGATGCTTTGATGAGAGACCACAGATGGATTATGACCCGTCTCGTCTGTTTGCTCCTGCTGCTCGTTCCGCTTCCCGCCCTGGCGCAAACGCGGCCTCCTACGATGCAGGAGGCGGAGGCGCTCTTTCAGGCGCAGAAGTGGGCAGAGGCGACACAGGCGTATGAGGCGATCACGAAGGCTGAGCCGTCCAACGTGCGCGCATGGAGTCGTTTGGGGATGTCGCTACGGTCGCTGGGCAAGTACGAGCAGGCTATTGCAGCTTTCCAGCATGCCGCCTCGGTCGGCAGCAACCCGGTCGTGATGTACAACCTCGCGACCCTTTATTCCAGGATGAAGGATAAGGAGAGAGCGTTCGAGTGGCTCAGAAAAGCGCTCGGCGCAGGCTTCGCGCAGGTCAAGCAGTTGGAGACGGACGCTGATCTGGCGGCGCTCAGAGACGACCCGCGTTTCAAAGAGGCCGTAGCCGCAGCGAACCGTAACCTGAGACCGTGCGCCGCGTCGCCGTTGCACAGGCAGTTCGATTTCTGGATCGGCGAATGGGACGTGCAGAACCCGCAGGGGCAGCCCGCCGGGACGAGCAGCATACAGTTGATCCTCGGCGACTGCACCATCTTTGAGAACTGGACGAGCGCAGGCGGCGCGTACACAGGCAAGAGCTTCAACCTGTACAACTCATCATTGAAGAAGTGGCAGCAGTTCTGGTCGGACGATAAAGGCGGCGTGCTGGAATTTACGGGCGAGTATAAAGATGGCGAGTTGCGCTACACCGGGGAATCGCTCGATCAGAAAGGGAACAGGATCATACACCACCTGACCTTCTTCAACCTCGCGCCGGATCGCGTGCGCCAGTTGTGGGAGCAATCCACTGATGGAGGCAAGACCTGGACGACCGCCTTTGACGGACTGTACGTGAGAAAGAGATAGAAGAAACAACGTGAAGGAACAGTATGACGATCTCAATTAACAATCCTAATGTCCCAGCGGATTGATCGTCCCGTCAGGGACGTTTGAATTTAGCCCAGCGACGAACCGCTGGGATGCGACCAAAGCATATGCCCAGTCCCGTAGGGACTATATAATTGGCGCGCTGTTATAGTGACGCCTCACCAGCGGCTCAATAGTGTGAGCTTTTTCTCACACGCGTTTCATACTTTGGTTTAAGTCATACGAAAGTTCGGAAAGGTATACGATACATCGTAAACCTTCCCGTGGCTCTTCGGAAAAAGTCGGGCACGCCAAAACCTTCTCAACAGCCATCGCGTAAAACCCTGTCATCATCGCGAGTGGAGCAGAGATGATTCCAAAGGTTTTACAGTTCGAGTTCTTCAGGAGACATCGCGAGCACGGGGTGATCTTTCTACGGCTCATCATCGGCTCGTTCATCATCTGGGGCGTGCAGGATAATGTGTTCAGCTACGAGCGCATGGAAGAGTTCGCGAAGTTTCTGGGGGAGCGAGGCGTCCCCTTTCCACTGTTCGCGGCATTCCTCTCGGTCTATACGCAGATAGTATGCGGCATCTGCATCCTCATCGGGGCGGCGACACGGCTCGCTTCGATACCCTTTATCATCAACTTCATCGCCGCGATCATCATCGCTCATCTGGGGGATACTTTCAGTGATATGTTTCCAGCGCTGATGATGCTCTGTGCCGGACTCTTCTTCCTCTTTCACGGCGCTGGCAAGCTCTCCATTGACGAAATGATAGAGAAGCGGGCGGGGCAGGGAAGTTGAATCGTTCAGTGAATACGGATTTAAACGCAGAGGGCGCAAAGTGTATCGCAAAGGTCGCAGAGAGTTGAATGTCTTTGCGTTCTTCGGCGTCTTCCTCCTTTGCGTCCTCCAGCGTTTAATCAACCCTTCTCAGTCCTCAACTCCGTTGCATAATCCCGCCCTCTCTGGGTTAAACTGAGCGGGTACGTTCAACCGCAATCGTCATTAACAATCCGAATCTAAGGAGAACTTCCATGATGAAGCGCTTCATCAACAGACGCACGCCTCTCTACGCTTTATGCTCCATGCTGCTTATTGTCGGCGCGGCGCTGGCGCAAGAGAAGAAGGAGATCACCGTCGAATGGATTTACAGCAAGGACGCTCCGAGCGCGACGACGCTGCCTGCCGCCATCTGGCTGCGAGACGGGACGGCGCTTCTTTACGACCGTCGCAAGCCGGAGGCGGAGAGGACTGTCGAGCGGTTTAATCCGCAAACGGGGACACGCGAGCCCATCCTCGACATGCAGAAGGCGCTGGCGAGCCTGGGGACTCTGCTTAGTAAAGAGGAGATGCCGCCGGTTTTGCCTTTGCCGACTGCTTTCGACACCACTGGGCGGCGGGCGGTCTACGAGTTCAATGATATTTATCTGCTCGATCTCGCCACCGCACAGTTTCAGCGCGTCACCAAAACGGACGCGGAGGAGAAGGCTGTCTCCTTCTCGCCCGACGGCGAGGAGATAGCCTTCGTGCGTGACAATGACCTTTACGTCTACGACATCAAGGGCGGCGCGGAGCATCGTCTCACCCTCGACGGTTCGGAGACGATGCTGAACGGGACGCTCTCCTGGGTCTACTGGGAAGAGATTTTTGGCCGCAACGACACGGGCTACTGGTGGTCTAAGGATTCAAAGTCGATTGCCTACCTGCAATCGGACGAATCGCCTGTGAGCGTCTCGATCTACACGGACTTTAAGCCCTGGCAACCGCGCGTCGTTAAGCAGCGCTATCCGAAGGCGGGCGAGGCCAATCCACGCGTGCGGGTCGGCATCGTTCGTCTGGATAATCCGAAGACGACGTGGGTGGACATAGACAGGAACTCTTATGAATACATCGTCCGCGTCGGCTGGCTGCCGGACAGCAGCCGCTTGAGCGTCGAGACGATGAATCGCGGGCAGGACGTGCTTGACCTCTACTTTGCAGATCGCACGACGGGCAAGGCCACGCCGATTCTCAAAGAGACGGATGACGCCTGGCTCAATATCTACGAGCCCTATTTCCTTGAGGACGGAAAACACTTCATCTGGCCTTCAGAGCGCAGCGGCTTTGCGCATCTCTACCTCTACACGATGGACGGAAAGCCGCTTCATCAAATCACCAAAGGCAACTGGTCGCTGCGTCCGGCGGGCATGTTCGCCTCCTATGGCGATAGCGCTCTCGTGACCGTCGATGAGAAGGCGAACTGGGTCTACTTCACGGCGCAGGAGAAATCCTCCATCGAACAGCAGTTCTACAGAATCAAGCTGGACGGAAGCGGGATGCAGCGCCTCTCGCAGGAGGAGGGCTTTCATGATGTGCGTTTTAGCCCCGATAAGCGCTACTACCTCGACCGTCATTCAAACATTCGCACGATGCCCGCTCTTTCTGTGCACCAAAGCGACGGCAAATTGGCTCAGGTGCTGGCCGCGCCGCGTCCTGAATTGCTCGCGCAGTTCGATATACAGTTTCCGGAGTTCGTGACGATCCCGGCGGCAGACGGATTTCAAATGCCAGGCCAGATGCTCAAGCCCAGGGATTTCGATCCGAAGAAAAAGTATCCGGTCGTCATCTACGTCTACGGCGGCCCATCCTCGCCGACCGTCGTCAATGCCTGGAGTTCTGCTGACAACTACTTCAACCAGATTCTGCTGCGCAAAGGATACCTGGTCATGACGTTCGACAATCGCGCCTCGACCGGCATCAGCCATGCTCTTGAAAAGACGATCAAGGGACAGATGTACGGCGATGTCGAATTGAATGACCTACAGTCAGCCGTCAAGTGGCTGAAGTCTCAACCCTATGTGGATGGGGGGCGCGTCGGCATCTGGGGATGGAGCGGGGGCGGCATCTATACGCTGCTCGCCATGACGCGCACGCAGGAGTTCAAAGCCGGAATCGCCGTCGCCGCCGTCACAGACCAGCGTTTCTACGATACCAAGTGGACGGAATCAATGATGAAAAGACCGCAGGACAATCCGCAAGGCTACGAGAAGGTCTCGCTGCTGAAGGCCGCGAAAGACCTGCACGGGCGGCTGCTTCTGGTGCACGGCACATACGACGACAACGTCCACATCCAGAATGCCTGGGCGTTCACGGACGAGTTGATCAAAGCCAATAAGATGTTCGACATGATGATCTATCCGATGCGCAAGCATCCCATCTCAGATACGCCCGCCAGGATTCACCTCTACAATAGAATGGTCGAGTTCTGGACGAAGAATCTGTAAAAAAATGTCCGTGGTCAGTTGTCCGTTGTCCGTTGCTTCGCTATCTATACTTGAAGCTAGGTGGCACAACGGGCGTTACACAAAACAACTGACCACGGACAACTGACTACGGACAAGTTTTCCTTTTACCTCTTTACCGTTGCCTTATTAGTCGCGATTGCGATGCCAGCCGCGCGCTCTCCCTCGCGGGATGCCAGGCGTCAGGTTGCGACCGCGTCCACGATTGCGATGACGGCGCGCCCAGATAGACCAGGCCCTCGGATGAGTCTCCCTCCAATTGATTCTTCCCCGGCGATGCCTGCGCGCCCAGATAGACCAGGCTCGCGGGTGATTGCGTCGCCAGTAGAATGATCTGCGCCGCCTTTGCGTCAGGATCGTTATCCTGCGACGCTGCCTGAGCCTTCTTGCTGCTGCCCGTCTACGGTGCGATAGCATCCTCCAACGCGCCAGCCTTTGCCTGTAGGGTCGCCTGCCAACGACTTGCGACGAGCTTAGTTCGTTGGCCTGCACCTGCCGTGTGATGACAAAGTCTCCCACCAAACAGACGCTCATGATCAGCAGAACCGCGAGCGTTCTTAGTCGAGCTTTCATGCCGTGCTCCTCCTTTTATCCTCTCTGTTACATTTTGAAATCGTGCCGCACCTGAGGAGAAAACGAGACACAAGTTAGTGCAGATAGCCACTGTCTCGAACGATCATGTAAAAAATTGATACGGCCAGGGAGAGTCCAGAAAGGACGACGCGATTGGCGTGCCGGGCGGATTCTTTCAATAAACAGGGAGGATCATGCCACGGATGACTCGAATTGAGATGTTTATGTACACGATCTGGGCACAGGAGCAAACCAGAAGGCAGAAGGATGAAAGTAAGACAATTCAAGATGAGCAATCATTTTTGGTAATGGCTCAAGCAACTGGATGGATCATCTCCTTTGCGTCCTTTGCGTTTAATCTCCTCTTTAAACGCCGCAGGACGCAAAGGGGACGCGCCGCAGGGCGCAGAAAATTCAACCCTTTTGATTTGAGCCACCACCCATTTTTAAATCCTTCATCCTTTCGACCTCGCGCATTTTTTGTTTGACATCGCTTCGCGCCTGCGGTCAAAATGGATTCATACAGTAACAACCTAGCACAGCACGCTTGGGAGGAACGTATGAGAGCAGCAGAGTCGTTTGAGCATGCCGCCCCCGTAGCAGTAGCGGACGAAATTTTGCCTCCCAAGCCTTACATCCCACCTACAACCATGCTGCCTGAGTTCACGCCGCGCGCCGTCATACTCGGGGTTCTGTTCGGACTTATCTTCGGCGCGTCTACAGTGTACCTCGGACTGAAAGTGGGGCTGACGGTCAGCGCCTCGATCCCGATTGCTGTCCTTTCGATCACCGTTCTGAAGGTGCTCGGCCGCTCGACAATTCTGGAAAACAACATAGTCCAGACGACGGGCTCAGCGGGCGAATCTATTGCCGCAGGAATCGTCTTTACCATCCCGGCCTTGCTCATTCTGGGGCTTGACCTCGACATCCTGCGGACTTCGCTCATAGGGCTGACGGGCGGGCTGCTGGGCGTACTGCTGATGATCCCGCTCCGCCGCTCGCTCATCGTCAAAGAACATGAGACGCTTCCCTATCCTGAAGGCACGGCCTGCGCCGAGGTGCTGATTGTCGGTGAGAAGGGCGGCTCGGACGCGAAAACTGTCTTCCTGGGGTTCGGCGTCGGCATCGTCTACAAGTTCCTGATGAGCGGCTTTAAATTCTGGAAAGAGATTCCCGACAAGATACTGACGGGCTATCAGGGAGCGAGGGTCGCCGCTGAAATCTCTCCGGAGCTGCTCGGAGTCGGCTACATCATAGGCCCGCGCGTGGCCTCTTACATGTTCGGCGGCGGCATCGTCGCAGCCCTCGTGCTCACCCCCCTGATCAAGTTCTTCGGCGCGGGCCTGCAAACGAATATATTCCCGGCAGGCCCCGGCGAGTGGATAGTGAATATGAGTGCGGCCACCGTTTTCGACCGGTATGTGCGATACATAGCCGCGGGCGCAGTCGCAGCGGGCGGCATCATCAGCCTCGCCCGTTCGCTGCCGACGATCATTGCCGCTTTCAAGTCCGGCATTAAGAATTTCAGCGGCGGCAATGGCGAATCTAAGACCTTGCCTCGTACCGAGCGCGACATCCCGATCCCTTACGCAATGGGAGGCGTGGTACTGCTGTTGATCGTCGTCACGCTCATCCCAAACTTTGACGTTGACTGGGTCTCGGCATTGTTAATCCTCGTCTTCGGGTTCTTCTTCGTGACGGTTTCATCGAGGATATGCGGCCAGATCGGGTCTTCTGCGAATCCCATTTCGGGGATGACTATTGCCACGCTGCTGTTCACCTCTTTGATATTTTTGCTACTCGGGCGGGCGGGCGCGGGCGAGCGCGTGGTAGCCCTGACGGTCGGCGCGATAGTTTGCGTGGCGGCTGCCAATGCGGGCAACACTTCTCAAGACTTGAAGACAGGTTTCCTGGTCGGCGCGACCCCCAATAGACAGCAGATAGGTTTGATGATCGGGGCTATCACGTCGGCCATTGTCGTCGGCTGGACGCTGCTGTTCTTAAACAACTCGGCGATTAACATCCTCCCGCGCGACTACTCTTCTTACACGGCCCCCGCCGACCAGGTGCAGGAAGCCTGGACCGCGCCGTCCGAGATTCAGGACGGAAAGCAATACCGGACGCTGCGCCTGCCGGTCGAGACGGACGCGGGCGATGGCAAGACGAAGATACCCGCTGGTAAATACCTTGTAGGCGACGACGGAAAGATTCATTACATGGTCAACCCGGGCGTCGGCGGCGTCAGCGAAAAGCTCACGAACGAAACTATCGGCGCGCTCCAAAATCAGACCTTCACAGAGGGCGAGACCGTGAAGAAGACCGGGCAGGCACGCGGCCTCGATGATCAGATGTATGACCGTATGGTCGTGACGGGGCCTGGGTCAAGAGAGCGCGTATTGCTGGTTGATTCTTCGGGCAAGGCGCATTACGAAATCATCGCTGCCGAAAAACTGCAAGCGCCGAAGGCTGCCCTCATGGGTATACTCGTCGATGGAGTGCTCACGCAAAGACTCCCCTGGTCGCTGATACTGATCGGTGTGTTCATCTCCGTTTTCCTCGAAGTGATCGGTATACAGGCGCTGCCAGTGGCCGTAGGGATATATCTGCCCATCTCGACCTCTGCAACTATCTTTGTAGGCGGCGTGATACGCGCGGCGGTGACTAGCTTGACTCGGTCTAAACGTAATGAATCGCTCACCGAAGAGGAGACCGGCAAAGGCGTGCTGCTCAGCTCCGGCCTGATCGCAGGGGGCGCAATCGGCGGGCTCGTAGTCGCCGTCTCTCGCGTCGTTACTGAGACGGTCGGGAAAGCGCCGGGCAGAGGCGAAGAGATGCTCGGCATCGGCGGTCATACGCCGATAGCTTCCGGCGATTGGGCAAATGTCTTCGCGTTAATCATCTTTGCCGGGCTGGTACTGTTCCTGTTCACAATTGCCCGGCGTCGCTCGCAGGTGCTCAAGGAGTAAAGAGTGACAAAAAGCCGTAACGAGTAAACCGTGACAAGCGATGAGCGACGAAGTTTTTCTCGCCACTTGTCACGGTTTACTCGTTACGGCTTTTCAACGCTGTTTGCAGTTGAGGGCGACTCATACACAGGATTTACCACCGCAGAAGATGCAGAGGACACAGAGGAGGCACAGAAGATTGAGCTCTCCGTGCTACCGCTTGGGTCTCTATGCCTCTGCGGTAAGGATCAACTTTCCTTACCCTCAAAGACAGGGCGAGCCGTTCAATGATTTACACCCCGGGGCGCGCGTGTATGAGACGGCGCATCCGATCTGCAAAGAGCACGTCGATCTTCTGCGGCTCGATGACCGCCGTCACTTCGCCCATGCCGAAGGTCGGGTGAAGCATGTTCTGCCCGATGCGGTAGGTACGCGTCTGGTCATAGGGCGCGCCCGCTTTGGCTGATGCGCGCTCGACGCCTGCGCCCGCGCTACTTCTGAAAGAGCTGCGCGTGCCGCACTTCGGGCATGAGACGCGCGAAACGAGTCCGCGCTTGGTGACGGACACGACGACGTGACCACGCACTTCGTCACATACCGCGCACAACTTTTCGACACGATCCTGAACCATATAGGTTTGCTTTTCCATAGAACCTTCCTTCTCTTGCTTTAATATTCTCGCTCGCAACTAAACGTCGCACGCTCTCTGCGCCTGCTGGAAAGCCGACGCACACGTCTTGACTCGCAATTCATTCGGTTTCCGGCGCGCGGGAGGAAACTCCGGCTCTCTTACTTATATCTGTAGGTGATGCGTCCGCGCGTCAGGTCATAGGGCGACATCTCAACGCTCACGCGATCACCCATCAAAATTCGGATGCGATTCTTGCGCATCTTGCCGGAAATCTGGGCCAGCACGACATGTTCACTGCCGTCCAGACGAACTTTGAAGAAGGCGTTTGGCTGTTTGTCCACGATGACGCCTTCAGCCGGAATCAGGTCTTCTTTCGACAAATATTTTCTCCTTAAGTTTGGTTGTGCGTGGCAAATTGTGCATGCCCTCCCCTTCGGAGGGTAGAGCACGCACAGTGCGTCGCACTCAATCGAAAAACCAGAGCAAAATTATCTGCTCGCGCGGCGCGGTCGAAATGAGCGACGCCCGATACTGCTGCTGCTACTTCTGCCAGCATGCCTCGGCGGTGCAGATGATTTACTCGCGTTGGAAGTCTGCGTGCCTCCAAAGCCGGGCAGCAGCACGCGCTCGACCGATTGGCCGGTGAGGCGTTCGATGGCGCGCATCGAAGTCTCATCCACGGGCGTCACGAGAGTAATCGCGCGCCCTGTGTTTCCGGCACGCCCCGTACGCCCGATACGGTGCACATAATCTTCCGGCTGCGCCGGAACATCATAGTTAATGACGTGCGAGACTGAATCGATATCCAGGCCACGCGCCGCAATATCTGTGGCGACCAGCACGCGCGTGCGTCCGTCCCGGAAACCGCGCAGCGCTGTCTCGCGTTGCGACTGCGTGCGGTCAGCGTGGATGCGATTGGCACTGTGCGCGCGCGCCGTCAGGATATGCGAGAGGCGCTCCGCCCCGCGCCGCGTCCGTGTAAAGACCAGCACGCGCTCGAAGCGTTCACGCTCAAGCAGGTCAAGGAGCAGCGCCGTCTTCGATTCTGTGGCGACAGGGTAAGCAGCCTGCTCGACCGTCAGCGGAGCGTGACCGCGCGGGCTCACTTCGACAAGCTGTGGGCTCTTCATCGTCGAGCGCGCGAGCTTTTCAATATCCGGCGACATGGTCGCGGAGAAGAGAAGCGTCTGCCGCTTGACGGGAAGCTTGCTGATCACCTTGCTGATCGCCGGCCAGAATCCCATATCGAGCATGCGGTCTGCTTCATCCAGGACGAGCACTTCGATTTGAGCAAGATTGATAGAGCCGCGCTCCATATGATCAATGAGTCGTCCAGGGGTAGCGACGATTAGGCCGACGCCGCGCCTGAGTGCTTGACGCTGCTGCTCCATGCTTGCGCCCCCGATGATGCTCGCACAACGCGGGCTGCCCTTGGGCGCGTGCTGGCGATAGCTCTCTTCGATCTGCGAGACCAGCTCGCGCGTTGGAGCTAGGATCAGAACGCGTATGCCGGGGCGCGGGCGCTCCATCATGCGCTGTAAGATTGGAAGTAGAAAAGCGGCGGTTTTCCCTGTGCCGGTTTCGGCGCAGCCGATCAAATCGGAGCCGCTCAGAACGACAGGAATCGCCTGTCTTTGGATCGGTGTAGGTTCTGTATACCCTTGGGACTCACAGCCGCGCACGAGCGCCGGTTGCAGACCCAGTTGAGAAAAATTCATTAAGTTCCTTTGTGCGCCACTCTCTCTTTTAGAGAGTGGGATACTGACAAATTGAGAGCGCCCCCGGCCCAAGTTTTTTGTTGCCAGGGGCGCTTCTTCTGAAAAGCTCACTGGTAATTTTGAAGCTCCGGCTTACCAGCGCGGCTCGCGGCTCCCGCCGTAGCTGTTGCCACCGCCGCCGCCGCGACCACCGCCGCCGCCGCCGCGATTGCCGCCGAATCCGCCGCCACCGCCGCGACCGCCGCCGCCGCCGCCGTAACCGCCACGGCCACCGCCGCCGCCACGACCACCGCGATCTTCACGCGGGCGCGCTTCATTGACGTTCAGGTTGCGACCGTTGAATTCCTTACCGTTGAACTGTTGGATGGCTGCCTCGCCTTCCTCCTTCGTAGCCATTTCGACGAAGCCGAAGCCGCGTGAGCGTCCCGTTTCACGATCTTCGACGACCGAAGCCGACTCGACCGTGCCCGCCTGCGCGAACAACTGCTGCAAATCTTCGCTCGAAGTCTGGAACGCGAGATTGCCAACATAGAGTTTCATAGACATAACTGGATTTACCTTTCCCCAATGGGGGTGAGCAAGAAGCTTCGAATTAAAGTGGCTTCGGTGTAACGGTAGCAGCGAAGGCTTGCGTTCGGATGCTCAAGTCGAGCGGCTTCTGAAGTTGAAAATTAGCCTGCTCTCGAACCATCCAGAACGCCGCCGCCAATTCTTCGAGGCGCGGGGCGCATCACCGTTGATGCGCGAGAGAAGGAGTAACAGTTAGTATGATGCACTATTTTGGGTCATAGTTGCAAGGCGTCCCGCAGATAAAAGCCGCAAGGCGCAGACGTTGAAGGAGTTGCAAGACGATGTCTGATCAAGCAAGAGAGGGGCAAAATTGGCTTTGAGCGAGATTAAGCGAGCAATCGTCACGGGCGGCGGCATAGGCGGATTGTGCACGGCCATCGCGTTTAGTCAAATTGGCGTCCAGACGACCATCTACGAGCAGGCTGAGAGTTTCGGCCTGGTGGGCGCAGGCTTGACCATCTGGGCCAATGCCATCAAGGTGCTGCGCAAATTGGGCTTGGCCGACGCCGTCATCGAGACGGGCTCGAAGATCGAGCGCGGCGAGCTGCGCAACGCTGAGGGGCGCATCCTCTCCCGCTCACAACCCGGCGGGCTCGAACAACGTTTCGGAGAGCCGACCATCGCCATTCATCGCGCAGACCTGCACCAGATACTGCTCTCCGCCCTGCCCGCCGGTACTCTTCGCCTGGGCGCAAGATGCACGGGCTTTGAGCAATCGGAAGAGAGCGTGACGGCTCGCTTCTCTGACGGTCAGACAGACGCGGCAGACCTGCTCGTCGGCACGGACGGCATTCATTCGGTCATACGCCAGCAGTTGTTCCCCGAACTCGCCCTGCGCTACTCCGGCTACACAGCATGGCGCGGAGTCGTAACTACCCTTAACGAGGTCGCGCTCGGAAGGACATCCGAGACCTGGGGGTGCGGCTCACGCTTCGGCATCGTCCCCATAGATAAGAATCGCGTCTACTGGTTCGCCACCGCCAACACGCCCCACGGAAAAACATTTACCCACGCCGGGCGCAAAGCTCATCTCATGGAGCGCTTCAAAGGTTGGCATCATCCCATAGAGCATCTCATCGAATCCACACGCGACGAAGAGATTCTACACAACGACATCTACGACCTCGCGCCGCATAAACAGTGGGGAAGGGGACGCGTCATCCTCCTCGGCGATGCTGTGCACCCGACCACGCCCAACATGGGGCAGGGCGCATGCATGGCGATTGAGAGCAGCCTCGTACTCTCACGCTGCCTCTCGCGAGGCGACGATTTAACAACCAGCCTGCGCCGCTACCAGACGATGCGCCAGCCGCGCACAGCCTGGATCACCAATCAGTCCTGGACGATAGGGCGCATCGGCCAGATCGAAAATCCTCTCGCCTGCAAGGCGCGCGACTTTCTGGCGAGCATCACTCCACAGGCTTTGATGATGAGACAGTTGGAGAAGGCGGCAGGATATGAGACATAAATATTGCGGTGAGATTGGAAGACCGAAACCTGCTTATTGAGAAACGAGGTTATCTCTTAAAGAACTCAGAGCCTTTGGCGAGCTTGAACTTACAAAAGTGCTGAATTGCTTTGAAGTCATCCCAGTTCTCAGTGACGACTATCGCATTATAACGACGTGCGCTGATAGCGATCAGCACATCAAGCGCCATGCGCTACGCCGCGCCGGGTTTTAAGCGCGGCGCTTGTCCCTTGGTTTTTCGGCGGCGACCTTGGGTCAGCCAATAAAGCACCCTGCTCGACATCAACCAATCATCAGTGTCAGGCACGATTAATGATCGGTCTTTCTGGTAGGCATGATGTACACGCTCATACACTTTGCGCTGAGCGTCATCTTTAGCACTAGCCGTTAATTCCATCAGAACAACTGACGAAAAAAGAAAGTTGTCAGGTAAATCCGACAACTTTCTCGAAATGATAGTTGATGTATCGCAGGTGAAGTAGGCCATTAAGAAGCTTTACGTCGGCGACGATTCTCGTAGGCCATTTTAAACGCTTTAAGGGTCAGAGCCTTTCTGGCAGCGAGCCGCTTCTCGCGGTCTTCATTGGTTTCAGGGTTAAGATAAACAGGCTGTTTGTCTCCCTTGCCGTTCCGACCGGATGGAAGCGGGAACACAGCCTCCTCTACGCCGTGAAAGCGTGAAATCTGAATGTCGTTCTCACCCTGCTGCTTGACTTCGCCACTCTTACGTTTCTTCGGAGCGTTCTTCTTTGAGGGCATAGCCTTTAACCTCTCTTCTACATCATTAGAGCGGTTTTCGTATGAATTAACCATGTAAGAGATGAGAGTAGGGGCAGGGACAAGTCCTCTGCCCGCCGGTCGAACAAAAGCGGGCAGGGACAAGCCCTGCCCCTACAATGTTGTTGATACTGGTAAATTCATCTGCAAACCGCTCTAATACCCGCTTCCATTGCCGGCGAGCATCGGAGAGTCTTACGGATGTGTGCGAAGTTGTAGAACATATAATGCAACGCGATTGCGTGCATGTGATTCTCTAACTTTTTCGAGAAGCCATTCGTCAAGCGCGTAAATCTTCTCATGCTCATTTGCATGTTTAAGTTTTGACGCCCGACAAAAAAGCGATGTGGCCGGACAAGCGCCCGGCCACATCGTTTCGAGAGCTATCCATGATGGATATTTCTACTACTTGTTTTTGTTCTTATCGACCACGGACTTGAGCGCCTGGAAGGTCGGAGGCCAGAGGCCGACGAAAATGCCTGCCTGCTTGTTGCCGCTGAAGAAGAGAGCGATTGATGCACCGATGGAGCCGAGTGTCAGAATATGAAACAGACTGATCCCGGTTGCCCCCTTAGTCGATTCATCAACAGTGCGCAGCATCGACTCGGCTGCATCCGTGCCCGTCAATTGCCCCCCGCCTGTGCTCGTCCCGCCCTTGTTCGATGTTCCCGTAACTGCTGTCTGTGCTGTTGCCATGTGCTTTAATTTCCCTTTCCCCTGATTCTTTCGTTTTACTTGCCTTAACCATGAACAAACGGATTGCACCGCTTCGGCAACTGTGGCTTCTGACCTGTTGCTGGCCTTAATTCTGGCCGGTCGCCCCTGTACCTAACCGATACAATCCGATGATGCTTCGCACCAGTCCGAGCAATCTGCGTTCCGTGACGTGCGATCTGATGATTTAGGGAGTGCAGAGGTAATTTATTGATTCTGACGTGTAGAACCTGTCCGACTATATGACAGACCAAGGTTGTGAGGATCAATTCAGGCTGTTCACCCAACCCGCGCCAGGACTATCTTATAAACGGGTACGGCGTAATAGCTTCCTGACTGAGAATGATAATCTACCTGGCAGGAAACAGAAGGCTGCTCTCGAATAAAGGCATGTCTCGATAGAGCAGGAACTTGAGGGACTGTTCTTCGACCACCCATCCATCGGTCGTATAGCAGATTGGTATATCGACCTTACTGGTCGCCGTCTCTTCTTCGCTCCACATCCCGCGCTCGATCTGTTCGCAACGGAACCCCCAGTACTTGACGCCCGAATGTACGCTGCGCCAGTAGACACCGTAGAGGACTTTGTAGGCGAGCCCGTTGACCTGTATGTAGACGCATTCGCCCTGTAGGATTTTGAGGTCTATTTTACCGATCAGGTCGAATAATCTGCTCTCCTCTTTCGCGCTCGGCGCACCCTCTTCACCATCAGTCGATGAAAGCAAGGCGTCTTCTTCCGAAATAGACGACGATTCGTTCGCTCCCTGATAGCCCTCGGAGTCAGGGTCATCCGTGTCCCAAAGGCTTTTGTAGTCCATACGCTCCTCTGTCCGAGCTAACCAGGCGATTGATTCAGGTCCCGCTGCTCTGTCGGGGGTTGTGTCGCTCCGAAAAGGAGAATCCTTCCGGCGCGCCCTCCAACCGCTTAGGATTTTAACTCTATCCGAGTGCCGTTGAAAGTAAAATCTGAGGCCGGGTCACAATACCGGATCAATTGATACCGGCGGCGCTACTCTTCGGCCATACGCTTTTTGGCTTCACGCCAATCCGGCGGGAGATGTGCCCCCTTGATCGCCCAGCGTGTAAACTTCGTTGCTCCCATGTGCGGGAGCAGGCTTTGCATGACCGGGCCGTGCGGGCTTCTGACGACAAACTCCATCAACGCCCGCTCATCTTCCCACACGGACAAGGTCCAGAATTTAAGGCTCAGCGGTTGCGCCTGCAAGGAGTATCCGACGAGGCCGCTTGATTGGCTCAACTGGCGCTCGATCTCCGCCGTATACTTGATGAATCGAGGGATCAGACGATAGCTTTTCAGCGGCAGGAAGGAAAGGAGCGCCAGGTATTCCCGATCATTAACGGCAGAAGCGAAAGATTTCCATTTACTCGGATTCAAGTGGCTACCCCTTCAAGCTCTCTATAACATTTCGATGGCTTTATCGCGCGTCCTTACCAGAGAATTACGAGCGGCAAGCGCGTTAAGTTCTAATTCAGATAGGAGAATAAAAGAAAGCGGGCAACTGTCCACGAAGCAACACGAAACGACACGAAAACCAGACGGAACAACCCCTCTGTTCGTGTTGCTTCGTGTTGCTTAGTGGATCGTCCCCTCTTTTGTTTGCATCCTGGTACAAGAGCATGTCTAAAAAGAGAAGTCTGATTCAGACCATCTTTCTGAGCAGATCGGTGAACCACACCGTATCAGTCCAGACGGCGGGCTTGACGATCAGCATGATGTTTTGCCCGTTCTTCTGCCAGACCGCTTCGTGCTGTCCGTAGCGCTCGTCATGGTAAGCGTGATAGACGTCCAGCCCGTTGATGCTCAGAACGCGGCTTGAGCATGGATGTCTTTGCTCAAGCGAGGGCGGAAACGGCAGCCCCAACGCAGCCTCAGACGGGGAAGCGAGAATGCGTATGTAGCGCCCTGCATCCTGCTCACTCTCGAAGACCAGATCAATTTCCTGTGGGCTCTCCTGATCGCCAAAGACGAAGGCTGTGTTCAAGCGATAACCGTAGTCATCCGGCGGAGCAATATCAAATGGCGCGACGTGTGCGGGAACATTATCAGCGCGAAGCGCCGTCACCTGAAGCGATTCAGAGCGTTTGTGCGCCCAGTAGCCGACGGGCACACCGATGGGCGGCTCCCGATAGCGGCTCTGATAAGAGAGGTCTGCCAGTGTTGTCTGAAGAATGGACGCGCGAGCTTCAGGGACAGCCGCTCTGAGCCCGCGACAGATAGATTGCAGCTCTTCATCGGAAAATGTCCCTTCGGTGACGGAGAGCTCTATCGTCGTACGATCAAAGCAAAGTGACGCCGCCTGTAGCTTGCGAAAGTCTCTCCCCAGCCACCCGATGTGATCTCCGACGCGAAAGCCCCGAATCTCTGTGCTCTCCCAGAGGCACGGGTGGTCGAAAGCCGGAGGAGCATAGTCGTAAAGGAACTGCTTGATCCTCAGACGACGACTTAGGCCGACCAACTCCGAGCGATGCGCGGCGCGGTTCGACTGCGTCCAGTCAGGGCGCTGACCGCCTGCGACACCTGAGCGACGACCCGGCGGGGCTTCTGGCCGCAACTCGGTCTTTTCAAGCGAGAGATCGTCCGGGAAGGCTGTCGGTTTCATCAAGACGAAGTTGCACCAGTCTTGCGCCTCTCGCCACTCCATGCCGCGCACTTTAGCTTCATCTGACTCGACGGACGAAGCGGCGCGTGCTCTCCAGGGCATGACCATCTCAGACCTTTTTATTAAGCTGACGCGTGTGGAAACACCTCATGTGCGCTTTCCGCGCCTATTTTAATTCATCAATCCACTCTGAGAGCATGTCTAAAAAGGGGATTTAAACGCCAAGGACGCTAAGGGTTTCGCAGAGGGCGCAAAGGAGGTTCAACTCTCTGCGACCTTGGCGTTTAAATCCCTACTCCCTGAACCCCTCTGTTCCCTTTTTAGACACGCTCTGAGAATCAAGTGGCAGATTTGGGAAGCGCCAGCCAGGCGGCCAAGTTGCGCACGTAAGCTTTGATCTCTTCAAGGGCGTGCGGCTCTCTCTCGTAGCCGTCGCCTGCCGCTTCTTCGACGAAGGTAGGGCAGCCCGCGCTCGTGTCCCAGTTGTAGTCCACGAAATGATGAAAGCTCGATTCAGCCACGGCGCGTCCGAGCAGATTTCCGTGCGCGTCTTTCGTGCTTTCAAAGGCGACGGCCAGGTTGAAGGGACGCCCCGTTGACATGCTGCGCCCGACCGCTATGACACGCGCCGCGTCTTCGCCCTCAGGGACTCCTACGGCCCCCTCGTGCGGGTGCGCCGGAAATTTCTCTATGACGCCGGAAGGTGATGCCGGATTGCGCAGCAGTTCGTGAAGCGGCTCGACCGCCGTGATCTTTTGATAATCGCCGTTGCGCCCCGAATGATAGTTCGGCCAAGAAATCGATTCCGTGTCTGTATCATCGGGAGTGTGTCTTGATTCATCAGGCTCAAGATTCTGTGTGTGGAAGAAGTGCGCGCGGCCTATGCCGCCGAGCGTGCACAGCGACGAGCCGAGGTCCTGATGGTCGCGCGTGGCGAGGATGCCGCCCCCGCGCTGTCTGAAGCGTGTGATGCCCGCGCAGTCCTCTCTCGTCAAACCGTCGCCCGCATCCACGGCGAACAACCACAGCTCGTCGAAGTCCGTTGCGTCGAGCCTGCTCAAGACGGGATCGCTCCCGCCCTTCTCGGCCTGACGGTCGCGCGCCGTCACGTCATATAGACGATCTCCGGCCTGATCTCTCAAAGACGATAGATATTCGCTCAATAAAGAGAAGCGCTTGATGCTCCAATCATCTTCCGTCGTCGGGATGGTCGTCTGTAACAGAATGTGGACTGGCCTTCTCATACATTCTCCTGCACGGAATTTAAGATAGAGCTATTGTGTAGAAGGCGAGCCCTTTTGCCAAGGCGCGAGCGAGTGGACAGCAATATTCAGGCGCGAAAGGGGAAAGGCGAAGACGCCTTGAGGCGTGAAAAATTTAAGATCAAAGCTTTAGCTTTGGCTTACCTTTCTCCCTTCAAGCTCTCTCTCTTTGAGGGCGCAACAGAGCGGTTATCAGATGAAAGTCATACAAGGATAAGATTGTAGGGGCAGGGCTTGTCCCTGCCCGTGTATTTCTGTAGGGGCAGGGACAAGCCCTGTCCCTACAGTTCGGCAGCCGATTGAAATTTGCTCTAAATCAACTCGCGCCGCGTTTAAAAGGCGCGGAGGGCAGCCACGCAGGCATGGCTTCCGCATTGGCGACGCGCATGCCTATGACGAGGCCGACCGCCGCGAGCATGCGCGGGCCGTCCCAGTTCCAGTCCGGGCGCACTGTGTCTGTCGGCTGGTGATAATCCGTCTCCATCCATTTTTTAGCGCGCGCAAGGAAGGGCGCGAGGTCTCCGCCCGGCCCGCCGAGCATCATCAGGGCGGGCACGCCCTTCTTTACGAAAGCGTAGTGATCCGAGCGATAGAAGACTTTCTCTTCAGGCAAGGGGTCGGGGGTGACGATGTTGCCTGTCGCCGCCGCGACATCTTCGAAGACCTTGCCCAGATCAGAATACTCTGCGCCGAAACCGACGACGCGCTTGACCGGCCCATAGACCTCCGTCCCGATTCCATCGAAATTCAGATTGGCAGCGATCTTCTCGATAGGCCACGTCGGATGCTCGACCCAGTATTCAGCCCCGAACAGTCCGTACTCTTCGCCGGTCACGGCGAGAAAGATCAGGGAGCGGCGCGGTCGTGCGTGCGACTTCGCGAAGGCTTCGGCGATGGCCGTCATCATCCCCACCCCGAGCGCGTTATCGGCTGCGCCCGGATAGATGCGACCGGCAGAGTCAATACCGAAAGCGTCATAATGCGCCGTGTAACAGACCGCCTGCTCTTTGAGCTTCGGGTCGGTGCCTTCGAGCAGTCCGACGACGTTGCTGCCCGTGCTCTCATCCAGCTTGATGCGGGTGGACACGGTCGCCGATTTGTTCAGCGACTGCGAAGCAAACTCACCGCTTTCGGCCTTCTGCATCGCCTGCGCGAGGTTAATGCTCGCCCCATTGAAAAGCTTTTCCGCTCCCTCCTGACCGACGATCATGACGGGCGGTATCTTGATGGAGGGCTGCGGCGCTTCACTGAGTTCAACGCGGCGGCGCATCAGGTAGTTTGCGATCAGAGAGAAGGGCTGCTGAGCTGGCGCAACATAAGCGACGATAATTCCCGCCGCGCCGCGCCCGATCAGATTGCGGCTGATCGCCTGGCTGCTCACAGCCTTCTTCCACGCCGCTTCGTCCACGTTCTTCGGGCGGCCATTAATGACCACCGCGATTTTACCCTTCACGTCCAGACCCGCCAGATCGTCGCGCTTCAGTTCCGGATTGGATACGCCGTAGCCGACAAAGACCATTTCGCCGCTCGCATCTGCGCTCTCCGTCAGATAGGGCGGCGCGACGATGAAATCCTGGCCGAGCTTGAGCGATACGTCACCCGTTTTGATAGAGGACTCAGGCAGCATTTGTGAGCTTCTGAACTTGATCGCCTGGAGGTATGTTCCTGCATCGCCGAGCGGTTTCAAGCCTAGTTTGGCGAAACGTTCGGCGAGGTATCGAGCGGCCTTCTCGCCGCCCGGCGTGGCCGTCCCGCGACCCTGCATCTCATCGGAGGCCAGCCTGCTCGTCACTTCCCGTATGGTCTCTACCCTCACTCGCGCGGATGCTTCGCGCTCGGGGGCCGTCAGGGTCGAGACCGCTTTGGTGGCGACAGCTCCGTCCTGCCAGCCGTGCACAGGTGCAACCAGAAGCGCCGTCGTGACGAGCGCGACTGAAAAAGCGCGCCAGAGGAAGGGGGAGCGAGAACGTAGCTTCATCAGATTATTTCTCCCGATCAGTTGAAATGCTTGAATAAGCGCTGGAACGTAAAGGGATGTTTCCCCTAGCGGCTTCGCCGCCGTGCTGTGCGGAAAGCCTATGGCTTTCCGACTAACGTCTCCTCAATCTTTCGCAAGGCTGCGCCTCACGATTGGCAAGGCGCAGCCTTGCCAAAAAGGAAGAGGCACAAGACGAAAAGGCAGAGCCTTTTCGCACAGCACGGCGGCAGAGCCGCTGTAAAATGGCGTAAACTTCTTAAAACATCATTAGAAAGACTAAAGGTATACGCATAAGACGAGGGTTAATGTTTCAGGTATAGGGGCTTGCTGACAGAAGTGATGCCCACTTATTGCATCCCGTCCAGCACCTGGCGCACCTTGCGCGCGAGGTCGTCTGGCTTGAAGGGTTTTTGCAGGAAGGCCACGCCGTCATCCATGACGCCGTGATGCACGATTGCATCCTCCGTGTAACCGGACGTGTAGAGCACAATCATACGCGGGCGCACCTTCACCAGATGCTCTGCCACTTCGCGCCCGCTCATGCGCGGCATGACGACATCCGTGAGCAGCAGGTGTATCTCCTCGGCTGCATGTTCATGGGCGAGACGCAAAGCGTCTTCACCGTTGCAAGCCTCCAGCACCGTGTAGCCCTGATCGCGCAGCACGCGCGCCGCGAGGCTTCTGACGAGCTGCTCGTCTTCGACCAGAAGGACAGTCTCCATGCCGTGCGGCATCTCTTCGCACGCGCCGGATTGAAGGATGGCGTCTGCCGTCCTCTTCTCTATGCAGGGCAGGTAAATCTTAAAGGTCGTGCCCTTCTCAGGCTCGCTGTAAACCCAGATCGAGCCGCCGCTCTGCTTGACGATCCCGTAGACGGTCGAGAGGCCGAGCCCCGTCCCCTTACCCACTTCCTTGGTCGTGAAGAAGGGCTCGAAGACGCGCTCGCGTGTTTGCGCATCCATCCCACAGCCCGTGTCGTTGACGGCCAGCATCACGTAGCAGCCCGGCTTGACGCCGACATGCCAGCGCGCGTTCTCGTCATCAAGCTCGATGTTGGAGGTCTCTATGGTGAGGCGTCCCACCTCCGGCATCGCGTCACGCGCGTTGACCGCGAGGTTGAGGATCACCTGCTGAAGCTGTCCCGGATCGGCCTTAATGCTCCACAATCGCGGCTCAAGTATCGTCACCAGCTCGATGTGCTCTCCGATCAGGCGACGCAACATCTTGTCCATGTCGGCCACGACCATGTTGAGGTCGAGCACCTTGGGCTGTAAGACCTGCTTGCGGCTGAAGGCCAGCAGTTGACTGGTCAGAGAGGCGGCGCGGTTGCCCGCCTTGTTGATCTCCTCCGCGTTGTGGCGCAAGGGGTCGCCCTGGCGCAGGCGTCTCAGCATTAACTCGCTGTAGCCGCTGATGGCCGTCAACAGGTTATTGAAATCATGGGCCACGCCGCCCGCCAGTCGTCCGACCGCTTCCATCTTCTGCGATTGACGGAGCTGCTCCTCCAACTGTCGGCGCTCGCTGATGTCGCGCGAGTTGATGACCACACCTGAGACTCCAGAATCATCCAGAAGGTCTTTGCAGATGGCTTCGAGCACGCACCAGGATTGGTCTTTGTGTCGAAAATGAAATTCGACCGAGCGTCTCGTATCCGAGTTGCGAACCTCTTCCGTAAAAGCCGGGATGACCTTCGGCAGATCATCCTCGCGTACAAAGTCGAAGATGTTCTTGCCGATCAACTCTTCCGGCCTGTAGCCGAGGAGACGCATCACCGAAGGGCTCTCGTAGCGTATCTGACCGTTCCGGTCCAGGATCGTGATGATGTCGGAAGCGTTTTCAATGAGCGAGCGGAAATGTTCTTCGCGCTGGCGGAGCGCCTCTCGCGCTCTCTCGCGCTCGACGACTCGCCCGAGCTGTGTGCCGATGTGCGCCATCACTTCCAGGAGCGGCTCGTTGGGCTCGCGCGCCTCGTCGGAGAAGAATTCGAGCACGGCAACCACTTCCACTCCGACGAGCACGGGAAAAGCGAATCCGGCTTTAACCCCGATGTCTTTCGCCAGCTTGACCCTCGCAAAATTTGCGTCCATCGTCACGTCTGCGATCCAGGCGGGCTTGCCTGTCAGCAACACGCGCCCAGGCAATCCGACTTTCGAGGTGAAGGCCGCTCCCTCCGTCACCTTCCTGAACGTTTCAAACTGGCGACGATCCGCCAGATGCCAGATGCCCGTGGAAGACAACTGCCCCGGCGCATGCTCGGCCAGCCTGTAAGCATGACCGACAGGCCAACCCGTGTAGTCGCAGATGTGATCAATGCTCACCTGCAAGGCTTCCTCGATGGTAGTGGCTTCGTTGGCTGCGACCGCGACGAGTTGGAGCAGGCGCATGAGCGATGTTTTCTGGTGCAGGGCTTCTTCGGCACGCTTGCGTTCGGTGATATCCACGCTGATGCCGACGAAACCGGAGGCGTGCCCTTCCGAGTCCGTGATGACCGTATTGACAAGATGTACGGGGAAGGTGCTCTTATCCTTGCGGCGGACGATGAACTCCCCTTCCCAAAAGCCCTTCTTCATCATCTCTGCGAACATATCGCGCGCCAATCCACGGCTATCCTGCGGGACGGTCACTTCGAAAATGCTCTTGCCGATGACCTCGTTGGCCGTCCAGCGATAGAGACTCTGCGCAGACTTGTTCCAGTAGATGATCTTGCCGTCGAGCCCGGCGGCGACCACGGCGTTGTGCACCTGATCCAGAAGTGAGGCTTGAAAGGCGATGCGCTCCTCTGCGTGCTGGCGTACACTGATCT
Organism: Pyrinomonadaceae bacterium; assembly: GCA_036386415.1. Lineage (GTDB taxonomy): Bacteria > Acidobacteriota > Blastocatellia > Pyrinomonadales > Pyrinomonadaceae > DASVVT01. Next base: position 49,619 of record DASVVT010000037.1, read on the forward strand.
CTCTTCCCAGCTCTTCGTTGACGCGCGCCAGGTAGATAGAGCTTCGCCGCAGCTCCAACTGCGTCATCACCTGGCGAGCCAGCGTGCCGAGGACGCTCTCCTGTTTGGCGTTCAACTTGCGCGGTCTATCGTCGAGCACACAGAGCGTGCCCAGCCTGTATCCTTCAGCCGTGATCAGTGGTGCGCCTGCGTAAAAGCGCACGGCGGGCGCGGAAACAACCGCCGGTTTTGTCGCGAATCGCTGGTCTGCGAGCGCATCTCGCACGATGAACAGCTCGGATTGAAGGATGGCATCGGCGCAAAAGCCCGCGTCTCTGGGAATTTCCGCAGCCTCCCACCCGATCCTTGACTTGAACCAGAGGCGGTTCGCATCGACGAGACTGATTAACCCGATTGAGGTCTGACAGATTTGTGCCGCCAGGCGCGTGAGGTCATCGAATGCCTGTTCGGGAGCAGTGTCGAGAATTTTGTACTGGCTCAGAGCATCGAGCCGCGCGGCTTCATTGACAGGCTGTGGCGCATTCATCCGTCCAACTTCTCCTCCTCTTAATATCTTATCGACTCAATTCCCGGTTGAGTCAAGCGCCATTGCCAGTTTTCAGGGTCTATTCATTTCAGAATCATGCGGCAATCAGCCCCGGAGGGGCGACATACCAGTAGCCCACGTCGTCAGACGTGGGGGACAGAGCAGGATTATAGAATTCGAGCCCTCGAAGAGGGCGGCATAAAGCGCCGGATGGATGCCGCGCACCGTTGACTATTATGTCGCCCCTGCCGGGGCTCAAATCTTAAATCTCATCCTGTCCCCACGACTCACGTCGTGGGCTACTAATACGGTCGCCGCTGCCGGGGCTGGATAATGTCTATGCGGCCACCACTTTGAGCTGCACCCTTTCAAAGGGATTATCACGGCGCAGCGAGACTTCGCGCGCGATCTCAATGATCCGGTCGAGCGTGAAAGGCTTGGCGACGACCCAGTCCACCTGCGCCTCTTTCTGCTCGTTCGAGCCGACGGCTTCGCCCCAGCCTGTGATGACGGCAATCGGGAGACGGCGGCTTCGCTCGCGTATGGCGCGCGCCAACTCCCAGCCGCTCATGCCTGGCAGCCCGACGTCCGTGAAGACGGCATCGAAGCTGTCCCTGTCAAAGAGCTCCAGCGCCTCGCGTCCTCCGTCGGCCAGGATCACCTCGTATCCTTCGCTCTCCAGGATATCGCGCAACAGTTCGCGCACGTAGTCCTCGTCGTCGATGACGAGAATTCGTGTCCGGCTCGACGGCGGAAGCGAGGGCTGCGGCGCGATCAACTCGCCCGTGACACCTTTGACCGCGCCGCGAGCCACCGGCAGCCGTAGACGAAAAGCCGTGCCGCGACCAAGCTCGGATTCAACCTCTATGTTACCTTCGTGTCGCCGGATGATGCCGTAGCTGACGGCCAGACCCAAGCCCATTCCGGCTTTGCCCTTGGTCGTGAAGAACGGGTCGAAGACGCGCGACGAGACCTCGCTGCTCATCCCGACGCCCGTATCGCGGACGCTGATCTCAACAAACCCGTCCGCTTCGGCCGCCGAGAGCGTTAAGGTTCCGCCGTCGGGCATCGCGTCCACGGCGTTGAAGACCATGTTGACCAGCACCTCGCGCAGCTCCGAAGCTTCGCCCATCACGAGAGCGCGGGAACGAATCTGTAGCTCAAGGCTGATGTGTACGTTGGCCGCCTCGGCGCAATCTTTCCAGCGCGGGCGCGTGATCTCGCTCACGTCAAAAAGCAGTTGATCGACGGCGATGGGGGCGAAATCATGATCGCGCCGCTGCCGCGCGAAGTCCTGTATGCGCTTGATGGTCTTGGCCCCATCTTCAGCCGTCTTGATGATGATCTTGAGGCCGCCCCGGATCGTCTCCGGATCGCTGCTGCGCAGGAGGAGCTGCGCGCGGCCAAGGATTCCGGCCAGCGTGTTGTTGAAATCATGTGCAACGCCAGAGGCCAGCTCGCCGAGCGCGGACATCTTCTCAAGCTGCGAGAACTGCTCGCGTATGCGCTCCTGCTCGGTGATGTAGTGATTTAATTCTTCGACGTGGCGCTCGGCCTGTTCGGCTTTGGCCGCCGCCGCCATGGCCTCTATGTTCTTCAGGTACGTCCGGTAGGTGAAGAAGACGATGGCGATGATCGGGGTGACGACAATGACGGCGTAGAAACCGACCTCGTCGATGACCTTGGCGGTGATGCCCGCGGCGCTGGCTCCCGTCAGGTACGTGATCGACGCCCAGAGATAATATTTGGACCAGGTATGCCAGAGCGGTTGATCCGTCTTGCAGGCCGTGTGAATGGCGGCCAGGCACGAGTTGGCGATGTACTGTACGAGCGCCATCAGGCAGACGGCCATGAAGAGCTTAGCCGAAAACCCGCCGCGCGGCAATTCCTGTATATTCCCGATAAAGAGCTCGAGCGTTATGACCGTCAGAAAAGTCGAGCAGGCCATCATCGCCGAGTTGAAGAGGATCGAGACGGGGCTGATCGGGATCGACTTCTGGCTGAAGCGCAAAGAGGAACAGAGCGCCTCAGCAGCCGCCAGCAGCACTGCCACCTCGCCGCCATAGAGCAGCATCGTGAGAAAGATGAAGGTATCGGAGACGGAGATGTGCCCGCTGATGCGCGGAATCTGGACGGTCAGGCGCGAGCTGATGCTGATCGTGATGACGGCCAGAATCAGAAAGCGGAGGTCTAATCGCTCCAGGGGTAAGTGATATACAGAGTAGAGGCAAATGGCTGCTCCGGCTGCGAGGGTTGCCCACATGTACGGTCTGGTGAAACGCTGTCTACCCATCATCATCGTTGCTCCGCTCCTCCTCGTTTGCGAGTTAAGAACAAGCTTCCTTTAACTCGAAACTCGAAACCGATTGTTGTTGAAGAAAGATCGTGTCGTAATAGCTGTGCACCTTGTAGCCAGCCTTGTAGAAGAGGTTGATGGCCTCCTGGTTCTCTTCGTTGACGAGAAGACAGAGGGCTTTGGTGCGAGCCAGCAGAATGCGGCTCAGATGCGACATACAGCGCAACCCGTAGCCCCGCCCTCTTTCGGACGGGTTGACGTAGACGCCTTCCAGATAGTTCACTTCAGGCGTTTCGGAGATGACATCCGCCTTGAAGATCAGGCGTCCCTCTTGGACCCAGACCCAGACGCGCCCCTGCTCGATGCGACGCGCCAGGCGCAGGCGAAAGCCAGACGGGTCTGATTCGAGCGGATTGATGCCGCTCTCTGCGGCGGCCATCTCGGCGTGCACAGGCATGACCAGAGATAGATCGTCCAGATTTGCCTGGCGCAGGCCGCGCACAAGATCGTGCGGTCCTTCGACCCAGCGCTGCTCAAACAACAACTCGCGGCAGAGACGGCGCGGTGCGAGTCCGCCTTCAGCGTAGTAGCTCCAGAAGCTTGCGACCCTCTCCTGCTCGCCCATCGTCATGTGCGCGCGCGTGTATGTTTGCGCCAGGCGCGCGAAGGCTTTCAGGGCGGCGACCCCGCGCGCTTCCACCAGTATGACGTGACCGATGAGAGCGACGCCTTCGAGTTGCCCTCCGGCGCTGCGGCATCCATAAAACGTGCCCCGATTGAAGGGACTTTCCAGGCCGTTGTCGCGTATGTATCCGGCCATGACGACGGTATGGATCGGGCGCGCGCCAAGAAAATTCAGAACCTCGGCTTCCGTCGAGTCCGTGAGAAGCTCAACTCTCAAAGGATTGAGCGTCACGCTCGGCAACTGAATCGCGGGGGTTGCCATTTCATCTAACTTTACCGGATAGGCCATAGTTTTCATTTCCTTTCCGCGCTCCTGGCAGTGATTCCATCATCGGATCACGGGGGGTGAAACAGTCGACCGCAGGCGTCAGTAATTCAAGTTGTCGATGCCCATATCGACTTCGACATTCATAGAAGCCGTGATGTCCCCGTTGGTCATCGCAGATTGCGCCTGGATGATGGCATCAGCCCCAAGGACGTTGTCGCTGATCAGGACGCCGTCGCTAATGAGCACGCCGTCGCCGAACACGACGTTATCGCTGATGAGCACGCCATCGCTAATGAGCACGCCTGCGCTCAGAAAGATGGGGCCGGTGCCAAGCACGCCGAGGCCGCTGACAGTTAAGTTGTCGCTGATGAGCACGCCGGGCGTTAGCTTTGTGAGATCGCTCAGGAGAAGGCCGCCGCTGGTGAGGACGCCGTCGCTAAGCAGGCAGCCCAAGCCATAGACCTTCTGATATTTCGTGTTGAGATCGGTGCCGCTGACCGAGTTATATTTCATGATGAGACCGCGCGACCAGTTAAAGGTATGACCGGCAATGGTCGTCCGTGGAGCAGGAGCCGTGATCGAAGTCAACAGGGGATCACCGAGCGGGGTGGCATTACTTAAATCCGTCCGCACCACCTTCGCCAACCTCACCGCTCCCTCGACGTTGAGCTGCCCTGCTCCCTGCTCGAACATGTTGTAGCCCGCCAAAGGCTGCGCCGTGTACATCAAGATCATCTTCACC
>DASVVT010000038.1:0-2391 GCA_036386415.1 Pyrinomonadaceae bacterium
CCGATGGCGCACACGGGCGACGGCGGCGACCAGTATCACGGCAGCCCCGCCGGTCACCGTCTCACCATGCCCGAAGTGCACCAACTCATCGAAGAGCAGACGGGCTGGTTCAAGCGCGAGTATTTCCATCCTGTGCCCTGCTCGCATCCGAGTTGCTATACGGCGACTTACCTGTTCCGTATGGACGACGGAAAGTATGTGCCGCTGCCGGAGTTCGTCAACGTCCGGCAGTATCTGGACGCGATGTCGAACCGCGCCATCATTCGTTCGGACGACCAACTGGAGCGAATGATTCTCGATTCAATCACGAATCTCTGGTCGGCGACGAAAGTGGGTGAAGACTCGGAGGTCATTCTCTCTTCGCTCAAAGGTTTCTTGAAAGAGACCTTCAACTCTAGAAACCCGCTCTCCGCCTCGGACATCGAGCGGCGTACGGAGGCTCGCAGCAAAGCCATCTTCATACACAATTTCATGGACCCTTGGGACCTGGACGTTGCGCGCCTGAAGAAATGCTGCACGCATTACCTTATGCCAGACGGCAGGCTGATGCCGGGATGCTCTTACAATAATCTATACCGTCACAAGGACGAGCGGTTCTTTCCTGACACTGAACCCGTATCGCCCATGCCGGTCAGGAACGACGGGCCATCACTTGTCCAGATTGAAGGCTGGAGGAGACCATAAAAACCTCTGAGACCATTAATGAACTGCGCGCACTGATAGTTAAAGCGGCACCTGATCCGGCACTGGCCGCGCCCGTCACTCACTGTCACGAAGATGAATTATTGGATAACGTCATTCCTTTTTCGTCGGTGATCCTGCTCGGAGTGGTGGTGGCGGTAGAAGACCGTTTCGGCATCGTCGTCACGCGCGAACAACTACAGCGCGCGTGCGACGGCGGGTCGAGCCTTCGTAAGCTCGCCCGCATGATCGAAGACCAACAGGAAGGTCGCATGAACATGGACGCCTCTTCCCGATAGGCTCACGAGCCGGATGGCCCCGGCCCGTGGATTCACGACAGCGCACGCTCTCTCTCTCTGAGCGCCATAGAGTTTCACGTCATGAAAATAGAGATCGTACATCCGGCGCATTACCGTGACGACGGAACGCTGGTTCAAGCCAAGCGATGGTTCGACCGTCTGGGCGCATACCTGCCCCACCTAGGCCCGCCGCTTCTGGCGGCCCTCACGCCCGACAAGCATCAGGTGCGACTCGTCGAAGAGTACATGGAGGACATTGACTTCGAAAGCGACGCTGATGTGGTGGCAATCTCCGGCCAGATCATGCAGTTTGATCGTTGCGTGGATATTTCGCGCGAGTTTCGCGCGCGCGGCAAGCAGACCATCCTCGGAGGCTATCTTCCATGGATGTTGCCCGACCGGGTTGAAGGATTATTCGACGCCATCGTCGTCGGCGAGGGCGATGAAGTCTGGCCGCAAATCCTCGACGATATTGAGCGCGGCGGGCTTAAGCCGCGCTACAGACCCACGAAGCCGCCAGACATCAGTGACCTGCCCGTGCCGCGCTATGACCTCATTAAGAGAGATCGCGTCGTAGTCTATCCCGTGCAGGCCACACGCGGCTGTCCCTTTACCTGTCAATACTGCTCAATCGCAGCCGTCCATCAGGGCATCTATCGCAAACGGCCTGTCGAGCAGATCGTGCGCGACGTTGAAGCAACAGGGAGTCGCAACATCAACTTCTGCGACGACAATCTCTGCGAGGATGTCAAATACTCTGACAGACTCTTCACGGCGCTCCGTGGCGCTCCTATTCGTTGGGGAACGCAGACCACAATCAACGTGGCGCGCCATCCCGCCCTGCTTAAAAAAGCGAGAGAGTCCGGTTGTGTGCTCATGGCGCTCGGCGTCGAAACCTTTTCGGCGAAGAATCTTGAAGATGTCAATAAAACTTTTCACGCCGTTGATAAATACGCGGAGAGTTTACAGCGCATCATGGACGCAGGAATTAGTCCGCACGCGCTGATCATCTTCGGCTTGCCGGATGACCACGCGGATACTTTCAAACAGACGGTCGAGTATCTGGAAAAGCTTAAAGTCCCCGTCACTCAATTTTTCATCTTGACGCCTTATCCGGGATCGCCAACGGGCGACAAGATTTGGCGTTCCGGCAAGGTGTTCGATCAAAACCTCTCTCACCTGCGCGAGCCATATGTCGTCTACGAGCCGGAGCGTCTCACCCCAACCCAGTTGCATGACGGTTGGTGGAGCGCCGTCAACGAGTTCTACTCGTTACAGTCCATCTTCAAGCGTATCCTCCTGCGCCGCAAGCCTCTCAACATGTGGGTCAACTTAGCGACCAACCTCTATTACTGGTCGAAAGTCAAACGCGGCATCCACACAGTCTACTTCGGAAAGAATTGAGCGATGG
>DASVVT010000039.1:0-35831 GCA_036386415.1 Pyrinomonadaceae bacterium
GGCACACCCCCTGCCCCTACTCTCATCTCTTACATGGTTAATTCATACGAAAACCCTCTAGTAAGAAGCTGCGGAGCATTGAGGATATTGTAGCTCTAATGGACAATCCGAAGTATGCGGTGTGATAAGGATTAGGGTAAAAAAGACCAGGCCGCCGTTATGATACGAAGCGGCAAAGAAAAATATCCTGCCAGAGGGCGAAACTTTACAGGATATTTGCTATTGAACTCGGCGAGCGCATGTCCACCACGGCGCATAGGGTGGGCAATAGTAGCCGCGCCTCTCATATCCGCGCCGCATTATCTCACCAACTATCATATTCCCGCCCGCTCTTGCTCCAAATCGTCCTGCACGTCTGACAATCGGCCTATCAAGACGCCTCAAAGTCCGTCTTACCCAAGACCGTTGCTGCGCCTGAATTGGCGGAGCTGAGCAAAAAAGGCAGAACAATGTGAGGAGCATTAGCACGTGCGCGAGGATGCGCTTGGTTCGGCTTGCTATCTGCATATCTTATCTCCTTTGGGGAGAGAGAACAGGCCGTCAACTGAATTATACTCTACCCGTCAATATCTTCGCGCAAAAAACTTTCTGCCTCGTCCAATAATGAAAATGACCCACTGCCAAATTCTGCGTCATGTGTGGAAACTTTCGTGGCAGCGTGAGAAAGTCTTCCGTCACGGCGAGAAATCGTTCCGACAATCTATGAAAAGCTTGCGGCATGAGGGAAAGTCCTGCGTCATGTGTGGAAACTACTGCATCCGCTCGGAAAACTGCCCCGTCACGGTGAGAAAATTCTGCGTCATGTGTGGAAACTTTCGTGGCAGCGTGGGAAAGGGGCGATTTAAACGCAAAAGGCGCAAAGGTTTTTCGCAGAGGAGTTGATTCTTCGCGTCCTTTGCGCATCTTTCCTTTGCCCCTTTGCGTCTTGGCGTGAGGTTCGTGTCCTTTGTTTCTCTCGACACAGGGGCGGCGGGAAGTCCATAATGAAAGCGCGAGCGGATCAAGGCCATTGCAAAGGTGATTCACCTTTTGAGCTATCAGTACCCCGACAGCTTTGTCTTCTATCGCAAGCTGAATCATAGATTCCCGCGCGTTGTGTCCGGGCGCGGCGTGTACCTGTTCGACGAGAGCGGGAAGCGCTACCTTGACGCGTCGAGCGGCGCGATGGTCGCGTGTATAGGCCACGGCGTTGCAGAGATCGCCGGAACGGTAGCCCAGCAGATGCGCGACGTCGCCTACGTCAACGCGACGATGTTCACCCACCGTGCTGCCGAAGAGCTCGCCGCAGAGCTGGCAGACATCCTCCCCGGCACATTGAAGTACAGCTATTTTCTGACGAGCGGATCGGAAGCTGTAGAAGCTTCTGTGAAGCTGGCACGCCAGTTCTGGTGCGAGCGCGGGATGAGCTCGAAGTGGAAGGTCATCAGCCGTGTCCCGTCCTACCACGGCAACACCCTGACGGCGCTCTCTCTTTCAGGACGCGAACATTATCACGCAATATATGAGCCATTGCTGACCGACTTCCCGCGCATCCCTGCGCCCGATTACTACAGGCATCCGGGATGCGTGGCCTGCACGGGCGAGGCTTTGGAGAGTGAGATTCTCAGGCAAGGGGCGGAAAGCGTCGCCGCGTTTCTGGCAGAGCCCATCACAGGCGCGTCAGCGGGCGCTGTCGTGCCCACGCCTGAGTATTACCGGCGCGTACAGGAAATCTGCCGTAAGTACGATCTGCTGTTCATCGCGGACGAAGTGCTCACAGGCCTGGGGCGCACCGGAGCATGGTTCTCCTTCGAGCACTTCGATGTCGTGCCGGACATCATAACCGTTGGCAAGGGATTGAGCGGCGGGGCTGCGCCACTGAGCGCGATGATCGCGAAGAAGGAGATTGTCGATCAGATAGCCGGTGGCAGCGGCTACTTCAACCACGCGCAGACCTACTCGCACACGCCCGTGATCTGCGCCGCAGGGCTCGCAACCCTGCGCTATCTCAAGCGGCATCGACTCGTCGAGCGTTGCCGGGAGTTGGAAACCGTTTTCTTCAAGAAGCTGTCTCGCCTGCGCGATTACGAAGCGGTCGGCGATATTCGCGGCAAGGGGTTGCTCGCCGGAATCGAGTTCGTTCAGGATCGCAGGAGTAAAGAACCATTTCCGCGCTCTGCGCAGTTCGCCGAGAGGCTGGCCGCGAAGGCTTTCGAGAAGGGGCTGATTCTGTGGCCGAACGTCGGCCACGTCGATGGCGTCAACGGCGATTTAGTCATGGTCGCGCCTCCGTTCATCATCACGGAGGAACAGTTGACGGAGTTGGTCGCGCTCTTCGAGTCGGCTCTCAAAGAGATGTGAAACGGGAAGCGCTCCGCGCTAGAAAAAGCCGTGAGACCTCAAGCTGTTACTTCCCTTTAAGGTCTTTCAATATCTCACGACTGGCATTTGCGCCCGGCGCGCCCGTCACGCCGCCGCCAGGATGTGTGCCCGCGCCGCACAGGTAGAGCCCTGCAATCGGGGTTCGATACTGCGCCCACCCGATGAGCGGGCGGAAGGTGAAGAACTGGTCGAGCGCCATCTCGCCGTGAAAGATGTGGCCGCCCGTGAGGCCATACGTCTGCTCAAGATCGAGCGGGGTGATGACCCGCCGCCCGACCACCTGCTCCCTTAAGTCGGGCGCGTAATGTGAGAGGGTTTTCAGAACCGCATCGCCAAACTCCTCGCGGCGCGAAGTCCAGTCGCCCTCTTTCAACTTGTAGGGAGCGAACTGGACGTAGATGGACATGACATGCGCGCCTTCAGGGGCAAGCGACGGATCTGTGAGCGAGGGGATCGTAATATCCATGTAGGGCTGCCTAGAGTAGTCGCCGTACTTCGCATCATCAAAAGCACGCTCAAGGTAATCTATCTCCGGCCCGATGTGTATGCGACCGGACAATTTGGTTGCGCCTTCGCCGCCTGCTTTCTTCAGCGCTGAAAAAGAGGGAAGACCGGCCAGGGCGAGGTTCACCTTCGCCGCCGCGCCTTGAGAGCGATAGTTGCGAATCTTGTTGAGGAAATCCGGGTCAAGGTCTGTCGGATCGACCAGACGCAGGAAGGTATGGCGCGGGTCTGCGTTTGAGATGACGGCGCGAGCGCGTATCTCTTCACCACCCTTGAGCACGACAGCCATCGCCATGCCGTCTTTGATGCGAATCCCCACTACGTCTGCGCCGGTTCGTACCTTCACGCCCGCCGCCCGGCCTGCTTCAGCGAGCGCCTGTGTGAGCGCTCCCATCCCGCCCCTGACGAAGGAGGCTGGCCCTGCGGCGTGGCCGTCAATCGCCGCCTGCATCAGCAGCGCCGTACTCGTACCAGCCGACCATGGCCCGGCGAATGCTCCGAAGATTCCGCGCGCAGCAATCGTGGCACGCAGCAGTTCCGTCTCGAACCACTCGGCCACCAGATCGGCGACGGCCATCGGCCCCCAACGCAGCAACCTGTAGGCATCCTTTTTGCTCAGCCCGCGAAAGTCCTTGCCGACCTTACCGAGACCCCACAGGTCGCCCATTGTCGGCTTATCAAGCGACGGCGGCGTCATCGAAAGCAGCGGAGCAAGGACGCGACCGATATGAGCGAAGCTCTCATGAAATTCCGTGTAAGCTGAGGCATCATGCGTTGAAAGCTCCGTCAATTCGCGCGCCGTCCGCGCCGGATCATCGTAGAGGCAGAGCGCTTGACCGTCCCCGCCGGGCGCAAACACGCGTACTTCCGGCTTGATGATCGAGAGTCCGTGACGTTCCAATCCGAGGTCGCGCGAGATGTGCGGCAGCAGTGGGGCAGCCGCATGAGCGAGCGTCGATGAGCGAAAGCCCTTCTGAAACTCTTCCGTCACGGCGGCTCCGCCGACACTGGCGCGGCGTTCGAGCACCTGCACGGGAAGCCCCGCCTTCGCCAGATAACAGGCGGCGACGAGGCCGTTGTGCCCGCCGCCGATGATGACTATATTCGATGCGCCGGACACTTCAGGCTTTCCCCCACTTTCGATCTTTCAAGAGTTTCAGCGCCGCGTTGCGCCCGGGCGCGCCCATGATCCCGCCGCCCGGATGCGTCGCAGAGCCGCACATGTAGAGGTTTCGTACCGGCGTGCGATACTGCGCCCAGCCGGGCGCTGGCCGCAGGAAGAAGAGTTGTTCGAGGGTCAGCTCTCCCTGAAAGATGTTGCCTTCGGAGAGGCCGAACTCTCTTTCCAGATCGAGCGGCGTCAAGACCTGACGGTGCAGGATCAGCTCGCTGATGTTAGGCGCATGCTCGGCAATCGTATTGATGACCGTATCGCCAAACTCCTCACGTTTCTCGTCCCACGTCCCCTCTTTCAGGTTGTAGGGAGCGTACTGCACGAAGCATGACATGACGTGTTTGCCGGGCGGGGCGACCGAAGGGTCTGTCAGACTCGGAATGACGATGTCTATGTATGGGCGACGCGAGAAACGCCCGTACTTCGCATCATCGTAAGCCCGCTCCATATACTCTACGCTCGGCGAGATAGAGATCGCGCCGCGCAGGTGTGCCCCGACCCCCGGCAAGCTCGTGAAGTCCGGCAGCCCATCCAGCGCCAGATTAACCTTGCCCGAAGAGCCGCGATACTTGTAACGCTTGATGTCGTCTACAAAATCTTCCGGCAGGTGCTCCGCACCGATCATTTTCATGAACGTCAATCGCGGATCGACGCTCGAAGAGATAACCTCCGCGTAAATCTCATCGCCGTTCTCAAGGACGACTCCCTTCGCCTGTCCATTTTTAACGATGATCTTTTCAATCGCGGAGAGGGTACGAATCTCCGCCCCCGCCTCGCGCGCCGCCCCGGCAATGGCGTTCGAGATGCCGCCCGTCCCGCCGCGCGCAAGACCCCAGGAGCGGAAGGCCCCGTCGATCTCTCCCATGTAATGATGCAGCAGCACGTAGGCCGTGCCGGGCGAGCGCACGCCGAGGAAGGTTCCGATGATACCGGAGGCGGACATCGTGGCCTTGAGCACATCGGTCTCAAACCACTGATCCAGGAAGTCCACGGCGCTCATCGTCATGAGCTGCACCTGATTGTACTTGTCCTCATACGGCAAGGCTTGAAAACGTCGTCCGAGAAAGAGCAGATTCTTCAGACCTTTCGGATTGAGAGAGGTCGGGTCGGGAGGCGTCATGCCGAGGATAGGCTTGACGAAGCGCCCCATCTCGACCATCGCCTTGCCATACTCGTCATACGCTTCGGCATCAAGCCGTGAGTGGCGTGCGATCTCGCGCCGCGTCTTCGCATGATCGTTGACGCGCCAGAGATAATCTCCGTCCGGCATTGGCGTGAACGTGCCGTCCAGAGGGAGAATCTCCAGCCCGTGGCGCGGCAGATCAAGCTCGCGTATGATCTCAGGCCGCAGCAGCGAGACGACGTAGGAGCAGACAGAGAACTTGAAGCCAGGGAAAACCTCTTCTGTGACAGCGGCTCCGCCCAGTACGTGGCGGCGCTCAAGCACCAGCACCTTCCGGCCTGCACGCGCCAGATACGCGGCATTGACTAATCCGTTGTGCCCGCCGCCGATGACGATGGCATCATATTTTTTATTCATTTGTCGGTCAGTTCTTGCTTGCTGAAGATTCGCTAGCATACTTATAATCGCTCGCCCTGACAACTTTGGAGCGCGATACGCGAGAGGTGAGAGAAGTGCCGGTCGGAACTGCGTTTCATGAAAGAACCTTTCAGCTCTGCGAGAGTCTGAATTATCGTGAGTGGTCTGGCTACTATGCCGTCAGCTCCTACGAGCCGCAACACGAGCATGAATACAATGCGATTAGAAATGCTGCGGCCCTGATAGACGTCTCGCCGCTCTTCAAGTATCGCGTCGAGGGGCCGGATGCGACGCGGCTCGTTGATCGAATCATCACGCGCGACATGCGTAAAGTGTCTGTCGGGCAGGTGATCTACACGCCCTGGTGTGACGAGAAGGGTAAGGTCATTGACGATGGGACGGTCTCGCGGCTCGCGGAGAATACTTATCGCTGGACGGCAGCCGACCCCTCCTTGCGCTGGTTCAGCCAGAACGCGGTCGGGATGGATATCCAGATTGAAGATATCTCCGAAGAGGTCGCGGCTCTGGCGCTGCAAGGCCCAACCTCTGGTCGGCTCTTGATGCAGGCGGCTGATGCTGACATAGCAAATCTCAAGTATTTCCGCGTGACGACCGCCAGCATTGCCGGGGTGCAGGTCGATATTTCACGCACGGGTTACACGGGCGATCTCGGTTACGAGATATGGATTCCGGCGGAGAGCGCGGTCAGGGTCTGGGATGCGCTTATGGAAGCGGGGCGCGCCTTCGACATTCATCCGGCTGGGATGCTCGCGCTCGACGTGGCGCGGATCGAAGCCGGACTGCTCTTGATCGACGTGGACTTTAACAGCAGCAAGAGGGCGATCATCGAATCACAGAAATATTCGCCGTTCGAGATGGGGCTGGGCCGCCTCGTCCATCTGGATAAGGGGCGATTCGTCGGACAGGCGGCGCTCATCGCGGAGAAGCGGCGCGGGACAGTGCGCGAGATCGTCGGACTCGAAGTGGATTGGACGGGCGTCGAGCGATTGTATGAAGCGGTCGGTCTGCCGCCGACTGTTTCGCCCATCGCGTCGCGTGTGGCCGTTCCCATCTACCACAGGGGCGCGCAGACTGGCAAAGCAACCTCGACCACCTGGTCGCCTACCTTGAAGAAGCTGATCGCATTGGGGAGCGTCAAGCGCGAGCATGCGAAGCCTGGCACTCCGCTTGAGATCGAGATGACGGTCGAGGCTGTACGCCATCGCGTTCCGGCGACCGTCGTCAAGACACCCTTCTTCAATCCGAAAAGAAAGACCGCGACGCCCGTGACATAAGGCTTCTTCTCAGTCGTCAGCAAAATCCAGTATGACGCGCATCCGGCGAACGTTCGCCTGCGGATATTTCTTCCTGGCCTTTTGTAGAACCTGTTCGGCTTCGGCCTGAGTTTGGCCGCCGTAAACGGCCAGAAAATTGAAGTCGTTGTCGGTGCCATCATAGTAAACGACGCTCCCACGGCACGCGTTGCGCGAGGCGAAGACTTTGTTGTGCGGAAAAAGTTTTTGCGCCGCCGCGCGTCTCACCTCGCTGATAAAACTACAGCCCTGGCTATTACTGGCCGCCGCTTTGACGCTGGCAAGAATCACCCCGTAAAACTCGTTAGACTCATGACGTGTGCCCGTGCCAAGCTCTGCGCGGTACGTCTGAAACGCCAGCTCATGCGGCTTGAAATCGTCCTTCAACTGCTAATCCGCAAGCGAGAGCTTGTGAGTCTCCACTGTTGATAAGCGGCTTTTCTCAGTGCAAACGGAGGTAAATCTAGACGGTGCTACAGTAGATTTTGCCAGTGACGGTTTCCATGCTGTGAAGTTATCTCTGAGCCACAGTATCTGTGAGCAACTGATGTGGTAGTAGGCGGCGATTTAGCAGATGGAAAGCATGCCCCAGGCTTCGCCGCAGAACACACAAAACAGATGAGTTAACGGGAAAGCTGACCCCTTGATGAACTAAAGGCCGGTCAATCTCCCCACATTATCTCTCCGGGCCTATCAATTTTCAAGGGTTTTCTTCTCTCTATACAAAAGAGCTTTGCCCGCCTCTTCACCCATGTTATAGAATCCACCCTACTTTGGCTTGATCGTTCTCCTGAATAAACCATGAGCCCGCAAAAGTTCTTTGGGAATTACAAAGTGGATTCTTCCGTCGAAGAGATCATAAAGAGTTACAACCCCGATTTGCCTCTGGCAGAGGCCCAGACCATTCCAGCGCCCTGGTACGTGGATTCAAGGATCATGGAGCGAGAGCGTCGCAACGTCTTCGCGCGCTCATGGCAGATGGTCGGGCGTGTTGACCAGTTGAGAGAGCCGGGGCAGTACGTCACGTTTGAAGTGGCAGGCGAGCCGCTCATGGTCGTACGCGGAAGCGATGATACTTTACGAGGGTTCTTCAACGTCTGCCGTCATCATGCCGCCGCCGTGATGACTGAGACAGAAGGAAGAGCGCACAATCTGCGCTGCCCGTATCACGGCTGGACGTACAGCCTCGAAGGAGAGTTGAAGGGGACGCCGGATTTCACGGGGGTCTGTAATTTTGATCGCAGCGCTAACGGGCTCGTGCCGGTTGAGGTAGATGTATGGGAGAACTGGGTCTTCGTCAAGCTTGAGCCTGTTGGCCCTTCACTCGCGGAATTTTTAGGCTCTGATCTCATCGCACAGGTGCGCCCGCTCGGCCTTGAAACGCTGCACTGGATGGAGAGGCGACACTACACGTTCGACTGCAACTGGAAGGTCTTCGTTGACAATTATCTTGACGGCGGTTATCACGTGCCCTATCTGCACAAGGGGCTCGACAGCGTGCTCGATTACAGCAAGTACACGATTGAGAATGGCGAGCGATTCTGTTTACAGTCGAGTCCGATAGTGACCGAAGGTGCGGAAGCGCAAACCCGAAGGGTGCGCCAAGGAGACCGCGCCCTTTACTACTGGCTTTATCCCAACTTCATGATTAACTGGTATGAAGGGGTGATGGACACGAACCTGGTGATTCCGTGCGGGGTTGATCGAACCGAAGTCATCTTCGATTTCTACTTCCCTGATGTATCCGAGCAGGCGCGCGAGCGCAACCAGGCGAGCATTAACGTAGGCCAGAGGATTCAGGATGAGGATGTCGCCATCTGCAAGTCCGTCCAGCGCGGCCTCACCTCGCGCGCATACGTCGCAGGTCGTCTCTCCGTGCGGCGCGAAGCCGGAGAGCACCTTTTTCATAAGCTACTCTATGCTGATTTGAAAGCGGCGCTGTGAACAGGATGAAAACCCTTTGAGGGAGTAATCGCTTGCACCCTGTCGTCGAAGCCCCCCTACCTGAAGACCTGCATCGTGGTCGTTTATTACGCGTCCTCGGCGTCGGCTTCGGCCTCGCCGTGATTATCGGCAACACTATCGGGGCGGGTATCTTTCGCACGCCGGGTGTGGTGGCGGCTCAGTTGCCGGATGCCTGGCTCTTCTTCTCTGTGTGGATTTTGGGCGGGCTCTACGCGTTGCTCGGCGCGCTCTCGATTGCGGAGTTGGGCGCGATGCTGCCGCGCTCGGGCGGTCAATATGTCTTCGCGCGCTACGCCCTGGGCGAATACGCTGGCTTTATCGTCGGGTGGAGCGATTGGATTTCGACCTGCGGCACGACGGCTGCCGTCGCCCTCGTCATAGGCGAGTTTACGGGCGCGCTCTTTTCTGCGCTGGAGGGTCAAGCCGTCGCCATCGCGTCCAGTGTCGCGATTGTCTTTGCACTCCTGCAATGGCGCGGCGTCCTCTGGGGCAGCCGCGTACAGAACCTGACCAGTTTTATCAAGACCCTCGCATTTATCGCACTGGTGGCGGCCTGTTTCCTGTTTGGCGTCAGGGGGACGGAAGATGTGGCGACAACTCCTGCCACAGTAACTCTACCGGCGGGCGTCGGACTGCTCGCTGCGATAGTTATCTCGCTCCAATCCGTCATCTACACCTACGATGGCTGGGCTGGCGTCGTTTACTTCTCCGAAGAGGTGCATGATCCCGGTCGAGACATTCCTCGCGCTCTGTTCGGCGGCCTGCTCTTAATTATAGGGATTTATCTACTGGTCAATCTGGCGCTGCTGTACGTGCTGCCGGTCACGATGATCGCGGGGCGGGAGTTCGCCGCCGGGCTCGCCGCTCAGATGGTCTTCGGCGCACACGGGGATGTGATCTTTAGAACGCTGACGATCCTCTCGATGCTGAGCTGCATCAACGCCTACCACCTGATGGCGACGCGCGTGCTCTACGCTATGAGCCGCGACGGGTTGTTCTCGAAATTCACGGCGCGTGTGAATGAAGGGGGCACGCCGACGCTGGCGTTGTTTATGAGTGCGGCCATCTCCGTGCTCTTTATCGTCTATGGTAAAAAGTTTGAGACGGTCATCACGGTGCTGGCCTTCTTCTTCGTGGCGAACTACACCATCTCATTCATCTCTGTCTTTGTCTTGCGGCGGCGCGAGCCGTTGAAGCCGCGACCGTACCGCGCGTGGGGCTACCCCTGGACGACCGCGCTGGCGCTTCTGGGCTCGGTCGCTTTCCTGATCGGAGCAGTGGCGAGCGATACGCGTAACAGCATCTATGCGCTGCTCCTGCTGGCGGCCAGCTATCCTGCCTTCCTGCTGCTCAAGTGGCTGGCACTCCCCTCAATCAAGGTCAGATGAAATCCTCAATTCGTTTCCCCCGGCTGAGGACGTAGACGCCGAGCCGCAGCCCGTCTCTGTTCTGTCGATAAAACTCCTCGACTAGATAACCGGACTTGAGCGCCGTGTTGAAAGCCTGACGCGTCGCTTCGCGCCAAAGGCTCGCCAACTCTGGCTCGTCCTGCTGCAAAGGGGCTATGTCTGCTGGAATCTCTATAAGGATATGTTGAGGCTTGAGACCTTCGGCCAGAGAGGTTGTGACGGGTGAGTCGTCCGCCTCAAAGCGAACGAGCGTCATGGTCGAATGCGGATTCGGCGCAAGAGGCTGCCGTTGCTCTACAGCGCCTGATCTCTGTTCGAGACGCTCTTTGACGCGGTGGCTTGCGAGCAGCCAGCTTACCCAGAGGCGATCAGTTCCGACATGGCGATGCAGCGGGCTGGGGCTCTCTTCACCGTAAAAGTTGATCTTGTATTGATCTGCGACGACGCCAAGCCTGGCGAAATTGAGATGAGCGTTGCGGCTCTGAAGCGGATCGAATGTCCATGTGACGCGCGTGAAGCCGGTTGAGAGCGCCGCCTCGCGCTGCGCCAGCTTGAGCCTGTATCCGAGATGATGGTCGCGGTACGATGGCTTGACGGCCAGCATGTGCGAGTGTATGACTGGAGACCCGCCCTCGCGCCCGACGAAACCGTAGACGAAGCCAACCAGTTGTTCTGCGTCATACGCTCCCATCAGAATGCCGCCCACCTCTTTCGCCGCCACGAGGTGTGTGAGCGGCACCACATCGTCAGGCCCCCACACTTCCTTTTGGAGTTCCTCGACGCCGCGCATCTCTTCGATCAGGTCTATGCTTCTGATGTCGATCATCTGCTCTGAATGTGCCGCACGTAAACTTGAGAATTCTCGGCTGCTTCGGATGTGAAATACCCGCTGACCGGGCGGGTGAAATATTAGCAGGCGAAGAGTGCGGAGAACAAAAAGATAGGGGCAACCGTGTAGCAGCTTGCAGGTAAGTCCTACGAAGTTAATCCTTAATAGTGTAGAGAGGTTGTCGTTCTTGCGGCTCTGCCGCTCGCGCTGTGCGGAAAGCCTACGGCTTTCCGGCGCATGCCACCCAACCCCGCGCGAGGCTACGCCTCGCGCTTGGCAAGGCGTAGCCTCGCCAACAAAGAAAAAGAGGCGAGACGGAAAGGCAAAGCCTTTCCGCACAGCGCGGCGGCAGAGCCGCAAGAACATCTTCACAGTGCGGCGGCAGAGCTACCACCACATCTTCTCTCGTCAACGGCATGACGGACATAACTGTTGCGGTATTCGCACTTAAGCTGTATCCTCAGGGTAAGGAAATGAACACACTCTCTGCCGTTGAGGTAATGCCATAGGACGCTACGCGCGAAGGCTTGGCTTCCCAGTGAGAGCCGGACATCCCCGACCGAGTTTCTCTCCCGGTAACAGGTGCGAATAAATCATGTTGTCGCCTAATACTTATTTGCAGAACCGTTACCGCATCATACGCATCCTCGGCAAGGGAGGCATGGGGCACGTCTACGAGGCGATAGATGATACGGTCGAATGCATCGTCGCCATCAAAGAGACGGTCGCCGATTCCGAAAAGCTGCGCAAGGCTTTCGAGCGTGAAGCGAAACTTCTGGCTAACCTCCGCCACGCGGTACTGCCGCGAGTGACCCACTATTTCTTTGAAGGCAACCGGCAGTTTCTGGTCATGGACTTCATCGAAGGCTTGAACCTGGCCGAGCTGCTCGCCCTGCGTAAGCTCCCCTTCAGCTATGAAGAACTCCTGCCGTGGGCCGAAGAGCTGCTCAAGGCGCTTGAGTACCTGCACAACCGCAGCGAGCCGATCATTCATCGCGATATTAAGCCCGCCAATATCAAGCTGACGAAGGACGGGCAGATTTACCTGCTCGATTTCGGGCTGGCTAAAGGTACTGCCGGACAGATGTCCGTCGAGACTGGACATCTCAACTCCAGCATCTACGGATACACGGAGGCTTACGCCTCGCCCGAGCAGATCAACAACACGGGCACTAATCCGCAGAGCGACCTCTACAGCCTGGGGGCGACCCTTTATCATCTGCTGACCGCACAGATTCCTGTCATGGCTCCGAGACGCGAGTTGAAGGTCACGCTGGGCAAGCCTGATCCGCTCGTCCCCATAGACCAGATTAATCCGGCAGTCCCGCAGCCCATCTCGCTTGTGATCGCGCAGGCACTGGCGCTCGATCCATTGAGCAGACCCGCTTCCGCCGCCGACATGCGCCGCGCGTTGCAGGAGGCCAAGCTCGCCATTGAAACCGGGAAGCAGCGGGTTGCGACTGAAAAGCTTTTGGAGACGCACGGGGCGGGCGAGCTGGCCTGGCAGGAGACGAAGCCTCCTGAGCCTTTGCTGAAGCCTGCAACGGGAAAGGGCGCATCCAAGAGCAGGGTCACTCTGCCTGCCGAGAGAGACAACGATTCTCTGCGTGCGGAACTCCCGACGCTGAACACCGCGCCGCCGCCGGACATCGTGCAATCGCCCGCCGAGATGGGCGGCGCTGAAGTGTCCTGGCCTTCGCAGATCAATTCCGAGACGGAAGATTCGCAAGCCATCTCGCAGGCCGTAGAAGCAGAAGACCTCTCAGAGGATGAGGCCGCAAGAGAGTTTGAGCGCGCGTCTGAAGAGAGCCGCAGACGTGAAGCAGAGGCCGAGCGCCAGCGTCTTGAAGCAGAAGCCGCGCTCCGTCAGGAGGAGGAAGAGAGCCGCCTTAGGCGCGAGGCTGAAGAGGAAGCGAACCGCCTGCGCGCGTTGGAGGATGAGCGGCTGCGCGCGGAGCGCGAGCGACTTCGTGCCGAAGAAGAGGCAAGGCGAAGACAGGCGGAAGAGGATGCTGCGGCGCTTAAAAAGGCTGAAGAGGAAGATGCCAGGCGAAGGGCAGCCGAGCTGGCTTTGGAAGAGGCGCGCCGCCGGGAAAGTGAGGAGAGGCACAGGGCGGAGATGCTTCTTCTCGCCAGAGAAGAAGAAGAGCGCCGCAAGCAGCAGGAAGACCTGCGCCGCCAGAGAGAAGAGGAGGAGCGGCAGGGTGAGTTGCCACAGAAGACCATGGCTGTCGATCATGCAGTCCTGGAAGGCGTTCGTTGGACATCGGATGGATTGTCTGCGGAGACAGGTGTCTCGGAGCCACGCGCCACTACGCGGCCACCCGCGCCAACCGTCTCCTCAACGCTTGAACAACAGGGGGCGGCAAAGAATGTCCCTTCAGCCATCTCTCCAACCCCCTCCGAGGTTAAAACGAGGCGCAGCAGTAGGGGGCGTCTCTGGTTGATCGTCGGGCTCGCTCTGGTTTTACTCGGCGGGGGCGCTCTCGTTTACGCCTGGATGCATTCTTCTCAGAGGAGCAACGAGAACCCGCTGCCGGGCGGCTCTGTGCCGAGGGTGCCGATCAGTATGCCGGGTGCGCCTCCGCCTCCCGCCGTCAGCTTGAAGCAGGAATTGAACGGGCAGCGCGGAGTGGCATGGTCTGTGGCTTTCTCGCCCGACGGGAGTTTGTTGGCGAGTGCGAGCGAAGACAAGAAGGTGAGACTGTGGGACGCGCGAAGCTGGAAATTAACGCGCACGCTCGACGGGCACGAAGAGGGCGTCAACTCTGTGGCCTTCTCACATGATGGGAAAATCATCGCCAGCGCGAGCAACGATAAGACGGTCAAGCTGTGGGACGCGCAGAATGCGTCCACGTTGAAAACCCTGACGGGTCATACGGACGAAGTCTACTTCGTCGCCTTCTCGCCCGATAGCAGGCTGGTTGCGAGCGCCGCCAAGGACAAGACCGTTAGGCTGTGGAACACGCAGAATGGTAGAGAGCTGCGAACGCTCGCGGGGCATCGTGATGTCGTCTGGGCAGTGGCCTTCTCTTCGGACGGCAAGATACTGGCGAGCGCGAGCCGCGACAAGACTGTCAGGCTGTGGGACGTGCAGAGCGGGAAAGAGATTCGTAGGTTGACCGGGCACACCAGGGCTGTCATCGCCGTCGCCTTCTCGCCCGACGGGAAGATTCTCGCGAGCGGCAGTGATGACAGAACGATCAAGCTCTGGGATGCAGAGACCTGGCAGGAATCCAGGACGCTCTCCGACCACAACGGCTACATCACCGCGCTCTGCTTCTCTTCAGACGGCAAACAGCTTGCGAGCGCCAGCAATGACAAGACGATACAGTTGTGGGACGTACAGACCGGAACGCCCAGGCAGAGATTGACGGGTCACGTCAAAGGGGTCAATACGGTCGCCTTCTCGCCCGACGGCAAGACGCTCGCCAGCGGAAGCAAGGACGAGACGGTCAAGGTGTGGCAGTAAGAGTAACTGAGAAAACCAATGAATCACCACAGAGACACAGAGGCACGGAGAAAACAGGATCAAAATACATGACTGGCAATTTAAGCAGTTATCATGTCGTTTTATCTCTTAACTGCTTCTCTGTGTCTGCTGTGGCTCAGCATTCATATCTTAAGGCGTAAGGATGGAAGAGAACGATGATTCCCCTACTTCGATTCGACACAAGAAACACTTGGCTGGCGGCCATCATGCTGCTCGTCATGGGTGGCGCGAATTCCCTCTACGCACAGGAAGATTTCAAGGGGAGCGGGGAAGGCGTGCTGACGCCGGCCAAAGAGATTTCGCATCGTGCGGTGGCACGCGCCGAGAAGACTGTGACGGCTTCCGCGCCAAGGCGCGTGAAAGCGGCTCAGCCTAAGAAGCAGGCGACCGCCGCGCGCATGACGCCTGCCAGAAAAGAGAGCCGCCGAACGGCACGCGCGACCAGAGAAAAATCGAAGCCCGTCGCGACGAGCGACACTCGTCCGACTCAGCCCGTTCAGCCCGCACGCAACCCTGAGCCGGATGCCGATACCTACAATGACCGTGGTGATGCGCTCTATGATTCGGGACAGTATGAGAAGGCCATAGAGGCTTACAGGCAGGCCGTGCGCCTCGATCCTGAGTTTGCCGAAGCCTACAACAGTCTCGGGGATGCCTATCTGCACTTAAACCGTAACGAGGAGGCTGCCGAAAGCTACAGGCAGGCCGTGCGTCTCGATCCCACCTGGGCTGAAGCTCATCAGGGGCTGGGCGATGCATATCTCAGCCTCGGACGAACCGCCGAGGCGATTGAATCCTACAAGCAGGCCGTGCGCCTCGACCCGAACATGGCTGCGGCCTACAGCGGCCTGGGCGAAGCTTATTACAAGACGGGTCGTCAAGCAGAGGCCATAGAAGCGCTCCAGCGTGCGGTGCAGCTCAATGCGTCGGACACGGAGGCGAAGGGCTATCTGAGCGCGGCCTACTACGAGCTTGGCGTGGCGCATTACAACGCCGGGCGGTACGCAGAAGCAATCGAAGCTTACAAACAGGTCGTGCAGCTCAAGCCGGACAATGCGGATGCCTACAACAATCTGGGCGACGCCTACCGGCGCAAAGGGCAGCTCGCCGAAGCCGCAGAGGCTTACAAGCAGGCCGTGCGCCTCAAGCCGGACAATGCTGTAGCGCAGGCCAACCTCGGCCTGGTCTATAGCCAACTGGGCCGCTACGCCGAAGCCGCAGAGGCTTACAAGCAGGCCGTGCTTCTTAAGACAGACGATGCCGATGTCTACAATAATCTGGCCTACGCGCTCGGTCGGCTTCGTCGCTGGAATGAATCGATTGAAGCATCCCGCCAGGCCATACGGCTCAAGCCTGATGACGCCGAAGCCTACAGCAATCTTGGCTGGGGCTACAACAACACCGGGCGATTCGCGGAGGCTGTCGAACAATTGAAGCAGGCCATGCGCCTTAAACCCGAGCTCGCCGTCGCACACTTCAACATCGGAATCTCATACGCAAGACTCGGCCAGCACAAGGAATCAATTGATTCCTTCACGGAGTCGATACGCTTGCAGCCTGAGCGAGCCGAAGCGCACAACAACCTCGGCTACGAATATGGAAGCCAGGGGCGTTGGAATGAAGCGATAGCGGCACACAAACGCGCGATCCAGCTTAAAGCTAACTACGCGGGAGCGTACTTCAATCTCGGCTATGCATACCTGCAAATCGGAGACAAGAACGGCGCAATGGAACAGTACAAGGTGCTGCAAACCATGAACCCGGAGCTGGCTCGAAAACTTTACGCCCTCATCCAGCAGGGGCCGCGCCGACAAGTTGCTTAGAGCGCATTTCATTTGTAGGGACGGGGGATTTAAACGCAAAGGACGCAAAGTAAGAAGACGCAAAGATCGCAAAGTAGGTTATTCTTCGCGACCTTTGCGTCCAGACTTTGCGTCCTTTGCGTTTAAATCTTTTCCTGAGACCAAATCGAAAATTGCTCTAAAGAAGCCTTGCCGCCTCCTTATCGACCAGCCACGTGAGCCAGCCATTGACCGTACGGATCATCTGCGCGGGTAATCTTTCGGGATCACGCGGGGCATGGATAACTTCGCTTAGACACTCTGCCTTGGCAGCGCCTGTGACCATGAAGAGGACGTTCGCCGCGTGGTTGATAGCAGGGACTGTGAGCGTGAGGCGAAAGGTTTTAAGCTTCCCGACCCAATTCGCCGCAACCCATGCCTGCTCTTCACGAAGCGCGTGTGTGTCAGGGAAAAGGGAAGCGGTGTGCCCGTCGTCGCCCATGCCGAGCAGCACCAGATCGAAGCGAGGCCAGGGGGCATCAGGGAAGAAAGACCTCAACTCTTGCTCGTACAGGCGTGCGCCTGAGGAGGGATCACCCTCACCCATCATGCGGTGCACATTCTCTCGCGGCAGCACGGGCAGGCGCGAGAGCATAGCCTCATACGCCATATGATAGTTGCTCTCGGAATCGGTCGGCGGCACGCAGCGCTCATCGCCGAAAAAGATATGGACGCGCGCCCAGTCTATGCGCTCCCTGTATTCATCTGACGCCAGCATCTGGTATGTGCGGCGAGGAGTCGAGCCGCCAGCGAGCGCGACGCTAAAGCGTCCATCGCTTGCCACAGCTTCCCCGGCCAGCTCTATGAAACGATCAGCCGCAGCCTTTGCGACCTCTTCCGCATCGTCGAAGACGAGGATATGAGCGGGCAGCCGGTCAGTCGTCATGAGCGTCACGCGTGATGAGCAAGAAGTGCGCAGCGTGCCGCTCCGTAAAGCGCCGCCTTGTCGTCCAGAATGACGTGAACTGGAATTTCGGCGTTGAATGAGGAGAATCTTCCCTTGTCTGTAAAGGCGCGCATGAATGTGCCGTCCTTGATCTTCTCAAGAATCTTCGGAGCGATTCCGCCGCCGACGTAGAGACCGCCCGTCGCCACCATCAGCAGCGCCAGGTTTCCGGCCATCGCTCCGTAGATGCTCACGAACATATCGAGCGCCTTGACGGCCAGCTCAGACTTACCTGCCAGAGCCGCCTTTGAGACAGCCGCCGCATCATCCCCGCCCTCGATCTCTGCGGCGAGCCAATCCGGCTCCGGAGCATATTGATGCAGACGCAGGAAGCAGTAGATGTCGTACAGCCCCGGCCCTGAGATCACGCGCTCGTAGCTCACGTGCCCGCCATATTTTTCTGCAAGGTAGTTGAGCAGGTCTACCTCCATCACGCCGCGCGGCGCGAAATCTATGTGGCCGCCTTCCGAGGGCGAGGGATGATGGTGGCCTTCTTGCTGAATGATCCCGGCCATGCCGAGCCCCGTTCCGGCGGCGATCAGAGCACGGTTGCCGCCCGACCTCTGCTTCCCGCGATTGAGCCTATAAAGTTGTTCCGGCTTGAGCGCTTCGATGCCATGAGCCGTGGCTTCCAGGTCGTTAATCAAGCCGACTCGCTCGATGCCGAGCACTTCTACCAGCGCTCGTGCGCTTACATCCCAGGCGAGGTTCGGCGTTTGAACCTGTCCGTCTATGACAGGCCCTGCGATGCCGAAGCAGGCGTGCGTGATCGAGGGTCTACGCTGCTCGACGATAAACTCTTTGAGGATCGCTTCCAGCGAATCGTACTTGGCGCTGTGATAGGTGCGTTCTGAAACCAGCGCGACCGGTGCGCCCTCGCCACCAGCTTCAATGAGCGCGATGTTGGTTTTCGTTCCACCGATGTCTCCGGCAAGAATCATCTCGTGTGGGATATGCCTCTGGATAAGATTTTTCGGTCTAACGGTTCACTTCCTGGCCGCCATCGCTTCGATCAAGCGTGCGCTGACGGCGACGGCTTCCTCATAGATCATATCTCTTGTGAGGAAGGCCAGCTCGCGGCCAAGCCGCTCCCCTTCGGTGCGCGCTTCGTAGCTCAAGACGCGACCCGCCGTGCGCTGCCCGCCGATAATAGCCTCCGTTTGCAGCCTTGTCCGTTCGGGGCTGAGCGCCACGTAAAATTCCGCGCCGCTGCTCTGCGCAGAGAGCTTGAGCGAGGCCAACATGCCGTCACAATCTTCCCTGTCCGTGGTCACGCAGAACTGCAAGTTGATCGTCCCTTGGCTCCCGCTTAAAGTGAAGCGCGCGGCGCAGCCTTCAGTTTCCTCCGGCGCGTCGGCAGATACGACCTGCCAGCCCAATCTGGACGCGAGCCATCCTATAACCAGCAACGCTTTCGGGGCAATCTCTTCGCGCGCCACATCCGGCGGATCATACTCGATCAGGACGTGGTCGATTCGATCAAGCTGGGCTCGATAATCCGGCACATCCCAGAAGCTGGCGAGGAGCGTGCGCCAGGATGTGAGCCGCCCCCAGTTCAGATCGCTGACGCGCATATCTGCCGAGCGCTCGCGCAGTATTTGTGCCAGTCGCAACAGGTCGTCCTGCGGGTGGTCGAAGGCGGCTGAATCGATCACCACCCGGTCTGCCATCGCCGCCAGACGGTTAAACAATCTGTCCTCGTAGTGAGGAATGTCCTTCCACCAGAGGAAGACCGGCACGTCCGGGACGAGCAGGGGCAGCGCTGCGCTCGCGGCGGTCGAGACCGCCTGGCCGCCTGCCTCGATGGTCACCTGCTCGCCGCAGACCTGTCTCCTGTTTCCGCTCAAAAGGCGGCAGCGCGTCGAGACAAAGGCATTGAGACTCGCCTCAGACGCTTGCGCGTCTGCGACGAGCACGATCATACGACCCGGATGCTGCTGGCTGACTTCCTTCAGCAGCTCTTCGAGACGAGCACGGTCATCCTGTTTAGTCGTATAGACGATCAGGTTCAACGCACAGGCGCGCGCCACGCCCGCCGCTCCTCCTCCTGCTTCACTCGAAGCGGCGTCGCCTGTCTCGCCCGCCTCAATCCACATAGAGGCCAGCTCCTTCTCGATCCTTTCCACATCAATACCCTTCGCAGTCGAAACCGGAACGGCATTGCCTTCTGTCAGCATGATTTATGAGTAGACAGTAGACAGTAGAAAGAAAAGCAGAGCGCTATGCATTGCTGACTACTATGATTAAGAGGTTCACTACGAGAACGCGTCAACCGCCTTTCTTTTCTACTGGCTACTGGCTACTGGCTACTGTCTACTGTCCTTTCATGGTTTTCGCCAGCGTCTACCCTGGCTTTCAATCAGCTCGTGGGCGGCTTGCGGCCCCCACGTTCCGGCCTCGTAGTTGGGGAATTGTACACGGTCTTTAGTTGCAGCCCACGTATCCAGAATTGGCATGACGATCTCCCAGCCGCGCTCAACCATATCATTACGCGCATAGAGCGTCGGATCGCCCAGAATGCAGTCGAGCAGGAGTCGCTCGTAGGCTTCGGCCAACTGGACGCCGAAAGATGAGCCGTAACGAAAGTCCATGTTCACGTCGCGTACGTGCGTGATCTGCCCCGGAACCTTGGCGGCGAAGCGAAGCGTGATCCCTTCGTCGGGCTGGATGCGTATAATCAACTGGTTCGGCGTCACCATCTCCATGACTTCAGCGCCGAAGAGCTGGTGAGGCGCTGACTTGAACTGAATCGCAATCTCAGTCACGCGCTTTGGAAGGCGCTTACCGGAGCGTATGTAGAAGGGAACGTTCGCCCAACGCCAGTTATCGAAATACATCACAAGCGAGGCGAAGGTCTCGGTCACGGAATCAGGCGCAACATCCGGCTCCTCTCGATAACCGGGCACAGGTTGGCCGTCAATGGAGCCCTTCCCGTACTGTCCGCGCACGCATTCCCGACGCACGCGTTCCTCTGTAAACACGCGCGCGGCCATCATCGCTTTGATCTTTTCGTCACGCACGGGTTCCGAAGCCAGGCTCGCGGGCGGCTCCATGGCGACCAGCGCGAGCACCTGAAAGACATGGTTCTGGATCATGTCGCGCACCACGCCCGCGCTGTCGTAATAGCCGCCGCGCCCCTCTACGCCGACCTTCTCGGCGTTCGTCACCTGCACGTGATCTATATACTGTCGATTCCACAGCGGCTCGAAGATGCCGTTGGCGAAACGAAAGACGAGCAGGTTCTGCACAGTCTCTTTGCCTAGGTAATGGTCGATGCGATAAATCTGCGACTCGTTCAAATACTGGTGAATCTGCCGGTTAAGCTGCCGCGCGCTCTCAAGATCACTGCCGAAAGGTTTTTCAATGATGACGCGCACCCAGGAGTTTGCGTCTCGCGGCTTCGTCAGCCCTCTCTCCCCGAGCTGCTTAACCGTTTCGGCAAAGAACCTGGGCGCGACCGAAAGGTAGAAGAGACGGTTGCCATGTGTGGCGCGCTCACGGTCTACGCACTCCAGGAGTTCCGCCAGTTTCGCGTAATCGTCTGGGTTGTTGATGTCTGCCGTCAGGTAAGAGAGACCTTCGGCAAAGGAGTTCCAGACCTCTTCGTCAACCTGCCGGGCTTCGGAGAACTGCTCGACAGCCTCCTTCATGCGAGCGCGGAATTCAGTTGTGTCCATCTCCGTGCGCGCCAGTCCGACGATAGCAAACTCAGCGGGGAGCAAGCGCTCCTGCACCAGGCGGTAGAGCGCCGGAACGAGTTTACGTTTCGTCAGATCGCCCGAAGCCCCGAAGATGACGACCGTGCAGGGCTCTGCCGTCCGCTCAAGCCTGATGCCCGCGCGCAAAGGGTTTTCCAGAACGGTTGCTGATTCCATAGTCAACTAAATGATGAATGCGGAATAATGAATTAAAAACCGAAAGCAAAAGGTGAATGGTTTTTCTTTTCATTCCGCATTCCTAATTCATCATTTGCTTTGTCATCTCGTTCAGCCGTTTGAGTCCGGCGAGCGCGTCCCGTCCCAGATCAACGCGGATCGTGCGCCTGCCCCTGGATGAGAGCGAGTGGAAATCGCCTAGCGCCTGCGCCTGCTTGAGCACGCCGAAGGTATAGGGCTGCCCCGGAATTGGCAGGTCAACTCGATCAGGCGCGGTCACCTGTATGAACACCCCTGTGTCGGGGCCGCCTTTGTGCAACTGCCCCGTAGAGTGTAGGAAGCGCGGCCCGTAACCGGTCGTCGTCGCGCAACGCGTCGCGTCGCGCAGGCGCGTGCGAATCGCTTGAATCAATGCTTCGTGTTCGGGCGTCTCTTCGATGTAGTCGAGCAGCGCGATGTAATCGCCTGAGCCTGCCCGCTCCAAGTGGGCGCGGAGAGCGTCCGGAACGGATGACGCGGGGGACGCAGCGCGCGTCCTCTCATCAGCATACACGCTTAACGTGCCGTCTGTGACGAGAAGGGTTTGCTCCTCCAAATCGCCCTCTTTGACGAAACCGGCCAGCAGCGCATTGGTCGCATCCTTAGACTCCTGCACGTTGGGCTGGTCGAACGGGTTGATGCCGAGCCGATAGCCCGCAAAGGCGGTCGCAATCTCCCACAGGAAGAACTCTTCTCCCAGATCGTAGATGTCCGCGAGGGTGCGATAGACGACCACTTGCCCAGCCGCTTCGAGCGCTTTCAGCCCTCTTTCCATCTCGCCCGTGGGCTCCCCGACTGCCAGCGAGACGAACAGGCGGTCTTCACCATAAACGGATGGTGTGCCAAGAGGTTCGCCTGTCACAGGCACGATGCCTTTACCCTCCTTGCCCGTACTTTCGGCGACGAGTTGTTCGATCCATAATCCGAGCGCCTCGAGACGCGGGTCTGTGATGATCGTCAGCTTGTCGCGCCCGGCACGCGCACACTCGCCTATGATCGCGCCGAGCCGCGCGCCAGGGTTATCCGCCGCCGGAACTCCGATTGCGCAAGCCCGGACGACACGCTTGGCGCGTTCGAGCATTTTCCTGAAGTCGAGCCCCATCAGCGCCGCCGGAACCATGCCGAAATAGGAGAGTGCGGAATAGCGCCCGCCGATGTCCGGCGGATTCAGAAAGATGCGCTGGAACTTATCACCGGTCGCCATCTTCAACATCAACGTGCCGGGGTCTGTAATGGCAATAAAATTCTGGCCGGGGTTGGGCTGGCGCTGGCTCACCTGATCGTACCAGTATTTGTAGAAGGAGAGCGGCTCAATAGTCGTGCCGGACTTCGACGCGATGATGAAGAGGCAGCGCGTCACGTCTATCTGATCCGCGAACATCTTAAGGGTGTCGGGGTCTGTCGAGTCCAGCACCAGCAGCTCCGGGTAACCCTCTTGAGGCCCGAACGTGCGCCGCAGGACTTCCGGACAGAGAGACGATCCGCCCATGCCGCAGAGCATGACGTGTTTAAACCTGCCCGCGCTGCGAAGCCGCTCCGCGAAAGCCGCCAGCTCATCCTCTACGCCGATCATCGTATCGACGATAGTCAACCAACCGAGCGCATTCCTGATGATCTGCTGGCTCTTCTCATCCTCTTTCCAGAGTGCAGCATCTTTGCGCCAGATGCGCCCCAGGACATCTCCCTTGTCTGCCTCTTCAATAGCCGCGCTCACGGCATATGCATACTTGCCGAGCGAAGCCGTGAGACGTTGATGGATGCCGGAGTTGGAAGCGTCGCTCTGTGCTTCAATAGATTCCATACGGATCGTCCTCCGCGATCTTTCTCGGCAGGTCGCCCCAATCCAGCATGACGCGGCGTATCTCTTCGTACCCGATTGACTGACCTGGCCGTATCGCTTCAACCAGCGGATTGCTCATAGTCCTGCCACATATTTGCAAAGTTCAGTCACCAGCAATTAGCACTAACTCGACTAATGTGCAACCCTTCAGCCATGATTGTGAAGGAGATGCAGGTCGCATAATCTGGTTGCGAGCGACCAGTCGGACACTACCGCCCGACCGTGCTCTGACGTGGACGCTAGACGCCAGGAGCGCACTCACCCGTTGGTCACTGCAATGGGCATAAAAGAGAGCTTAAAAACCTGTCCTGCTATTAGTTGGGGCATTTGACATTTTGAGAAAAATGGCTATCCTTGGCAAGGAGTATTTTATAGGAGTACGCGGTCGAGGGCACAAGCCTTGGCCGTCTCCCAACGCATATAAAACCCCGCCCGTTGGGTGCTCATCAAAGCTCCCTCACGCTCCTGGCGTCGAGTTCTCAAGCAAAGTCATTCGTATCTCGGCAGCAACAGGTTTGATGCCGGGCCATGCTTAACCCTCGCGTCCCACTCAAAGAGTGTACGTACGCTTTAACCTTGGAGAATTTTCAGTGAATAAGTGTCGAAACCTCCTCGTCGCCTCTCTGTTCGTGCTCGTCCTCGCGCCCTTCACGCTGGCGCAGGATCAGAGCACCTTCAGCTACACTGTCGAGAAAGTCTATTCCAGAGATGAAGTGACGAAACCCGCC
This sequence comes from Pyrinomonadaceae bacterium, assembly GCA_036386415.1. Classification (GTDB taxonomy): domain Bacteria; phylum Acidobacteriota; class Blastocatellia; order Pyrinomonadales; family Pyrinomonadaceae; genus DASVVT01. The sequence continues at coordinate 23,858 of DASVVT010000039.1, forward strand.
GTCATCATCTCCAACCCGAAGCCGAATTACAGAATGGATCAAGGCTCAAACGACGTCGATGGAGTGGTCGAGCTGAGCATGACCCTCTCTTCATCCGGCAGGGTCGAGAACATACGCATCGTCCACGGACTCTCGCTCGGACAAAACAATGCCTCCATCCGTGCCGCACGCCAGATCAAGTTCATGCCCGCAGTCTTGGATGGCATGCCAGTCTCCCAGACGCATGTCCAGGAGTACACCTTTCAAGCGCAACTTCTACAGGAGGGCTCGACCTATGAGCTACGGGGCGTGACCAGAATTTACGTTGACGCCGAAGGAAACAGGGAAGAGCAGGCCAACATCATCGGAGAGATTCTCGAACAGCTCCCCAACCTAAAGATCGTCGATACGGCGAGCGAATCAGAAGTCGTGCTCTCATTCAAGACTTCAGAGCGCAAGGGCAAGGAGACAATGGAGCAACCGAAGTATCCTTTTGGCCCGCCAAAGGAGCCCTTTGAAAAACCCAAAGGCTCTTACGACGTACCGATTGACTTTGTGCTCGGCGAAGGTAAGGTTATCAAGCGCAACTCTGACACCCGGCAAACGCTCTTGATGAGTTTTGAAGACAAGCGAAATAACCCTCTCGAACGAAGACCGAGCACAAACTTCGCGCGAGCCTTCATCAAAGCTTATAAGCAGGCCAACGGGCTAGAAGATTAATGAAGTTGAAGGCGCACTTGTCTGGTACTACTGGAACCACTCCCAGCAGACCTTTTTTTGATTGGCATGATTATCTCCTTCAGGTTTGCAGCCGATCACCAACAGCAGCAGCAGCCAGGATTTGGTGGCAGATAATATCATCACCGACACCTTGAACAAGAAGGTTTTTGATTGATCTGTCTTTCATGATTCTTCACCTTTAAGCGGCTTGCAAGAATTAGAAACAGTCTCATAAATACCCAAAAAGGTGCGACGGCGAACCTTCTCGACAACTAACTTTAATCTAAGGTATTTTCCTTCAATGAAATCTATATTATTTATACTGACGCTGGTAATCTTTAGTCTGCCTATTACTTTTCCTCATTCTGCCAAATCCAACACCAATCTAAATTCCATAAAGCCGACCCAAAAGGTTCTCTCTATTTACGAACTCGGAGACACAACCGTTGAGATTCCTGCACCAGAAGGGTTTGAGGAAATTTCTGCTCAACTGAAAAATATAAGAAATCGATTTGATGTCACAGAAGATGTTAATAACGAAGTGCTGGCAGTTCATTTACCAGGGGAAATAGCTAATAAGCTTAAGCGTGGCGAGCCAGCCGGGCTCACTTTCTACACAAAAATCTCAGTTCCGAAAAGAGTCAAGGAAAAGAATTTCACTTCGTCAGAATTTGCACAGATAGTTTCTCTCCTCAAGTCAAACAATAAAGAGATATTAGATATTAATAGTCCAAAGATGCAATCAGCCATAAAAAACATGGAGCAGAATTTGAGCGAATTAAATGATAAGGAGACTAAGATTAATTTCTCACAACCGATTAACCTCGGAGAAATTGAGAGCGGACAGAATGTATATGGCTTGATGCTGCTATTAAAGATGAATCCACAGATTGGGGGTAAACAGGGAGAAGTGCTTCTTCTTTGTGGTGCAACATTTGTTAGAGTGAAACAAAGAGTGATTTACGTTTACACATATAGGAGATTTCAAAGTAGTGAGGATGTTGATGTATTAAAGAGCTTCACCAAAAGGTGGGTGGGTCAGATCATGGCGGCTAATCAGGAATAACAGATGGTTGAGGCCAAGTAAAAAGTGGAAAGTTAAAGTCTAAAAGGCGAGGGAAAGGGAGATAATAAGAAAGGACTACTCTAGAATAAGTAGTCTTTTCTTATTGAAATCATTGATGAGTTGAGCAGGGCTCGAACCTGCGACCCACTGGTTAAAAGTCTTAACAGGCTTATGGCTTGAGTTTGGCTGAGTGCGGAAGAGTAATGATTTATTACTCTTCCGCTCTTTGCTATGATGGCTGTGTATGGCTGAGTACGCCTAGTTTGGCCGAGTTGGCACACAACTGGCACACAAGGAAGAGGCTGATATGCGCCAGTCCACTTGAGTATTATCATGTATGGACAGATAGCTTTCGCGCATTTACTCAGACCATTTTGAGGGGATGACCGAGATCAAGACGCTTTGGATCATAAGTTATATAGGTCACGAGTATCAGATCAAGTTCTGACTATTTATATTATGCAATTGTGACTTCGACTATAATTTCTTTATCAGAACTCTTACTGTTAGCTGGGTTGCACCTGTCAGGCGAGACTTTATCTTCACGAGGCTAGTCATATCACTTGTAATACGTAACCCATTTGGCGCTCGCAAATTCGATAATAGATGAGTTTAACGCTTATTGGGCTCATGGGATATGGCTTCCTATTGTCTTGGAGGGTAGGCTCCTGGGAAGATTTCAGTTGTATGTTGTGAGCCAGCCTTATGTGTTTCCCCGTACTTGATCTCTTGCATTCCCTTCACTTCATTTGCTTCCTTAAATACAAATGTGTCCCTAACTGTGGTTGAGAATTTGATAGAGTAGATCAACTTTAACTCTTTACCTTCTTGGGCGGCTACGGCTTCCTCTTCTCTATTGAACGGTGGGTTTTTGACACTTACCGTCCACCGGGAATCGAAATGATGTTTCGTCAGTGACCATATACGCAGATCGTACTTCCCGAAGATGAGGCGGACATCCACCTTCTCATAATCGCTTACCTCCGGCGGGACGATGAAGCCATGTTCAACCAGCTTCGGCTCTATCGTTTTATCACCAGCGTAAATCAGAATTTTGAATTCCTGATCTTCAACCTCCTTGCCATCAACCTTAAAATTGATCTTCACCCGCTCGGTTTGCGTACGGGCGATAGCTGGGATCATTAGAGGGTGGCAAGCTAAGATTGCCGCTAAAATTACTTTGACGCTCATTAGGATCGTCTCCTCATGGGATTCTGACAAAGACATTCAGCGGCATCGTTGCGATCACACTATTCCCGTTGTAAAAGTAGACGGTCTGACCTCCAGTCTGTTGTCCGTTAACATTCGCGGGTGATGCGCCGACAACCATGTGATAACCGAATGTTGTGGGAGTCTGTGCTGCGAAACTAAGATCGGCTGGTGAAGGTTCCTAGTTAAAGCGTGAGAGATCTCGCGTTCCATTAGGGTTTCTAGTGATTACACTTCCACTTGGATGGACATGGTAAGTGGTCAGGGGGTCTGGACTTGTAGATTGTGCCGCTAGATTCGGATTCACAGGATTAAGTACGTTAATGGTTGCAGGATTCTGCGTCGCAGGGTCTTGCACAGGGCCAGGTTGTGCCGGAACTGCTAATTGCCCATTCTGAGTAGGGACAACTATTCCTCCTTCTTCATGGAATCCTCCTCTTCTATCATCCGCTGTCGGGTTATTACTTCTCGCCACAGCGGCCACTCCGATTTCTTGCCTGATATCGTGATTTGCCAATTCCAGCTCCGAGTTTAATGTATTGGCCTGAGTTGTCCCTCCCGCACGATCCGTCTGTTGGACTTGTCGGACTTCAGCCTGATCGGTGACGTAATAGGCCCTCCCGTCGTTTCTTCCATCCGTCCCTATTCTGTGGCCTTAGATGATCGGTCGCGCTATAAGCTTGCTGCGTGGTGCGACCGCCCATGCCAGCGAACAACTCTCCACCAAACGGCTGATAATCGTGGCGGCTTACTACCGCTCCACTCGTATTAGTGATGATGCGCGGCGATCCTAAATGATCCGCCGTCACATACTGTGTGCCTACCCCCGGCTCAATCGTCGCCGTCAATCCACTGGCACCATAGATGTGCTCCTTCTTCAGTGCTCCACCTGTTCCATCAAACTCTGACAATAACTCTCCACCAATACCGTAGACAAAGCGCAGGTTCTCTCCCACGAGCTTCCGCACCCGCTGCCCTTCTCCGTCGTATACATATGCCGCCGCACCGTCCACACTCTTGATCCGGTTCTCCGCGTCGTAGATACAGCGTCGAACCAGTGATGCGATGCTTTCTTTAAGATCACAAACCGACGCTTTTAATTTCTTTGAGTTCTAAGTTGCCGGAATCCTTGCGATATTCCAAAGTGAGACTTACACCCTGCCGGATGAAGGTCTCTGATGATATTTTTCTCATTGTGTAATAATCAACTGTTAACCACACAACTGTGCCTTCAGATTGCGGAGGATAGAACATCATGTATGCTCCACCACCCTTTCGACTTATCTCTTCTGAAATCTCTTTTTGACTCAAGAGCCTTACGTTTGGTGAATCAGCAAAACACTGAGTTGTCATATTCTCACTTGATATAGTAATTTTTTGTTTATCCTGAATAGAGAGGTTTTTCATTATATCCCTACTGCTCATGATAACTTTCAGGGCATTTGTATACAGATAATGTATCTCTTTTTCTGCCAGTACAAGATTGGGCTCAAACTTGGCAGAAATATTGGGACACTTTCCGGTTGTGATTAGCTCCTGAACGTCCCTTTTGGTATTTTGATTATTTACCCTCCATGCCCCACCAGCACTTAGTGCCGATTCCAGAACGAAGACGATATAACCGCCCGGTTCAAGCTGATTCCATGGGAGAGTCGAACCATCTTTTCGCGAAAAAGGCTGAATCTTATCATTATGCCGCCAAGGCTCATCGGCAATAAGCTTTCCCGACGAGTTGAAAAAGTATAGAGATCCCTGTAGCCCATCTATTCTTTTGTCTGTTAAATTGGTGATAGTAAAGTCCATGGAAGATAAACCAGCACCCTGCTTATTTAATCTGTTAATATTTATCTTAACAGGCATCTCTTTGGCTATCAGGATAGTGGCATGAACTCCGTTAAAAGAGAGCGCAAAGCAATCATCCGCCTCTTTGCGCAGGCTCGGCTGGTTCGTCAGTCCAGTGACCGTTGTCGCTAAAACCAGAACTATAGGTGCAATGGTTTTCTTCATCCTGTCGCCTCGCCATCCAATTAAAGTAGAGTTACGGTCACGGTGACTTTAAAGACCCGGCGTCTGACCCGATCACCTTGATCTGCTCGATGAGGGCTGTTGGTATATGCTCGTTGTGCGGCTTCAGCTGCCTTGCCGATATTTCCCTTAGTGGTGATGTAAGACTCGACAAAATAATAGGCCGCCCATTGATTAGCGGGTACGCTTGAGGCATTATCGCTTCCACCCTCCACACCCACGAATTCTTGATTCGTGCCTGTGAAGTTTAAGATTTGTTCTACCGGTAATGCAATAGATTTACAGCCAAAAACCGCCACCCCCCTACCGTTAACCTCAGGGCTGTCAAGCTCCCGCCCCAGCCATTCTGTTCTGCCAGGCTTTGCCTCGCCCGTCCCAAATGGAATGGAATATGCCTCTCCATCCGCTAGTAGTCCTACATGTCCGGCAACGACTGTGAGCTCACTATTCTGAGTGTCCTGAGCAAAACCCACAGAGGTGTTGATCGGATTCTCTTTAGTATACACATTGAGCTGATAGCCATTCGCCTCAGCTAATGACCTGAGCTCATTCCAATTTGGCTTTGCTAACTCTTTGACTTGGTGCCATTTACCCTGATTATCATAAGTTCCACTATTGGCCTCATGGGCTGTAAAATTAAGATAAACGCTGATGATTTTTCCTCCACCCTCCCCTTCGTCAGACTCCCCGGTCGGATCTATAAGGGTTAAAGGACTATTTGAAGCGAAAATGTAGAGATTCCACTTTTGTGGGTTAACAATATACTCCCTTGTGGCTTTGATCGGATCACAGGAAGTAAACCGCCCTTGCATACTTGCATAATACCGTGCCCCATAATAGTCCAGATCCGTCTCATTATCCCTTTCTTTACCCGTAAACCTCTGCCTCAGACCCTCGGTCGGATTGCTGTACTTTTGCGCTATCGTGCGACTCCCCACCCCGGCAAACAACTCTTCTCCGAACGGCTGATAATCATGACGACTTGCCACTGCTCCCGTGCTGTTTGTCATGATGCGCGGCGATCCTAAGTGATCCGCTGTGGTGTACTGCGTGCCTACTACCGGCTCTATCGTCGCCGCCAACCCACTGGCCCCGTAGATATACTCCTTCTTTAGCGAGCCGCTTGCTCCGTCGAACTCCGCTATGAGACCCCCGCCGATGCCGTACACCATCCGCAGGTTCTCGCCCACGAGCTTCCGCACACGCTGACCCTCTCCGTCATAAACATACGCCGCATCGCCGTCCACACTCTTGATGTGATTCTCCGCGTCATACGTGTAGCTATGGTTGCCATCTGTCAGTTGATTCCCCGCCAGATCATAGCTCCGCCCCACTATTTTGTTCGCTGCCGTGAAGGTCATGTTCGGCGAGCCGTTGATAACCTCCGCACGATTCCCATAGCGGTCATAACTGAATGTCTGCTCCCAACTGAGGTCTCCGGCTTTGGTCTCTTGGGCGGTCTCTAGTCTGTTCAAGGCGTCATAGGTAAACGTCTGCGTGTAACTAAGCCCACCGCCGACATAGCCCGCCGTGATGATATTCCCGTTATTAGAAGTCCCTCCGTAGGTGTAGGTCAGGTTGACGATGGAGGCCGGTGCAGAGGATGTACCTAGCTTGATCGAGGTCGGCTGTAATCTCGTGTTGTAATCTATCTGATGCAAGAGATTATTCCCATAGGTCTCATTATCCAATGCCCCGTGCGCCATATACTGAATATTGCTCACACTCGCACCCTCAGCATAAGTGGTCGCCGCAGTAGATAGGGATGAAAGCCTGCCTGCATCGTCGAAGGTGTGATTGACTACGCGCCTGACGGTCGCGCCTGAAACTAATGGGTAGGTCTCGGTCGTCATCGCCCCGGCACGGTTATAAGTGGCGTTGACCTTGTAGTTGATCGCATCGGTCTGCTGCACTCGCTCAATGACTCTACCCAGGCCGTCGTAGCCGTAATATGTGCCGGCGGCTGTCCCACCGTAGGTCACCGACACCAATCTTCCTGTCGATTCCCCGCGCTGGAAGAGGGTCGTATTGGGTGCTCCACTTGGCAAAACCTGATTATCATACTTGTAAAGGACATTCGGCGTCGCTCCGTTGTCGTTGTAACTCTTGGCTGTGACACGGTTCAGCGCGTCGTAGGTGTAACTGGTCTCCAGATAGACTAAGGGCGAGACCGTCACCTTCCGGGGGTCGATCTTCTTCGTCAAATTCCCGTCGTCATCGTACTCGTATTTCAATGTCCCGCTCTCCGGGTTGACAGCCTGTGTCAGCCTCTTCAAAGAGTCGTAAGTAAAGGTGCGGGTCTGCGCCCCTTGCGTCACCTTCGTCACATTATCTAGCACATCATAGGTGTATGATGTTAGATAGCCTGCCGTCACCTCTGTATGACCAGTGAAACTTACACTCACGGTCTGCGTATCAGAGGGCGTCACCTCCCAGACATTGATTAACTGCCCCAAGGCATTAGTCTCGCTGATCCTCTCCTTCCCGGCCTGATCCTTCACCAGCACCCGACTGCCGCTGTAATCCGTGTAGACGTATGTATTATCGGGAGATTTCACTGAGATCACCCGCCCCAGGGCGTCGAAGCTGGTGGTCGTTGACACAGGGGTTGTGCCCGGCCTGTACGGGTTAGTCTTCTTGTAAGCCCTACCTAGAGCGTCATAATACGTATTGACCGTGATGTAATTGGTCGCATCCTCGTACTGTCTAGTCTCAACGGTTCTTCCTAACCCATCATAGACGATCTCGCTCTTCAAGAGATCGTCGTCATAGCCGCTCCTGTCAGAGGTAGTGCTGATGGTGCGGTTTGCGTCGTCGTAGATGAACCTGGTCTGACTCTTGATCGTGTTGGAGAGATCGTTGGCCGCGCTCACGGCCTGGGTGGGGCGATCCAACGGGTCGTTGTAATAGCCGCTGTAGACCGTCCCATTGACATCTTCGGCGTTGACCCCCTTGCCTAGGTAATAGTCGTATTGCGTATAGACGATCTGATTTAAGGCATTCTTCGCCTGCGTCACGAAGGCGAAGGTGTGTTCTGCCCCCAGCCACAGCGAGGGCTGCGTGTTGGTGCGCGCCTCATTGTCAGATGGCGAGCCGAAGGTATCTGTGTAGGTGAAGGTCGTCGCTGCCCCATTAGCATCAATGGTTTTGATGACATTACCGGCCACGTCATACTGCTGGTAGGTCACAATATCACGGGCTTCCTGAATGAGACGCCGCGTTATGGCCGTCACATTCCCGCGCGTCTTCTTCGCCGTCGTAAACGACGAGTCCAGCCCGCTGATGCCGGTGCGCGCCACAAGCGGCTCGTGCTCGTTCGTCACATCCGCCGTGTAGTTGTCATACTCGTAAGTGGTGATCGCCTTCTTCTGCGTCCCTCCGGCATCACTTGAGACCCACTGCTCTGTGGGCAGGTTGCGGAGGTGGACGGTCGATGAGAGGTTCGGGTTGGTCGCGTCCGGCACGAGCGAGTCGTAGTCGAAGACCACCCCGCCGATGGTGTTGCTCGTCAGATAGTCCGTGTGCGTGCGCCGCTTGAAGGTGCCAGCCGCCCCGCTCCCGTAATCGTACTCGTAAACGTCCGTCTGGTTGTTGTATTGGTCGTAACTATAGGTCTGCTTCGAGACCTGGTTGGTGTCCGAGAGCGTCGTCTGTGTCTGTGTCAAGCGCACGTCCAACGGCGGCTCGAACTTCTGCAAGCTGTTTTGAGTCCACCAACTGACAGAAGCGCGCTGCTGGTAGGTGTTCTCCACGCTCCTGAGCACCGTGAGGCCGTCCGTGTCCAGTTGCTCGGTCTTGAACTCTTTGCCCTCCTGCCAGCCTGAATAAGCTCCCTGGTTGGAAAACGAGTCCTGCACGCTCCCGTAAAAGTAGTGCTTCTCTCTTGCCAGCAGGACGTTGGCAGAGGTGCGGTGATCGACCGTCACCACGCTCTCCGGCAGGCAGTAGATCGTCACCGGATTACAGGGATAGGTCACCACAGGATCGCTGTAGCTCGTCTTATGCTCCAGCACCCCTGTGTCTTTGTAGACGCGCCGGGCGATCACCCTACGGTAGATTGCCATCTCAGGCTCGCCCAGGTAGCCGGAGCCGACTGTGTAGTCGTACTCCATGCCGCCGCCGGTTGGCAGTACCACCTTCGCCAGTTCCCCGTAGCTGTTATAGAGAAAGTCGTACTTGCGCCCGTCCGGCAGCCAGACGTGCGAGACCTTCGACGGGTTATAGGTCGTCGTGCTGCTGTTCTGCGCCTCCGGGAATAGTTGCAGGTAGGTCTTGAGCGTGTAGCCCGAGCGCAGGAGGTTGCCCAATTGGTCGTAGCAGACGCGGATCGTGCGCGCCGCAGAGCCGAAGCCCCTATAAGTAATCTTCGTGCAGTTGCCATAGTTCGCCTCGGTCGTCGAGGCGATGGTCACCTCGCGGTTCAGCGAGTCGGTGATCTTTGTCAGCGCGCCGTTGGTGTAGGTGAACGAGAGCAGGTTGCCGTTGCGGTCGCGCATCCAGGTGACATTCCCTGAGTCGATGCGGTAGCGCGTACCGTCCTTGAGCATCAGGTAGCCCGAAGGGTAGAACGTCGTCAGCGAAACCTCGTTTGGGATCAACCCGTTGTCCGAGATCGGCTCGTCCGAGATGAAGGTCGCCGCAGTGCCGTCGGCTGTGATGAAGACAGTGCCGCGCGAGCCGAAGCTCGACGTGCAAGCAGAATAAGACTTGGGCTCGCCCCCGTAGAGCTGATCGCGCAACTCATACTCCGTGCCGTCCGAGGCGACGAAGGTCAGGCGCGTGACCGTTTTTAAGTAGCGCGAACCGCCAGGGTTGCAGGAGACCGTGCCCTCGCCGCCCCAGCGCCCGAACAGTATCCCTGGGCCGAAGCCGGGATCAGGTGACCAGCGGTTCGGCGTCGCCCAGTAATAGTCTGTCGTTTCAGGGTCGCCGCAACCGGTGGTCGGCTCGCATGAAGTCTCCGGTCTGACGACGACCTGCTTGTGCTTGACGCGCCAACCCTTCGAGTCAATTGCCAGCATCATCTTCATCTGCGCCGAGCCCCGCCCGCCGATCCCCAGGAGCGGCAGGTGGAAGTTGAGGTTGCCGTTGTAAGGGTTCACCGTGTCGAAGCCTGAGAGCGCATAAGAGCCTGCTGGCTGACCCGGTTGAAGGCCGAGCGGTGTTTTACTGTCGGTGGCGCTCGTCGTTGTAGTGGTCGTAGTCTGCGCGCTGGCACTCACTACTAAAAGTGGGAGGAGGGCGAGCAGCAGGGAGAACCTGGCGAAGCGGCTAGATCGTATGAAGGTAGATCGAGAGGGGGCGGAGCTCTGAGTCATAATGGGTGTCCTCAGCGTAAGGATCAGAGAAATAAGGGTCGAGTGTGATGGATAACAGTGATCATCTGCGGTTCTCTTCCGAGGCTACTCGGAGGTGACGGTGAGGCGGCACGCCCAATCCGGGTGATTAGCTTCTGTCATCAGGTACGTGCCGGCGGGCAGGTCTAACACCTGGCTCCATTCCGGCCTCTCGCGCTTGAGGAGCACTTCATGAAGGCGCTCGCCCTGCTCACGATCCAAGCGGAGGGTGAGCTCTGGCAGGTCAACCTGGCTCTCCACTACGAGGAGGAACTTTCCCGCCGGGCGTGTGATCTCCAGAGGCTCAAAGCCGCGCGGGGTAATTGTAATGACCTCCGCTTGCACTTGTTGTGAGTCGGTCTGTAGTGCCCGCCCAGGCGTTGTTGATGTCACCCAGAGCATTGCGGAATTGGCTGTTAAACGAGCTGCGTGCCAGCCTTGTGCTTTAACTGTAAAGGCCGTAAGAGTTGCCGCAACTATCAGCAGAGCGAGATAAGCTTTGCGGCATGTTTCTAATAGTGGGTTGATCTGCTTTAACATAGATTTACTCCCGAAAAAGAGACCCAAAAGAGCACCTGAATCTTGATTGAATTGAAATCCGATCTTCGCAACCAAAGTAGTTGTGGCTGGTAGGGACTAATTTGTGGAGAGCGCGCCTCATGGCACTCGACTCCTCGAAGATAAGGGTTGAGCCTCTACCGCCAATGCGCTAAGATGTAGGCTGCTGAGGCGATCCAACATCTAGCGCCAGCACAGGCGACAGAAGTTGTATTGTCAAAACCCCATCAACACCGGCAAGTGATGATGGGGTTTTGCTATTTAATCAAGACGAACTATGTAAGCTACTTTTAGACGAACAGCTCTCCTTCTGACGTAGAGACACTGCAAGGGACAAGAGCAAGCTTGCTTCTCTTGAGGAAGATGTCAGAACGTGGGAGCGTTGCATGACAGATAATCCTTTGTCGTTTCGTAATTACTGGCAATGACGGGAGGCTAACTTAAGATTAGGCTCTCGTGGCAATTTCCTTACGAAGTCTGCGCAGCATAGAGAATGAATCGAAGGTTGTCAATAGAAAAATTTCTTGCAAGATTCCTGATAAGCAGAGGGATAATTAAAACAAACCGTCACCATTGCTTCCACATCCTACAATCGATCTGTTAGACACACTTTCGCGCGAGAATGTTCATCTTGCGCACGATTATTTGTCTAACCCCTACGGCAAGACAGAAGCCGCGAAGCGCAAAGTGCCACTCTCAGAAAAGGCTGCTGCCGTCTTATCGAAACGTCTGGCAGACGTGAAGGGAGAAAACTTATTTCAAGGGCGCGGGGAAGCCGATACCCCTATTGTGAAGGTAAACAACGCGCACACGGCTACAGTCACACGCTCAGGCGTGCGGCATTTCCGGCTATATGATCTTCGTCACACCTGCGCCACATTGCTGCTTGCGGCTGGCGAGAATCCCAAAATCGTTGCCGAAAGGTTAGGACATGCAAGTATAGTCTTGACACTCGATACTTATTCTCACGTCCTGCCGAACATGCAACAATCTGCAACTGAGAAGCTTGAGAGAATGCTGCACGGCGCATAGAAGTAAGAGCTTTTAGAGGTTGGCACACTATAGGCACACACATAAAAAC
>DASVVT010000040.1:0-80943 GCA_036386415.1 Pyrinomonadaceae bacterium
GCAGGGCACAGGATGGAAATACTCGCGCTTGAACCAGCCCGTCTGCTCTTCGATGAGTTGGTGCACTTCGGGCATGGTGAGACGGTGACCGGCGGGGCTGCCGTGATACTGGTCGCCGCCGTCGCCCGTGTGCGCCATCGGCTGGATGACGATGCTCGACACCTGTTCGAGTTCGAGTCCCAACTCGATGAGCGCGCCGAGTTCGTCACTGTTGTCGCCTTTCGAGACCGTCGGAACCAGCACCGTCGGGATGTCCAGTTCCTTGATGACCTCAAGGCATCTCATCTTCATGTCAATCAGCTCAACGCCGCGCGTCTTCGGGTAAACGCCCGCGCGCAGTGTGTCGAACTGTAGCGAGGCATACATGCCACCGGCCTTGAATCGTTCGGCGAACTCTCGATTATTGGCGATGCGACGCCCGTGCGTAGAGATGAGCAGGCGTTTGATCTTGCCCTGATGTGGCCCGCGCAGCACGTAGTCGCAGAAGTCGAAAAAGAGCGGATGAAGGGTCGGCTCGCCGCCCGAAAGCAGCATGATGGGAAGCTCGCCTTCTGCGGCAACGAGGTGATCCACGCCGCGCTTGAACTCTTCCATCGTCATCGAATAGCGCTGCTGGTTACGCACGATGCAGACGGGACAGGTGAGATCGCAAACGTCATTGATCTCGAAGATGGGAGAGCAGGTGTGTTGGAGGTGGTCTTCACACAGCCCGCAGTCCAGAGGGCAACCGTGTTCGACCTTCGTCGAGAAATTGAGCGGCATCGTGCCGGGCTTCGTGTAGGAGAGTGATTTGACGTAATACTCGGCGTCGCTGGAAATCTCGACTTCAAAGAAACCGTGTTGCGGACATTTCTTCTGCATCCACACGCGGTCTTCGCGCAAGACTATGTGCGCGTCAATGAGTTTCTTGCAGTGCGGGCAGATCGAGCGCGTGTAGGAAAAGAAGGCTGCGTCTCTATCCTTTTTAACTAGAGGAGCTTCAAACAGAGAGTTAAGTGGTATCACGGATGCTCTCCTTGTAAGAAACAGCTTCACCAGGCAAGGCTAAGAAGCTAGTGAGAAAGGGCGTGAGCGAAATTCAGATAAGCTCACCGAAGTCAAGCAAAAGCGACAAAGTAACACCGGAATTCTAATCCGTTTTCGATAATAGTCAATGAAAATCCGGCTCAGGCGAGAGTGCCCCCGTCAAGAAAGAGAACCGCGCCGTTCACGTAGGTGTTGCGCCTTGAGCCGAGCCATGCAACGACCTCCCCGCACTCGGCGGGCTGACCGAAGCGTGAGAGTGCGCAGGCGTCGAGGTAACGCTTCTGATGATGCTCTGGAATCGTAGAGCGCAATCCGCCCTCGAAGATACCGGCAGCGATGGCGTTGACGAGCACGCCGTACGGGCCGACTTCGTGGGCAAGACTGCGCGTCAAGCCTTCGAGCGCCCCCTTGCTCGCAGCATAATGAACCGGCCCGGCAATAGAGCGCGAGCCTGTGATGGAACTGATATTGACGATGCGTCCGTACTTCTGTCGAATCATGCCGCGCACGGCGGCACGGCACATGCGGAAAGCGGCGAACAGGTTAAGCTCCATGAGGTCTGCAAAATCATCATCGTCAAGAAGAATAAACGGCACAGCCTCACTGAACGCCGCGTTGTTGACCAGCGCATCCACAGCCCCCCAGGTTTCTTCAACCGCCGCGACGACCCGCTGCGCCGCTTCACGCTCGCGCAGATCAGCCTGAATCGTCAGGCACTCACCCCCGAAGCGACGCACCATGGCCTCTGTAGCTTCTGCCCCGGAGCTATTTGCATTCCATGTAAAAGCTACCTGCGCCCCTTCGCGGGCCGCGACCGCACAGATGCCTTGACCCAATCCGCCCGAGCCGCCGGTCACGAGCACGCGCAATCCATCCATCAGCCGGACGCCTTGCGTTTCAGTCATTCCATTCGACTGCTCGATCATCTCCACCCCCGCGCAGATTTATCTGGCTGACAATAAGCCCGGATTCTTTGCATGCTCCTATTATTTCCGATGCGGCTCTATCCCCATCCATATTGCCGACCAGACACAAAGCCCCGCCCGTGAAGCCCCAGCAACGCGCGATCAACTGCGGCACGAAGCCCGGCGTCAACTCAAGCACAGCGCTCGGCAGCATCCTTCCTCCAATACTCGCACGTTCGTCTGGAAGCAACGGCTCGTCCATCCGTACGACAAGAATATCAGGAGGAACTTGAGGACGGTAGCGGACGGCTTCCGTCACGACCCGTCGCAGCGTATGGTGCATCAAGCCTCCATGCTCGCACGACGGATACCATCTTTTGGACTGTTGAAGGTGAGGTCTGGCGGATGACCCCACACTGGCCGCCGCACATGCGCCGCTCATCGCACGACACGTGACAAGCACATCGCCTTCCCTTGCCGAACCATCAAAGAGCGGTCTCCCATCAATAGCCGAGGGGGCAGGCATTGAGAGTGTCGGCAACGGCCTTGTAGGTCTCCACGCCAAGGCTGCTAAAGCAACTGAGAGCAGACTCGAAGCGCCAAGCGTGTGTCCAAAGTGGGCCAATGGCGTAGCCAGAGGAATAGTCTTGCTGACGGTAGCTCGGAGTGCTGATAATTCCAACTCGTCGCTTTGAAAGGGACCTGTGCCCTGGCCTAAAATAAGTTTAAGCCTTTCAGGCCGTAGCCCTGACAATATTGCTGAGAGTCCGTCAAACCCTTCAAGGTCGCTTCCCAGTGTCGGCCCATTCAGACAGGGCGCTCCTTCCGCGTCTGGAACACGAACAAGATGAAGAGCGACGGCTGCTTCGCCCGGAATAAAACCGATGCTGGTGTGTTGCCACGGCGTCGGCGTGTCACTTAGCACACGTAAGACTTCAAAATTGTCATGGCTCGCCCGCGAGAGAATATCTACAGCCAGAACGATCACGTTATCCGAATAGCCCGCGAGCAAAAGTAATTTGGCGATATAGAGAGCTTGTAAGCCTGAGTTGCACGAGGCGCTAAATACAGGCCGACTTTTCTTTGCCCAGGTTGTGCCTTTGAGAAGCGCCTCCGTGTCGAAGGCATGACGCCAGATGTCTGGATCAAACCCGGCTGCTGCCCCGTTGCATGACGCCACTAACAGCGGCGTTCCCGGAGATGGTGTGTTACTGCCGAAGCATTCTTTAAGAGCTTCTCCAGCCAGTGCTGACCAGCGGTCTTTTCCATTGAGTAATGGTTCAATCCCAACAGCCTGATATGAACTTTGACATGTGGTCCTTTTGTCGGCGGGCCAGGGTAACTTCGCGGGTGAGCATAGCACCGCTCCGTTAATAATATCAGAGGCACTGCCTTGCGCTGTGGCTATACCGACGGAGGCGATTGCAACGCTCATACTCAAGGGATCACTTTCAGCTCCACGTGGATCCATCATCTAGCTGTTTTGACGGTTCCGTTGCAAAGATTAATCAAAGATAAAGACGACTGCTAGAAGCTCTACACCTATGCAGCTATCCCGAACAGGATTTCGATAAACTTCGCCCGGCTAATCACATCACTTGCTGCGGGAGTTTTCGGAACAGCACGAGGAACCGTGCGAAATCATGTTGTGTGCACAGTGACTGGATCTCCCCGGTCAGCGCACCTAAGTTCTGGAGGATCCTATCGGGGTTTTCGGCGAGCTGATCATGCGGTATCACACTCAGACGGACTCGGATCGATTTCGTCCGCGCATCAGCGAGTAGTTTTGTCCCGTTTGCCATAAGAAATGCGTAAAGGCGCTCCGTGATGGGATCTCTCAACATGCAGGGGCGCTCAATGATAGGTTTCTCCTTTCGGCTAGAACTATCTGCTAAGTGGAGCCTTATTTTGAGTGGTAATTGAAACTAACCATGCTGGCTAGTACCTTTGGGCCTTGGTTTAGATCCTGCGGCACCATAGACGCAAGGCTAACATTAGTTTGACCGTACTTCCCTTGTTGCACTTTAGCTCTCGTCCTCGTACTGAAGAAAGTTTACAGCATTCTGATCGAGATTCTCTCTCCCATGATCATACCTCATCACCGTCTTCGGGTCCTTGTGCTTACTCATCATCTGCACTTGCCGATAAGTCTGCCCCATCTCCAGCGCTCGCGTGATCGCCGTCCTTCGCAAGTCATGTGGTGAGAGATCACCAATCCCGCCAAAGCTGGCCCACCGCTTGACGATGTGCTGTACCATCCTCGTCGAGAGCGCCTTGTCAAACTGTAGCGTCCGGTAATTAAAATGCGGCTGGAACAGGTAAGGGTCATTGCTGTCGCTGTGCAGCGTCGCCCGGCGCTTAGCATCCAACTTGAGATACTCATCAATCGCCTCTTTGACATCACGTGGCAGCGGCCAGACCTCTTCCCTGCCCCCCTTGACCTTGCACCTCAAAGTCCACCGCCCATGACTCCACTTGATCGAAGAAGCACGAAGCGCACAGACCTCAGCTACTCTCAAGGAGAGGCGCAGCATCACGAGCATCAGCGCATAATCACGCGCTCCTTCAGCCTTGGAGCGATCAGGCCCTGTGAGCAAATATCTGACCTCTTTCGTAGTCAGCGCACGCCCGGCAGGCTCTGTCGGCAACTCCGGCGGCTGCACTAGCTTCGTCGAGGCCGGGTTGAGCAGAACTACTCCAGCCGCCTTCAGGTACTCGAAGAAGGAGCGGATGACGGAGAGTTTGAAGGAGACCGTGGCCGCGCGTTTTCGATGAGATCGCAGATGGTCACGCCACCGCAGCACGTCATCAGGGACAACTTCTGAAGGGTGCTTACCTGCGACAAACTGGAAGAAGTCGGAGACTGCTCGGCGGTAAGCGCGGCGTGTCTCTTCAGAGACTGACTTATTGACGAAGGGCGTGGCCGAACGAGGGTCAAAGCGCCTGGGAGCGAGGCTCTGATCCAGTGGCCTGGAAGCTAATAATTGATCAAGCGTCATGAGAGGAAAGCCTCTCTAGGGAAATTTAAGAGCCAGAACGCCGATAATGATGGCTTAATAGTCAAATCCTGTCAATGATTTCCTTCCGAAAAGATGCATTATCGGAATTGCCGTGAGAGACTAAAAACAACGTTTTTTAATTTGCGGTTTGGCTAAACTTTTGAGTATGAAACTTTGTGTGAAACCAAACCCGAGAGTCACCCTTTTCTAGGTAGAGAGGGACACATTCGACAGGGTAAAAGTTGCTCATTTTCAATTTGGTGATCGTCTTGGGGGACTCTGGCTATGATTAACCTTTCCCTTCCCGCGCTAGATTTTCATGTCTACATTTGGCTACCCCGCCCGCGAGACCGTTCGGGTAATAAAACCCCCTGCCCTGACAATCCGGGCATTGTGAAGCTTCGAGTTGAGTCGAGGTGATCGGGTTAAGGAATCTTTCGATCAACTCATCAGCCTCGCCCGTTCGATGAATGGTAGTGGCGTAGCCCCCTGGATTGTTGATGCCCTGCCCTGTGGATCGCAGGTGTTCGGCAAACCTCCGGCATTCTTCGATCGTGAATTTGGAACCCACACGCACACCCGCCGCAGGCTCCTGTGTTTGTGTGTTTTCTTTTTGTGTATTTACTTTATTGGGTTCGGTTTCCGAACCCCCTGCGGAATCCGAACCCCCTGCGGTTTTCGCACCCCCTGCGGTTTTCGTTGCCACTAGTCGCGGCAGGAGTACCTCAAAAGTGATTCCCCTTTCCGATTGAATTTTATTGGCCAGATCCACACTCAAACGCTTGATTAGCTTACGCTGCTCAAGGTCCCTGAGGAAGATGCGAATCTGCGTTTCGCTGATATTACAGGCACTTGCGAGCTTCGGGAGGGAGACGTGGCACGTGTTTGATCCGAATCCGGCCGAAAGGCGGTAAAGTCTCATCAGTACAACCTGGCAGCCCGGTTTGAGTGTCGGAAGTATCCGGTCCGTGATTTCATGTGGGGTACGCAAGTGCGGCGCGTCAGCTGGCAGCAGGGCAGCCCCCTTGGTTTTCGCAGGGGCTGCGGATTCCGCAGCCGGTGCGTTTCGCAGGGGCTGGCCGGTTCGATTCGCACCGGCTGCGGAATCCGCAGGGGCTATGGTTTTCGCAGGGGGTGTGGAAACGACAGGGGGTGTGATATCCGATGCGGGTGCGGATTTCGCGGCCGGTGCGGTTTCCGCAGGGGCTGTTTCGGCCATGCGCTCACGTTGTCGCTCTTTTTCTTCGTGAGCGAGACGCTCTTTTTCCAGCCGTAAGATAGCGGCCAAGCCACCCGTCTTAGGCTTGATGTTACTGCTCATCTTCGGCCTCACCATCGGCTTCGAGCTGCATCTCGGCATAGGCGGTGTCGATTAGCTCCACCGACACATTGTCCATGCGCGCAAGTTTAGCCATCTCGAAAGCAATTGCGCACAGACGCAAGGTGGCTCGGGGAATACCGCCCGTGAGCGCGTAAAGCTTGTCAATCGATTCAGGAGGAAAGGGGTTCTTGATCTTGCGGAGCTTACAGCGGTGCTCAACCATTCCGCTCAGCTCGTCGGGAGCCAGCGGCGAAAGCACGCTCGGTGCCACTAGTCGGCTGTAGAGTGCCTTCTGTTGGGGGGCGAGTAATTTGTTGCGCAGCTCGATCTGCCCGGCCAGCACGACTTGGATCAGCTTCGACTCGTCCGTTTCATAATTGAGTAGGGCACGGACAAGTTCCAGGATGCCTGGAGTCAGGTTTTGGGCCTCGTCAATGAAGAGGACGACGTTGCGCGCTGCCGCGTACTGCTCGCCCAGCCAACCTTCCAACTCGCGCTGCTGCGCTTGGGCGCTCCGCCGCAGTGGAATGCCGGCGGCAGTGCAGATGTGTGTTAAGAAAGCGTACTCGGTCTTGAAGCTGGGGGAGGGAATTAGTATCGAAAGCGTATCATCGCTGGCGTCATAATCCGAGTGGAGGTAGCGCACAACGCTCGTCTTGCCGAGGCCCGGCTCCCCCAGGATCACACTGAAACCCTGCCTTTCGTCCACCGTAAATCTGACCCGAAAGATTACGGCCTCAAGAGCCGGAGTTAAATAGAGACCCGTTGGTGATGGGCTGATTGAGAAAGGTGTTTTAACCCTCTTGCGGGGCATAGGTTCCATAGCTAACGCCTTATAGCATCATTAGAACCAACAAACAACAGAAAAATATCATTCGGAGAAGGGAATTAACGTTAATTCCATATGAGGCAAGAAGAATAGAAGATGCCTTAGCAGCAATTTAAGAGTATAGAGGGTTAAAAGCCTGTGAAGATTCTTCCAATATTATGTTGCCCTGAGCGGTTTGATTCGCTCATATTCTGCCCCGTTAGTTTCTAATGCGTCCCAGAGATCAACGTCCTGCTGAAGACCCAGCCACTTGGGAGACGTACCCAGAGCGCACGCCAGGCGGTGCGCCGTGTCTACGGTGACTGGACGCTTCTCCTGCAAAATCTCATTGACGGTGCGCCGCGACACCCCGAGCGTACGCGCAAATTCGCCCTGCGTGATGTTCAGCGCCGGAATAACGTCTTCCCTTAAAACCTCGCCCGGATGAGTCGGGCGCCGCTTTCTTCCATTCAACATAAACATTCCCCACTCTTTCAATTTCTGAAAATGTCCGTGAACTCCTTAACTAGAGTGTGTCCACTCAAGAAAATGGATTGCGTATCCAGTACGCGCTTTTTCATGGACAGGCTTGTGAATAAAGATTAAAATTCGCGACATTTAGGCTTTAATTACTGCTTGAACAACCAGCGCTGTGACCTGTGGGGAACTTTTTCTGTAAATTATTTGCCTATGGTCAGTGTGCGTGCAGCTTTTCGAACAAGGGAGGCGTTGATGGGACGGCATAAGCTAAAAGCTTTCTTCCCCTCCTCTAAATACGTACTTCTCCACACCGCAATCTACAGTTCTCTTTTATTCCTGGCCTGCTCTTCCAAGCCTCCCGAGCAATCTCGCAGCACCCCGACGAAACAACCGCCCGCACAGGCCCAGGCTTCGCAGCAAGGAGGATTGCCGTCATGGCTGACGGAAGCCGAAGACGGACAATGGCCGATGGCGGCGAAGAATTACGCGAGCACGCGCTACAGCGGCCTCGGTGAGATCAACACGGAGAATGTCCGAAATCTGAAAGTCGCGTGGACGTTCTCGACGGGCGTCAATCGCGGGCAGGAAGCCGCCCCCATCGTTGTGAATAACACGATGTACGTCGTCACTCCTTATCCGAACATCTTGTACGCGCTCGACTTGACGAAGCCGGGCGCGACCGTGAAGTGGAAGTACGAGCCGAAGCCAGCCGCCGCCGCGCAGGGGGTCGCGTGTTGCGACCTGGTGAATCGCGGCGCGATCTTCTCGAACGGGAAAATCTTCTTCAACACGCTGGACGCGCACACGGTCGCCGTTGATGCCGAGACGGGCAAAGAGCTTTGGAAGACAAAACTCGGCGACATCAATCGTGGCGAGACGATGACGATGGCCCCGCTCGTGGTCAAGGACAAGGTGCTCGTCGGCAACTCCGGCGGTGAGTTCGGCGTGCGAGGCTGGCTCACTGCGCTTGATGCTCAGAGCGGTCAGATCAGTTGGCGGGCGTACAACACAGGCCCGGATGCTGATTGTCTCATCGGCGCTAATTTCAAACCCTTCTACCATCAGGATCAGGGCAAAGACCTCGGCGTCTCGTCGTGGCCGCCCGACGCCTGGAAGATTGGCGGCGGCACTGTGTGGGGCTGGATTTCCTACGACCCCGAACTCGACCTGGTTTATCACGGAACGGCGAATCCAGGCCCCTGGAATCCGGAACAGCGGCCTGGCGAGAACAAGTGGACTTCCGGCATCTTCGCCCGCCGCCCAGAGACGGGCGAAGCCGTCTGGTTCTACCAGTGGGCACCTCACGACCTTTTCGACTACGACGGCATCAACGAACAAGTCCTGCTCGATCTGCCCATCGGCGGTCAGACGCGAAAAGTCCTGGTACGACCCGAACGCACCGGATACGTTTACGTCATGGATCGCACGACGGGCGAAGTGCTCTCGGCTGAGCCCTTCGTGCACATCACTTCGACGAAGGGCGTTGACATCAAGACCGGGCAACTGATCCACGTCGAGGAGAAGACGCCCGTCATAGGTAAAGTCATACGCGACATTTGTCCTGCCGCGCCAGGCGGTAAAGATTGGAGCCCTTCGGCCTACTCTCCGCGCACGGGGCTGCTGTACATACCCCACAATAATCTCTGCATGGATTTTGAAGGGGCTGAGGCAAACTACATCGCGGGCACGCCCTTCGTCGGCTCGAACGTCAAGATGTATCCGGGACCCGGCGGACATCGCGGAGAATTTACGGCCTGGAATCCTGTTAGTGGCCGGCCCGTCTGGAAGATCAAAGAGACCTTCCCCGTCTGGAGCGGCGCGGCGGTAACGGCGGGCGACGTCGTGTTCTACGGCACGATGGAAGGCTGGTTCAAGGCCATCAACGCGCACACGGGCGAACTCTTGTGGCAGTTCAAGACGGGTTCAGGCATCATCGGCCAGCCAGTGGTTTATCGTGGCCCCGACGGCAAAGAGTACGTGGCGATTCTTTCCGGCGTCGGCGGCTGGGCCGGAGCCATCGTCGCGGGCGGCCTGGACCCGCGTGACGGCTCGGGCGCTCTCGGCTTCGTCAACGCGATGACAGACTTGCCTGAGCACACGACTAAGGGGGGCACGCTGTATGTCTTCTCGCTCCCCTGAGATCAGATTAAAGCGTTCCCCGAAACTGGGCGGCGACGGAACGCGCGCGGCAGCCGTCCTGTGTTTGCTCGCTTTTTTCTCGTCATTGCTTCTTTCCTGCGCGAGTAAAGACGAGTCGAAGATCACGGAGCAAACGACGCAGAAAGCAACTTCAACATCGCATGTCCCACGCACGTCTCTTCGCGTGTGCGCCGACCCGAACAACCTGCCGTTCTCCAACGACCGCCTGGAAGGATTTGAGAATAGGATCGCCGAGTTGATCGCGCGCGAGATGAACTTGGACGTTCAGTACACCTGGTGGGCTCAACGTCGCGGCTTTTTTCGCAACACCTTGAGGGCGGGCGCATGCGACCTGGTGATCGGGGTTCCGAGCAGCTTTGAACTCGCCCTCACGACTTCGCCTTATTACCGTTCAACGTACGTTTTTGTTTACCGCCGGGATAGGGGGCTGAAGATTCACTCCTTTGACGATCCGATTCTTCATCGAATTAAGATCGGCGTGCAGATGATCGGCGACGACTTCGCCAACACCCCGCCGGCGCATGCGCTCACCAACCGCAAGATCATACGAAACGTGAGGGGCTACACCGTCTACGGCGACTACGCGCAGCCAGACCCTCCCGCGCGGATCATTGACGCGGTCGCAAAGGGTGAAGTTGACGCGGCGGTCGTCTGGGGGCCGCTCGCCGGTTACTTCGCCCGACGACAAAAAGTCAAACTTGAGGTTGTCCCCGTTTCCCCCGAGATCGACCTGCCCTTTCTCCCCTTCGTCTATGACATTTCGATGGGCGTCAGGCGCGGCGAGGACGAATTCAGGGAAGAACTCGAAGAAATCATCGCACGCAAACGAGCGGAAATCGAAAGCATCCTCGACGAGTACGGTGTTCCGCGAATAGGGACGATAGAGCGTATACCTGCTTCTTGAGCCGGAAGGGAGACGTGTGCGATGAGGGATGAAAAAGTAAGGGGCGGATTTCGTAATCTCTTTTCCGTCCAGACATTATCGTCTCTTCTCGATTTGAGGAGAATTGTCGCCTTTAAAATTCTCTGCGCCTGCGCTTCGGTTGTCATCATGACCGTCGCGTGTAAGCGCGAGGAGCGGGGTTTTCGCGTGGAGCCTCCCTCGTCGAGTCGAATCAATTCCAAGAGATTGAGTGATCTACAGCCGGGCGTTCCGCCAGGGGCTTACCAGCCCGTCAAAAACGAGTACGAAGAGAACGCCGTCGCGCTTAATGATGGAAAGCGACTCTTCACCTGGTTCAACTGCGTGGGTTGTCACGCGCAGGGGGGCGGCGGGATGGGGCCGCCGCTGATGGATGACCAGTGGATTTATGGGAGCGAGCCCGACCAAATCTTTGCGACGATTGTCGAGGGCCGTCCCAACGGCATGCCTTCGTTTCGCGGCAAGATTCCTGATTATCAGGTCTGGCAACTGGCCGGGTACGTGCGGAGCTTGAGCCGTCAGGTGGCGAAGGACGTTGCGCCGGGACGCAATGATGCGATGAGCACGAAGAAGCCGGAGCAGGCTTCGGAAAAGAAACAGCCACTGGATTCGAGCTTACCCAAATCGGCGGAGATGCCGCGATGAAAAAGGCTGAAGGCGAAGGGCGAAAAGCGAAAGATATAATCGAGAAGACACGCATGATGTCGCTTCGCGTGCTCCGCCTCTGTCTTCTGCCTTCCGCCTTATTATGTTTGACTTCATTGTCGGCCTGCGGGGGCGTGCAGTCGGTGCTCAATCCGGCGGGACCTCAAGCGGGACGCATCAGCCGCCTCTGGTGGCTGATGTTCTACGTCTGCGCTGCGGTCTTTGTCATAGTCATCATCTCCGTGCTCTTCGCCGCACTGCGCTCATACAGAAAGCAGGATGATGTTTCCGATGCTCATCACATCACCCCCGAGCCTCAGTCTGAGCGGCGCATGGCGGGAGTGGTGACCGGCGCGCTTCTCGTGACGGGCGTCATTCTGTTCGTCTTTCTCATCGCGAGCTTCAGAGCCGGGAGGGCGACTTACACGCTTCAAGACCCGAACGCCTTGAGCATTAAAGTGACGGGTCATCAGTGGTGGTGGGAAGTCCAATACGAGGACCAAACGGCGAGCAACATCTTCAAGACCGCGAACGAGATTCACATCCCCGTCGGAATACCCGTCCGGATCAAGCTCACGTCAACTGATGTCATTCATAGCTTCTGGGTTCCTAACCTTGACGGCAAGAAAGACCTCCTGCCCGGAGGACACGAGACCACCGTCTGGTTCAGGGCCGACCGGGAGGGCGAGTTTTACGGCCAGTGCGCAGAGTTCTGCGGCCACCAGCACGCGCACATGCGTTTCGTCGTCGTCGCAGAGTCGATTGATAAGTTCAACGCGTGGCTCGAAGCTCAGCGGAAGCCCTCCGCGCTGGCGGAGGATGAGAAGCAGCGGCGCGGTCAGCAGGTCTTCCTCTCTTCTCCCTGCATCATGTGCCACACGATTCGCGGCACGGATGCCCATGCGATTGTCGCCCCAGACCTCACGCATCTGGCGAGTAGGAAAACAATCGCCGCCGGAATGCTTCCCCTGACGCGCGGTCATCTGGCGGGCTGGATCACCAACTCGCAGGAGATCAAGCCGGGAAATCGTATGCCGCCTGTCCCACTTTCGCCCGAAGATTTGCAGGCGCTGCTGAGTTATCTGGAGAGCCTTAAATGAGCAGACGGATTGATGAGTGTAGAGTTAAGAGAAGTTTGACACGAAGATATATTTTAGGCGGAGATAATCACGAGGTCGCCCGGGCTGATATGGTCGAGCGCATCAATGGTTTTAGGTGCGAGCGGCAGCAGGTCATCAATTTTGTTGGAGACGCCGTGTATGATGACGAAAGCCAGATTAAGTTTGCGCAGGTTTTGTTGATGCGGAATGTGTCTATCTGTCGTCAGAAACACATCGTACTCCGATGCGACGAGCCGCAGCAGCGCACCGTTTTTCATGCCCCGCCACGGCGTATCGAGGATGTGCGTGAAGTCGTGACGGGTAAAGTGTGCCATCAACAGGTACGTCACACACTCATCGACAAAGACTTTCATACGGTCAGGTCGCCTTTAGTGACCAGGTCGCCGATGCGTTGCAAAAGTTCGACAAGTTGGCTGTGCTCAACCCCTGGAAAGTTATCAGTAAATTCAGCGAGCGAGTAACCGCCAACAAGGTACTCAATCAAATGTGTAATGGGTACGCGCGTGCCTGCGAAAACCGGCGTGCCGCCCATCACTTCCGGGTCGCGCGAAATGATGAAATCCTGCATGGTCGAAGGCGTCTTATGTTGTGACATGACTTTTTACCTCTTGAGACAAGTTTAGCACGACTGAGTGGCCGAAGGAGGTAAGAGAACAAGGATATGAAATCCCAAGTTATGACCGCCGCCGCAACGCCCGACATTGAAGCGCCAGACATCAACGGGGAAGCGGATGTGACCGCCATGCATGAGGAGCAGGAACGGCGCACGCTCGAAGAGACGTGGAAAGACCCGCCCGGCTTCCGTGGGTGGCTCACGAGCACGGATCATAAAGCCATCGGCAGACGCTACATCATCACGGCCTTCATCTTTTTCCTCACGGGCGGCGTTCTCGCCGTCCTCATGCGCGTACAGCTCTCGCGCCCGGAAAACAACTTCCTCGGCCCAGACCTCTACAACCAGATTTTCACGATGCACGGCACGACGATGATGTTCCTCTTCGCCATCCCCGTGATGGAAGCTTTTGCCATCTATCTAGTGCCTCTGATGGTGGGGACGCGCAACATTGTCTTCCCGCGCCTCGCCGCCTTCAGCTATTGGATATACCTGTTCGGCGGCGTCATGCTCTACGTCTTCTTCTTCCTGAACACGGGGCCTGATACCGGATGGTTCAGCTACGTCACACTGGCGGGGCCGGAGTTCAGCCCCGGCAAACGCGTCGATGTCTGGACGCGCCTGGTCAACTTCACGGAGATCGCCGCGCTCGCGGTGGCAGTTGAAATCATCATCACCGTCTTTAAGATGCGTGCGCCGGGGATGTCTTTGAACCGCATCCCGCTCTACGTGTGGACGATGATCGTCGTCTCATTCATGATCGTATTCGCGATGCCCGCGATGATGATCTCAAGCATCTTCCTGGCGCTGGACAGGCTCGTCGGCACGCACTTCTATAATCCGGCGGAAGGCGGCGACGTGCTCTTGTGGCAACACCTCTTCTGGTTCTTCGGCCACCCGGAGGTTTACATCATCTTCCTTCCGGCGACCGGCTTCGTGTCCTCGATCATCCCGGTCTTCGCGCGCCGCCCCATCTTCGGCTACACGGCGCTGGTGCTGGCGATCATCGCCAACGGGTTTATCAGCTTCGGCCTGTGGGTGCATCACATGTTCGCGACGGGGCTGCCGCAACTCGGATCAAGTTTTTTCACAGCGGCCACGATGCTCATCGCCATCCCCTCCGGCATTCAAATCTTCTGCTGGACGGCGACGATGTGGACGGGGCGCGTGCGCTTACGGACGCCGATGCTCTTCGTGCTCGGCTTCTTCTTCATCTTCGTGTTGGGCGGATTGACGGGGGTGATGCAGGCGAGCGTGCCCGTCGACCTACAGCTTCACGATACGTTCTTCGTCGTCGCGCATTTCCATTACGTGCTCATCGGCGGCGCGGTCTTTCCGCTCTTCGGGGCTTTCTACTACTGGTTTCCGAAATTCACGGGGCGGATGCTCGGCGAGGGCCTGGGCAAACTGAACTTCTGGCTGATGTTCACAGGCTTCAACCTCGCCTTCTTCCCGATGCACATCCTGGGCCTTCAAGGCATGCCGCGCCGCGTCTACACCTACCTGCCGGAAACAGGCTGGGGGAATCTCAACCTGCTGGCGACCGTCGGCGGCCTTGTCCTGGCGCTCGGAGTTCTGGTCTTTATCATCAACGCCCTGCGCAGCATCCGGCGCGGGGAAGTGGCCGGGGCGAACCCCTGGCACGCGGACACGCTCGAATGGGCGACCGCGTCGCCCCCGCCCAGCTACAATTTCTTCCGCCTGCCAATCGTGCAGGGGCGCGAAGCTTTGTGGACGCGAAGCCCGGAGTCGCCTGTGGTGACGGGACTCCGTAGCGATTGCCGGGAGATTCTGATCACGAGGACGATGGACGCCGAGCCGGACCACAAGCTGATTCTGCCCGGCCCGAACGTCGGGCCGCTGCTTCTGGCGCTGGCCGCGTCGGCGACCTTCATCGGCTCAATATTCACCCCGTGGGCGCTGCCTGCCGGGATGGTGCTAATCTTCATCGCGCTGCTCGTCTGGGCCTGGCCGAGGCAGCAGGACGAGCGATGCGAACTCCCCCGCGTCGAAGAGATGACTGAGGAGGAGAGAACAAGGGAGGCCGCGAGAGCGCAATGAAGAGGCGCGTCGATCTGGACGTTTCTCGCTTGCCGAGCTTAGCCTTCGGCAGCCGCGCCGTGACGTGGTGGGGCGTGGTGGGTTTCCTCTTGATAGAGGGGACGATGCTCGTCCTCTGCTTCGTCACCTACTTTTATCTGCGTGACCGCGTCCTGGACTGGCCTCCCCCGCCGACCTCGCTTCCAAGTTTATTGATCCCGACAATCAACCTGTTCGTGATGCTCGCCAGTCTCGTGCCGGTGTACTTCGTTGAAAGATCGGCTAAACGCTTAGACGTGCGGAAGGTGAAAATCTGGATGGTCGTGTGCGACGTTGTCGGCATCGCGTTTGTCACCCTCCGGTGGTTCGAGTTCGTGGCGCTGAACGTTTACTGGGACACGAACGCTTACGGCTCCATCGTGTGGACGATCATGGGCATTCACACGTTTCACCTCGTGTCGGAAGTGATCGAGACAATCGTCATTACCGCGATCCTGTTCCGTGGGCACACGGAACCGAAATACCTTGTCGATGCGACCGACAACGCGCTCTACTGGTATTTCATCGTCGGCATCTGGGTCGTGTGCTACGCGCTTCTCTATCTCGCGCCGCGTTTTCTTTAAGATAAGGAGAACCGAGAGGTGACGGCCAAGGCCAGTACCAAAGCAAAAGCTAAAGCCAGGACTCGGAAGAAAGAAGAGCCCACGCGGCAGGGCAGCCTTCCATGGTTGTGGGCGGGCGTGCTCGTCGCGCCTCTAGCGTTTCTCCTCAACCTGCAAGTTAACTATACGCTAACGCAGAAGCTCTGCCCCGGAGGGCGTTCGCTCGTCCTGCATATCATGGCGCTCTGCTTCCTGTTGCTCGCGGCAGGCGGAGGCTTGATCGCATGGCGTAACTGGACGCGGGCGGGGCGGGGGTGGCCTGACGAGTCTGAAGACAATACCGTGCGGAACCGCTTCCTGGCGACCATCGGATTGATGATAAGTTTCCTGTTCTCTCTCGTCATCATCGCGCTCTGGATTCCGCAGTTCATCTTCGATCCATGCCAAAGATAGATATGAAGGAAAAAGGAAAAAGGAAAGAGGAAAAAGTCAGGCGGAATCCACATTTAATTAAAAAGTGGTTTCCCCTCTCTTTTACCTTTTACCTCTTACCTTTTTCCTTCGTTTACGCGCATGACGGCAAGCCGCATACGTTTGATGATCTGTGGTACACGTGGGGACGCGACCCGCTCGTGATCGCGAGTCTAGCCCTCACGGGGTGGCTCTACCTTCGTGGCGTGCGGCGTGTGTGGGGCGAGTCCGGTCGCGGGCACGGGGCTCGCAAGTGGGATGTGTGGGCTTTCATTGGTGGATGGACGGCGCTTTTCGTAGCTCTCGTTTCGCCTCTCCACCCGTGGGGCGAGGTTCTGTTTTCGGCGCACATGACGCAGCACGAAGTCTTGATGCTGGTCGCGGCGCCCTTGCTCGTGTTGGCTCGCCCGCTCGTCCCTTTCCTGTGGGCGCTGCCCGTTAGTTGGCGACAATCAATCGGGGAAGTGGGAAAGCGCCGCGCCGCGCAGGCCGTCTGGCGAGCTGTCACGAACCCACTCGTCGCGTGGGCGATTCATGCGGTCGCGCTGTGGGTCTGGCATGTGCCGCTTCTGTTTCAGGCGACCTTGCAGAGCGACCTCGTTCACACGCTGCAACATGTCAGCTTTCTCGGTTCGGCGCTACTCTTCTGGTGGGCGCTCGTTCATGGACGACGGGGGTTGATGGGCTACGGCGCGGCTGTGCTCTACGTGTTCACTACGTCCGCGCATAGCGGCGTGCTCGGCGCGATGATTACTTTCGCCCGTCAAGTCTGGTACCCGGCCTACGGCGAGACGACCTCTTCGTGGGGCTTGACGCCGCTCGAGGATCAACAACTCGGCGGGCTTATCATGTGGGTTCCCGCCGCGACCGTTTACGTCATCGCCGGGCTGGCTCTGATGGCAGGGTGGATGCGTGAATCGGAGCGGCGTGTTCTCAGGCGTGAGAGTCGCGCCCTGCGGCTCGATCAGCAGTAGGCGGAAGACGAAAGAGATGAAACATGGTTTGAGAGTCATGGACGTGTTCAAGCTGTCTGTGTTGTGCCCGCTGGTGTTTCTCCTTTTCGCTCTTTCCTCCTGTAACAAGGATGCCGAACGCGCGGCGGCGGAAATGACGGGCGGGACACCGGCGAAGGGGAGAGTCGCTATCAGTCGCTATGGTTGTTCGACCTGCCACACGGTTCCCGGCGTGAGCGGCGCGAACGGCATGGTCGGGCCGCCGCTCGGTCAGGTGGCGAGTCGTGTGTATCTTGCCGGAAGATTGCAGAACACGCCCGACAACATGATTCTCTGGATACAGAATCCGCAGGGGGTGGATGACAAAACAGCCATGCCCAATCTCGGCGTCAGTGACGCGGACGCGCGCGACATCGCCAGCTATCTTTACACTTTGAAGTAGCTTCCGCTCCGGCCAGAACTTGATCTGAGGAATGCTGATTTTATTATCTCGTCGGCGTTTAATTGCGTCGCTCATCCTGCTGCAATTTATGACGGCCTGCGCAGCGAAGCCGAAAGGCCCACTCGCCTACGTGAGCAACGAGCGCGAGGGGACGATTTCAGTCATTGATATGGGCAGGGATCGTGTGATTGAGACGATTACAGTCGGAGCCAGACCGCGCGGGATACGCTTGAGTCCGGATGGGACTCGTGTTTACGTCGCTTTGAGCACTCCTTCAGGGCAGGATTACAACGAAGCTGACAATAAAATCGCGGCCATTGATACGGTCAGGAGAGAGGTGGTTGCGAAATACGATGTCGGCTCTGACCCCGAGCAGTTGGTCTTGAGCCGCGACGGAAAAAGGCTCTACGCCTCGAACGAGGATGCGGGGACGGCATCGGTCACGGATATTGAGACAGGCCGGTTGATAGCGACACTCGTCGTCGGCATCGAACCTGAAGGGGTGACGATCAGCCCTGACGGTCGCTGGGTCTACGTGACGGCTGAGACGAGCAACACGGTTTCCGTGATCGACACACAGACTAATCAGGTCGTAGCAACTTTCATGGTCGGCTCGCGCCCGCGCGACGCGGCCTTCTCTCCCGATAGCACGCGCGCCTACGTCACTGCGGAGATCGGGCGCACGCTCTCGGTCATTGACACGGCAGGCCACAAGGTCATCCGTCAGGTAGAGCTGCCGCGCGGCGATAATGTGAAGCCGATGGGCGTCGTCGTCTCCCATGATGGCCGCAAAGTCTACGTGGCGATGGGACGCGCCAACATGGTCACTGTGATCGACACGGCAAGCTTCAACGTCCTCGCCACGATCCCTGTGGGAAAGCGGGTCTGGGGGCTCGCCCTCACGCCGGACGGCAAAAAGGTTTATACGGCCAACGGATTATCTAACGACGTTTCGGTGATAGACACCACAACCGATCAGGTCATCGCCACCATCAAGGCCGGAGACGGCCCCTGGGGTATCGCCACAAGGCCGTGACGGTCGCAGGCTTGAATAAGTCAGGGTCATGATAATGCCCTCTACCGTACAGAGCGCCCCTCATTCTCCCTCCTCAAATGTTTAAAGACCATATGTCTTGTGCCGGACAGACAACATCAAGACGGCCTGCTAATCTCACGGATACAGTCAGAACGGGCGCTGCACCGGCGGCCATACACCGCGACTGTAGGACAAGCAGGGCGGAGGGTGGGCACAGCGACACGCCTCACGGCCTCTTCCGACGCCTCCATCTCAAGCCCGCGTACTCTGTACAGACAGGTTCGCGATTGCGTCATCAAACATGAGTTCGCAGTCGAACTGGTGCTGCCGCTCGTGACTTCAAACACGGCCAGAGTTCTCAAGCTCGACGGTAAAGGGAGCCTGGCTGCGGGGAAGGATGCGGACGTGCTCGTGCTTCGTCAAGGTTCGCTTGATCTAAAAGGTGTGATCGCATGTGGGCGGCGCTTGATGATTGACGGCGAGGTCGTTGTGACAGAGAGATTCCTGGAGGACAGCAACCGCAGAATTTCGCTTTCGGGTCACAAGCGTGACCATGAGTGACGCTGCTGGCTTGAAGGCGGAACAGGCCATATCTTAGCTCGCGGAAATCGCCTGAACGGAGTTCTCGTACCCTTTCGTACTGACAGTTTGTAGCTCGCCTGGTAGGCTGCAAAATTATATGAAAGCGCAGGATTATAGAGAATTATATGGAAGATACCGGGGACTCTTCTTCATCTGGGTAGTCTTGCTGAGCCTGCTGATAGCTCAGGCGTTGCGCTGGCTGGGGCAGGTCTGATACTGCCTCGTCGGGCTTTTGAAACAAAGCTAGGGGAGCAGTGCGCTTTAGATTGGACAAGGGGTGTATATGAAAGCAAACGGGAGCAAGGGCAAGCTGGTAATCATCGGCGGGGGCGAGGACAAACAGGGCGATTGCGGAATCCTCAAGGAGTTCATCCGGTTGGCCGGTGGGGCGAAAGCCCGCATCGCCATCATGACCGTCGCCACAGACAAGCCCGAAGAGTATGCGGACGAATATGAGAAGGTTTTTAAGAAGCTCGGAGCCGATGAGGCGCGGATGGTCGATGTCTCAAACAGGAAGGATGCGCACGACCCGAAGGCTTTGGAATTTATCGAGCGGGCGACCGGGATTTTTTTCACGGGCGGTGACCAACTTCATATCACAAGTCTGATGGGCGGGACCGAGATGCAGGAGTTGATACGCAGGAAGTACGAGAAGGGGGCGGTGGTGGGAGGCACCAGCGCCGGGGCTGCCATGATGTCGAATTCGATGATTATACGCGGGGAGTCAAACTGCACCCCGCGCTTCGGCGGGTTGGAGATCGGGCCGGGGATGGACTTCCTCCCCGGTGCGATGATCGACACGCACTTCTCGCAGCGCGGGCGCTTCGGGCGACTGCTGACGGCCATCGCGCATTACCCGCAGGACATCGGCTTCGGCATCGACGAGAACACGGCGCTGGTGGCGAGCGACGGCACGCTGGAAGTCATCGGCGAGAACACTGTCACCGTCGTTGACGCCGGCGACATCACCTATACGAATCTGCCAGACCTAGAGAGGAGCGAGGCGCTGACCCTTCACGGAGTCCGTATTCATGTCCTCTCGACGGGGCATAAATTCGATTTGGAAAAACGAGCGCCGGTTGACGTGACGGACGGGGCGGAGAAAGCGAAGGCCGCCACGGCAGGGAAGGCGAAGGCCGACTGAGTTGACCGTGTCAGTTCAAGCGAACAGGGGGAGGGGGATCATGAGGATCAAAACTATTAGAACTCTCGCCGGGCCCAATATCTATAGTCATCAACTTGATTTAGAGTTGGGTTGCTTTCGCTCGCCGCTTAATTCAGGCATTGGGTCGCTTCGTGCTTAGCCAGCTTGTCATGGCAAACTGTTTGTTTAGCGCTTGAGGAGAGCTTCAATTCTAGAGTCCATAACCGGAGAATAGAACAGCCCCTACCATTTGATAGTAGGGGCTGTTCCTTTGAGGACGTTTGGTGAAAGAATTGTCATGCTCAAGGCCAGTAGATGATCCGTACGTGTAGCGTCCCTTCTACACGTGAACCGCTACTTAGTTGTGACGGCCTTGAACGCGTCCACTATGCCTTTCCCGTAGAAGTTGTTGTAACCGGCGTCACCCTGGCATCGCTGGTTGGGCAAAACACCGGGAACAGGTGTGTTAGGAGCGAACGGAGGGGAGAGAAGAAAAAATGTCACCTCTCTCGGTTCCGGGCACGGTTGGTTGTTAGCCGTCTGTTGCAGGTAGGCTTCCACCGCCTGCGGAGACATGTGCGCCTTGCGCGAGTTGTCCGCAGTGAAGTCGCCGTACTGCGAGATGATTAAAGCGCAGACGCCAGCAGCATTAGGACAGGCCATCGAGGTGCCGCTGGCGAAGACGTATTGGGCACCTGGTAATGATGGATTGTCAGGCGCCCAGGCTCCGAGCACGCTGCCAAGGCCGGGGAAGTTCGCCGTAGGAGCCTGAACACGAAAGTCGCCGCCCGGCGCGCTGATGTCCGTTTTGCCCACGCCGTAGTTGCTGTAGGAAGCCTTCAGATTGAAATATCCGGTCGCGGAGACGCCGATGACACCGTCTATTTCGGCTGGTACTACTATAAAGTCATGGAAGAAGCTGCCGTCGCTGACATCGAAACTATTATTACCCAGAGAGGCGATGGGCGTGACGCCATTTTCGCGGGCGAAATTAACCGCACGCTGAACGAGCTTGATAAGAGCCTGTGTGTTTTGGTCGGAATGGCGGAGGATACCGCTGAGGCTCATCGAGGCGACGTCAAATTTATTGACGCCGGCGTAGATTAAAGCCTGCGCCAGTGCGACGAAGCTGCCGCTGCCGTTATCACCCAACACCTTCAAGGCGACGAGCCTCACTTTGGGTGCGACGCCCGACATGCCGGTGCCGTTGATGGGTGCGCCGACCGCGCTCAGACACCATGACCCATGTCCGTTCCTATCGTCCCAGGCCACAGGATTAGGGTCGCCGTTCGGATTTGAAGACACGGGGACGAACGAGCGACTGCGCGCCGTATCCAGATTCGGCTGAATATCGGGATGGGGATTCGGCAGGACCTGCGCGCCCGTATCAAGCACGGCGACGATCACATCAGGACGCCCCTGCTGCACCGCGTATGATCCCTGGTTGGACGCTCTGATGCGCTTCTTATCCCACTGAAAGGAGTTGTAGAAGGGCTCAGAACCCGTCTGAGTGTCATCACCCGGGGGCTCTACGGGGCCGTCGCCTGCGGCTTCAGCCTTCAATTCGTCCGGGGTCGGGATCATCTGCACTTCGATGTCTTCGGCCACGGCGGCGACGCTGGAGTCTTTAGCCATGTCCGCAGCGAAGTCAGGGTTGCTCGACGTGGCCGCGACCGCACCCACTTCAGGCAATTGTGCTGCGAGTGTGCCGCCAGCGCTGGCGACGCGCTTAGCCACATCGGAAGGTATGGAACTTTGTGTGTGGAAGATGACCACCCACCGTTTCGTCTCGCCCGAATACGTGTCCTGTGCCGAGACGTGTGTGGCGTTGAAATTAAGTGTGGCGAAGGCTATCAGTAAGCCGACGAGTAGAAGAGAGAGATAGAGGTAACTTCTTTTCATTGATTGATGCTCCTATAGGAATTGAGGAATGCACTGGCGATGAATGCGCAGCGCATTGACCAAGGGTAAAACTGGTCGGAAACGAGGCAAGGACTCGAGCGAGGCCAGTCTGTTAATTTTGCAGGGTAGCAGAACAATATATCAGGTATAGAGGGATGTCAAACCGGGTTCGAGGCAGAATGCTTCTCGCGGGCCGCAGGTGAATTCAAGTGCTAGGCGACTCCGTGCACGGAGAATAAGTCGTTATCTGGTCATGACCAAAAATTAATAATGGCAGGCGGGATAAGCCACCAACCTCCAAGTCCGATAAAGCTTCTTATTTCAGTAGCTCGCACTTTTACAGCCAGGCAAAAGCTGCCCAATCCTTTACCGCCGCTACTGATATATCTAAAACCCTGCGACCCATCATCGTGCGGAGCGCACGCGGCGCCAGGGACTCAGAATGTAGTGTGTCGGCCTGGACGTCGGGGAGGCGCGCTCTGATCGAATCAGTCGGCGACGCTTCAAGAGCTTGAGGCCGGTCTGCACAGCGGTCTTCGAAAGTCCCGTGTCGTCCGCTATCTCCTGAAGGCTCACCGTCAGGGCACGCGTGCGCATGCCATTGGTGCGCGCCCATAGATATAGGAAGACGATGAAGGCCGACGGCCTCTGCTCGTGCCCGACCAGATCGCGCATCAGCGGGTCTATAATGTAACTGTCGAAAGCTACTTTGTTCATAAGGCCATTTTATCGCTATAGTTTTATTAAGTATAGGGATAAAAGATTATCTGGACAGCGCGCGGGCGGAGGTGATATAGGCAGCGTGAGCATTCCGGCGAAGCACGCCATGACAAATTAACTGAGAAGGAGAGCCAAGATGATCACGTCCATTAAGTTTGTGAGCATCCCGATCAGCGACCAGGACCGAGCCCTGTCGTTCTACACGGAGAAGCTGGGCTTCAAGGTAATCACCGATCAGCAGATGGGCGAGGGGCAGAGGTGGATCGAGTTACAGATCAACGGCCCGGGGACGCGCCTCGTGCTCTACACCCCGGAGGGGCATGAGGACAGAATCGGCAGTGTCTTCAACGGCGCTCTTGCCTGCGATAACGTCGAGAAGACGTATGAGGAGCTGAAAGGGCGTGGGGTGGAGTTCGTTGCCGAGCCGAAGCATGAGCCGTGGGGCTCTGTCGCCATCCTCAAGGACCCGGATGGAAACCAGATAGCCATATCCTCGCGTTAAATACCGGGGTCAAGAGGGGCAGCAACTGTATATCGCAATGAGCGTATCCGTCATGATTCCGTCTCGATGAGGGTAGCGCCGACAGGGCGCGCACAGGATTATCCGCTCTGCTACCGGGTCGGGGCGCAAAACCGTTCGCACGGCGCGCTCATGTGTGAAGCGGGCATCAGACATATGTCTCATTTATCAGGAGGCTCATCCTCCGGCCTCGGGCACAAGCGGACGCTCGGCCAGAGCCAGCTTAACCAGCTCCACCACCGGCGGAATCACCTCACCGATGCCCTCCCACAGACGAATCGTCGCAAACTCGTCGTAGGGGGTTTCTCCCTGGTTGATAAGCACCACCCGTGCTCCCTGCCTCAGCGCCAGTCCTACGAGTGAAGCCGCCGGATTCACCACCAGCGAAGAGCCCAAGACCAGCATCAGGTCGCAGCTTCGAGCGTGTTCGGCAGCGAGCATCAGTTCTTCCTCCGGCAGCGGGTCCCCGAAGTTCACCACCGATGAGATGAGACGGCCACCACAGGCTGGACACGCGGGCTGCCCCCTGACCGGCCTCTGAGTGCGATAGGCAGTCCCCCATCTATCCGTGTCCCACTCGACCTCCTGTTTAGTGTAGAGCCGGTTGCAGGCCAGACACCGCATGAGGTGCCCGTTGCCGTGCAGTTCAGCCAGGAGTTCAGGCCTGATGCCTGACCGACGGTGTAGGTTATCCGTGTTCTGCGTGATGAGGAACTGGAGCTTGTTGAGCCACTGTAGCTCCACGAGAGCTAAGTGGGAGGCATTCGGCCTCACCTGGCTAGGGGAAACTCGCCAGCGCGGTGGCGCAAGTCCTGCGTCGCGCCGGGTCCAGACGCCGTCGGGGCCGCGAAAATCCGGGATGCCGGAGTCTGTGCTGATCCCTGCGCCGGTGAAGGCCACCAGATGCTTGCACTCGATTATCCACTGCGCGATTGTCCTGAGTCGCTCTTCGATGAGCTGCTGTTTGTTCATAATCCTTGTTGTAGGGCTCCGACCTGCGAAGGGACGGCGTCAGAGGTGGTGGCGAGTAAGCCGCGCGTGCACTTCTCCTCAATTCTTAAATTCTTTAGTTGTCGGATGCTTAAACTCGTCTCGGCGCTTCCGGTCTGCCCTCATCCGGGTCAACCATCAGTCCCGGCAGACTCTCTGAGGAACCATTCTATTGCCTCATGGGCGATGTCGTACGGCACGGTGTGCGGCCCGTCGAATTCTCTGTAATGAACACGGTATCCCTCGCGCTTCAGTCGCGGGGCGATCACCCGGCTGCAAGTCTCTATCGGGAGCACGCGATCCTTCGTGCCGTGCGAGACGAAGATCGCGGGTGAGCCGTGCCTGCCCGCCGGGGCCATGAAGCCTGGAGAGAACGCGACGATGTGCGTGAAAAGGTCGCCGTTTGTGACTCCCAGCGAGATCGCATAAGACGCCCCGTCGGAGAAGCCGCCGACTGCTATGTGAGCCGGGTTGATATGATAGCGGCTGAAAGTCAGCTCCAGCGCGCGATCAATGTAAGCGACGTCTGGGCCGTAGCCCCCCGAGATCACGTCCCACGTCTGCCGACGCGAATCTGGTGCGAGCAGGATCAATCCTGACCTATCTGCTAGAGGCTGTAGCATGGGAATACTATGACGCGCATTTCCTCCCGCCCCGTGCAGCATCAGCATGAGAGGCGCGGGTCGCTCGGCGCTATATCCGGTCGGCACGTAAATGAATCCATCACGCCCGCCTTCGAGCTTGAGCTGTTGCAGACCTGAGTGACCGGCGCTTTTCGCCCGATGAGGCCGCACCGTGAGCCGTCCCTTTGAAAGCTCAAGGGCCTCCCGCGCAGTTTTCGTGCCTCTCATGTATGCATCCCGAAGAACCATTCGATCAAGACCAGAGGCTACGCTGAGACCCGCGCCGAGCGCCCCTATTCCGAGGCCGAGCAGACCTCGTCTGGTTATTCTCAAACCACCAACACTTTCCTGACTGCGCATTTGAAACGTCTCACGGATCGGTTTTTTCTATTCCGGCCAGACACATTACTCAGAAAATGAAGTAATTTGTATCGGGCTCACGCCCATTCTCAGTACATGTGGCCTGAGCCATCATCCATCTGCCTCTCGACAGACCACATCTCCAGCTATGGAAGGACGCCGAGTTGCTTGAGCAAAAGTGAGCCGTCAAAACAGACTCGCTCGCCGCCTTGCCTTCCTCATCAAACGGCGCTTGAGTTCGCGCTCGAAAGGATCAAAGTGCGGGTCGCCTCAGGATTTCAGCCAGGGCTTGCAAACGGGCTGAGTCTGCCGCACTCTTCGTCAGGCCGGCGCTCTTCTCCAACGACGGCGCGAGGCTTTTGAGTTTTCCGAGCTCTCTTCGATTCAGGTGCGAACTCTCTGCCCTTTGAATCGCCTGCCGCAGGGCTGCGATTCGGCTAGCAGGCAGAGCTTGAGAACGCTCCAACTGATCGACGTACGCCTTCGCCACGACTAGCTGTCGGGGCCACTCAATTTTCTGCTGGTTCTGCACATTCAATTCGGCCACCTGAACCGCTTTCGCGGCGTCGATCTCGTTCTGCGTCAGGTGCTCGGTCGGCGTCAGCTCAAAGATGTCCAGGCCGCGCGCGATCTCTGACGCGTAGATGTGGCCGTTGTACCAGTAAGCAGCCCAGTCACCGCCGAGCACGAGCATCTTTGGATTTATCGGACCGCGGTCAAAATAGGCAATCTCAAATGGATGGTTCGCGTCAGTGAAGTCCATGACAGAGATACCGCCCTGATACCAGGCTTGTACCTCTATGTCGCGGCCTGGAACCGGAATGAGTGAGCCGTTATGCGCAACACAGTTCTCGCTGTCACCCTGCGCGGCAGGCAACTTGTAGTAGCTGGCGAAGCTCAGCTTGTTACCCGCCAAGCGGAAAATCGCGTCGGCCCCCCACTTGTTCGGGTCGTTCGCGCGGCAGCGCGCGGCCAGTCCGCCGCCCCACTCGTCCGTGAACACGACTTTCTTCCCGTCATTCGAAAACGAGGCCGAGTGCCAGTACGAATAGTTCGGATCGTTGACCGCATCCACGCGCTTCGGGTGAACCGGGTCTTTGATGTCCAGCAGAATTCCGTTCCCAGAGCAGGCGCCCGCCGCGAGTCCGATTGCTGAATAGACGGTGATGTCGTGGCACTGGTTGGTCTCAAACGGCTTGTCCTTGTCGTGTGTGGGGCCGCTGTTCAGACTATTCAGAGCTCCCGTCCTTGGATCCATAAACACTCTGGGACTCGACACCACCTGAGCATTTTGCGGCGCCTGAAGCGGCACCTTAATCACGTCAATGCGAAAGAGCGCAGTATTAGGGTCCTTGTCCGGGGTCTCACCCGAGCACCCGGCCAACTCTTCGTTTTGACGGACAAAAGAGGTTCCAGAGACGTAGATGTAGACGTTGTTCTTATCATTCGGATCGACGACCAGGGTATGCGTGTGCGAGCCGCGACAGGTTTGCACCGCTGCCACCTGCTTCGGATTCCTGATGTCGGCGATGTCGAAAATCCTGACTCCCCGGAAGCGATCTTTCTGCGCCGCTGGCGGAGTCTCCTTGTTCTCTTGTCCCTCAGCGGGCGGAGGCTCGGGTGGAAAACCCTGTGTGCCGCAATCCAAACGGCCGTTCGGCATCTCCACCGACATAAAGAGCAGGTTCTTGTAAACGGACACGTCGCCCTGCCCGCCCGGACACACCATCGTAGTTAACAATCTGGTCTTCGCCGGATCGGAGATGTCATAGATACTAACGCCATAAAATTTTCCCTGAAACAGGTGGTTGCCCTGGAACGCAATGTCCGAGTTGGCAAAAGCGAGTTGAGCAATAACCAGTTGGCGCGGCTTTGGCGTCTTCGCGGAGTCGCCGATGCGGAGTTGACCCAGCATCTTCTGCACCTTCGGATTATCAGGATCGTCGGTGCCGAGTTGAAATGCGTCCGGCTTTTTGACCAGCATGAGGTGCCTGACGCCCATCGCTGCTTCACCCGCCTCGAACAGTCCCGGCGACAGTTTGGCGCGCGGGTCGCCCGTATCGGCACCAGTCATCCCAGCCGGTAGCGGCGGCGCAGATTCGAGAGCAAACGGATCCTCACCCTCTTGGTCGGCGGGTTTGGATTCTGGTGTCTTCGTGGGCGAAGGCTGCGGCGACGGCCGAGGAGTTTGCGCCAGCGTCCCTGCTGCAAAACACGAGCACAAAACAATGGAAGCTGTTAGTAAACGGAAAGCGATAGTGTGTACTCGGTTCATCGTTTCTCCTCAACAGGTTTTTCACCCAGCATGGTTTGCATAATCCTGATCTCGGCGCGTTGTCCATTATCGACGTCCGTTGCGAAATTGAACAGTTCAGCATCCTGCCCCGCGCCTGCCGTATCGAACAAATCTTTTACCATAATCAACGCACCGTTGTGGTGCTGAATCATTCCGGTCAAAAACAGATGATCGAACTCCGCGCCCTTTGCTTTTCTTAAGGCGTCCATCTGCTTCGAGGTAAGCATTCCGGGCATGAGCATGTGATGGCTCGTCATGTCGTGCCCCGGCATATCCATACTCGGCATCCCCTGCATCGGAGGCTGTTCCGGCTCTCCCCTGGCTTCGAGCCACCGTTTCATAAAGTTCATTTCGTCCGACTGTGATTTGCTGATGCGCGCTCCGAGCAACCGGAGTTCCTTGTTCTCCGTATGCGACTCGATGAGCGCCGTCATCTCAACCGCTTGCGCGTGGTGCATGATCATCCCCTGCACGAACTCCACGTCCTTCGGTGAACGGGGCGGCAGTGTCGCCTTCGTCGAGGGCGGCAGGGTTCGGGTTGGCTGTCCGGGCGCGCCGGGCTGCACCACAACCGGCGGCGCAGGAGACTCAGCCTGCTGTGCGCAGACTGGTAGCGATAAGAAACAGGTTAGAGATTGAGCAGCAATAAAGACCAGACATAGCACGATAAAAAATCTCGAAGGCAATCTCATAATCACCCCACTTTTCCTTTATCCAACTATCGAAAGAGTCAGACGCATAACGCTCGAATGAATGCGGCGGAGCACAACGAACTAAGCATCCGAGTCTTGCGAATGAAAGCCCCGCTATTTCCGCTCGCGTCGAATGAGTTGTTAGGCGCGGCGTTATCATCAATGAGCATTTTATGTATACACCACCAGCACTAGCGAATCCCGTAACTGATGTCTAAGTAATTAGCAGCTTCGCAGATTCTCTCGCAGATTACATCTCTATATCAAATGGCGGCTCCCATTTTTCAATGGAGCTAGAATCAATATCCATCCCGGGCTCACCAACGGCCTTTCACGGAACGCAATCAGCAACTTGCTCCCTTCACGATACTCGGTGTTATGAAGCGCGGCTTTCCTCATCAAATCGCACCGAAAGGAAAATCTTTTCCGCGAGAGCTTGATCTTCAGCCTTCTTCACACCGATATACATTCTGAACCCACCTTCGGCAGCAATACTCAACAATGAGCGGTAATATAAGCCTCTCTTCATTGACGGGGCAGGGCAGGAAATGGCCGGTTACGCGTCTGAGAATCGGCATTACGTCCAATGTAAAGCTTTGAAAATCTTATGCAAGACTTCCGGTAACCTTTCAGAACCTTCCTTTATCTAAGAGCGTTCGCATCTTTGCCCGGCAAGATTTCTCAACCATTGTTTATGGAACAAAAAAGGCTGAGCGACCCTCAGAAACTTAAATTTTAGAAAGCAGTATGCAGGACAATTGCCTTTCGCCCATCGATTAAAGAGAAACTCAGGTTGGATTTGAAATTGACCTGCAACTTGGGAAGCCTCAATCTTGCCTCCGGCGAAGTTTGGTGCTAGTATCAGCGTGAATTTTCGCACCGCTGTTGAAAATTTAGTGGCGTCTGGACCTCCATCCGAATGCCACATCGCGTCGCTGTTCCTGCCACCACCTCGCTGTGGCGCGAACCCTTTTGAAACAGGAGCCTCTAGCATCACATAGCCCTTTGAGGCTCTCAACCATTCTCGCAAAAGTAGAACGAGCTAGGTTAAGCGGAATTCTCGAAACAACACACGACCACTTCGCCGTGTTGGGATACTTCGCCTTTGCTCGCTTCACATCCCATCAAAGCGGGTATGAGTTATGAACGACGAAAAGTTTCTTGTGCTTGATCTTCATCCTCGCAACGATCTCGGCATCGCACTACAGGAAATCCTGTCACCGTGTCAAAAGCAGGGCGTCACCGTCTGCTACGAACGCGTGCTTGACGGCGATGTACAGAC
Source organism: Pyrinomonadaceae bacterium (assembly GCA_036386415.1). Lineage (GTDB taxonomy): Bacteria > Acidobacteriota > Blastocatellia > Pyrinomonadales > Pyrinomonadaceae > DASVVT01. The sequence continues at coordinate 29,656 of DASVVT010000040.1, forward strand.
AACTGCCGAGACGCACGGCCTCACGTTCATCGAAGAACACAGGCCAGCGCTGGTTTCCCTCATTATTTCCAATCAACAACTATCCTTCGCGGTCAGGCTGGCCCAATCTTGCCGGGAGCGGTCGCTTGATGCGACGCTGGTCGTGGTGGTCGAGGCGGGCGAGCCGTCCGAGTTGTTCGAGCTGCTTCAGCACGGCGTCAACGATTTCATCGTGCCGCCGCTGAAGGCCGTGGATATACTGCCGCGCGTCTGGCGTTCGCTTGAGCACGCGCGGCGGAGCAAGACGCTCCTACACAGGCTCAAGGAGAAGATGGGGCGGCGACAAATCGTCGGCGAGAGCGAGGGGTTTCTTTCCGAAGTCAATCGGATTCCTCTGGTCGCAAGGTGCGACGCGAGCGTGCTGATTACGGGAGAGACTGGAACGGGGAAGGAACTCTGCGCGCGTGCGATCCATTACCTGGGACCACGCGCCGACCAGCCTTTCGTCCCGGTCAACTGCGGCGCGATTCCCAACGAGTTGGTTGAAAACGAGCTGTTCGGGCATGAGCGCGGCGCTTTCACGGGGGCCATCAGGCAGCAGGTCGGATTGGTCAGGGAGGCTGAAGGGGGCACGCTCTTCCTCGACGAGATAGACTGTATGCCGCTGCACGCGCAGGTCAAGCTGCTGCGTTTCCTGCAAGAGAAGGAATATCGCCCGCTCGGCTCGGCCAAGACGATGAAGGCGGACGTGCGCGTCATCGCTGCCTCGAACAACGACTGCGAAGAGTCTGTCAGGGCGGGGAAGCTCCGGCAAGACCTCTTCTATCGCCTGAACGTCATCCCGCTCAAGCTCCCACCGCTACGTGAGCGGCGCGACGACATCCCGCTTCTCGCCTGCCACTTCCTTGAGAAATACGCCGCGCAGTTCGGGCACGACGGGATTGTGCTTGCCGCCGACGCCTTGCTCGCACTGAGCAGGCGCGACTGGCCGGGAAACGTCCGCGAATTGGAGAACGTCGTCGAGCGGGCTGTCGCCCTCACCGAGCAAGACGTGATAACCAGTGAAAGCCTTGGCCTGCCGCCGGTCGAAGCCGCCGGGCACGAACCGTCCTTCAAAGAGGCGAAGATCAGCTTCATAGCTCAGTTTGAGCGCACGTACATTCAGAAACTTCTGGTCGCCTACCAAGGCAACATCACCAAGGCCGCGCAGGCCGCGCACAAGAATCGCCGCGCCTTCTGGCAACTGATACGCAAATACCAGATTGACGTGCAAAGCTTTAAGTCGAGCCTCCAGCCGAAGTGAGACAAAAGCCTGCTCGCGGCAGGACAAATTTATCCTGCCCTCATTTCCAACCTTTACTGAACTTTAGCTCGCCGCCCGCAGTTCGCCCCGGACAAAGGGCTGAACTGCGGCCTGCTCGAACCGCCTGAAAACCAACTGCACGCCTGTTGCACGCAGTTTGCTTGTTCCCGTCCTGCTAGAGGCAGAGACGAGACGCGAGGAGAGACGTGCGCATCAACGACCATTCGCCCACTGCCTACGACATTTTGGCTTACCTGGCTGAACACCCTGATGCAGAGGACACACTCGAAGGGATTATGCAGTGGTGGCTACTAGAACAAAGGATCAAGCACTGGACGGCGGAAGCGCAGAGCGCTCTCGATGAGTTGGTCGCAGAGGGCTTTGTTCTCGAACGCCGCGACAGTGACGGGCGCGCACACTACCGTCTCAACCGGCGGAAAGCCAAAAATGTTGACGCGCTGCTCAAACGTGTAAAAGGGGAGGGCGGCAAGGAAGCCGCGCTGTAAATGCGCCCCTTCGAGTTGCGGCACTGAAGACCTTTCAGGGTCGTCCGCCCTCGAAAGCCTGTGCGTCGCGCGCCGCGCCCCTCTTTTTTGAGTGCCGCGCCGACGAGGATAATGATGTCCACCCAGATTTTTTCCATAGACCAGGTCCTCGACGATATGCTCGAAGACCTGCGCTTCTTCCTGACGCCGCCGGACCCACCACGCCCGTCGCCCGGCGTTTCGGTCGTCAGTGTGACGGAGCGCCCCGTCGGTCTCGGCAATCGTCGCGGCACAGACCTCGTCGGGCCTTTCGCAGTTCTCTCGCTCAAAGGCTTGCGGCTCGAATCGGTCGTGCGCTTCCAGTATTGGGGCAGCGACCCGTCCGAAGCCGACTCGCGCGTGGCGGCATTGCAAGGACGGCTCGCCGCAGCCGGTGACACCAATGCCGCTTCGTCACCAACGGCCAACGACCTCGGACTCAATAACGACATCTTCGCCGTACGCGCGCTAAACCCCGGCCCCCTCGGCAACGACCCACTCAGGCTGACCATCGTTGACCAGCCCCCGGACGAGGCCATTGTGACTTTCAGGGCCGGGACAATCGAGGAGAGTTACACCGTCACGAGCGGCAACGATTTAGCCAGACAGACGAGGGCGAGTTCGAGCCTCGTCAGCGTCAGCACCACGGGGAAACCAAACGCGGGCAGCAAGCCTGAGCCTGTCAGCAACATCGCCTTCTCCGGCACGCTTCGCGCGGCGGGCTTCCTCCAACTGGCACCCGTCGGCGCTTCGCTCGCAGAGCGCCCCGGCGCAACTGACATCTGGCGGAGCACGGTTGATTACAGCGTCCTCTACGAATTTCGATACCGCGACGCCGACGGGGCCGAGAGCCTGATTTCGCGCATCCCTATTGATATTGATAGCAACTTCCCCGACCACACTTCTGTCAGCGACGACATGGTGCGCTGGGACGAAGAGGCAGCACCCGCGCTCAACGTCGGCAGAAAGAGCGCGCGCGGTTTCCGCGTTGACGCCCTCAGCGTCCTAGCCTTCCTGCCCGATGTGCCCGTCGCTTGGAACGGTGCAGGGGTAGTCGTCGAGGTCGTCATCGGCGGAACGACGCGCCAGCAGAACTTCGCCAGCGTCCGCGACTTTCTAGGCGCTTTCGAGCCGGAGCAGGAAGTCGTCCTGCTCGGCGGGAACACCTATCTCGCAGGCCGCATGGCATTCCCGAACACGAACTTCCCCGACCCCGTCCTGCTGAACGGGGATGCGGACACCTTCAGCGTCAGCTATCAGGAGACCGAGTTTGACAGCGAGGCAGTAGTGTACCTGCGCGCCCTCGGCTAGAGAAGACTGCGGCCATTCAGGAGCCGTTCGTGAATGCCCCAGGCGGGACGCTTCGCGGCTCTCGCCACTTCAGAAAAGGAGATACCAACATGGCAGAACAAATCCTGCCCGGAGTACAAATCGAGGTGAGGGCCGAGGCGCTCATCGTCGGCGGCCCCATCTCGGTGGGCAACATCGGCATCGTCGGGACTGCCGCCCGAGGCACCAGGAACAAGGTTGAGGTGATTGGCAGCTACGGCGAAGCCAGAGAGATTTTCGGCCCCTACGACGCCTTCGACGCGCCCGAGACGACGGGCGCCCCTTTGACCCTCGTCCGCGCCCTCGAAATCGCTTACAACAATGGCGCGTCCACCGTCTTCGCCGTCCGGGTCGCAGGCACCGCCCCCGCCAACGCGGCCCCGTCAACCTCCGACCTTGCGGGCAATGACCCGCTCATAAACATCCACGCGAAAAACTCCGGCTCGCGCGGCAACGACATCAGGCTCACCATTGCCGAAAAAGACGCCGACCCGTTAACCGACGACACTATCGTGACCATCACTAACGGGACTGTGACGGAGACTTACACCGTCAAGAGCAACGTCGAACTGGCGGCACAGACTGCCGAGCGCTCGAATCTCGTCACGGTCACGTCCAAGGGAGCGTCCGCCAAGCTCGTTCCTATCACCAACGTGGCTTTCGCTGGCGGCCAGAGCGGCGCGGACGCGACCCCCAGCGATTACGAGGATGGGCTGGCGGAGTTGACGAACCAGAACGCGCACATCATCGTCGCCGCCGGACTCTCTGACGACATCATCGCCGACGAACTGATGGCACACGTCAACGCGGCCTCGACCGACAAGGTCAAACGCGACCGCATCGCCGTCGTCGGCAGCCGCGCCGCGACCGCGCCGCCAAGCGCAGCGACTTTCCCTGCCGCAGCACGCACTCCCGCCGTGTCGAGCGACCGTGTCGTCTACGTCGCGCCCGGCATCAAGGTCAACGATTCGGCGGCCAAGAAGGAGGTGACGCTGCCGGGCGCTTACGCCGCCGCAGCCATCGCCGGGATGCTCAGTGCGCGCAGCCCGCACATCAGCCTGACGAACAAGGCCGTCGCCGTCGGCGGGCTGGAAGCCGAATTCAGCGCGGCGCAGTTGGAGGGACTCGTACAGGCGGGCGTGCTCGCCATCGAGAAGCGGCGCGGCATCCGCGTCGTCAAGGGCATCACCACAGACCCCGGAGCCTTCCAGCAGATCACCACGCGGCGCATCGTGGACTTCGCGAAGTTCGGCGTGCGCGCCGCCGCCGAGCCGTTCATCGGCCTGCTCAATAACGACCGCGTGCGTCAGGCACTCAAAGGCTCAATCAACGGCTTTCTCGCCGACATGGTGACGGACGAGATGATAATCAGCTACGAGTTGGATGTGACGGCGACCCGCGACGACGAGATACGCGGCGTCGCCAGAGTCACCATGACCGTTCGACCGACCTTCAGCATTGACTTCATCAAGGTCGTGATGTTCCTCGGGTAAGGAGGCCCAATTATGCCGAACACCAACGTTTTCCGGGGGTCCGATGCGACCCTCACTCTGGCCGTAGATACAGGAGCGGAGGGCGACGCGGCGCAGGAGATTATAGAGCTTTATCAACTGAGCCCCGTTGGCCGCGCGACCAGCGTTGACGTTTACGTCAACACAGAGCTCGAACTCTTCCACGAGCTCGGCAGGCGACACCCGGCCGTGCTTCGTCCGGGCAACATAGAGGTCAGCGGCAAGGTCGGTCGCGCCTTCATCAACGGCGCGCTGCTGCGGCTGCTGCTCGGCAAGGGCGCGCTCACAGAGCGCGAGAACGAGCCGTATCCGCAGCCGTCCTTCAACCTTATGCTCGACTTGAAAGACCCGGCCACGCCCGACACGGGCAGCACGCTGACCGTGCACGGCGTCAAGTTCGAGAACTGGTCTTACAGCTTGCCCGAAGACGACTTCGTGATGGAGGCCGTCACTTTCAAGGGACTGTTCATCACGGTCGAGGACAGGGAAGGGTAAAGCGTGATGGCGCTGACAGCCGAAGAACTGCTCGCAGGCGGCGCGCTCACACACGAGGTTGCTGTCACGCCCGAGCTGCTCGGCGACGGCAACGGCCTGTCCGAGTCGCGCGTCACGCTCCGCCCGCTGACGGTGCGCGACCTGCAACGCATCGGCAAGGCCGCGCGCGAGGACGAGAGCCTGTCTGCGGCTTTGATAATCCAGCACGCCCTCGTCGAGCCGTCGCTCAAGATAGACCAGGTCTCGCAACTGCCAGCGGGTCTCGCACGCTTCCTGCTCGAACGTATCAACGCCATCAGCGGCATCAATACCGCGCGCACAGAACTCGAAGAGGTCGTGCAGGCTCCGCTGGCGCGTGCCTGCTTCATCCTCGCCAAAGAGTTCGGTTGGACTCCCGAAGAGGTGAGCGGGCTGACCATCGGCCAGATACTTCTCTATCTGGAGATGGCGCACGGAGGGGGTGATGGCGTGTGAGTCCCGGCTATGAACTCTTCCGGCGTGCCATGGCTGCGTCCCTGTCGTTGAACGGCGGAGGTGCGCCGCGCCGCTGGCGACAGCAGTTGCGGCGGCGTGGCGCACGCCTCGACGCGGAGCGGCGCGCGACCCGTTGGGTACTCGGCATGGCCGACGTGCTCCCGGCCTTGCGCGACGGGCCGCTGTGGGGCGACTACCTCTCGCAACTCGTTGCCGGGCAGGCAAGCCCGCGTGAGACACGCGACGCGGCGCGTTCCGTCGCGACGGAGGTGACCCCACGCGCGAGTCATAGGGTGGCCCCTGTCCGCCGTGGCGCGTTCGGCGGCGAACGTCACGCGCGTGCTGCTCCCGTCGCGCGCCGCCCGGATGAACGTCCCGCACGATTTGAAGACGCAGACGCGCGGCACGCAGGGAACGCCGAACGGGCGAGCATGCCCTCACGCCGGACAACACGAATGACGCGCGATGCAGACCCGACGCGGACGACCGGCGTGCGAGCGTGCGCGGCCACGATTGACAGTCCCGCGATGGAGACTCCGACGCTGCCGGAGCGGAACGAAAACAGTTCTGAACAAGGCCACGGCGCGGCTACAGTCGAGCGGCGCAACGCGGCCAGCGAGAGTCAGACGACCGGCGATGTTGAATCAAGACGAGGCACAGGCGTCGTCAACAGACTGCCGCTCAGGGCGAGCCAAAGTTTGCTCTCCCGCTTGCTCGCGCAGGGAGATTCATCTCGAGTGGAACAGCCGCGGATTCAAGCTGAAGGCGAAGCGGCACGGACTCCCTCCGCTTCGGCTCAATGGGCGACAACAACTGTGAAGAGAATGCCCCACTCAATAGAAAGCTCCGGGGTTTCCGGCGAACCGGTCGGCTCCCTGGTCGGGCTCAACGACAAAGATGCTTCGGTCGGCGAAAGGTCTTCCTTATCGTCGGCGTTTGACGACAGGATTGCTCGTCGCGCCATGGCGATTACTCCGGGCACAGCCGGGACTTCCGTTGAAACCATTTCGAGTAATCACGAAATCTCCCGGCGATTGCGACGCATAACACGCCTTGCCCACGGCCAACGGTTGAAGGCCAGCCTGCCCGTACTGGACAGCAACGAAGGAGAGACAATCGCCCTTGTCGGCGAACTGGTAAATCGTGCCGGGCACGCGATGTGGCGCGGCAGAGCTTTGCCGTCATCGGCGGCGCGGGTATTGAACGCTGGAACGCCCCTCGCAGAGCAGTGGTCGCTCACCCTCAAGGGAGAAACAGTGCCGCTTGATTTACTGTCTTCACTCGCCTTCGCGTCTCTCGCCGGGGCTGCCTCAGGCGGCAAGCCAGAACGGGAAAAGACCTCTGTGGTCACGGCAGGCCATGATGATCCCGCCGCTGCCGTCAGCATGCACGGGCAGCATATTCTCGACGACACTGGCCGCGCGTCAGCCAGACCCTCCGAGACACTGGCCGCACAGGCGCAAGACACCGGCGCGGCGGGACGGTCGCAGCGTGTCGCTGGCGGCAACGGTCGCGGGATGAGCGGAGTCCGTGCGGCGGATGAAATGCCCGCGAGTGAAGAGTTGCGACAACGCCACGAGCATACAGGGAGCTTTAGACCGGAAGGCGTCAACGCACTTATGCCCGCCTTCCTCCACGACGATGCGCGAGGCTTACACGCGCCGGAGCTTTCGCCTTTGATTCCGCCTCACACGGTGGACGGGCCTGTATTGCCGGTCGCGGTTGCCGCCGCGCGGCAGGGCGCGCGTGTCGAAGCGAAGGCGGCCTCCGAACTCGCCGAACCTTCGCCCACGGACCTCGATGCGCTGGCCGAAAAAATCAAGCTCATACTCGACGAGCAGGCCCGCCGCCACGGCATAGACGTGTAACAACCATGCGACCGATGCTGGATGAACTTGAGCTGCCGCTGGTGCAGGAGATCAACACGCTGGAGCGGCGCGTTCTGGCCGAACACAAGCCACCGGGCATGGCCGGAAGCCTCCTGCAAAACCTTGGGCGACGACCCTTCCGCGTCGCGCTCTGGGGCGTCGCAGCCGGGACGGTCGCCCCGGAGATGGAAGCGCGTGTCTTCATAGAGAAGTTGGACGGCAAGTACCGTGAGGGAAGTCCGCTGCCCTTCGCGGCTGACATCGTCGCCGACGCGCGGCTCGAAAAGGTAGTGATAGAAGACCTGAGAGTGCAGGAGCTTGCAGGAAAGCCAGAGCGCTTCGCCTACGTCGTGACGCTGCGTGAGTACATTGAGCCGGTCGAACCCGAAGACGCCTCGCTCGTGGATACGGACGCGTTGGCAGACGCACAATCGCTGGTGGACGAATTCGTCGCGGCGCTCGGGCCGGGGATGGAATTTGTCGCCAGCCTCGAACAGTTTGCTACATCGATGGGGGATTTCCTGCGGCGCTTTGAAGAGTTTCGCAACATAGTCAGCGGCGCAGGCACGGGCTGATAACCGTAGTCCGAAAGGAGAAGAGATAATGCCAGACCCACAGAGCCTCTACCAGGAATTGCAACACGCGCTGGATGATTTTAAGAATTTCCTGAACGAGCATGCGGACGACATCCAGCCGGTCATCGGGCCGCTCAACCAGCTTCTCAATAACCGCGTCTTCGAGCTGATCGACCAGCTTGTTGAGCTGCTGACGCGCCTGAGGGCCGAGATTGCCAACCTGAACATTAACAACCTCGGCCCGCTCGATCAGGTGACGGAGTTCACCGCCTCCATCAAGACGTTGCTTGAGACCTCGAAGAGCCTCCTGCCCAATGAGGCCGGGACGATTAACGATATCCTCGCTGCCGTCGATGTCGTGGGCGGCTTGCCGACTATCAACACGGTTAAGGACGACATCCTCAGCGCGATTGACGTAATTATCGAACGCCTGAATTTCCTCAAGTCTTAAGGTCCGGCGCGCGTCCGCAGTCGTGCGCGCGCGTGAGTGAGAGACATGGAACCGATCAAGCCCATGCTCGGCGACATCGAGCTGCAACTCGTGCAGAAGATTGAGACCGAGCAGGATCAAACCCTGACGCAACACGAAGTGCCCGCACTCGAAGGCGACTTCCTACAGCGGCAGGGCCGCCGTGCGTCACGCCTCACGTTGGAAGGCGTGATGGTGGGGCCGGAGGCCGGGGAACAGCTTGAGACCTTGCGCGACAAATTTCGTTCCGCCGCGCCGGTTTCGTTCGTCGCAGACATCGCCACCGCAACACAGGTGGGTGAAGTGCTCATCGAAGAGTTGTCAACGCGTGAACTGGCTGGCAACCCTGAGCGGTTCGCTTACGCTCTCACGCTGCGCGAGCGCCTGCCCCCGCCACCCCCAGAGACCGTGCCGCTGCCGGAGCCACCCGACACCCCGGACATTCCCCCTGACACGGGCACACTCGTCATCGAAGTCGTCGCAGAGGGCGCGATAGACATGGCGAACGTGAGAGTCACACTTGAGGGGACGAACCCGGACACTACTTCTTTCTCGCGCGTTCTCACGAACCGCACGGGCGATACCTGGACGGAGACGGGCCTGCTGCCTGGACGCTTCACCGTCAGGGCGGCGACGCAGGACGCAGACCCGGCCACGGCCACAGACTCGGCGCAGGTCACAGCCGGGCAGACGACGACTATCACGCTCACGCTGCGCCGTGGCGCGCCCGTCGCCACGATGTTCCTCATCCACTTCCGCTTCGATAGGGCTTTCGTAGAGCCGTGCGCGCGCGCCGTCTTGCGGCAGGTCGCAGACTTCGCGGCAGCCAATACCAGCCAGAAGCTACTCATTGTCGGCCATACGGACAAGACCGGCCCGCCCGAATACAACCAATCGCTCTCTGAGCGGCGCGCGCGCAGCGTCTTCGCCTTCCTGACTTTCGGCGGCAACCCGAACGCGTCCTTCGCCGAGTGGGACGCGCTGCGCCACACGCGCCCCTCCGGCACGATCACGACCGTCAAGGACAGTTGGGGATTGCGCGAGGCCCAGCACATGCTGCAAGACCTGGGCGACTATCCGGGCAACGTTGACGGGCTAAACGGGCCGCTGACGCGCGAGGCTGTGCGCGCTTTCCGCTGTCGCAAGGGGCTGCCGCCCGGAGACACGATCAACGAGAACGAGGACGCCGTGTGGGAAGCCCTCATCAGGGACTACATGGCGCAGGATTCTTTCAACATCCCCACCACACAGTTCCAGCCCAACTGCACCGGTGAGATTCTGAAGTGGCTCGGCTGCGGCGAGGAAGACCCCATTGACCGCAGGAGGGATGCGTTCCGTCCTAGCCGCCGCACCGAACTGCTGTTCGTGAGGGCTAACAGCCTGCCCTGCCAGGTGCCGCAGCCGGACACGTTCAACCTGCCCAATACGCCCCCCGTCAATAACGACTGGTGTGTAGGCCCGCGCCAACCGGCGCGGACAGGGCACGGATGCTTCGTCAGCCCGCATCGCACGCTTAAAAACCAGCCCCAGCCTTGCTCGACCTCGCCGACAGGCCCCTTCTGCCGCCAGCCCGCCGAGCCGGGCAGCATCACCGTCAACGGCAGGATCACGCTTGAGAACGGCACGGGCGCAGCCAACCAGCCCTTCGTCCTGATAGCGCCCGACGGCGAGTTCGTCACGGGCGAACTGGGCAACGGCGAGCCTCGCCTCAACCGCACCACCGACGGCAGCGGCAACTTCACGTTCGCCGACAAGCGCAGAGGTTTCTACTACCTTGCAGTGCAGAGCAAAGCGGGTCAGCCCCCCTTGCTCGTCAAGCTGGAGGGGAGTGGCGACGAGACGGTGAAAGGGAACGCCGTCTGCAAGGCGCTACGCGCGAACTCCGACACTCTCAACGTCGTCATCGTCGACGCGCCTACCCTCCGCGAGATACGCATCCCTGCGGCGGCGCACCTGATGACCGCCCTGCATCCGGGAACAAGGGAGGTGCGTACTTGCCCTGCGTCTTTAGGAGGCGCGCCGCTGCCGCAGCGCACCAGGCACGCGGCCGCCGACGTGCAGAGCTTCTTCGCGGCGGCCAATCGCGTCTGGCGACAGGCGCGCATCCGTCTCCTGCTTGCGGACGCAGACATACTCCGCGAAGCCTACGCTTTCCGCATCGACTGTGAAGTGGACGGCAACGAGTTCGCCTTCATTCTAGAAAGATGTGCCTACCCGAACACAGTCAACTTCTTCTTCTTCGGCGACTTGAGCGGGACTTCCGAAGCGGGCCTCACCGTCCAGGCGGCCATCACGGGGCCGCGCCTACAGGTGGACGGGTGCGCCGTGAGCGATAGATTCCTCTTCTTGGTCGACACAGAGATTGACGCGACTCAGACCGAGCAGGTGGTGGCGCACGAGTTCGGTCACTTCGTTGGTCTAGGCATCCCCGACCACGTCCAGAACTCGGCGGCCAATAGCAACCGCCTGATGCTGGCCGGGACGCTCGACGGCTCGAACCGCACGCTCGTCGCGGACGAGGTGGCGGTGGCGCGCGCCTCTAAGAACGCGGGCCTCGATTGCTTGCCGCTCACGCTCAACGTGACCGGGGCGACGCGCATCGGCGGCGCGCGCAGCCACGAGTTCGTCGTGCTGCAAAATGCCTCCGGCGTCGTTACCGTGGACGCGGTGATTAACCCGCGACTGCTCGACCCGGTGCTCGGCTCGCTCGCCATCAGCGGCGGCCTGCCCGGCGCGAACCCGCAGCAGCGCACCGTCAGCGCAGCGGCGGCTGGCCCACCGGTCGAGATTGTCGCCACCTACACGCCCGTGGGGGGCGGCAACCCGGTCATTACCTTCGTCACGATTCATGTTGTGACCTTCAGGCTCACAGTCACCGGGGCGAACCAGGTTGGCGGCGCAGGGAGCACGACCTTCGCCGCACGACGCGACCCGGCTGCCGTCGCCACGGTCATCGCACAGATTGACCCGCTCCCGTTCTGCGTGCCGACCACGTTGGTGACGTGGACGGGCGGCAGACCCGTTGATGATCCCTTACGTCAAGTTGTGCCGCTCGATCCGGCAGGGCCGCATCCAGTCACGGCTACAGTCGCTGGCACTACGCTATCGGTTGTCATCAACGTCATTGTGGTGGACCTTGACGTGGTAACGACGCCCACCGCCAACGCGCCAGCAGTCACGTTCGTCCGCATGGGGATGTGGGACAACGCTTTCGACGCCGCGGGCGCGGTCTTGAATACCGCTGTTGAGGCGAACAATTTTGCTGGCGCTGACACACAGAAGTTTCACCTGCGCGTCAACGATCCCTCGCAGCGGCAAAGCGTCAATGTCGAATGGAGCACACTCGACCAAAACGGAAACAATCTCGACAACCCGGCGAATAAGACCATCACGCTCGTCGAAACCGCTGCCGGTTCCGGCGTCTTCATCTCACGCGGGCTGCTGCTCGTCACGGACAACGACGATCAGCTGCAACCGACGCATAGCGGCCTCCCCGCTGGATTGCCCGACACCGGCTTGATTCGCAACATCAACCAGACGAATCATCGCGTCCGGCGAGCAAGCATGTTGGGGCGGATGCTGGCGATCTATCCGGGGTCAATTCCGGTGCGGGTAGAGTTGCCCGTCTTCGAGCGCGCCCCCGACTTCCGGCGCAGACTGCCGCTCCAAATCTTCGTCCTGCGGGGCATCACCGGCGCGCCCGTCACCCCCACGGGCGCGGGCGCTCAGATATGGACGCGCGACCTGCGCATCATCCGCGAGACCTACGAGCGCATCGGGATCAGCGTCTCGACCGAAGTTGCCCCCGGTACGCTCGCCGCCGACATCCAGACTTTTCAGGGTGATAGGCTTGTGCTGGTCACGCCGCCCGCGGCGCTGGTCGGCGTGACCGTTTTTAGTAAACCGCGCCGGACGCTCCTGGCAGGGGCCGTGACTAAGATCGCCGATACCGTGTGCGTGTTCTATGTCCCGAACTTTGATAGCACTGATCGGGGGGTTTCCTCCCCGGACGTTGATCAAGGCGAACCCGCGCGGGGGACGGCTTTCATCAACGTCAGCAATACGGCTAGCGGCCCCTACTCGCCCGCCCACGAGATCGGCCACCTTCTCACAGACAAATCGGTATTTTCGAATGGAGGACATTACAATGAGCCGACCTTACCAGCAGGCAACCGCTTGCATGATGATCAGAACTTGATGAGGGGCGGAACTTCTGTCACCGAGGGGGTCACGGAAACCAAACGCCTCTGGGACGCCAACGACCAGGACTTACTCAATCAATTCAATCAGATCAGGGTGCGGCCATCGCGCTTCATCAGGGTGTAAGCGCCGCCGGGGGCCGGAGGCTTTCGCTCGGGTTGCGACGCTCCGACTTAAAATGGCTTGACTAATAAGGAGGTGTCCAAATGGGAGAACAGAGTGACGTTGCCGAGGAGGCCGCGCGACTAGAAGAGTTACTCAACACCGGCGGGATACACCCGCTCGTCTACGAGAAACAGCTTGCGGAGTTCAGCGAGGCGAGTAAGAACGAGTTGGTGGCGCGGCTCGTCCGCACGTTCAGCCCGCCGCCGCTCGGTAGGCTGCTGATGCGTTTGCTCGACATCCGCACGCCCGAAAACGAGGCTGCCCTGATGACGCTCTATCTCACCAACCTGCGCTCGCCCAACGCGGACGCGCGTGGGGCAAGCCTTCACGGCCTCAACGAGCTGCAGCACACGCTCGTCATCGAATTCGCCCTCTCGTCGTTGCGCGACGATAACGACTTCGTCTTGTTCGAGGCGGCAACCATACTTCTGCTGAAGGCCAAAGACGACCCGAACATCCTGAAGATTTTGCAGGAAGTTTACGCCAGCCACGCTGGCGACCCGAACTTTCCCATGACAACGAACCTGCTGGAGCCTATATCCGGCGCTTGAGGAGCGCGCTCGTCATGCTTTTGAGTCCGGCTTACAAACTGACGGTCGGCGGCAAGGTGGTTGACACCACGGACGAGCCGCGCGCGAGCACCGTCGTTGACCTCCTCGTCTCGCTCGACATCGGCGCGGCGGCGGATAGCTTCAAGCTCGTCCTCGGCAACGTCGGCGGACTCAAGCCTGCTCGCGGCGACGAGGCCGAGATAGAGCTTGGTTACGCGGACGACGAAGGCGAGTTGGTGCGCGTCGTCAAGGGCGAGGTCGAGAAGGTCTGGCCGAACCTTGCGACGACACACATTGTCGGCTATGGCGGCGACATGAAGCTGCTGCGCAGTTTCGCCGAACAGACATACGAGAGGCAGACGGCAGGAGCCATCGTCCGCGACATGGCGGGCAAAGCCGGTGTCGAAGTCGAAAGGGCAGAGGACGGCATCAACTTCCCTGCCTACGTGGCCGACGGGCGGCGCAGCATCTACGCGCACATGCTAGACCTCGCCGAAGCATGCGGCTTTGACCTCTATCTGACGCCCGACGGCAAGCTTGTCTTCGAGAAATTTCAGACTGGGAAAATCGTGCATGTCTTCGAGTACGCCAAGCACATCGTCGGCCTCGACGTGCGGCGGACGCAACCGCTGGCCGAGCAGGTCGAAGTCTTTGGAGAGAGCGCGACCGCGACCAACGGCAACGATGCCTCTGCGTGGGTGACGACCGACTTCAGCAGCTCGAAGGGCGTGGCCGGGACCGGCAAGCGAGTGCTGCTCGAACGCCCTTCGCTGCGCACGGCTGCTGCTGCGCGCACAGCCGCCGAGGCCGCACTGACAGACATACAGCGCCGCACGCTGCGCGGCCATGTGCTGACCATCGGGCGTCCCGAAGTCAAGCTCGGTGACGCCATCCGCCTCGCCGAACTGCCGGACGATTCTTTGGACGGCAACTATCAAGTGCGCGGCGTAGTCCACCGCATCACGAAGGCCGGGGGGTTCACGACGCGCGTAGACTTTCGCGCCATCGAAACCTGAAGCATAGCCATCGGCGGTGTGCGCGGCGCGTCCTCTGAAGGAGAGTGAAGTGGGAACGATTGTCGAAACCATACAGGAGATCGTCAGGCAAGAGATGCGGCGCGTGCGCGTGGCCGAACTCGGGCTGGTCGAGTCTGTCTTCCCACACAGTTCCGGTGGAGACACGGACAACTACGCCTGCGACGTAAAGCTGAAGAACAGTGGGCTGGCGCTCAAGCGCGTGCCGCTGATGACGGGCCACGTTGGCACAGTCGCCATCCCCAACGTCGGCGACCTGGTGCTGTTGACCTTCGACAAAGGCGACATCAACCAGCCGATAGTCGTCGGCAGGCTTTACAACGAAAAGCAGCGACCGCCGCTCAACAGCTCCGACGAGGTTATCTTCCGCCTACCGCTTGCCGAAGCTGACGACAAGACGATCAAGGCCGCCATCCGCAACCTCAACGGCAACTCTCCGCCGCGCGAGTTGATTTTCGAGATGCCGCCCAAAATCACAGTCCGCGTCACGGACGGCACGGTGCGCGCCACAGCAGGCAAGACCGAGATGAAGCTCGACCAGCCGGACGGGTCTGGCGGGACGGTGACGGTCGTCGCTGGCCGCACCAAAATCACTATGAATCAGGACGGTGACGTGACGGTCGAGGCCGCAGGCTCTATGAAGCTGAAGGCGACGCGTGACATGACGCTTGAGGCGATGAACATCAAGATCAAGAGCCAGGTCGAGACAAGCATAGAGGCAGGCACTTCTGCCACCCTGAAGGGCAACGTCGGCGCGACCGTCAACGGCGGCGTCTCGGCTACAGTGCAGGGCGCGACCATCTCCGTCAAGGGCATCACTTCGTTTTCGCCGTGAGGATAAGAATATGCCGGGGCCACCCGTCACGATTGGTTGCATGGTGATTATCACGCCCGGAGCGTCAGGCCCGCCCGACACCGGCACGATTCTCGTCGTCTTCCCGCCCGTCATCATCGGCGGCGGAATGCCGCTGGCGACGACAGGTTCGCTGTGCATGATGATTAATTCGGTGTGGGGCTTTCCGTACCCGCTCGTCATCGGCCCGCTGGCGAGCGGCGGCGTGCGTGTCGCCGGGCGCTCTCTCGTACGCATGGGTGACCAAATCCCCACGCCGCCCGGAATCCTGACGATACTGGGGCCGCCGGCCGCCCCCTTCGTCAACGACCAGTGGCCGCCCTAGTCGTTCGCGTGCAAGGACGGATGAAGAGAGGTCGGATGAAGCTTAACTGTTGAGGGATAGAGAGTGGCTGAGAGGGCAAAACTTTTCGGGACGGATTTACGGCTGTTGCGCGATTTAGACCGCGTGAAGAGCAGTCGCGATCCCGGCCACGACCTGGCAACTGCCAGGCGTCGCATGACCGGGCAGGCGCTGCTCGACCAGCGAACCGGGGCGGACCTTCTCGTAGACCTTGATACCTACGCGGACGTTGACAATCTGGTGCAGGCGCTCATGCTCCGATTCCTGACGCCGACGGGCGAACTGACGTTGCTCGGTCATCCAGACTACGGCTCGCGGCTGCACGAGTTGATCGGTGAGTTAAACTCGGAGACGAACCGCAACCGCGCCAAGCTGTTCGTGCTTCAGGCGCTCGGACTCGAACCGCGCGTCAAGGACGTGCTCTCCGTCGTGGTCACACAGAACGTGAATCTGCGTGACCAGATGGACATCAACATCTCGCTGGTGGCGATTGACAGTCAATCGCCGCTCAACCTCGTCTTCACCTTCCAACTTTAGAGAGGAGTGGCACCCGTGGACCCGGATACCGTAGTTCTGATAACGCGCCCGTTTCAGGAGATAGTTGACGACATCCTGACGGCCATCGTCGGCGGCGTGGTCAACGAGCCGATCCTCTTCGACCTGACGGAAGATTTCTACCCGCTCGCGCAGCCTGCGGCCGACGTGCGCGGCATCACTGGCATGCGCTCCGAGCCGGGCCCCGAAGGCGTCTTAGAGCTGCGCCCGCGCACCTTCCAGAAGTCTGTTGATTTCGCTTTCGGCGATGCGGACAACGCCGTGCTCTGGCTGCCGAAGGGACAGCGCCCGGACGACGAGACGGTCTTCTACGTTGACTACCTGCGTCGTGACAGTCGCTCGCCGCTGACGGACGTTAACGTGGGCAGCGTGACACGCACGCTCGGCGAGGCCATCGGGCGCGAAATCACGACCGTCTTCCAGCAGATTAACGAAGCATATCGCTCCGGCTTTGTTGACACGGCCAGAGGGCAGTCGCTCGACCTGGTCGTCTCCATCCTCGGCGTCAAGCGTAAGACGAAGGAGTCGGCGGTCGGCCTCGTGACCTTCTTCCGCGACACGGAGGCGGGCGACGGCAACGTGACCATACCGGAGAATATGCTGCTCAGTACGGAGAAAGGCGAGGCGACTTTCGTGACCGCCGAACTGCGCACGCTCCAGCGCGGGCAAGTCCGCGTAGACGTGCCTGTGCGCGCCACACCTGCTTCCGGCGGCGAGAAGGGCATTGTCAAGGCGGGCGAGATAACCAGCCTCGCGCAGCCGATTGCGGGCATCGTCCGCGTGACTAACTTCGAGGCCACAGTGCTCGGCGACGAGGACGAAACGGACGAGCAGTTGCGCGCACGCGCCAAGGCGGTCCTGCGTGGTCTCGGTAAGGCGACGCTGGCGGCGCTCGCTAACGCCATCCTGAGCGGCCGCGCCAAGCTCGTCGAGTCTTACGACCCGAACAGCCCGCCGCTCAAACGAACGGCTCCGGGCATCGTCCGGCTGCTCGTTGAGAGCGAGCCTGAGCGCTTCCTCAGCCTGCGCGATGCAGTCGAGCAGACGCGCGCCGCTGGCGTGCAGGCCACGCTGCTCGCACGATACGTCTACTTCAAGCCGCGTATCCGCGCGCGCGTCAAGAAGGGCGGGACCGCAGAAGGGAAGCTCAAGATAGTCGGCGAGATCATCGGCGCGCTCCAAAGTTACGTGGACGGGTTGGGAGCCGGTCAACCGGCCACCGGCGAAGAACTGTTGAAAGCGGTCGCCAGCGTCAAGGAGGTCGGACAGAAAAAGGGTGATGTGCGCATCGTTGATGTCATCGCCTCGCGCGCGGACGTGAGTCCGCCCAAACCGGAGGCGCTCGTCAAGACGCTCGTCGAAGCCGTCAACAGCACAATCGCCAGTGAAGTGTCAGCGGGCGCGACCGCACGCAACGCTGCCCTGACAGCGGCGCTAGGCGGCATTCTCGCAAAGCCGACGCCAGCGGAAACGGAAGCGCGCGTCAAGCTACTTGTTGATGCGGTCGAAACGGCGCGCGCTGCCGAAGCGTCGGCGGGCGCCGCTGCCCGCGACCTTGCGCTGACACAGGCGCTCGACAACATCCTCGTCGAACAGATGCAGCCCGTCCCTACGGGTGAGCGCACGGTTGATAGAAATCTGGTTAAGAGTACGGCCAGCGACGCGGCCGGGCGGCGCGCGACGGACGAAGAAATAGAGGCCGGACAATTTGAAGTGACGGCGAAGATAGACGGCGAGGACTGGTGGGTCGTGCTCGACGTGGAACCCGCCGACATACGGTTGGAGGAAGTCTGAGATGCCGACGAAGACCGAGCGCATCGTGAGCTACTTGCCGAGCACCTTCGACGCCTCCGCGAAGACTTCGGCTATCTACAACGTCGTGGACGCCTTCGGCGGCGAGCTGCTGCGGGCCGAAAACTCGCTCGCCGCGCTGATGGCCGCACACTGGGTCGACCACGCCGACCGCACAATTGAGCTGATTGACGACCTGGCCTGCATCGCGCGGCTCTACGGGCTTGCGCCGAGAGGCGCGCCGCAAAGGGCCGAGTGCAGCCCTGTTTCTTCCGAGGAGAGCGTCGAAGAGTTTCGTGAACACCTCAAGCGCTACGTCCGCACCTTCCTCGAAGGGACTGTCACCGTGCAGGGAATCCTGCGCGTCGTCGCTGAAGTGCTGAACCTGCGCATCGTGGACGACTACGCAAGCCTTGATACGTGGTGGACGCGCGCGACGGATGCCATCACTACTGTAGAGCCGCGCGGCGATGAGGCTGCCCGCGCTCTCTTTGGCGGCAATTCCCTGCGCGCAGAGGGAGTGCCCGCGCGCCCCGCGCGCATCGTCGGCGAGAGGGATTTGAGCGGCGGCATCAACCTCGCTGGCGCGTCCATGTTGAAAGTCAAAGTTAACGATGAAGCTCCAGTCTTGCTTGACCTCGCGTCCCTCACGGGCAAGACCGCAGGCGTCACGCTCGACGAGCTGATCAAAGCCATCAACGACGCGCCCGGCTCTCTAGTCGCACAACACGACCGCCAACGTCTGACGCTCGCCTCGCCGACCATTGGCACGGCCAGCCGCCTCGAAGTTCTGGACACGGAACAAGACGCCGCCACGCTGCTGCTGGGGCTAGCTCCCTACATCTACCGTGGGGAAGGGGACACAAGGGCTCAGGTGACGGGCCTCGTCGATCTCGGCGGCGGAGCGGACCTCAGCGAGCAACGCTACCTTCGCCTGATTGTAGACGGGCGGCTCGTTGCGGAGATTGACTGCGCGGGCGCGGATCACACGCACACGAGTCTGGATGAAATCACGCACGCCATCAACACTGCCCTCGGCTCCCAGGTCGCCTCGCATGACGGACACTTCCTGCGGCTCACAGCGCCGACGCGTGGAACCTCCGGCAGCATAGCCTTCCAGTCGGCGGCGGCGCAGGACGCGCGCGGGCGGCTGTTCGGCTCCGTGCCGCTCATCACTTCGGGAAGCGCCGCGCGCCCGGCTGAAGTCGTTGGCACGACAGACCTCAGCCGTGGCGTTGACTTGAGCGAGCGTGCCAGAGTGCGTGTCCGGCTCGACGCTCAGGCGGCCATCATCGTCAACTGCGTCGGCGAAGTCCCTTCGCGAACGCGGCTCGACGAGATAGTCGCGGCTCTGGCAACGCGCCTCGGCGCTGGGCTGGCTTCGCACGACGGGCGACACGTTCATCTCATCTCTCCGACGGCGGGGCCGGATAGCTCCGTCGCCTTTGAGCCGCTGCCCGCCGAGCAGGACGCGACCGACATCATCTTCGGCATCCCGCGCCGCTTTGTGAACGGCAACGCGGCGCGGCGCGCTGTGCTGGTCGGGCGAGAGACCTTGAGCGGCAACTTCAACGCGGCGGCGCTCAACCGCGTTCGTGTCGCGCTCGACGGCGGCAGTGCCGTCGAGGTGGACATTTTACGCGGCAGCAGAAACTCGCTGGCCGTGACGCTCGACGAACTCGTTGCGGCCTTTAACCGCCAGCTCGGCGCAGGCATCGCGTCGCACGATGGCGCGTCTCTGATTCTCTCTTCGCCCACGACCGGCTCTGCGAGCAGCGTCGCCATCGAGCCTTTGCTCGCAGAGCGCCGCAATCGCTTCGTCACGCGCGCAAGCATCCTCGGAGAAGCGGCGGAAGCGGTCTTCGGCTTCGCCAAGAGTGCGGCGCGGGGCAGCGGCTCGACTGTCGCGAGCGTGACGGGAGAGCCTGACTTGAGTCGCGGCATTGACCTGCGCGAAGCAAGCTTCCTCCGGTTGGCCGTGGATGAATGGCCTCCGGTTGACATCAACTGCGCGGGCGAGCGGCCACGCGCGACCACGCTCGAAGAGATTATCAAGAAGATTAACGATGCGCTGGGCGCACTCAGTCCAGAACTCGGAGCCGTGGCGAGCGCGAGCCTCGACGGCAGACATCTCTCTTTGACTTCGCCGGAGCCGGGCGCGTCGAGCCGCATCGCCTTCGAGCCGCCGCGCTCGGCAGACGCGCTAGACCTCCTGCTCGGTCTTGAGCCGCAGACCGTCTTCGGCAGTGACCCGACGCGCGTGCGCTTCATTGGCACGGTAGACCTGCGCGCGGGACTGAACCTCAGCGTCGCCGACCGCATCAAGCTGGGCATCGACGGCAACCCGCCCGTCGAAATCAGTTGCGCCAACCGGCAAGACCCGGCGCGCACGAGCATCAACGACATCGTGCTCGCCATCAACCTTAAGCTCAACGCCATCGTCGCCTTCAACGACGGGACGCACGTCATGCTCGTCTCGCAAACCAAGGGCGCTGAAAGCCGCATAGAGTTCGTCACGCCCGATGGCCCTGACGCCACGCGCGCCATCTTCGGCATTGAGCCGCCGCGCAGCTACCACGGCTCGCCCGCCGCGCCCGCGCGTCTGGCCGGATTGCGAGACTTGCAGAGCGGCGTAGGTTTGCGCGTCGTGCGCTCGCTCACCGTCGCCATCAACGGCGGCCCGCCCGTCACGGTTGATTGCGCGGCCGGAGCCAACGACCCGGCGCACGTCAGCCTGAGCCAGATTGTGGCGGCGCTTAATACAAAGCTCGGCGCAGGCGTCGCTTCGCAAGACGCGGGGCGACTAATCCTCTCGTCGCCTACCGCCGGGGCTGTCTCCCAAATCCAACTGTTGCGTTCCGAGGGCAACGACGCGCGCACGAAGATTCTCGGCAACGTGCCGCAGGAGACGAAGGGCGAGGACGCAGCGCCAGCCGCCATCGTCGGCGAGGTCGACCTGCTCTCGCCGCTGAACCTCTCCGAGAGACGAGTCATCAGGTTTGCCGCCGATAATGGTCGCCCGTTTGATGTGGACATCGCAGGCGCGCTTCCGGGCGTAACCGCTCCCCAAGAGATCGTCGAAAAAATCAATCAGACAACTCCGCTCACGGCCTCCATCACGTCCGAAGGGAAGCTGCGCGTAGCAGCCGCGACGCGCGGGCTGGAGAGCAGCCTGTCTCTCCAGCCCGTACGCACGCTTGAGCTGATTGAGTATCCGGGCGTGTGGGCGTTTGACCCGGCTGACGACGCCGCGACGGGTGCTTCGTCCGGCGCGCTTCCCGCACCTCGCAGGGTGCGCCACGGCGACGCCTGGCGTGTGAACAACGATGGCGCGACCGAAGCCGACATCGAAGTCGAACTGCTTGCGCCGCACGGGACGGTCGGGCCGCAACTGTTGAATCGCTCGACGGGGCATCGAGTGAAGTTGGCAACGGTTCTCAGGCCGGGCGAGCGTGTCCGGCTGGGGCGCGGCGCGGCGGGCGGCCTCAGCGCCGTTGTCGAGTCAGCCGAAGGCCAGCAGCCCCGTCCCCTCCCACGCGAGCAAATTATCTCCGGCCCTGCCGGGTCGCAGGCGCATGTCCCCTACTCAGGCCAGCGCCACCTGACAGATGGGTACGGCGACAATCAGGCGACATTGCAGTTGAATGATTGGGGCGCGGCAACGCTCGACGTGTTGCGCGCGCGCGCGGTTGGGAAGCAGGGAAACGGTATCGCCGTGCGCGTCGAAGAAGCACGCCTCGCGCCGCACGCAGGAGGAGGGAGCAACTTGGCGGCTGACGGCGGCCAGGCAACGCTTGTGGGTCGCGTGCATGGCGACAAAACGGGCTTCCGCCTGACGGGCGGCGGTGGCGCGACGCTGGCGCGCCTGCGCGCGGGGCCGGGCGTCGATTTAAGTGAGCACGACGGTCGCATCGCATCCTTGAGCGGGGCGCTGCACCCGACGGATAAAGCCGTGCCTTTGATGATTGTCGAGCGCGTCGTTCATCTGTTCGACGTGACGCTCGAATACGCGACGGGCGAAGGCGAGGCCGTGACGGAAAGCTACACGGGTGTGCGCCTGGGCGCGGGTGATGAAGACCAGGGGGGGCTGGAATGGCAAATCAACACGGGGCCGCGCGCGTCGAAGCTTGTGCGCGTGAGAGGGGCTGGCAAGTCGGATGTCTTGAGACTGCCGCGCGGACGTACGCGCTGGAGTTACTTCGACTGCTTCGGCTTTCGCTTCGATGGTGCGACGTTCGAGAGCGTGCGCGACGGCGAGCCGAAGCCCGGCGCGACGCGCTTCGCGGGTGGCCGCTGCACAGACCGCGCGGTCTTCAACTTCAGCCGCTTCACACGCCTGCCGCTCGGAGACGAAGCGGCTATCTTCGCTTCGTCTGCCGGGTCGCAGGAGCCGCCCGTCGAGTTGCGCTTTCGCTGGCGCAAATATCAGCCGGGGGCTTTCGTCGTCAACCTCCCCGGAGACCTGCCGGAAAACTTCGGCGGGCGCTTCAACCTCAGCCGCTTCGGCATGCCCAACGACTCGGAGGAAACCTTAGAGGGCGTGTTTACAGAACCGCCGCCCGGCCCGACCCTTGAGGATAATCCCAACCATCTTGTCGCACGCATCTTGAAGGGGCCGAAGAAGGTCAAGGGCGAGCCAGCGCCGGGCGGCTCCGGTCTCCTGAAGGCGGAGATTGTCGAACGCGTGCCGCTCGGCTTCGACCTTGTGACCATCCCGTTTCGCAAGCCGCGCGCCCTGACCGGCGGGACGGAGAACGAAGCGGCAAGCATCTACCTCGCCGAAAAAGACGTGCCAGGCTTTATCAAGTTGAGCGCACAGCTCAAGGACGCGGAAAGCAAAGGCGCCTGGGGCAATTTTATCTCGGTCGCGGTGCGCAAGGCCGGTCCGGCGCGCTTCGACGTGACGGTGAATTATACGGGCGCGCGCTTTGAGAACGCGCGTCAGGCCGCTCTCGGTGGCGTGGAGCTACCGTTGTCGGTCGAAGAAGTCATGCGGCCCGGCGCGGTCGGCGTTCTGCAAGCTAAAGCAGCCGGTGTGAAGGCTCAGGTCACGCGCGAACGAGCGCGCGATAGTGAGCAAAATTTCAATCAACAACCATAAGGAGAAAAGAAATGTCTACGGAAATGGAACCCTACATCAACCGCTTCCCCGGTGATCTGGTCACGGCTGAGGACTGGAACGAAATCCAGCGCAGGATCAAAGCAGACATCAAGCAACAGATTGGAGATGCCATCAGCGCCATTCATCAAGTGCCGGAGTCGGAGAACTCGCTCAAGCTGCAAGACCAGAGCGCGGACGACTTGACGAATTCAATCCTTGAAAAGGCTCGGCAGGAGTTGCCGAAGCGTACAGGCTACCAGCGCATCTTCAAGCGCCTGAAGGCGGGCGAAGAAAGAGTAGTCGAGCACAAGCTCGGCGGTTGCCCGCTGGTGGACCTCTACGAGCTTATGCCCTTTCTGGTCGTCTGCTCCGAAGACGACCAGAAGAACAAGGAAGAGGTCTACTTCTACTTCTATCATTCGAGCGAGCGGCGCATCAGGTTCACGGAGGTCGGTCAACCGGCGCAGCCCGCCCCCGGCGTCGAGATAGAGCGGACGGGCGGCACACAGTTCCGTATCTCGCTCGCAGAAATGCTCGCCTACTACAACGTCAAGTACACGGACAGGTCAACGCTTGAAGACCTTGAGACGGAGTTCTGGCAAGCCTTCCTCTCTGCTCCGAACGATGAGTTCGACGATAACGAGTATTGCCACTCGCCATGGTTCGACCGCTGCTGCGGCGAGCGCAGGACGGTCGGCGACCTCAAGAGTCGCGGCGACTGGGACGAGTTGTGGTTCAAAGTGATTCCGAGGAAGACTGTCAATCTCGGCGGGGCCAAGGGGCATTCACCGCGCAACCTGGAAGTCTTTCACTACGACTTCAACAAACTCGGCATCAGGTTCGCCGGTGGGGTCAATTTCGGAGGCAATTTAGCGGGGAGAACGGCTGTCCCTAGCGCTACCGCAGCTATTGATCCCGATAAAGTGGACGTCAATATCGAAAGTGAGGCGAGCGCTGGCCTGATGAATTTGATGGTGCTTTTGAAGGTCTAGTACCGGCGTCGCGTCGGCGTGCCGCAGCCCGTGTACCGCCGACACGCATCGCCGAGCCTGGGAGCTTGGTCATGAAACTGAGTGACCGCTACGAGGGCGCGAGCGACCCTTTCGAGGGCGACCGCGCACTGGTGCTGAAAACCATTCCCGTGGGCGCGCGTATCCGCAGCGCGCGCGCCACCGTGACGCCCGTGGACGGCACGCGGGGCGCGAACCCGTTTGCCGAGACGATTAGCTTCAATCGCACCACGGGCGGCTGGGGTGCGACCAAAACGACGGTCGCGGCGCGCTGGGTTGAGGTGGATTTCCACGCCCGCCGGACGCTCGCGGGCGTCGCGGGCGTCAATCTGGAGCAGACCACTTTGCAGGTTGACCTCGGCGGAGCCTACGTCGAGATAAATACGAGCGGCGGCATCAAGACGCCGAGCGACGCCAACCCCTTTATCATCGGCAATACAGAGGCGCTGCCCGGCCTGAACGTGACCAAGTTGAAGCTGACCAACAACCCCGCCAACCCGTCCATCATCACCAGTCCCGATATCTCGCGCGTAACCGTGCGCAGTACGCCCACGAACGTCAGCCTGCGGCTCGGAGAGTTGCCCGTCTTCTGGACGTACGCGGGTGAGATGACGCGTCCGGAAACAGTTCCCGACTTCGCTCTGGTCATCAACGCCGCGCTCGCCACGGCGCAGTCAGAAAACGGTTTCTACATCCTCCCGCTCGTGCTCCACTCGGACACCATCGCGCGCCTCAACGTCGAGCTTGAGATGGAGTTCTCGTCCGAGCAGAGCGTGCTTCCCGAAGGACTCACGGAGATAGTCCTGCCCTTTGACCTGAGCGGGACTACGCCGTCGGAGCAGCAACTTCAAATAGACATCCCGCCGAACAAGCGTTTGTCTGTGGAGGGAACGGCGGCGCGCGTCACCGGCGTCTTCGACGAAACGCGGCTCGTGCCGGAGACGGACACACCCGCGCCCGCGCCCGATGAGGTCGAGCTATCGCTCGAAGTCTCGCCCGAAATCTCGCAGGCGCAGCCCGTCAAGCTGACGAACGAAGTGCTTGCGACGGACATAGATTTGTTCGTCATGCTGACGACCACCGTGCGCCTCCAGCTAGACCTGCGCGACGACCTCGACGGCAAGCCCGCGCAAGCATCGCTGCTGCCCGTGCCCGTCGAAGTCGAAGTGACCGGCCCGGCAGGCACGGGCGAGGACACGAAGGATGTCAAGGCGCAGTGGGTGAGCATCAAGTTGCCGTCCGTGTTCAAGTTTAAGGCGGGCGCGACTTACTGGCTCGTGCTTCAGAGCCTCGAAGGCGAAGTCGGGTGGCGGACGAGAAGCGCGCCCGGCGCAGAGCTTTCGGTGCAGCGCACAAACGACGGCGGTCTCTCCTGGAGGGCTGCGGAGGCTGGCCGCGTGTCCGGCCCGCTGAAGGCTTTCTTCCACTTGAGGCAGCGGCCCCGGCGCTTTGAGATGCCCATCAGGCTGCGCGTGGGCGAGGGCGCAAAGGCGGTTGAAGTCGATCTCAAGCGTTTCGAGTCTCTGGGGCGCGTGGACTTCGCTCTCGAAGCGCAAGACCTCGCGGGAGCCGTCAACAAGTTTCTTGAACAGGGTGGCGCGCGCGACTGCCCGCAGGTAGAGCATTTGAGCAACGGCGATTTCGAGGAATGGCTTCGCGTCGGCGATACCCTCTGGCCGCCGGTTCCAATCCCGCTCGCGTCGCCGCCGCTTTCGGTCGGCATCGCGCCCGATGGGTCCTGGGGCTACGTCGGACAGAGCGCAGCCCAGAAGGGTGTGCTGCGTATCTTCGACGTGGCCTGCAACGTGTTGCGCGACGAAGATGTGCAGCTTGAACTGACGCCGCAAAGACTCCTGATGAGTCCGGACGGACTACACGCCTACGCCTGCGGCGACACGCGGATTCAGTTGATAGACACGAGCCTGCACCAGACCATCGGCACGCCCTTCGACCCCGGCGTGGACATCACAGGCCAACAGAGCAGCGCCATCGAGGCAGTCACCCTGAGCGGCGACGGTGGCCGTCTCTACGTCATTGAAACCTACTTCCAAATGGGTGATGACGTGACCGCCGTCGCCGCCACGAGGCGGGAGCTTCACGTCCTCGACACGTTTAAACTGGCGCAGGCGCTTGAGAGCGGGCAGGCTGACTTGAAAGACGCGCGGATTATCACAGCGCCGCTGGACAGATTGCCGCCCGTTAAGGCCATCGCCGTCACGCCCGACGAGACGCGCCTGCTGGCCGCTGCCATCATCACAGGCACGACGCCGAGAGGAAGTCTTCATGTTCTGGACCTCTCGGACTTGAGCCTTGAGGGCGAAACCGTCCCGCTCGGCCAGTCGCCCGTCGCTCTCGCCGTCAGCCCCGACGGCGATCAGGTGCTCGTCACAGACCAGACTGACAACAACCTCACATTCGTCGCCCTCTCGAACATCGCGCGGGGCGACTCGTCCAAGGCCATCAAAACTCTCAGTCTCGCACCGTTTCCAATCGATGTCGCCATCACGGCTGATCGCCAGAGAGCCTACGTGGTCGGCGTCGATACGCTCAGTTACATAGACTTGAGCGCTCTCGCCGTCGTCAAGACACAGCAACTCGGCGAGTCCCTTTTGGGACTGGCCGTCACGCCGCAGGGCGATAGGCTCTACATCCCGGCCGCGCCCATCAGCGCGGACCACACCCGACGCGACGCTCTGTACTCAATCCAGATCGGGTCGCGCCAGCCCGTCGAGTGGAACGTGACTTCGGGGCAGGTCGCGCCCCTTTGCCAGCCTGAGCCGTTTCGACAGATAGCGCTGCTCGGTTCGCCCCCAGGCAGCGCCACGCAACTGCCGCTCAACGTGCACACGCAGATGACGACCGCCATCTCGCAACTCGTGCCCGTGCTGGAAAAGTGTTCCTACGACTTTAGCTTCTACGGCATCTCAAGCGAGGTGGGCGCTCTGGCGGAAGTGTTCTGGCTCGGCAGCGATTGCCGCCCCGTGCAGCCAAACCCGGATGAAGTCCTCATCGAAGAGTTGCGAATGCCGGGGGTGAGAGTTTCGGCGGCGGCGGCGGCCACGCGTGCCAGCCGCTTAATCGCGGAGAGCGCGCCGCTCGTCCTGCACCGCAGGCGCCTTACCGCGCCCGCCGGAGCGGTTCAGGCTGAGGTTCGATTCACGATACCGGCGGGCGTTGTCGGCGCAATCGAATCCGTCTCGCTGTTCGGCACGACCGAGGCCATCCAAAACTCCGACCTGATGCAGCAACAGGAAGGCCGTCTGCTCGACTGGCAGATGAACCCGGCCACTGCGACGGGCTTTGCGCTCGCAGAGGTTGAGAGCGGAGTCCGGCTGCGTAACGCCGGGACAAACTCTGTCGAGTTGATTCAGGCGGTCCCGACCAAGGGCGCGGCCAATTTCGAGCTTGAACTGCAAGGGCAGTCAGAGTTGCGCTCGCCTGATGGGACAAAGCCGAGATTGGAAATCTACTGGCTCAGCGCGGAGGGCGAGACCGTCGCTACGCCCGTCAGTGTCGAACTCCTCCCGACGGGCTTCGGCGCGGCGGCCGCCGTCGGGAAGATTCCGAACGGAGTTGACCGTGCGGAGCTACATCTGGTCGTGCCGCCCGGCGCGACGCAGACCGTCAAGCGCGTCTCGCTGCGTTTCCCGTCCACACAATCCGTGCCTGTCACCTTCTACGCGCAAGCGCCGGGCGAACTGACCCTGCTCGACTGGCGCGTCGCGTACGAGGGCGCGAAGATTGAGGCGCCAGAACTCCCCGCAGGCGGTCTCTGTCCACCGACTCCGCCCGGACTTCAACCCGGCGGCACGACCGCAGGGGGCGACACGCACTTCTGCCCGAGTTGCCAGGGCGTACAGGCGCTCGTCGGGAGCGAGCCTGTGAAAACACGCTCCGGGCGACCGGCGACCGCGAGCCGCTGCTCGAACTGCAATAGCGAGGTCGTGCGGTTCGGTGGCAGCGGCAACGTCTCCGCCGCGCCGCTTCTCAACAGGCGCCAGCCCCTCGTCACGCGTTCCATCCTGCACGTCTCAAGGCTGCGCGGCAACACGGCCCTCGGCGCGAGCGTCAACACGGTGGCAGCCGCCCCCGCACAGCCCTTCGCCCTCATCAAGGGCATTGCAGAGACGAGGACGCAAGACCTCAAAGCGCTCGGCATTGACTCGATAGAGGTTCTGGCGGCAGCCCGGCCGGAAGATGTGGCGCTGGTGAAGAGCATTCCGCTCAAGCTGGCGCAGGATTTCATCAATCAGGCGAAAAAGCTTCTGTCGTTTAAGGTCAGTTCGACCTAAGAAGCCGTTCTGCTCCGCAAGCCCCGGCGGGGAAGCATTGGAGAGATGTCAAGGTAAAGCTAAATCAGAACCGGTGTGGTAGAGAGCACTGTGTCCTAACTATGATAGACCCTGTTAGTCAGACCGACTACTCTGGCGATTTCTGCGGCTGTGGCGAAACGGGAGACGATGTGGCAGG
This sequence comes from Pyrinomonadaceae bacterium, assembly GCA_036386415.1. Lineage (GTDB taxonomy): Bacteria > Acidobacteriota > Blastocatellia > Pyrinomonadales > Pyrinomonadaceae > DASVVT01. The sequence goes on from DASVVT010000040.1 coordinate 58,256, forward strand.
AATCAATTCCCGAATCTTCATAATCACCGGCATCATCGCGGGCGGATCGTAATTTGAGAGTATGACGCAGGTGTAGCCGAGTTCAGGAAAAATGTCGAGGTTGGCTGCGACACCAGCCGAACCGCCATTATGGCCGATGATGTGTTTGCCGTTGAAAACTTTGTCGCTAAACCCGTAAGCGTATTTTCCAACTATCCCGCCGACTTCGATTTTGCCGGTGGTGACAACCTCTGTCTGTTTTTTGCTTAACAGTTTATGACTTTGCAGAGCCGTGACGAATCTCAGCAAATCGTCAACGGTTGAATAACCGCCGCCTGCCGGAGAACCTTTCTGCGGACGCATCTGTGTATTCTCGCGACGTGGTGCGGTCGGGTCTGGCTGACCGCCCGGATTCATTCTCGTATACCCGATGGCAAGGTTGGATACGTTCGCGCCTTTTTCATACGAGCCCGTATTGCTCATTCCCGCAGGCTTGAAAATGTTCTCCCGAACGTAATCGAAATAGTTTTGGCCGGATGCTTTTTCGATAATTAAGCCTAACACTACGTAACCTGCATTGCTGTATTCCCATTTTGTGCCGGGTTCAAAAGCGAGCGGCTCGTTTGCGAAAAACGGTAACAGGTCGGAGATGGTTTTCACGCGGTCGAGTTGTGCGAAAAACTTTTCATTTTGGTAATTGCCGAGCCCGGATGTGTGAGTTAAAAGCTGGTGAATTGTCACCTTGTTGGCAACAGTCCTGTTAGGGTAATTTGGCAAGTGCTTACTGATTATATCGTCAAAAGATAATTTACCTCGCTCGGCAAGCTGCGCAATGGCGACGGCGGTGAACATTTTGTTCATTGAGCCGATGTTAAATTTGGTCTCCGTATCGTTCGCTGCGTTTCTGCTCTTATTCGCTAAACCATAAGCCTTCTTAAAAATCGGCACTCCATCTTTGGCGACGAGCACTGTGCCAGAGAACTTGTCCTCAGTCACCAGACTATTGAGATAGGAGTCCAATTCACGCACCATATCAGCATTGGTTGTTTTGCCGGTTTGGCTAGCGGCACGCTGTCTGTTTTGTCCGTACATCGAAGCAATGGCAATCAGAATGAAAATTATGACTATGAGTGTTCGCTTCATATAGCTCTCCTTGTCTTATATTGGCTTCAAGCCGCCGATTCGCGCCTGGGCTATATGAATCATCATGCAATTAAGACTGGATGTTGTTAAGCCGATGTAAAGATATTGATAAGAATGTCAAATCTTCATCCGACCACCCAGAGTATGATAATTCGAATGACGTCGCGTAACTTTCTCGTAAAGAACCGCTCAGTGGATGGTGTCTAAATAGATGATTTGAGGTGGACACAGATTATTCATAGCGCAGAGCAATGGTTGGATCGACCTTTGTCGCTTTCCGCGCAGGGAGGTAGCTGGCGATTAAAGCTACAACTACGAGCAAGGATGGAATCACAGCAAACGTCATCGGATCTGTGACCGTCACACCGAAGAGCAAGCTTTTGAGGAAGCGTGTTAGTATTAATGCTCCTAAGAGGCCGACGGCCACACCCATGAGGCTAAACAAAAGCCCCTCGCCGATGACCATCCTGGCAATGTCACCTGGTCGTGCGCCGAGCGCCATACGAACCCCGATCTCGTGTGTCCGCTGGCTAGTCGTAAAGCTCACAACTCCGTAAATGCCCACGCCCGCCAAGACCAGAGCAATCGCTGCGAATGAGCCGAGGAGCAGCAGGCTGAAGCGCTTTTCCTTCAGGGACTCAGAAACGAGATGATCCATTGTCGCCACGCTGTAAAAAGGCAGATTCCTATTGATTGCCCAAACTTCATTCTTGACGGCTGCGATCAAGGTCTGTGGATCGTTCTGCGTCCGGATGACGAAGGTCATAGAGCCGAATGGAACCTGCTGGTGATGCAGGAAGATTTCCGGTCGCGGGGCGCTATCGAGCCCTGTGTGTCGAACGTCACCGACCACGCCGACAATCTCACGCGCGACAGGCTCCGTGAGCCGTCGCACCACGATCTTTTTCCCTATAGGATTCTCGCCAGGAAAATATTTGCGGGCCATAGTTTCGTTAATCAGTGCGACGGGCACACCGTCAGCGCGATCAAACTTGTCGAAGAAGCGCCCCCTGATGAGCGGGATACTAAGGGCATGGAAGTATCCTGAAGTGACGACGGTGTGGTATGCGGTCGGAGCCTGCTCCGGCGAGGTGACTGCTTCCCCCTCGATGGTAAAATCACTCTCGATCTCGATACTGCCTTCGCCTATAAAAGGCGGTGCTGAAGCAGCGCCGGCTGCCTCTACTCCCGGCAGGGAGGTGATTTTGTCGAGCGCCTGCTCGAAGAAGGCTACCTGCTGCTGCGGCGATGGGTACTGATCGTACACGTGAACTTGCAGCGCTATGGTCTTGTCTGACTTGAAGCCCGGGTCGACTTGCAAGAGGCGGGCGAAGCTCCTGATGAGCAAACCGGCACCGATCAACAGTATCAACGCCAGCGCGAACTGCGCGATAACAAGGAAACCTCGCATGCGTTGGCGGATAACTCTAGTCCCCTCCACCCGTCCACCTTCTTTAATTGCTTCTTGGAGGTCAGGGTTTGAGAATTTAAGCGCGGGCGCGAGCCCGAAGCAGATGGCCGTAAGAATTGAGAGGCCGAGCGCAAACAAAAGTATGCGTCCGTCAATCCCGACCTGTTCGGCGCGCGGCAGGTTTCCGGGACTGATCGCCAGAATCGCGCCCACGCTCCAGCCAGCCAGCAGGATTCCACCCACGCAGCCTAACAGCGCAAGGATTAAGCTCTCAGTCAACAACTGCTTGATGAGCCGTGCGCGCGCGGCCCCGAGCGCTGCGCGAACCGCAAACTCTTTTCGTCTTACAGAAGTCCGCGCCAGCATCAAATTGGCGACATTCGCGCACGCGATTAGAAGGACGAAGGCGACGGCACCGAGCAGTATTAGCAGTGCCGGGCGCACTCTACCCAGCATCTGCTCTGACAGCGGGATAACCGTTGCGCCCATCTCACGGTTCGTCTGCGGGTATTCCTGTGCGAGTTGCGCGGCCACGGCGCTCATATCCGCTTGTGCTTGCTCTGGCGTAATACCGGACCTGAGCCGCGCGATCACTTGCAGGTAGGTTGCCCCGCGCCGCTTACTCTCCGATTCGCTTAGTATAAATGGAGCGATAATCCCCCGTTTGTCCAGATAATGAAACTCTTTAGGCATGATGCCGATGACCGTGTGTGGCTTTCCGTCGAGTATCAGCTTTTGCCCAATGATGCCTGGATCTGCCCCGAATCTGCTTTGCCACAGGCCATAACCGAGCACAACCACCTGTTCATTGCCTGGTTCATACTCATTGAGCAGAAAGGTTCGCCCATGTAAGGCTCCTGCGCCCAGGATGTCAAAAAAACCAGCTGTTACAAGCCATGCATGAAAAGTCTCAGGCTCGCCGCTGCCCGTGTAGTCCAGACCATAAGGTCTTAGTGCGGAGACTTGCTCGAAGACTCGGTTGCGATCACGGTAATCCACAAAGTTGGCTGGAGAGATGGGCTCGCGCTCCGCCCCACTCTGGGTATTACGTTGCCAGAGAGTAACGATTCCTTTCGGGTCTTTATAGGGCAATGGCCTCAGCAGTATCCCGTTGACGACGCTGAAGATGGCCGTGTTGATCCCAATGCCCAATGCCAGCGTGAGCACGACAACAACTGTGAAGCCTGGACTTTTCCTGAGCATGCGCGCCGAATATCTCATGTCCTGGAGTGTTGTCTCCACATGCGGTAAACCACGCCGCTCGCGGTATATCTCTTTTACCTGCTCAACCCCACCGAACTGGCGCGAGGCTGCGTAGCGTGCCTCCTGCGGAGTCATTCCACGTCGCACATTATCCTCGGCCTGCATTTCCAGGTGAGAACGGATCTCGTCTTCCAAGTCACGGTCGAGGCGTCCCCTAAACAACATTCCGCGCATGCGCTGCAAAAGGATTCGTAACCTTGTCATGTGTTTCCCTCTGACTGTTCGAGAAATCGGATCATGATTTGCGACGTGAGCCGCCAACTCTCTTCTTCCGCAACGAGCTGCCTCCGGCCTGTACGCGTGATCGAATAGTATTTAGCCCGCCGGTTGTTTTCCGAGACTCCCCATTTGGAGCTGATCCATCCACTCTGCTCCAAATGTAATAGGGCGGGATAGATCGTTCCCTGGTTAAGATGTAGAAGGTCGCCGCTTACTTGCTCAATTCGCCTGGCGATGCCATACCCATGCAGCGGGCCAAGCGCATCAAGGGTCTTGAGAACCATTAGATTAAGGGTACCCGGGAGGACTTCTTTCTTGTGCTGTCTCATGATGTTCCTGTTGACTATCAACATTAAGGTAGCCTACCTCATGTAGATAGTCAACAGGAAATTTGACTTCGGGTACGAATCTCTCTGTTATCTTTGTCTGTCATTGGAATGGATCAATCGCGTGAGATTTAGAGCTACGTTATGGCAGTTCTTCCCGAAGAGAGTATTACTGGCCTTTGAGTCCGATAATGTATGTGGTACTCCAGATCAGCCATCTTCTCGGGGTGGAGCAACACCCAAGCAGACTGGCAGATATCCTTGATCCTTCAACCGAGAAAAAGGAGTAGACACTCTACATGCATGGGTGTAGTATCTCTACATGCCTAAAAAACTTCCCTACCAGAACAAAATCGAATTGCTCCAGGGAACCCTTGATCTGCTCATCCTCCAGACCTTGCAATGGGGGCCACACCACGGCTATGGCATCAGCCAGTTGATTCGGACTAATTCTGGCCAGGTGCTGCAAGTCGATACCGGCTCTCTCTATCCGGCGCTGCACCGCCTCGAGCGCCAGAAGGCCATCACCTCGGAGTGGAAGATCTCTGAGAATAAGCAGCAGGTCAAGGTTTATCGACTGACGGCGACTGGTAAAAAGCAGCTGGCAACGGAGCGATCTCGCTGGGAGCAGCTCTCGGAGGCCATCGCCCGCGCCTTGAATCCGCACAAGAAGGAGAGTGAGGCATGAGATTAAGGCTGTCGCCGTGGCGACGACAACGTGAAGAAGAGTTGGATGAAGAGTTGCGTAGTCATCTCGAGATGGCAGTGCAGGATCGGATCGAGCGTGGTGAGACGCGTGAGGAGGCCGAAGCGGCTGTCCGGCGGGAGTTCGGCAATGTCGGGCTGATCAAAGAAGTGACGCGACAGATGTGGGGAGGGATGTGGATCGAACAACTGCTTCAGGACCTCAGGTATGGACTGCGTTCGTTGCGGCGCGCACCAGGCTTCACCATCGTTGCCGTGTTGACGTTGGCGCTCGGCATCGGCGCCAGCACGACGATCTTCAGTGCGGTGAATCCCATTCTGTTCGAGCCTCTGCCGTATCCGTACGCCGATCGGATCACGATGATCTGGGACTTCGCTGGCGATAGTTCGCGTCTCTACCCAACGTTCGGCACCTATCGCGAACTGGTGGAGCGGAGTCATTCCTTCGACGCCATCGCCGTGATGAAGCCATGGCAGCCGACCATGACTGGAAGGGCTGAGCCCGAGCGACTCGATGGGCAGCGCGTGAGCGCAAGCTATTTCCAGGTGTTGGGCGTGCCTCCAGTGCTTGGGCGGGACTTCGATCCGTCCGACGACCAGTTCAATGGCCCCAAGGTAGCCATCATTAGCGACGGGCTGTGGCGGCGACGCTTCGGCAGCGACGCCAAGATCGTGGGGCAACAGATCACGCTCGACGCCAACCCTTATACTGTTATCGGAGTGATGCCGAGCGGGTTCGAGAACCTACTGGCTTCTTCAGCACAGCTCTGGACACTCTTGCAGTATGACAAGTCCCTCCCACCTGAGAGCAGGGAGTGGGGTCATCATCTGCGCATGGTAGGGCGGCTGCGCTCGGGCGTCGGAACGGATCAAGCCGAACGTGAGCTCAACGTGATCGCGCGCACTCCGGTGCAGGAGTTTTCCAGACCGCCTCACGCAACCCTTGAGAGAGGGTTGATAATAAATTCGCTCCAGGACGACCTGACGAGCGGCGTAAAACCGGCACTGCTCGCCATCCTTGGCGCTGTTCTGCTGGTGCTCCTGATCGCCTGCGTGAACGTGACGAATCTGCTAATGGCGCGCGGCGCACAACGGCGCGGCGAATTTGTAATGCGTGCCGCTCTTGGAGCCACGCGCGCGCGCCTGATCCGGCAACTGCTCACAGAGAGTCTGCTGCTTGCCATCATCGGCGGTGTGCTCGGGATGGTGGTAGCGGCGTTTGGGGTAAGCGCCCTGGTGGCGCTTAGTCCACCCGGGCTACCGAGGGCGAGCGCCATCGGCGTCGATGGGACCGTCTTCGCCTTTGCGTTCGGTATCACCACGCTAGTCGGCCTACTTGTCGGGCTGATTCCGGCACTGCACGCATCCCGCAGCGATCTGCACACGGGACTGCAACAAAGCTCAAGGCGTACTGCTGGTGGTCAACAGTTGACGCGCCGTATGCTCGTCGTCGCAGAGGTCGCGCTCGCGCTCGTACTGCTGGTGAGCGCGGGATTGCTGTTGCGCAGCATGCAGCGTCTGTTCGCGGTTGATCCTGGATTTGATACGTCGCACCTGCTCACGATGCAAGTACAGACTTCGGGTCACCGATTCAACGAGGACACAACTCACCTGTTCTTCGCGCAGTCCCTGGAAGCGGTACGCCAGCTCCCGGGCGTCACCTCGGCGGCGTTCACCAGCCAGTTGCCGCTGAGCGGTGATATGGAGGACGGCTATGGCGTGCACTTTGAGTCGAATACAACTGGCAATCCAGAGGCGGATAACGCCGCGCTTCGGTATGCGGTCAGCCCGGGCTACTTTGAAACGATGGCTATCCCGCTGCGCCGGGGCCGCCTGCTCAATGCGCACGACGGAGCCGATGCGCCGCTGGCCGTTGTGATCAGCGAATCGTTGGCGAAGAGCAAGTTCCTGGATCAAGACCCGATAGGCCAGCGGTTACGTATCGGTCCGAGCGACGGGCCGTTGGGCACCGTTGTCGGCGTGGTGGGGAATGTGAAGCAGACGTCGCTGGTGGTGAGCCAATCGGATGCGGTGTACATCACGACCATGCAGTGGCGTCTTTTCGTGGACAAGGCGTTATGGCTGGTGGTCCGCGCACGCAGTGACGCGGCGGCACTTGCACCGGCCATCAGACAGTCGATCTGGTCTGTGGACAAAGATCAGCCGATCGTTCGGGTCGCCACCATGGAAGATCTGCTCGCCGCGTCGGCGGCCGAGCGACGCTTCGCACTGATCTTGTTCGAGGCATTCGGCCTCGTGGCACTGGTGCTCGCAGCCACCGGTATCTACGGCGTACTCTCCGGCAGCGTCACAGAGCGAACGCGCGAAATCGGGGTGCGGTTGGCGCTGGGCGCATCGCGCGGTAACATCCTCGCGCTGGTGTTTCGCCAGGGGATGACGCTCACAGGGCTCGGCGTCGTGCTCGGGTTATGTGGCGCGGTGGTCGCAAGCCAGGCCATTATTACCTTGCTGTACGGCGTCTCGCGGCTCGACCCGATTGCCTATCTAGGCGTGATCTCGCTGTTAGTAGGCGTATCAGTGATCGCTTGCTGGGTGCCCGCGTGGCGTGCGGCACGGGTTGATCCCTCGATCACGTTGAGGGCGGAGTAGCCTTACATGGTGACCGCTTCTGCTGAAGCTGTCGCTTGAGCAGTTTCTCTCATGCCTCGCGCAGGTTCTTGAGCAGGAGCCCGCGGTCTGCCACTTGTACGGCGGCGGGAGCACCTTCGGTGATGCCGTTGGCGTAGGTTCTTGAACGATCTCGGCTGACGATTTCTATTCCGGGATGTGCTTTGAGCCACCCGCTCAATGTCTCAGCCTCTCGATCTGGCAGCAGATCAAGATGCATTCGCCGTTCGCTTCGCGCCGGGCGATCAGTTATCACATACCCCCAGTGACCAATACACAACTTGATCGCCATGGAAATCCGCTCGGAGCAAGGCGGGGTCGTGGTAATATCAGAGCGGACTTGGTATAGTCCGACAGTCCCCTAAACTTCCCCCGTCGCTACTTCTATTCAGTTCCACTGATAAGTATGCCTATGTCCAGCGGGCCTCCGACAATAGACCTACCTGACGATAAATCCACCACAGACTCGCTTGCCGACTTGCAAAGCAGCGAACTTGCCCCCTACTGGCTCACCGCCATCATCGAATCGGCGGACGACGCCATCATCACCAAAACGCTCGACGGCATCATCACAAGTTGGAATAAGGGAGCGAAACGCATCTTCGGCTACATGGCCGAGGAAGTAATCGGGAAGCCCGTCACCATCCTGATCCCCGCTGACCACCAGGACGAAGAGCCCGCCATTCTGGCACGCCTACGCGCGGGCGAGCGCATCGAGCACTACGAGACGGTGCGCGTGCGCAAGGATGGCTCGCTCGTCGACATCTCGCTGACGGTCTCGCCCATCAGAGGGCCTGACGGCCAGATCATCGGGGCCTCAAAGATCGCGCGCGACATCTCGGAGCGCAAACGTGCGGAGGAGGCGCTGCGCAACCGCGAGGAGGATCTGACTGACTTCATCGAGAATTCTGCCGTTGGGCTGCACTGGGTGGGGCCCGACGGGACCATCCTATGGGCGAATAAGGCAGAGCTTGAGCTACTTGGCTACACGCGCGAAGAGTACATTGGACACCACATCGCGGAGTTCCACGCTGATTCCGAGGTGATCGAGGACATTCTCGGGCGCCTCACACGAGATGAGACGCTGCACAGCTACGAGGCACGCCTGCGCTGCAAGGACGGTTCTATCAGACACGTCCTCATCAGCTCCAACGTGCGACGGCAGAACGGGGAGTTCTATCACACGCGCTGCTTCACCAGAGACATCACCGAACGCAGGCTGGCCGAAGAGGCTTTGCGCCAGAGCGAGGAGCGTTTCGCCAAAGCCTTCCAGGCGAGCCCCTTCGCCCTGACCATCACCTCTCTGAAGACCAGCCGGCTCCTTGAAGTCAACGAAACCTTTTGCCGTATGTCCGGCTACACGCGCGAGGAGGCGGTCGGTCGCACCACACCGGAACTGGGCCTGTGGGTCAGAGACTCCGACCGCGAGGAAGAGGTGGCAATAGTTTCGGAGCGCGGGCAGGTGCGCGACAGGGAATATCGTTTCCGCCTGAAAGACGGGACTGAGCGCCTCGGGCTGCTCTCAGCCGAGCGGATCGAAATCGGCGGCGAGCCCTGTGCGCTGACGGTCATTCAGGATATAACCGAGCAGAAGCGGGCGGAAGCCGAGCGCGATCAAACGCTGGAACGCGAGAAGGCGCTCAGGGCCAAGGCCGAAGAGGCCAGCCGCCTGAAGGATGAGTTCCTCGCCACGGTCTCACACGAGCTGCGCACGCCATTAACCTCCATTCTGGGGTGGGCGCACATGCTGCGCACGGGGCAGTTTAGTGGTGGAGACTCGACTAAGGCGCTGGAGACTATAGAGAGGAATGCGCGGGCGCAGTCGCAGCTCATCGACGATCTTCTGGATGTCTCGCGCATTGTCACGGGCAAGCTCCGCCTGGACGTCCGTGTGGTTGACCCGAATTCCTTTATCGAGGCGGCCATCGAGGCGGTTAGACCCGCGGCGGAGGCGAAGGCCATCCGCGTGCAGAAGATCATGGACACGGGTGTCGTTTCAGTCTCGGGCGACCCTGTCAGGCTCCAGCAGGTGGTCTGGAATCTGCTGTCGAATGCGATCAAGTTCACCCCGAAAGGTGGGCGGGTGCAGATCAGACTGGAGCGCGTGAACTCACACATTGAGATCGCCGTCAGCGATACCGGGGCGGGTATTACACCAGAGTTTCTGCCTCACGTCTTCGACCGCTTCCGTCAGGCCGACGGGACCACCACCCGTCAACAGGGCGGGATGGGCTTGGGCTTAGCCATCGTGCGCCACTTAGTCGAACTTCACGGCGGGACCGTCAGGGCCGAGAGTCCGGGTGAGGGACAGGGTTCGACTTTCACTGTGATGCTGCCGGTCGCTCCCGTTTACCAGAGGTTTGACATGGAGGAGCGCGTGCATCCTGCGGCGAGAGATACACTACCCTCCTACGAGTGCCCCGACAGGCTCGACGGGCTAAGAGTGCTTGTCGTGGATGATGAGCCGGACACATTGGAGTTGCTGAAGGCCGGGCTCGGGCAGTGCGGCGCCGAAGTTGTAACGGCCAGGTCTGCGGGCGAGGCGCTCGAAGCCATGGCGACGACCGTGCCCGGCGTGCTGATTAGCGACATCGGGATGCCAGGTGAGGACGGGTATGGTTTGATCCGGCGCGTGCGTGCACTTCCCGTCGAGAGTGGAGGGAGAGTACCCGCCATCGCCCTGACAGCCTACGCGCGGGTCGAGGATCGGATGCAGGCGCTCAAGGCTGGTTACCAGATGCACGTGCCAAAACCCGTCGAGTTGGCCGAACTCGTCGCCGTCGTCGCGAGCCTCGTGCGGCGCGACGGATGAGAAGGTGTATAAACATCAGGCGCCCGTCAGTGGCAAGAGATTCTGTTTAGCTTAGACCGGTAAACGAAACGCAAACCACGAGGCTGCTGTGCATTTTTGTGCGCAGCGGCCTCTCTCATTTCGCAGAGCTTTCACCCTACGGGAGTGCAGATATTCTATGCCTTATTTGTAACGGATCAACAGCTATTTGCGGGCAGCGCCGTCAGAGAGTGCTGTACATACTGAATCATCAAAATTGCGGAAGAGCCATCGCGCATACCCTTTATCGGACGCGCCCTTCCACCTATCATATTCCCTTGTAAGGTTTGCTCAAACTAAATTTTCTGTTTCTCTTCGATAGAGCTCTTCTGAAGTGCGCTGGCGACTGTGCCGAATACAAAAGTGATCCAACCCAACCCCATTATTATTTCTACGCTGACGATTAATTTTGTGACCAGAGATTTCGGGACGGCATCTGTGTAGAGAGTAATCGTCCCCACCGAAAGGTAAAGAGCATCACCAAAAGAGCGTGTATCAATCTCTCTGTCCAATCCTATCCTGCTAGCACACCAATAATAGCCGGTGAAGATAAAGATGGTCGCTACATACCCGAGCGCGAACGAAATCCACAGGACGCTTATTTCTTTCAGGCATCTCTCCATTGGTTCCACCTTGCCAGGTCGCTGAAGAAAGACCTGACAATAGAGGGCGGTCTTTCAACGTATAGTTCCGCATCAAAGCGCAAAGGTTTGGTACGAATCGCCATCTTGCTGATTACGGCCTGCGTATATTAGGCACGGTTATTTATCTTGCATAGACTGTACATTTAAGGCCAATGGGTTGAGACCTTGTGGGGAAGTCCGAGGTTGCGCCGCGCCTTCTGCTCATACGGGCGCGCCGGGTTGGTCATGTACAGGCCGCAGCAACGGTTACAAATGGGCATCCTGTTATTGATGATGTGCTTGCGGAACTTAACGGACATTTCGGAATTGAAAGCTTCCATCAAGCCGTCACGAAAGACGTTGCCGACGATGATGTCAGGATGGCCGGGACAGTAGGTGAGATCGCCGTTGGCATGCACGCGCGCCCAGTAGAAGGGCATGAAGCAGCTCTCGTTGCCGAACGTATTGGAGTAATCAGTAAACCACTCTTCGAAATCTTTGCCGCGCAGGTGATTCGGGCCGGCGACCGCGTAAGGCGGTAAGAGCCTGAATCTCTTCCGACGGAGCAGTTGATTGAGCCTCTGCGCCGCCTCCCGGTAGTCATGTTTTTCATGCTTCGGGGCAATCCAGCCACGCCATGCCCCGGACGACTTTTCTATGCCGAAATGCTCGTGCAGATATTTTTCGTAGGATAACCCTGCCTCTTCCGGCATGAAATAACGCAGATTATAGTTGAGTGCGAAGACGCCGAAATCGCGGGCTACTTCAAAAGCCTTCTCGATCACGTCAGTAGTCCATTCGCATACGACGATGCTCATAATGACCAGCGGCAGCGCCATCTTCATCTTGCGTCTGAGATTGAACAGCGCCGTTATCCCTTCCCTGGTTTGCTGAAACCTCCCTTTACCACGAACCCTGTCGTGCGACTCCTCATCGCCGTCAACCGATAAAATTAACGCCAGGTTCTTTATGCGTGCCACCTGTTCCAGATGGTCTTTCATGAGAGTGCCGTTAGTGGTAATCAGGACATCGAAATGGCGCTCCCCCAAAACCTCAAGCAGCGCATCAATGTTTTTGTAAGCGAAAGGCTCCCCGCCGTGAATGTTAATGAGTGAAGCCTTCGGCGAGAGACTTTTGACAAGCTCGACCAGCGCAGACTCATCTACGTGCTTGACCTTGCGCGTACCATCCAAAAAATAGCCGTTCTCCCCCCACTGATTGCAGAACGGGCAACGTAGATTGCAAGCTTCCGTCGGAATAAACTGGACGACTGCGGGTGACGGCAACTTGAAGCTTCCCTGACGAACAGCCGCCTCGAATTGCTTCCCCCAGACCTGATGGCGACGGCGCGTGCGCCAAAACATCCGACCGAAGTGCCAGTAGTCTCCAAGCTGGTAGTGAAAACTCATTTTCGTACTCCTGGTTTGAGAGTGGGGGCGCGTTGCCTGCCGTCAAGCTCAATGGTCTGTACGCTACACGCGGACTGCGTTGGCTCTTCTTTCAGCTTACAGTTAAGACGTAGTAGACCGCGCCTCCCAGTATCATCGCGACGGGCAGGGTGATCAGCCATGACAACAATATTTCCGTCACCACACGGAGGTTAGCCTGCTTTGTGATCAAGCCGATGCCGAACAGCGAACCGCAAGAGACGTGTGTAGTTGAGACAGGCATCCCCAGACGGCTCGCAAAGATGACCAAGGCGGCGGTCACCAAGTTGGCGCTGAGTCCTTGATGGCGTGTGAGCGGCGTGATTTTCCGGCTCATCGTTTCCGCCACCCTGCGGGCGCTCAGCAGCCCGCCGAGAGCCATGCCCAAAGCGACGCAGATCATTCCCCACTCAAGCCCCAGCGCCCTGACGACAAGCAGGAGGGCGACGATCTTAGGCGTATCATTCAAACCTCTTGCGAAGCATACGCTGCCCGCGCTGATGAAGTGGGACACGTCAAGCACTCTTTGACTCTTTACTTCCAGCATCTTCCCCTGGTAACGCTCAGCGCAATCGGCCACGCTTGCTACGCTCAAGTCCGGCAACACGACGCGACCCATGGCGAGGACAGATGCCGTTTGTGAAGCGCCGGTCAACTGCTCGACTTCTCCGACACAGATACAGCTTTCTTCCTCTAACACGGGTTGAGTCTCGAAGAAGCGGACGAGCCTGTAGACAATCAGTCCCAGCAAAAGAGAGATCATAGGGCTGAAGAGCAGGGGCAGGAAGAAGGCGCTGCCGAGACTGGCGAAATTAACAGATGTCCCCACGGCCATGAGACCGCTGCCGACTAAAGCTCCCGTCAGACTGTGTGTCGTTGAGATGGGAAACCCCCGGAAGGTCGCCAGCATGACAGTTAATCCGGCCCCCGCGGCAACCGCCAGCAGGAATATCGGAGAAGCCGTCAGGGCTTCAGGCACGAGTCCTTTGCCCGAAAAATTCCTCACCAGCGCCTCGGCCAGGAAGATGGAACAGATAGAGCCGGACAGGGTGGTTAGAGTAGCCCACCAAATCGCTCTGCCGTACGGGGTCGTACCACTGCCGAAGAGTGTCGCCACTCCCTTGAAGTTGTCATTAGCGCCATTGATATAGGCTAAAAAACAGGTGACGAGAAAAAGCGCGGTCAAAACGAGCATCAGCTACTCCTTTCGTGATGATTACGGCCAGTGTGTTGTGACCTCTTTAGGAAGTCCGAGGTTGCGCCGCGCCTTCTGCTCATACGGGCGCGCCGGGTTGGTCATGTACAGGCCGCAGCAACGGTTACATATCGGAAGGCGATTCGTCAGCATGTGCTTGCGGAACTTAACGGACATTTCGGAATTGAAAGCTTCCATCAAGCCGTCACGAAAGACGTTGCCGACGATGATGTCAGGATGGCCGGGACAGTAGATGAGATCGCCGTTGGCATGCACGCGCGCCCAGTAGAAGGGCATGAAGCAGCTCTCGTTACCGAACGTGTCGAGGTAGTCTGTGAAGTAAGTCTCATAGTCTTTGCCGCGAAGCTGGCTCGGAGTAGTCATCACATACGGCGGAAGGATGCGGCCTCTCTTCTGATGAAGCACGTGGCTGAGAGCCTGTGCGACATTTCCGTAATCATGTTTGTCATGGCTATCTGAAAGCCAGCCGCGCCATGCGCCGGAGGATTTCAAGCCAAACTGCTCTTTCAAATGCTCCTCATATTTTTGTCCAACCTCTTCCGTGAGGAACCATCGAAAGTTGTAGTTAATAGCGAAGGCATTAAACTCGGCGGCCACCTCATAAGCTTTCTCAAGCACGGCGGTCGTCCATTCACAGACCACGATACTCATCACAAGCAGAGGCAGCGGCATCTTCAGTTTGCGCTTGAGGTCGAACAACTCCGCCATCGCAGACTTCGCTTGTTGGAATCTGCCTGCGCCGCGAATCTTGTTATGCGTTGCTTCGTCACCGTCAATTGATAAGAGGAACGCAAGATTTCTGATGCGGGCGAGGCTCTCAAGATGTGGGTCGAGAAGCGTGCCGTTAGTCGTAAAGATCACATCGAACTGTTGCTCACGCAAAAGCTCAAGCAAGGTGTTGGTGTGTTTGTAGGCGAATGGCTCTCCACCGTGGACACTGATCAATGTATCTACGGGTGACAGGCCGCGCATCAGTTTCGTCAGTCCTGAGCTTTCCATGTGCTGAGCCTTGCGTACACCCTGAAGGAAATAGCCGTTCTCCCCCCACTGATTGCACATCTGGCATCGCAGGTTGCATGCTTCTGTCGGCAAGAGCTGGACTACGGCGGCTGTAGGCAGCTTGAAACTCCCATCGCTCAGCGCCGCTTCATACTGTTTACCCCAAGCCTTGTGACGGCGACGACTGCGCCAGTACATACGACCGAAATGCAGATAATCGGAGACCGAATAATTGTGCTTCATGATGGTTCCTTTATGGAGTCAACCAGGCTATTGACGCGCCGAGAATAAAAGCTTAGTGGAGCAGCACAACCTTGCCGTAGCTTTGACGGCTGGCAAGTAGCTCATGAGCTTGTCGAATTTCCTTGAGCGGGAGCGTGTGCCCGACCTGTATCTTGAGTTTGCCCTCGCCAATCCACCTTAACAACTGTTCGATTGATGCCTGCGTCAGCTCGCGGCGCTCAAAAATCGCGCTCAGGTGAAATCCGAGTACGGCCTGCGAGCGGAAGAGGAGTTTCACAGTGTCTATGGCCGGAGCCTCGCGGCTGGCGAGACCGAGCAGGACTAGACGTGCGAGCGGCGGCAAGAGCGCGAGGCTACGACGCAGCACGTCGCCGCCGACCGTGTCGAGAATAATGTCCGGCCCGCGCCCGCCCGTAAACTCGCGCGCCGCGACCTCAAACTCTTCATAACCGACCGCACACTCTGCGCCGAGTTCAAGTATGCGGCTGCGTTTCTCGCTCGTTGACGTTGTCCCTATAACTCTGAGGCCGAGCAGCCGGGCGATCTGCACGGCGGCAGTGCCGACCCCTCCGCCCGCCGCATGGATGAGTATCGTCTCTGCTTGAGCCGCGCGCGCTACGGTCAGGAGCGCGTGATAGGCCGTCAGGTACTGGACTGGAAAGGCCGCGCCCTCAACGAAAGAGAGCTCGTCGGGCAAGGGGATGCACGCGCGTGCTTCGGCGATAACGTATTCCGCGTGCGCGCCGCCCTGAGTGATACAGGCGACACGTGAGCCGAGCAGTGTCGGCTCGTGTGCTCGCGTCCCGACCGACTCGACCACACCCGCTGCCTCTATACCGGGAAAGTAAGGCGGCTTAGGCCCGCCGGGATAGAGTCCTTCACGCTGCATCACATCCGAATAGTTAAGCCCGCTGGCCGCGACACGTACCAAAACTTCGCCTTCGCGCGGCAAAGGTTTCGGGCGCTCCACAACCCGCAGACCATCAACCCCGCCAAAGGCATCTACCTGTACGGCCTTCATGGAATCCTCTCTGTGGGCGATTACTCGCCTTCTCTTGCGATTCGCTCCGCCACGTACTGCGCATCGCGGGCGATGCCGCGCAGGTATGGGGAAGCGAAGGTGCGCCCGAATCGAAAGCCCAGTAAGTAGAGACCGCGCGTGCGCGTGCTTTCACAGTTTTTGACCAGCGGCCTTTTGTCCGGGTCGTAATCCACCAATTGGCCTATGTGCTCTGACGCATAGCGAAAGCCTGTCGAGAAGACGACAAGGTCTGGCCGGACTTGTTGACCATTACTGAAGGTCACTGTGTCGCCGTGATAGCTCTTCACGGCGGGGACTTGTGTAATCAGACCCTTCTTTATCGCCCGTGGGACTGTCAGACCTGTCATCGGCTCATGCAATCTCCCGCTCCGCCACCCGGTCAGGCAGGTTGGCAACTGCTCCGGCAGCCAGACGAGATAATGTATGTCTATCCCGAAAATCCAATGCGGGACGGCTACCAGAGACGAGCGGATTGAGAGCCACGCGTGAGCATCCTCGGAGCGCACTTCGAGCCAGCGCTCAAGCACCTCGGCAGCCGAAGCCCCGCCGCCGACCACCAGGACTCTGCTCGCCAACGCGAGATCGGAAGCACGCGCTTTAATGCTATGCATCCATCTAAACGAACACTCATCGGGCTTGAAATCCGGCGGAAGTTGCGGGTGGCTGATGATGCCCGTGGCGTTAATGATGTGGCTCCCCTTCAGGATATGTTCAGCTTCGTCCTGACCACGATAATGAACCGTGAAAGCTCCGCCATCATGGGCTACGGATACGACCTCAGCGTCGTTGACAATTTGTACGTGATGTTTCTCCTGATAGTGTTCGAGCGCCGCCACAAGTGCTCCAAAGGAGAGGTATTCGGAGTCTCCCGGCGGGCGCTCCATATCGGGCATCAAGGATAAGCTGGTTGGTGAGAGTAAGATCATGTCAGGGTCAACCTGACGAAGCGCGCTTGATACAAGCGACCCTTGTTCGAGCAGCGTGTAGGGGACTTTGCGCCTTGCCAGACAGACGGCCGCCGCCAAGCCCGCCGGGCCAGCCCCGATGATGATTACATGTTTTGCTGCTCTTGCCATGCTCATCCGACAGCCTGTCTGTGTTTGCGTTGCTCGCCTTGCAGTTCTGCATCTATCATGTCGAGCAGCGACCGGGCGTCCGCCGTGGAGAATGCCGTCAACCGATAGGTCAAGACGAGCTTTGCGCTCCCTGCAAAAGGAACTACTGCCAGCGCCGCGCCCATATGCAGGCACACAGGCGTATAAATATGAAAGTCTAAGAGTTGAAACGCGCCTCTTGAGAGGGTCAAAAATTCTTTATCATTCGTCTTCTGTTCCAACCATGTGAAGTGACTCGTGGCAAATCCGGTCGAAGCTTGATTGACAGCGAGCCGCCGGAATAACGGCCACGGCAAGAAGCGCGCGGGCGCAGTAAATAAAGGCACGCCCAGATGCGAGCGCTGTCGCAGTCGTGTCTTGAATTGTTCTCGCAGTCCGATGGCGATCTTTTCAAGCGGCTGTGCCGGGTCGCCGAAGAGAATTAGCGGCGAAACGAAGTTGCCGACATAATCTTCAAGGCTTCGCCTGGGACGCAAACTCACGGGTACTTCAAGCGAAACGAGTCCCTTTGTGGCAATGCCCCGCGAGCAGTTCCAGGCGCCTATGGCACGCACCCATGCAGCCGCGCATAACCACGCAGAAGTAACCCCGGCAGAGGTGGCCCGCTGCCTGAGATCGTCGAAATCCGTCTCATCGAGCCACCTCTCACATGTCGCTATCTGTCCCGGCTCGCGCGCACACATATTCAAAGTCATGCTCCGCCCGGCCTTTGCTTCCGTCCCCACCCAGCGCATGTAGCGCCACATCCCTGGCAACTTCCTCTGACGCAAAAGCACTGCGGGAGAGATGATTTTCGTGAGCCTGGGCTTGGCGGCGATCTCAGGCCGTGGCAAAGGCGCGCCGCCGCCCATCAACGCTAAAATGCGCAGCGCCTCTGCGCAGATGAGACTGAACGCTTCGCCGTCAGCCACAGAGTGATGCGCGCGAAAAGCCAGCGTGCTGCGCTCTAGGCCGGGCAGGTAGAGCAATTGGAACGGCGGCTCGCGAAAAGGGTCTAGAGGCTGATTTCTCCAACGAGCTAAGGCGCTGCTCTCGTCAGCCACTTGCAGCATCTTTTCCACATAGCATTCTCCGCGCCAGTGTAGTCCCATCAAACCCTTGTGTAGCGTCTGGCCGAGTCTAGGCCAGCGACCGACGAGATATGCCAGAACCTGTTCAAGTCTGTCGCGCTGCAATTTTCCTTTGACCTCGACCTCGACACCGTGCTGCATGAGGATTCCGGTGCGCTCCTGATAGGCTACGAAAAAAGCATCGAGCTGCGACAAGGCGTGCGCCTGCTGGTGTAGTTTCATGACGCGGCTCCTTTCCACCTTGCTACACGTTCACGACGCGCGGTGATGGCCGCAGCCCATTCGGGTGAAGCCTCAAGCATCATCATCCATAGCTCAGCGCGTAAGACCTCTTGCTCGCCCACACGGGTCGCCACTTGAACGATGACCGTCGAGGCTTCGGCGCGGCGCACTTCGGCTGTGATAAGAAGCTCGGCGGGAAGCGGCGTGTGCCGCAGAAACTTCGCGTCGCGGATCATGCCGAGCATAGCCCAGCGCTCAAGTCCGAGGCGCGAGCAGATTGTCTCTTCCGCCAGCGGCCCTGCGACTTGCGCCGCCAATTCGATGAGGAGCGAACCGGGGAGCAAGGGAGCGCCGGGGAAGTGGTCTGCGAAGAGAGGACAATCAGCCGTCACAATGGCCGTCCCCTGTGCAAGACCGCTCTCGGTGTCTGTGATGATTGAGCGCATCATTTCAAACATATTTCACGCTCTCGCCAGCTTGTGTTCAACGAGCCGTGTGATGGCACCGACTGTGCAATAGCGCGGCAAGGTCGTGATATGAATGCGCGCAGGAAAGATTTGCGGAGGTGAGTCGTAAAGCAGCGCCATCAATCGCTCGCGCCCCACGGCTGTGAGTACAGAGCTTTCCGCAAACTCGCTGTCCGGCATCTCACCACGCGCCAAATTATAGATGGTTCCCTCAGGGATGCTGATGTCGAAACGCTGTTCGAGACGAAACAGCAAGTCAAGCATGTCCAGCGAAGTGAAGCTCAAGTCGTAGAAGAGGAGTTGCTCCGGTAGAAGAGGCTCAGACTCCTCCAGCGCAAGAGTCTGCCGGATGAGGGCTGCCACTTCAGCGGAAACGCCTTGATCGCTCATGCCGTGTATCCTCCGTCAACAGACCATATCTGTCCCGTCACGTAAGAACTCATAGGCGAGGCGAGAAACAGAATGACAGGCACGACCTCGCTGGCTTCGCCCGGTCGTCCCATCGGAATCATTTGTGCCGCGCGCTCCGCCGCTTCATCGAGGATACGCATCGCCATTCCTCCGGCAAGAATTCCGGGCGCGACCCCGTTCACACGAATCCCACGCGCAGCCGTCTCGCGCGCGGTGGTTCTCACGAGAGCTTCCAGCGCCGCTTTTGAAGAGGCATAAGCTCCCTGCCCTATTCCGGGTCTTTGTGCCGCCGTAGAAGAGACGACGACGATCTGGCCGCTGCGTTGTAGGATCATGGGGCGCAACGCAGCCCGCAGCGTGCGGAATGTGCTCAACAGGTTAAGCTCATAAACCTTTCCCATCTCATCATCCGTCAGTCCCGCGACGAGTCCGTCGGCGAGCGTTCCGGCATTGAGCACGAGCGTATCAACACGACCGGTTTTCAAAAGAGCCGTACTGATGAGACGCTGACCCGCGTCGCTCTCGGTCAGGTCTGCCGCCCATGTGTGCACACTCTCCGAAGGAGCGGACAACTCTGCGGCGAGAGCATCAAGTGTTTCCTGATTGCGCCCATTCAAAAAGAGTGTTGCGCCCGCATCACTGAACCCATGCGCGAGCGCGCGCCCGAGATAACCTGTCGCGCCCGTGATAACAATGACCTGCCCCTTCTGTCCCCAGTCCGTAGATGTCGTCATAGAGATGTTCGCTTCAGGACGATGGCAGCATTCTGTCCGCCCATGCCGAATGACACGGATAGTACGGTTCGCGCATCAGCGTCTCGCGGCTCTCCGATGACGTGATCCAGCTCGCACCCCTCGTCCGGCTCGTCCAGATTGACTGTCGGGGGCACGATTCCGGTAGCACACGTGTAAGCGGCGACGATTGTTTCAAGAGCGCCCGCCGCGGCCATCGCGTGCCCGATTGCGCCTTTGGCACCGGAAACGGGAGTGCGCTTCCAATCCGTGCCTAAGAGCTGACGAAGAGCTGTGGCTTCAGCAAGGTCGCCGAGGAAAGTTGCGGTGGCGTGAGCATTAACCGCGTCAATCGCGTGCGGCTCAAGTGCGGCATCATCGAGTGCGCGGCGCATGCAAAGCTCCGCACCCGCACCGTCGTCGCACGGGCGGTTGAGGTCGAACCCATCCTGACTCATACCGAAACCGACGACTTCGGCCAACACATTCGCCCCACGCCGTCTTGCCCCGGCGAGTGTTTCCAACACCAGCGCGCCCGCGCCGTCGGCCAGCGCAAAGCCCTTACGCCGCCGGTCGAAAGGACGGCAAGACGCAGACGGCTCGTCGCCGTCCGCATCGACGGCAACAGCTTGTAGCCCCGCGAACCCGATAAGATAAAACGGAGTGAGCATCACGCTTGAGCCTCCCGCGATGCACATCTCCGCCCGCCCATGCCGGATGAGGCGGAACGCTTCGCCGACAGCTTGCGTACCTGAAGCGCACGCGGCGGCGATCATGCGCCGAGGATTGGCGAAACGTGACGCCAGTTCTGTGAAGCACAGACCCGCCGAGCGATGAACAAAGCCATCTGAACCGGCTTGAAATGTATCCAGGCCAGTGGCCCAGATGAAGCCGCACTGAGCCGCGTCACAGTTTGCAGCCAGGAGCGCGTCAGCAATGGCGCGTCGGGCAATCTCACGGTCGCGGTCGATACGGTCGTGAGCCACAGCTCTGACCTCGCCCCCTGTCGTGACGCTGATTCCCGACCTCACCAGATGAGATACTCTACCGATGCCGGAGCGCCCATCGAGCAACCCCCTCCATAGCTCTTCAGGCGTCGCGCCAAGCGCAGAGAGCGCACCCATTCCTGTGATAACAACGCGTCGCTCGGCGTTCATCGCCCGACCTCCATCAAGACCCTCACAGCGTCAACTCCGTCAGAATATTCCAGCGGCACTTCATACGTGAGACGCCCGCCCGCGTGCTCTGCGATTGCCGAGAGGAGGCTACATAGCCCGACAGCCGCGTGCGGCACGCATGCGTCCGCGTGCGGCCTTCGCTCGCGCTCGACGGCGACGAGCCGCACCAACTGGCCGCGCAAGGTATATGGCCTCGGAGAGGCAGAGAATAGCAGGGCGATGCCGATGCCTGACGCCCCGTCTTCAGCGCAGTCCTGATCGCCTGCCATGAGCAGTGCTTCCGTTTCTTGACCTGTCGCGAGTCTCTCCTGAACCGCTTCAAGTCCGGCCCAAGCCTGCCCTGCTGCGCCGCCGAGCCCGAGGCAATAAGCTTGATTGCCTTGACTGATGGCGAAAGCAGACATCGCCAGGTTATCAACCGCATGAAGCGTCTGGGTCGGATTCATACGTGTGTCGCCCAGATCGCCCTGGGCCATGCCTGATGTCACGACCTGCCCCCAACGATACAGGTCAGCCGAGCCGGGCTGGCACGGCGCGAGCGAAACGACCGCCAGTGCCGACGGGTCGCACGACGCATTTGTCACCTCACCGGCAGCAGCCAGAGCAAGCTGCACGGGCAGGTTGTAACGACGCACCTGTCGCCACATCTCAGGCGATGCCTGCCGTATGGCGGCCAGATCGTTTTTCAACGCGGAGGCTACGAGATACGTCAAGCTGGCTCTCCTCCCCATGCCACGACAAACTGAGGGTGTCTTAAGAGCGAAAAGGAAGCGGTCGAGCCGAGGGCGGAGACTCTGATGCCATCGGCGCTCAACGCCAGCGTCAAAGTGGTGTTAAGGAGCGCTGCAACACCCAGACGCCGCAGTTTGAGAAAGCATTCGAGCGCTGCCCATCCGGCGACCACGTCCAACTTCACGCCGCGCACGGCAAGGCGCGAAAAGATGCGCTGTAATCTGGCTTCATGTTGTTGCAGACATATATCAACTGCGACGCGCATCACGCCCCCGTCCGCAAGCGCGATCGCAAAATAGTCGCCGTCATGCGAAAGTGATACGGCGCTGTCTGTCTTGCCTTCAAGGCGCGGCGCACCATCTGCTTCAGTCAGGAGGCTCAGGTGTGTGGCCGTCTCACCGAACCTTGAAATCAAGGCGCGGCGCGCAGCTAATCGTCCACGTATCCATTCGCTGCGGCGACGCCCTCGCAAGCCCAGAGTCGCAACTTGTGCACGCTCGGCTTCAGACAACAACTCGTCGCGCGCGGCGAGGGCGGGGAGAGTGTGTATGCTGAGGTGTACGGGTTCCATCGCTCAATTCTTTCCGAAGTAGACTGTGTGGATGCCGCGTTTGACTTTCGACCAGTAATAGAGGTTGGTCGCTAAGTTGACCCACATGTTGAGAGGCTTGCGGCGCAGGAGGATACGCTTGAAGATGGACTGTAACG
>DASVVT010000041.1:0-51632 GCA_036386415.1 Pyrinomonadaceae bacterium
GGAGTTAGGGCGAGAAGTCGGGGCGTGGGCTACAGTGCGCAACAGCGGCGAGGCGAGCGTGGACTGGCGGTTCACGACCGCAGATGCGCGCATTAAGCTGAAGCGGCTCTACCCATCAATCCAGATGTGACAGAGTACTAGAGCAATTTTCAATCGGGTATAGAACTGTAGGGGCAGGGCTTGTCCCTGCCCGCTCACAGCAAAAGCGGGCAGAGGACTTGTCCCTGCCCCTACAAATTTATCCTTGTCTGACATTCATTTGAATACCGCTCTAGGAGAAGAGCTGCACCTCTGAATTGGTATATCGCATTAGAACATCTAGTCGCACAGTGTTCCACTGCCACAGCAGCTCAATCTGAGTCTGAGGGGCATTCTCTAATCAAAACCTGACAAGAGTTTATCCACCCGGCATCTGTGGGTAATGCTTTCCAAACAGGTTATACCTATAGCGATTTGCAGTTGGGTGTGATCCGGCGGTAATTCACCATAGGGTCAGGGAACGATCTACGAAGTCTCACGAAACATAAGCCTTTTCGTGCTCATTCGTGTGACTTCGTAGATCATCATTGACCTTCTTTTGTTCTCCAGCTTGGTATTACCCTTCAAAGCTTGCCGTTGCCTTCGCAGCGAGTGAGTCAAACGCAGGACTTGAATCGGCTTCGGCAAAGCTTTCGAGTAGGTTCCACATGTCAGCGTGGTCACGCAATTGAAAGCGCGCGAGCGAGCGGCGGCGGCCAACGTGAATCGTCCAGGCGTCAGCAGGCAAGCGCTCGAAGATTTCTTCGTCGGTGCGATCATCACCGGCTCCGAGCAGGAACTGCTGATCGGGGCAGACCTCGCTGATCCTTTTGACGAACTCGCCCTTGTTGGCCCAGATCAAACGCACCTCCACGGATTTCGCCCCACGGACTGCGCGCAACTCCGTATGGGCGAGCATCTCTTCGAGATTGGCGACCAGTTCATTAGCAAGCCATTCGCCAAACTCAGGGTCGGACATACGGTAGTGCCAGACGAGAGAGTATTCCTTCTCCTCTATGAAGCTTCCGGGCGTACGGTCTGTGAAGTGTTCGAGCACAGGATAGATTTGAGCCTTCCAGTCGACGGGGTAATTGAGGCGCGGAGTCTCCCACTTCTTCGTGTCAGGAGAGCGCATGATCGCCCCGTGCTCGGCGGCGAGCCACAGACCGTGAATACGGCCAAACCACGCTTCGATGTCCGCTCTGGATCGGCCTGAGACTAAAGCCACGCAGTTGGCCGGATGAGCGGCGAGTCTCGTCAACCTGTTGACGAGACTCGCGGGAGGCGAGGCGTCCTGCGGGCGATTCGCATAGGGCACGAGCGTGCCGTCGTAATCGAGCAGAAGCAGACGGCTCTGTGCCTCTCGATAAGCCTGTACGACGGTAGCGACGGGCAGCGGCTCAGGCTTGTCCGAGGGACGGTCTGAACGGTCGGCTGCCGCCTGGTATAGATTATTGAGGAAGCGCTCGCCCCAGGCGAAGACGTTGTTGCGCTGCACGCGCCTGAAGAGCGCGGACATACGCTCGCGCCGCTCTGCGGCGGGAAGCTGGAGCGCGCGCTCCAGCACATCTGCTGTGCGCTCCTCGTCGTAGGGGTTAACGAGAAACGCCTCGCCCATCTCGGCGGCAGCCCCCGCGAATTCGCTGAGCACGAGGACACCGCTCTCGCCGCGCTTGCACGCGATGAACTCCTTGGCGACCAGGTTCATCCCGTCGCGCAGCGGCGTCACCCAGCCCACATCCGCCGCCGCATAGAGCGCCACCAGCTCCGCCTTGGGGATCGCCCTTCTGAGATAGACGATGGGCGTCCAGCCGGCAGTTCCGTAAACTCCGTTGGTACGGCCGACGAGCGCATCCACTTCGCGGCGCAGCTCCTTGTAGCTCGAAATGCGCTCGCGCGACGGCACGGCGACCTGTATGAGCACGACTTTCCCGCGCAGCTCCGGGTACTTGTCGAGCAGACGGTGAAACGTGCGTAGTCTCTCGGGTATGCCTTTCGTGTAGTCGAGGCGATCAACCGCGAGCATAATCTGCTGTCCCGTGAAGCGTTGCCTTAGCTCGGCCAGATGTTTTGACGTGGCAGCATCTCCATCGAGCAGGTCTGTGAACTCCTCGGGCGCGATGCCGATGGGGAGCGCTTCGAGACGCGCGAAGCGGCCTCCGACTTCGACGCGATCCATCTGGCTTTCAAGGCCGAGGATGCGCAGGAGCGAGGCGCGAAAATGCTGCAAGTAGCCGTGCGTATGAAACGCCAGGTAGTCGGCCCCGAGCAGCCCCTGAAGTATCTCTTCACGATGAGGGAGAATTCGGAAGACATCCGCCGCCGGCCAGGGGATGTGCAGGAAGAACCCTATCCGCGCATCGGGCACGGCCTGGCGTAGAAGCTGCGGCAGCAGCAGCAACTGGTAATCGTGAATCCAGACGATGTCCTCTTCGCGCAGGTGTTCGACGAGCACATCGCAGAACAGTTGGTTGGCTTCGACGTAGGCTCTCCACCCGTCCGGATTGAACTCGGTCATCATGGGGAACTGGTGAAACAGCGGCCAGAGGGTCTGGTTGGCAAAGCCTTCGTAGAAATGATGAGCCGTCGCAGGTGGAATATCGACGGCGATATAGCGCTCACGCTCGCGCCAACGATCAAGCAGCTTCTGCCGCTTATCGTCCAGTACTCCCGATGCCTCGCCCGACCAGCCGATCCATATCCCTTCGCTGCGCGCGAGAATCGGCCCCATGGCCGTCGCCAGACCGCCCGTGCTTCGCTCCGTACGCCACCCGTCGCCCGCGCGCTTGAGCGTCAGCGGCAATCTATTTGAAACGACGACGACTCGCCCGTCGGCGGCGCCTGTCTTTGAACTCATCACCGTGAGAACCCCCCTCTGATCGCAGTCGATGGAATCGAGATAGCCGCGACCAACTTACATCAGCTTCACGTCTTCTTCAAAAGGAACCAGTAAAAACCATACACCCCGAAAGCGAGCTGATAAGTCATCTCGCCGATGCGCGGAAATTCCGTCCCGCTCATCATCTCCACGGGAATCGCGCCTTCGTGGGCACTGAGATCAAGCTCGACGGGCTGGGCGCTGCGCGAGAGATTGTAGACACAGAGCACAGTTTCATTCTCGTGGGCGCGCGTGAACGCAAATATCTTACGGTTCTCCGGCTTGACGAATTGAAGATCACCGCGACCGAAGACCGTGTGACGTTTGCGCAGGTGAATCATGCGCCGCATCCAGTTCAGGAGCGAGCTGTCGTAGCGCTGCTGTGCCTCTACGTTGACAGACTGATAGCCGTAGACCGGGTCCATGATGACGGGGAAGTATAACTGCGCGAAGTCGGCGCGGGAGAATCCCGCGTTGCGATCCGCAGACCATTGCATGGGCGTGCGTACGCCGTCGCGGTCGCCAAGATAGATGTTATCGCCCATGCCTATCTCGTCTCCGTAATAGAGGAAAGGGCTTCCGGGCAGGCTGAAGAGCAGGCCGTGCAGCAGCTCTATGCGGCGACGGCCATTGTCCATGAGCGGCGCAAGCCTCCGGCGGATGCCGACGTTGAGACGCATCCGCCGATCCTTCGCATACTCGTTATAGAGGTAGTCGCGCTCTTCATCCGTCACCATCTCGAGCGTCAGCTCGTCGTGGTTGCGCAGGAACATCCCCCACTGACAGTTGTTCGGAATCGGAGGCGTGCGCTCAAGAATCTCTACAATGGGGTGGCGATCCTCCTGACGGAGCGCCATGAAGAGACGCGGCATGATCGGAAAGTGATAACCCATGTGAAACTCGTCGCCGCGTCCGAAATACTCGACCACGTCTTCGGGCCACTGGTTCGCCTCGGCCAGCAGGAGACAATCAGGGTAGTGCTCGTCCGTGTAGGCGCGCAATTTCTTGAGGAAGGCGTGCGTCTCCGGCAGGTTCTCGCAATTTGTGCCCTCGCGCTCGAAGAGATACGGCACGGCATCGACGCGAAAGCCGTCCAGTCCCATCTCCATCCAGAACGAGACCACCTCCAGCATCGCCTGCTGGACTTCCGGGTTGTCGTAGTTGAGATCGGGCTGGTGATGGAAGAAGCGATGCCAGTAGAAAGCCTGCGCCTCCTCGTCCCAAGACCAGTTTGAATGCTCCGTGTCCGTGAAGATGATACGCGCGCCAGCGTACCTTTCCACTGTCTCGCTCCAGACGTACCAGTCGCGCTTAGGCGAGGCGGGTGAGCGTCGCGCCTCTTGAAACCAGGGGTGCTGATCCGAAGTATGATTGATCACCAGATCGGCGATGACGCGAATCCCGCGCGCGTGCGCAGCCTCCAGAAAGCTCTTGAAATCTTCAAGCTGCCCGTACTCCGGCAGCATCGTGTAATAGTCTGCGATGTCGTAGCCGCCGTCCTTGAGCGGAGACGCGTACATCGGCAGCAGCCAGATGCAGTTGATCCCCAGCCACTGAAGGTAATCGAGCTTTTCCGTCAGCCCACGAAAATCACCGATCCCATCGGCGTTCGAATCGTAAAAGCCCCGCACATACACCTCGTAAAAGATCGCATCCTTAAACCAGAGAGGGTCTGCACGCAGTCGGTTCACAGCCGTCATGCGAATCACCTTTCGATAGTTATATGGATTTCACCTGAGTATATCTAATATAACATCCCAACGCAGCCTCTTACGGCTCTGCCGCTAAAGTCTAATTCGCGTGAGGTATGAGCGCTACCGCTTTTGCCTCATTTGAAGCGTAAAGGTAAGCTAAGGAGCGCTCCGTAGCCACGTCAAGACAGCAGCCAGAGGGGACTAGCATGAGATTTCCAAGATCGAGCGGTATTCTCCTTCATCCGACATCTCTGCCGGGCAAGTTCGGGATCGGTGACCTGGGACGTGAGGCATACGCCTTCATAGATTTCCTGGCGGCGAGCGGGCAGCGATTGTGGCAGGTCTTGCCGCTCGGGCCGACGGGCTACGGCGATTCTCCGTACCAGTGCTTTTCGGCCTTCGCGGGCAACACACTGCTCGTCAGCCCGCAGCAGCTCATCGATGATGGGCTACTCTCGGAGGACGACATCGCGCGCCTTCCCGCTTTCCCTTCTGAGGAGGTCGATTTCGAACGCGTCATCAAGCTCAAGAGCGACCTGCTGGCTCGTGCTTACGAGCGTTTCAAAGAGACGGCCAGAGCCGCCGACGCCGCTACAGAGCTGCGCACGGAGTTCGAGTCTTTTTGCCAGCAGGCGGCTTCGTGGCTAGATGACTACGCGCTCTTTCGCGCGCTCAAAGATGCAAATGACGGCGCGGTGTGGAACAAGTGGGAACCGGCGCTGGTGTGGCGCGAAGAGGACGCGATCAATCGTGCGCGAGAGGAGCTGCGCGAACAGATAGAGGCGCAGAAGTTCTACCAGCATCTCTTCTTCAAACAGTGGTCGGCGCTCAGGCGTTACTGTCACGAGCACGGCATCACCATCGTCGGCGACATCCCCATCTTCGTCTCCTACGATTCGGCGGATGTCTGGTCGCATCCCTATTTTTTCAAGCTGGGCGAAGGGGGCGAGCCGCGCGTCGTCGCCGGTGTGCCCCCCGATTACTTCAGCGCGACGGGACAACTCTGGGGCAATCCGATCTACGACTGGGAGCGCATGCGCGCCGACGGTTTCGGCTGGTGGATCGAGCGCATACGCGCGACCCTGCACATCTTCGACGTCATACGGCTCGATCACTTTCGAGGCTTCGCGGCCTGCTGGGAGATTCCGGGCGGCCATGAAACGGCGGAGCACGGACGCTGGGTCAACACGCCCGGTCGCGAGTTGTTTACGACCCTGGGGCAAACGTTCGGCGACCTGCCGATCATCGCCGAAGACCTCGGCGTCATCACGCCTGACGTTGAAGCCTTGCGCGACGACTTCAACTTGCCCGGCATGCGTATCCTGCAATTCGCCTTCGGCGGCGACCCGCGTAACCATGACCTTCCGCATAATTACATCCAGAGGACAGTCGTCTACACAGGCACGCACGACAACGACACGACCGTCGGCTGGTTCAATAGCCAGGCCAAAGAGGGATCAACGCGCGACGAAGGGCAGATCGAGCGTGAACGCCAGTTCTGTTTGAGATACCTGCACACCGAAGGCCATGAGATTCACTGGGACTTCATCCGCGCCGCTCTCTCTTCGGTCGCAGATGTCGCCATCATCCCGCTCCAGGACGTGCTCGGGCTGGGGACGCAAGCGCGCATGAATCTTCCAGCCTCGACCCACGGCAACTGGGCTTGGCGCTACGGCGCGCAGGCGCTGACAGACAACTTGAGCGCACGTCTCAAAGAGATGACGGAGCTTTATGGAAGGAGTAAATGAAGTAGACAGTAGCCAGTAGCCAGTAGTCAGTAGAAAGAAAACCGGCGATGCGGACAATGCTGCTCGTCTTAATCATAAGAGGTCATATAAACGACGCTGCGGTTTTTCTACTGTCTACTTTATTGCTTCATTCACCAACGATGATAAGCCGGATGCCCCGGCTTGACTGCGACGAATGTGCCGCGACAGGTCGCGCAAGTTTTCCCTTGAGCGAGCAGTTCTGCCTCGACGATGGCGCGGTCTTCTTTTGATTCGACGACGCGCGCGCGAAGCTCTATCTTGCCGCTGGTCGGGGTCGGCCTGAGCAGCTTGATACTGTAATCAGCCGTCACCGTGCAGGGCGGGTGCGTCGCGCCCGACAGCTTCATGAGGTGCCAGGCTGCAGCCCAGTTTGAATGGCAATCCAGCAGCGTTCCGATGATGCCTCCGTTGAGCATCCCTTGAAACGCCTCGTACTGCTGCTCCGGCTGCCACTCGGCGACCGTCTCATCCCCGCGCACGAAGCTTCTGATGTGTAACCCCTTCTCGTTCGCCGGGCCACACCCGAAGCAGACGTTTGCGGGGGCGTAAGTCTCCTGCAAGCTTTTCTCAGCCATTCTCTACATCCCTTTAATAGCGATGAAAACAACTTACCACAAAGGCACTATTGCCGTTTGCAGTTGAGTGCGACTGGCACAAGCTTCACCACCGCAGGCGCAGAGAGCACAGAGCATGCACAGAGAGGAGAAGGACATTCAAGCCTCTGTGATTCCTCCGTGTCCCTCTGTGTCTGCGGTGGTGTATGGTTTAGTCGCATCCGTTTGAGAACCGCTATAATACCAGAGAGAAGAATAAAATAAGGCATAGGACGATCCACGAATCGACACGAAACCACACGAAAGAGCCCCTCTTCTCGTGTTAATTCGTGTTGCTTCGTGGATCATCCCCGTCCTCTGTGGTGAGATTCTTAATGCTCATTCCACGACGACGCGGTCGCTTGCGCCGCGCCCGAAGGTTTCGGGATGATACATCTCCTCGGCCTTCGGCGGCGGAACGACGAACGTTCCCGGCGTGGTCGCGCGCGCGACATACGAATAGTTGTGAACCCCCTCCCAGAGCAGGGAAGTGAAGGCCTCCGCGCGCTCATCACGAAGATTCTGGTGCTCGTACCATGTGCGCCACCAACGCCAAGGGCGCGAGCCGCGCGTCGTTGCCTCTTCTTTCTCATCCTTCGAAACGCTGCCCGTGACGGCGAGCTCAGGATTCATTGCCTCCAATCCGGCAGGCATAGGATCGACGAGCGCAACGTGATAACGGCGCGCAGGCGCAGCCATAGTCAAGCGCACGCGCACACGCGCGCCCGCTTTTATGTGCCAAGTGCCTTCGCCGTCGCGCCGCACGTCTTGCGGATCATCCATGGCCTCATAAACGCGCTCGACCGTGAAGCCGTAATCGGCGGAGTTTAGTTTCAGACTCGCGGGAGCATACTGCATCCCGATTCTATAGTAGAGCCGCCCCGCCCCCTCTTTGCTCAGGACTAGATTCTGAGGTGTCGCGGACGTCTCGGCCAGGTAGCTCATCGGTACGTTGATACGCTCTGTGTCCGTGGTGCGCCCTTTGAACTCCTGCCCGCCCGCGAAACGTTCGCCGAGCCATGCGCGCGCGACGAAATCCGGCGTCACCTTTTCGTAAGCTCCGAAGTAGCGATCAAGCGCCAGCAGGACGAAGACGTTCTCCTGCGTGTTCTCCCAGCGCCCTCTCACACGATGAGCCAGGAGACCGCGCACGATCTTAGGAATCAGGTCGCTGGCGGGTTGATCCCCGATCAGCGCTTCGAGAATGATGCCGTCCGCTCGACGGCTTGAATGCAGGAGCAGATAGTCGCCATCCGTGTACGAAGTGTTGAAGTGAGCCGTCGCCGCCTCTTCCGTCACACGGTTGTTGAGGTGGCGGCGGATAGCTTCGACTTCTGCTTTCGATCCCGCGTCGCCTGAGAGAACGTTGAGCAGCCAGCCGACGGCTTCGAGCGAGAGCTTATCTAGTCCCGCTTGACGTACCAGAGAGCGCGCCCCGGCGGCGTCCCTGTCATTCATACGGTGACGCACGTAGAGCGCGTAGGCGTGGATCGCGCGCCGCACATCCGGCGGGTAATCCGACGGGATGCGTTTCTCTATCTCGCGCAGGTAGCCACGGGATTTTTCGAGCATGTCTGCTGGCACGTCGAACTTCTTCTCTTTCGCTCGTTGAAGTGCATGCGCGACGTGAACGCTGACGTAAGGCCAGGACTCTTCGCCGCGCTTCCAGAAGCCGAAGCCTCCGTCCGTGTTCTGCATCCCCTGTAAGCGTTTGATGTCGCGCGCCACAGCCCGTTGCATCTCTTCAGGCTTTGGCAATCCTTTCGCCTCGAAGGCCGCGAGCACATCGCGCAATGCTGCCACCGCCAGCACGCGCGACGAAAGCTGCTCGGAGCACTCGTAAGGGTAAGCGACCAGGTAGAGCACGGCATCCGTCAGCTCCTGAAGCTGCGTCGAGCTGGTCGTGATCTCAAGGCCGCCAAACTGCTTGAAGACATCCGTGGGCGCTTTGACGGGTTGCACAATCGCTCCCTGGTCTATCTCGCCATAGGTCGCAAACGCTTCGGTCGTGGCGGGCGTCCACACGGGCAGTTGAACTTCCGAGGCGTCAGCCCATCGCCCTGAGACCGCGCCGACCTGAAAGCGCGCCGTGCCCGCACGTCCCGCAGAAATGGGAAAGCGCACCTCCACGCGATCATTGGCGGCTACGCGGACGCGCCGCCCCGCTCCATCCGTCAGCTCCGCATTGGTGGCGCGCACCGCCAGGTCTACATCCATCGAGGCATCCGTCTGATTCTGTACGACGATGGGCAGCTCGAAGCGATCACCGAAGTTGAGGAAGCGAGGCGCGGAGGGGCGCACCATCAAGGGCATACGCGCCGTGATAGAGGATTCGCCCGAGCCGAACTGCTTGCCGCCCGCGACCGAGACGGCCATCACGCGGTAGCGCGTCAGGTTGTCTGGAAGCTTGACCGCGACCTCTGCGCGCCCGCTCGCGTTTGTCGGCACAGAGGCTTTGAAGACTGCGAGCGCGTTGAAGTTCTCGCGCAGGCGAATCTCCTCATTCGCCGCGCTTTCCTCATCCGCAGCAGCTTCGCCCAGCACCCCATCTCGCTTGGCCCTACGCCTAGCCATAGGTGCGGGCGTAGGCTGAGCGGCTCCAAGATTCACCACCGATGTCATGCTGTACGCACCCCCACCAGGCCCACCACCGCCTTGCTGCATCATCTGCGCCAGGTCATCCGGGTTGCCGAGCAAGACCTTCTCGCGCAGGTGATAATCCTCGACGCCCGCGCCGCGTTCGACGTAGAAGACCGAGAGTGGATCGTCCAGCTTATACCCGGTCAATGCCAGCACAGACTCATCGACTACAACCACAGCGACCTCGCTGCCCGCCACAGCGCGCCCCGCAGCATCCTGCACGGACACCGCGACCACCGTCTCCGCACCCGGCTCAAGCTTCTGGTCGCGCGGCGTCGCCTGCACTTTGAGCTTGCGTTCGAGCGGTGGAATCGACAGGTTTAATTCTCCTTCGGCGTAGGCCGGGCGCTTCGGCAGAGCATCGTTCGTCTTGCCCGCGTCGTCCGTACGCGTGGCGGCTCCGACCAGATCAACCTGCACATGCACGTTCGGGATGTAGCCCTCTTTGATCGGTATCCTCAAAGTGTAAGACGGCCCGTCCATCTTGAAGCGCTCGGTGCTGACCAGCCCCGTGCGACGCAGTGTGAGCACGCCTTCCGCCGGATAGAAGGGCGACTGCACGAGCACCTCCGCCACGTCGCCTGTCTTATACTCCTTGCGGTCGGGGATCATCTCGACCGTCTCCTGCTCGACCTCGCGCTTCGGCGGCCTCTTGCCTCCGGCGACCCAGAGCGTCAGCTCGCTCTCGTTCCGCCGCTCGCGATCATCCATGATCGTCGCGGTCACACGATACGTTCCGCCACCCTTCGATTGGAACGAGCACCTGACCGCATCCATCTCCGACTTCACGACGCATTCCTGCGCGTCTGTCTCCTGTTGCTTCCACTCGCCCTTCTCATATGTCCAGTCGAGGAGGACTGCGCGCATGCGTATGTCGCGCCCCCTGATGGCTTTCCCGTCGAGGTCTGTGACGATTGACTCAACCAGCAGGGGCTCGCCCTGCTGCACGAAGGTGCGCGGGCTTCTGAGCCCGACGTAGAGGTCAGCCGGATGGACGAGCATGCTGGTCTGCGCCGTCCAAGCCTGCCGGTTCACGTCCGTCACAGATGCTTCGGCCTTAACGTTGGAGGCGCGGGGCGGGTTGACGGAATCGAAATCTATACGCAGCCGGTGCTTGCCCGCAGCATCTGTTTGTCCCTTGAACGTCTGCGTACGGGTCTCTTCATCGTCGCCGTGCCTGATCCACCAGGGAATCCATTTGCCGAAGGTGAAGTCGCCGCGATTGGGCGGGGTGAAGTGGCCGGGCGTCGAAGTCACTTGCCACGTCACCTCCGAATTGGGGAGGCCACCGCCCGCGTAGTAGGAGGCGGTCACGGCAGCTTCCGCATGGCCGCCGACCATGTGCGGCCCTTCGCTCGATTGCGCCGTCACCTCGAACTCAGGGCGTCGAAACTCCTGCACCTGAAAGCTGTGGTAAAACTGGCGTTCTCCGCCTGCTCCGCTCCCACCCTCTGCATCCAGCTTGAGCCTCGCATGACCCAGGTTCATGGTGTTCGGCAGCTTGAGCACAGTGTCGAAGCCGCCGAGCGCATTGAGAGCAAGAGTCCCCTTCGCTGTCTCGTTGCCTCTCGAATCAATGAGCGTGTAGGCGACCGTTTGTGCCGCATTATCGAGCGCGCCGACATCCCCTTGCGGGCCACCGCCGACGCGACGTATCCAGCCCTTGATGTGCACCTCCTCGCCGGGGCGATACATCTTGCGATCATCGAAGACATACCAGCGTAAAAACGTGTCGGTCTCTTTCCTATGCCAGCCGCCTTCCGTGTTCCACCAGTTGACGTGTTCGGGAAGGATGGCGACATCCTGGCCGCGACGTGCGACCAGCAGGTTCAAGCCTGTGCCCGTCTTCGACTTCAAGGCGAGGCGTGCCAGCCCGTCCGCCCCGCTCACACCCGCACTCTCTGAAGGTTGAATCGTCATCTGGACATCAGGGAGCGGCTTTCCGTCTTTGAGTGAAGTAGCCCAGCCGAGCAGCTCATCGTTGTCAACGAATGCGTCGAGGCCGATGGCGGTCGCCTGCAACCATGAAACGACCGTGTCGCGCTCGCGTTGGCGCTGGCGCTTTCGCGCCTGAGCGGGCGCAGGCGCGGGAGGTGCTTCCACACGCACGACTACCTGGCCGAAGTCGCCGGAAAGCGCAGGGGCGAGGTCGATGCGCGTCTCTGTCAACTCGTCAGGCTTTCCTTTCACCTGCACGTTCTCGGTCGAGACCAGTCGCCCCGGTATCGTCTGCTTCTCCGAAGCGTTGTTCTGATAGCCGCGCTCGCTCCGAAGGTAATTGATATATTGATCCCAATCCCTGGGGACAACGCTGTAGAGACTCACCTTCAGCGTGTTGTAATTGACGCTGTAGACGGAAAAGCGAGGCGGGGCCGAGGGGTCTAAAACGACGAACTCGCCGCCCTGTGCGCTGAGCGTCGGGTCAGCCGATGTGACGTTGAAGGTGAGCGTCACATCTTGCCCGAGAGTCTGGCCGAACTGATCCTTGAGATTTCTGTCGAGTGTGACTTTGTAGACGGTGCGCCCCTGCTTGACGCCCTCTATGCTCAACCTGTCGCCGTAGAGCTCCGTCTTCATGCCGGGAATTTGTGGCTCAACGCGCACCTGCGATTTCTCAAACGCATCTTCGTCGAGCGAGTTGCTCAAAGTGATCTCGAAGGAATCGAAGGGCGAGCAGCGATTTTCGTAGCCGCACTCGTGCTCGCGTACGCGCAAGGGGCCGTAGGTGCGGAAGGAGAACTCCTGCGCCGCAGAGGTCTTGAGCGGCCCTTCGGCTGAAGGCGTGCCCGGCCCTATGGTGACCGTGATGGTGGCATCGCCGGGCAGCGCAACCCGCGTCTCGCCGCTCACGCTATCGACCGCACGCAGCGCCACCCAGCGCCCCTTTTCGGCAGCATTGGCAAGTTCCCGCACGGTCTCGTCTGCCGAGACCTCCGCCTCTGTGGCGAGCCGTGTCTTCAATTCGTTCTTGCCGGAAGAGACGTGGATCGTTCGCAAGACCGAGGCCGGATCAATGCGCTGGTCGAACTCTATGAACATGACGGAGTCGCGCGCACGCGATTCACCATCCGGGTACGTCGTCTTGACCTGCGGCGCAGGGGTCTTGAATGTCCATGTCCGAGCCTGTGCGAGCGTTCCCCCTGCGGGCGAGCGCGTGCCTGCGGGCACTGTCACGGAATACTGTGTCGCCATCGGAAAACGGCCATCCGGCACGAAGAGCAGCGTTTTCGCGCCCACCCAACGCCATCTCCCCGAAGGCTGCGGCGCGAGACGGACGGGCACGTCCTGTGCGTTTAGCTCAGCGAGCGAGGTGACGGCGACCATCGGCTGCGAAAAAGTGACGCTCAGTTGTGGGGCCAGGGACACGTCTCCCTCCGGCGTGTACCGCAAGACCTCAAGTGTGCCAGCGCTCGTCGCAGGCACTGATAATTGCTCGGGCGGCGGAAACGCTGCGTCTATCACCTTCCCCGTGCGCGGCGGAGGCAACGAACGATCACGAAGCGCGAAATCCTTCTCATCCGCATCTTCAGCCTTGATTGCTGGCAGGCGACTCAAGACCTTCTGCACATCGCTCTCTGAAAGGCTCACGGCTCGCGCAGGGGTGACGGGCGTCTGAGTCGCGGGCTGCTCGCTGCCCTCGCTCAAGCGAAACTGCAAGCCCTTCTTCGTCCCCTGTTCTTCATCCGTACGCTGTGCGCGCCATGGATCAAAAGCTTCGCTCGCGCTGGCCGTGCGCGAGCGTGTGCTCACAGGGGAGATTGCGCCCGTGAGAAGTTGTAGAACCAGCAGCAGAGAGATCGTGCTCTTGAAGTGAATCATTTCGCTTTCGTTCCTCGCTTGAGGCTGAAGATGCTCGAATCAACCGGGAAGACTTCCCTCAGGGAAGATTGATCGGTCGGCACTCATGTTACGTCAAAATATTTGACGCAAGCCAGATGAAAAAGTTCCAGTAAGTGTTAAAGCCCAATTTGACATACCGATTTTGAACGAAAGGACTCAAAGTTCTTGCGCGAGAGAGCCTCACGCAAAGACGCAAAGGCGCAAAGATAAGAAGCAATGTTTTCTTTGCGCCTTTGCATCTTTGCGTGAGGCTTACGTCCCATAATCTCGCAACTTGATTTAGAATATGTGCGTCTTTTGAATGTCTCGTCGGGAAGGAAGGGAAGCGGCATATATGCATCCGGTCTTGAGCGCCATCAATATCTATCCGATCAAATCACTGGGCGGCATCGCACTTCGAGAAGCGAAGGTGGAGACGCGCGGCCTGCAATATGATCGAAGGTGGCTGCTCGTTGATGAAGAGGGTACGTTCATCACCCAGCGAGAATACCCGCGCATGGCGCTCTGTTCCATTCGCGTGACACAGGAAGGGCTCGAAGCCCTCGCCCCCGGCATGCAGCCTGTGCTGATTCCTTTTCACCTCAAGCACCCTTCTGCGCCCGTCACTGTGAAAATCTGGCGGAGCGTCTGCGAGGCCGTCAGGTTAGGCGAATTCATAGACGCTTGGTTTAGCCGATTTCTAGGCGCACCGCTCAGGCTGGTCTACATGACGGAGGAGACGCGGCGCGAGGTCAATCCTTCGTATGCCGTACGGACAAGCGACATCGTCAGTTTCGCCGACGGCTATCCTTTTCACCTGCTCGGAGAGTCTTCGCTCCAGGACTTGAACGGGCGTCTCGCCCGGAGAGTTCCGATCAACCGTTTTCGCCCGAACTTCGTCATCACAGGCTCAAGCGCCTTTGAGGAAGACGGCTGGCGAAAGATTCGTATCGGCACGACACTCTTTCACGTCGTCAAGCCCTGTGAGCGCTGTCAAATTCCGACGATAGATCAGGAGACGGGAGAGAGAACCGGGCTTGAGCCGCTGAGGACACTGGCTCAGTATCGCACTAAGAATAACGGTGTACTTTTCGGGCAGTATCTGATCGCCGAGAGAGAAGGCGAGATGATTCGTGTCGGAGATACAATAGAGGTTATAAATTAAAAGGCTGTCCGTGGTCAGTGGTCAGTTGTTCGCTTAGGTTGAGCTGAAAGCTTAATCTTCAGGCGGCCAGCTTATTAGGCACATACAACTGACCACGGACCACGGACCACTGACCACGGACTAATGCAGAAAGCGACTTACATTCACGGGACGCAGAGTTCGGAGCAGGAGCGCTTGAAACTGCTCAACGAGCTGACCAATCAGCCGTTCGTCGATTTCCTCGAACTTACTGAGACGAGCGCGGTGCTGGAGGTCGGCAGCGGTCTTGGGGTGCTGGCGCAGGCGGTCGCGCGGGAAGTCACAAAAGGGGAAGTTTACGGGGTGGAGTATTCCGCCGAGCAGTTGGCGCAGGTTGAAGGCTCCCAGCCTAATCTACATTTCTTGCAGGGCGACGCGCATGGCCTCGAGTTCGAGGATGACCGTTTCGATGTCGTCTACTGTCGTTACGTGTTGGAGCACGTCGCCAACCCTCTGCAAGTCCTCAAGGAGATGCGCCGCGTGTTGAGGCCGAAGGGTAAGGTCTTCGTTCAGGAGAACAACATCCTCGTCAACGTATTCTACCCGGAGTGCCCGCGCTTCGATGCGCTGTGGAGACAGTTCGCCCTGTTGCAGGAGAAGCTTGGCGGAGACGCCCTGATCGGGAAGAAACTGCTGCCGCTCCTCAGGCAGGCCGGGTTTGAGGAGATCGAGCTGAGCATTCAGCCTGAGATTCACTATTCCGGCAAACCCAGTTTCCGCCCCTGGATCGAGAACCAGATCGGGAATGTCCTGGGCGCAGCGCATCAGTTGGAGACGCACCAACTGGCGACAGCAGCAGAGATTCAACAGGCCGTTGAAGAGGTGCGAAGCTTTGTCGATAGCCCGGACGCAGCCGCGTTCTTCTACTGGAATCGCGCGTCTGCTATTAAACGCTCCTGATGAAAGTCGGCAGTGTCCTAATTTGATTTGCGCTCTGTGCCCGCTCTGCGTCCTCTGCGCCTGCGGTGGTGAGTATAGGTGGAAGATCATTCACCACCGCAGACCCGAGAGAACACCGAGATTGCACAGAGAGTTGAGTTGAAACTCGGGTCGCTACTTGAAAGTCTGCGCATTTGCGGCGCAGGCGTGCTAGAATGTTATCTCAAACGCTCGTAGCCTGAGTGCCCCTGGCCGTTAGAACAGGCCGCAACAAGGAGAGATGGATGGCAACCTATACACCCCCTCCCTATTTCCCGCAGAGTTCTTTGTCGCCGCCAGACCAGAACCGGTACAGGAAGTTTAAGCTGGCGGTCTTTGCGGGCGTCCTGCTCCTGCTGTTATTGATCGGCGGCGGCATCCTCGGGGCGGTCTATTTGCTGAAATCGATCTTCTAATCGAAGTTCATAGATAATGTTATGTCGAACATCCTGACATTGCTTCGCGAACTGTTTTCTTTCCTCAAGCAGGAGAAGAAGTGGTGGCTGCTTCCGCTCTGCGTCGTCCTGGTGCTGATAACCGCCTTGATCGTCATCGCTGAAAGCTCAGCGATTGCTCCATTCGTTTACACCTTGTTCTAGGCGTGAATCGTGGATCGTTAAGGGTTAAGATAAAGGGCATATTGTCGGTTCACGAGCTCACGATCCACCAGTCACGAATGATGATTCTATGACGACCGTACTGGGCATCTCTGCTTACTATCATGACTCTGCGGCCTGCCTCCTGCGAGACGGAGAGATTGTCGCCGCCGCGCAGGAGGAGCGTTTCAGCCGCCGCAAGCACGATCATCGTTTCCCACAACGGGCGGTTGATTACTGCCTCACAGAGGCGGGCATACGCGTTGAGGATGTAGATTGCGTGGCCTTCTACGATAAGCCGCTGGTGAAGTTCGAGCGGCTCCTGGAAACCTATCTCGCTTTCGCGCCGTGGGGATTCCCCTCTTACCTGAAGGGCATGCCGACCTGGTTGAAGGAGAAGCTCAACCTGCCGGCTCTCCTGCGTAAGGAGTTGGGCTATCAAGGCAAGCTCCTTTTCGGCGACCATCATGAGTCGCACGCGGCCAGCGCCTTCTACCCGTCGCCGTTTGAAGAGGCGGCGGTGATGACTATAGACGGGGTGGGCGAGTGGGCTACGGCGAGCTACGGCGTCGGGCGCGGCGGCGACCTCACGATCCTCAAGCAGATGAAGTTTCCGCACTCGCTGGGGCTCCTCTATTCTGCCTTCACGGCCTTCACGGGCTTCAGGGTCAATTCGGGCGAGTACAAGCTGATGGGGCTCGCGCCTTACGGCGAGCCCAAATACGTTGATTTGATCCGGCGCGAGCTGGTCAATATACATGAAGACGGAAGCTTGCGGCTCAACATGCGCTACTTCATCTTCCCGCATCACGCGGCGAGGATGACGGGCTCGGCCTTCCATAAATTGTTCGGGCCGCCGCGCCAACCCGAAGGCCCCGTCACGCAGCGCGAGATGGATTTAGCCAAGAGCATCCAGACGGTGGTCGAAGAGGTGGTGCTTAGGATGGCGCGCCACGTTCAGCGCGAGACGGGCATGGAGAACCTGTGCATGGCGGGCGGCGTCGCGCTCAATTGCGTCGCCAATGGCCGCCTCTTGCGCGAAGGCCCGTTCAAGCGTATCTGGATACAACCGGCGGCGGGCGATGCGGGCGGCGCGCTCGGCGTGGCCTTCGCCGTCCATCATCGCTATTTCGGAAACCCCCGCAACGACTTCCCCAAGATGAACGGCGGCGGCGAGTATTACCGCGACCGCATGAAGGGGGCGCTCCTGGGACCCTCCTACAGCGCGTCTGAGATCAAGGCGTTTCTAGATGAGCGCCGTATCCCCTTCGAGCGTGTGGAGCGAAAGGAACTGCCCCGCCGCGTCGCACAATTGATCGCCGACGAGAAGGTGATCGGATTGATGCAGGGGCGCATGGAGTTTGGCCCTCGCGCTCTCGGCGCGCGCTCGATCATCGGCGACCCACGCTCACCGCGCATGCAGTCGATCATGAACCTCAAGATCAAGTACAGGGAGTCGTTTCGTCCTTTCGCCCCTTCGGTGCTGCGCGAGCAGGTCAGTAGTTACTTCGAGCTGGAAGAGGACAGCCCCTACATGCTCTTAGTCGCAGACGTGCGCCCCGAGCGTCGGCTGGCCGAAGCTCCCGAGACGGAAAAGCTGGAGGGGATAGAGAAGCTGAAAGTGCCGCGCTCAGTGATCCCGGCTGTGACGCACGTTGACTACTCGGCGCGCGTCCAGACCGTCCGTCGCGAGGTCAATCCGCTCTACTACGACATCATCAAAGCCTTTCAGGAACTGACGGATTGCCCCGTCATCGTCAACACCTCGTTTAACGTGAGAAGCGAGCCCATCGTCTGCACGCCTGAAGATGCCTACCGCTGCTTCATGCGTACAGAGATGGACTATCTCGTGCTGGAAGATTTCATTCTGGACAAACGCGCCCAGCCCGCGTTGGAAGAAGCGGGCGACTGGCGGCAGGAGTTCGTCCCCGATTAATGCTATGAAGCCGCAGAGGAACGGAAGAAAATTCGGTTTCACGATGGCTGTGGCCGCGACCACGTTCACGCTGCTTGCGCTCTATCGTCATCACACGCGCGCCGCCACCGTGCTGGGCGTCATCGCTCTCTCGTTCCTGCTCTTCGCCCTCGTCGCGCCGAAACTCCTGGAGCCCGTGGAAGCCGCCTGGATGGCCTTCGCGCGCGTGCTCGGGGCGATCAATACGCGGATCATTATGGGACTGCTCTATTTAATCTTCATCGTTCCGCTCAGCCTCATCTTCAGAGTCTTCGGGCGCGACGAGATGAAGCGCCGATGGATAGGTGGAGCAAGCCCCAGCAACTGGGAGGATTATCGCGCTCGTCAAAAGGACGCGCGCCACTACGAGAACATGTTTTGAGAGATCACCCGGCTGCGTGAAAAGGCGCGACACTTTGCGCCCTTTGCGTGCTCTCCCTTTGCGTCCTCTGCGTTTAAAGAGGCTTTCAAACGCAAAGAACGCAAAGGGTTTCGCAAAGGACGCAAAAAGACATTTACGACCCTTGATTTGCTAATACTGAAAGCTTACTTTTTAGAGAACGACCACGAGTAGGACTTATTCTTCGTATCTTTGGCCGTCCCGCTCATAGACCTGCCATCGCTTGAGATCGTGCCCTCATTGGTTCCCAGGTTCCAGCTCGTACCCTTGAGTTTGGTCACCTCTCTGATGGTGATGCGCCTCGTCTGAGGATTGACCTCAACCTTAACGAGCATCTCATCCTTACCCGTGCCAGCCGTCTCAACTCCCTCGTACGAGTTGTCTTCGCTCTTACGGATGACGAGGGACGCAGGGGAAGAATCGGAAGTGCCTTCCCAGATTCCCGCGACATCCAGTGTCTTCACGTTCCTGTTTTGTTGCGCGGCGTTTGAATTCGATGAATTTGAATTGTCGTCACTGCTCCGATTATTCAACGCATAGTTTGAGTTATTCGAGCTGCCCGCCCTGTTTGAGCTGCTTGAGCCGGATAGTGCGATGAATAAGCCGACGATGAAAACTGAAGCGAGGCCGAGGATAACTAAGGCGATAACGCCGCCGATGATCCAGGGAAGCGCGCTAGACCTTTGCGGCGATGCCGCCGGAGTAGGCGACCAGTTGGGTGTCTGCGTGTATGAATTATCTTGCGATGGGCCGGGACGATAAATTTCGGTCGGCGGCGGATCGGCGATACTGAGGAGCGGCGCGCCGTCGTTCATGCAAAAGCTCAAAGACTCGTCCGTGTAGGTCTGGTTGCAAGCGGGGCAGCGTTTCATGTGGTCACAGCCTTTCCGAAGAGAAGGATTGATACGGAAAAGACTACCAGATTTCTGCTTTGAGGCAATAGCCTTTTGAGGAGCGTGTCCATAAAGGGATGATTAAACGCTATGGGTTGCGAAGGAGGAAGACGGAAAGCTCGCAGAGTAACTTCATCTTTGCGAGCTATCTTCGCATTCTCTATCGTCTAAATCATTATTTTAAGCCGCTTTCTCTCCGAGCAGCTTGAGCAGGGCTTTTTCCGAAGGATGCAGGCCGTGTACCTTGCGATTGACCAGTTCCTCGACCGCTGTGAAATAGTGCTTGACGACCCGTCCCTTCTTAAAGCTGCTCAGAACCGAAGGGTTAATGTAGGAGGAACGGCAGACGGCTGGCGTGTTGCCTAGATGCCCTGCTGCCTCTTTGATGGCCGAAACCAACGCCTTCTTGCGTGCCGGTCTCTTTCCATTCACGTT
The DNA here is from genome assembly GCA_036386415.1 of Pyrinomonadaceae bacterium. Classification (GTDB taxonomy): domain Bacteria; phylum Acidobacteriota; class Blastocatellia; order Pyrinomonadales; family Pyrinomonadaceae; genus DASVVT01. Next base: position 19,791 of record DASVVT010000041.1, read on the forward strand.
GACCTCTGACTCTGCCCTGGCAAGCGAGCAGGCGCAGATCAGCGTCCCGGCCCAGGTGCGGAAATCCTTGGCGCTGAACTGCCCGCCCATCACCTCTTTGATGTACTGGTTAATGTGGCGGCGCTTCACATCGACGAGATTGCCAGCCTCGTCCCTGTACTTAAAGACTTCGTAGCCGGGTAGCTCCATGAGCTGCTTCACAATGCGCGCGACCTTGCGGTCGCACAGCTCGCGGTACTGCGGCTGGCCGTGCTTCCCCGGAAAGTCGAAGACGACCGTGTCGCCCACAACCCTGACGTGCTTGCGGCGCAGGGTGGCGATGCCATAGCTGCCGTTTTCGGCGGCGTAAACCTGGCTTCCGGGGCGTATGAAACAGGTCGAGAGAATGCGCAGGATGCAGGCCATGACCTTCTCGCGCCCCATGCCGGGCTGCGCCATGTGGCGCGCAATCGTCCTTCGCATAGCGGGCAGCGCGGAGGCGAACTTCAACAGCCTCTCAAATTTCTTCTGCTCCTGACGACGTGTATGTTTTTCGTGGTAGAGATACTGCCAGCGCCCGGCCATATCTCGGCCAATGGCTTGCAGCGTCCCACCCGGGCTTGGATTTATCGCCACCTCCGTCCAGGCCGGAGGAATCTTCAGCGCTTTGATTCTCTTGATGTCTTCGCCACGGACGCGGCCTCCGTCGGCCAATTCGTAGTTGAAACCTGCGGCGGGTGTGCCCGTCCGGCGGATGCCGGTCTGCTGCAACTTCTCTAGTCGCGTCATCGTTCCCCCTTGATCTCGTGTCTGATGAAGTTACCACAGGTACTTGAGCATGGAAGGTTTGAGGGGGTGGCTAATGGGTCGTCCGTCCGGCGATGCCCATGCGTTGCCAGATCACCGTCTCGTCCGGGAAGCGGATGTCCTGCCCTCCCCGAAGCCCGGTCGCGGCGATCACAATCGCATCCAGGTCTACGAAGACATCCATACACGGCGGACACTCGGCGAGGTGCGCTCGAACCTGCATGAGAAGTATTTCATCAAGCGTGCCCTCGCGAAACTCGCTCAGTAGCGCGACGCTCTCCGCACATTCCATCGGTTAAATTCCCTTCGAGTAAAAGATGGCTAGATTTCCGAACCGCTGCCGGAACCTAATTTAGTGAGGCTTGCTCCCTGATTAGTTGCCTCAATTTCAGCCGCGCCTTGTGGAGCTGGGATTTTGAAGTGCCCTCGGAGATTCCGAGTATCTCGGCGATCTCGCCGTGCTCGTGGCCTTCCACGTCATGCAGGACAAAGACGCTGCGATAGCCGGGCGGCAGCTTGCTGATCGCATTCTCCAGAATGATCTTATCCACCACCGGCATCTTGTTCTGGTTCTCCGTGCCCCGGACGATCTGGATCGGAGTCTCGCCCTCTTCGGTGGTGAACTCGGGACGACTCTTGCGCCGCCGAAAGTGCATCAAGACCTGGTTGACCGTCAAACGGTGCAGCCAGGTCGTAAAGGCTGAATCGCCGCGAAAGCTGCCGATCTTCCTGTGTAGCTGAATGAAAATCTCTTGGCTGAGGTCTTCCGCCTCGTCCGGGTTGTTGGTCATGCGCAGACTGATGGCGTATACGCGGCGGAAGTGGCGACGATACAGCTCCTCGAAGGCCTCCATATCGCCAGCCGCAGACTTTTGTGCCAGTTCAAAATCGGTAGGCTTCGGTTTTTCGACCTCGGCGACGCTCACTTTGCTTTTGCCCCCTTGCTGCTCGATGATCTTGCAGGATTATCGCTCAGATGCGCCAAAGTTGGAAATGGAGAAGCTGAAATTTTGACATAGGGCATACGACCGTCATTCTTTTCCAAGAATACTTCTAGCGATGTAGGTAGAAAATGTGGAACTTCATAACAGACGGATGAAACAGAGAGCAGAATAAGAAACTTGATGGAATACTAGTGTTGCCCATTTTCATGCAAGGGGTTTTTGATCGGTAATATGCAAGGAAATTTTGATTGACAGGCCAATTGTGAAAGGCGTAATCTTCGCTCGTCCACGAATTAACAAGAGCCTTACTCCTCTGGCTAGTCTCGCTCCTGCTAATTCTCCCACCCAACAAATAGCAAAGGAGATTGTCATGAAGAAAAGAGCTATCACACTAATGCTCACGCTTATTATTTCTCTCTCCGCAGTTGCCGCACACAACAAGATGCGCGCTCAAACAGAGGATAATACTTTACCGCCTGGACACTGGGCGTTATCAAGCGGGCCGTATTCAGGCTCAGAATCTCTCCCCCTTTGTGTGTTTAGTGCCACAACCGACTCGGAACTGGGGCTTCTCATTAAAAGAGCAAGAGTGAAGAATCGAACCAATAAGAATATCGCCTCATTCAAATTCCGTTGGTTCATCTTTCAAGAGCAAAACCCGGATGCTATTTTGTTAGAGGGACTCAGCCCCTTAGTGGAAATCCGCCTCGTTGCAGGTGAAGTTAAGACCATAGATTTTCCCATCGTCAAATTCAACAAGATTTACAAGCCGCTTGAAAAAAACGGAATACTGAGCGGAGATTACCGATTGGAAATTATGGCGGGAGAGATTAACTACGATGACGGGTCAACATGGAAATACAAGAAGAAAGAGACGGCTCACGCGTTGAACCCTCAACAGAACGTGTGCAGGTATGAGGTGTTACTTCGACGCTTACAATAAGATATATAAGTGCATAGGCACATTTGGCGATTTCAATTGCGACCGGGGCCTTAATTATAAAAGCTGTACGGACACGTATTGTGGTGGTGCTGAGTGCACCACCGCAAGCTCGTACTCTGACGAGAGTGCCGCTGACGCCCCTAGTGACGAGACTGATTTGCCTTGTCTGAACTGCCAATGCACTCCCGTTTTAATAGACGTTTCAGGCAACGGGTTTAACCTCACTAACACGAGTGGAGGCGTCGAGTTTGACCTAGACGCCAATGGAGCAGCCGGACGTTTAAGCTGGACTGGCGTTAATTCAGATGATTCCTGGCTTGCGCTTGACCGTAATGGTAACGGTACGATAGATAACGGCTCAGAGCTATTCGGTAGTCATACACCGCAGCCTTTAACACCACGTCCGAACGGATTTCTAGCTCTAGCGGAGTTTGATAAACCTACGGGTGGCGGGAATGGCGACGGAGTCATAAACAAACATGACAGTGTCTTCTCCCGATTGCGCCTGTGGCAAGATACAAATCACAACGGCATTTCAGAATCAGGCGAGCTACATATCCTGCCAGAGTTAGGGATCGCCTCCATAGACCTTAATTACAAGGAGTCGAAGCGGACTGACGAATATGGGAACAGGTTTCGCTACCGGGCGATGGTCAAGGACGCTCACGGAGCGCAAGTCGGACGCTGGGCATGGGATGTCTTTTTAGTTCCTGCCCAATAGGTGAATCTACTTTCCAGAATGAACCGCTCACAGGTTTTGCGTTCACCCGTAAGCGGTTCACCCTCTTAATCTATTTCGCCTGCGTTTGCTCGTTAGAACTTTAGATTCAAGCGCCTCAGCCCCTGCTCAGACCTCCTCCAGCGGCCAGATGCCCACTTCCAGAGCCTCTGCGTAGTGCAGCAAGGGATCGTCTGCCGGAGTCTTGAGCCCATCACTTTCGATCATCGTCGAGTCAAAGGACGATAATTCGGCCTGTTTTAACGGCCAGGGGCGATGGTGTATGCGGCTGCGGTAGAGGCGGTCGCCGTCCGTGGAATACAGACAGTAACGCTCGACGAGGAAGAATTCGAGGGAATCGGGCTCCGCCTCCGGCAAGTCGCGGCCAATCATCCACGTCGCATGAAATTGCGCCTCGTCCTGACTGCGCTCCAGATCGTAATCAATACTCTTTCCTTCCTGCAATAGGTCTATAGTAGCGTTGAAATAGGGCAGGTGGAAGAGCGCACGCGCTCCGATCACTGTGGTCATGCTGTTCGTATTCAGAGAGAGAAACCACACGCCCGGGACACCATCCAGGTGGACGTAGGTGCGCACGTTCAGTTCGTGAAAATCGCTCAGCCAGGGAATGGGCGGCGTGAAACTGAGCCGCACGTCCCAGAGCGTAAAGGGTGTGATGCCGATCCAGGCGCTGCCATCGAAAGTATCTATGGTCAGGCGCTCAGGGATCAGCGGGCGCAACTGCCTGACCGAGATAGGCCAGTGCATAAAGAGTAGCTTCCCCCAGTGATGCTCCATGAGCGGCATACCCTTCGGGCGCTGGCGAATCGTTAAGCGGTCAATAGACGAGCCTTTTGCAGCCATCTTCCCACCTTGTCCTTTAATCCAGGCCGAGCACCTGACGGTCTTCTACGTCCTCGAAGATGCGCCTTTTAGTGCGCCTCTCATGCTCGCGCAGGTACTCCATGACGGACGATCTAAGCTTAAACAACTCTCTGCGCCGGATGTCGCCGCCGCGGAAACCGCCTTCACCGTCGGCGGCGTCCAGGAGCACACGGGCGGCGTCATGCGCCATCTGGGTCGCCATCTGCTTGAGACGGCTCAATTCTTCCCCAATCTCGTCGACTTGGCTGCCAGAATCCGGCTCTTCCATCAATGGCTCAGCCGCCACTGCGGGCTGCGGGTCTGCTGAGCGGGCGACCGGATTGTCAACCGGTGTCACGAGCGCAGCCGGTTCTGAAACTGCTGCTGCGACTGCTGTTGCCCCAGCGCCAGCCTCCTCTTTGACCTCTGTTTCCAGGGTTTCAACTCCTTCTTGATCTTGCATATGTGAAATTTTCGTCCCAATTATCCTTTCCGGTAAACTGTCGTCGGCGTCGGGTCGGCAGATTGTAACATTTTCGGGACGCCAGAGGGCAACAGAGGGTTGCAGACTTGCCGAAACGGATAAATACCTATAAAATTTGCCGTTTATATTAAACTTTTGGGTTGATTCGATCATCTAATGCAAGTGGGAAATAGTGTGTGTCAAAGTGACTGTCCGAGCAGCCTGGCAGGTTGAAGGCCAACGAGGTGAAGGGTCGCTCGGGTTGAACAATTGTGAAAGTCCAAGCGCGGGCGAGTCTCGCGCGGAAGGTAAATTATTTTGAGCATGGTTGAGAAAAATTTAGATGGTGGTGGCCTTCACACACCGCTATCGAGCGGCAGCAAATACCTGCCGTTCGAGGGATTGACTCAGGAACAAGAGGAAGCCATCCCCACTGGCAGGATCGAGGATGTGCTGCAAAAGCTTGGCGGGACGAACCTAGCCGAAGCTGACTCCGATGGTCTACTCATCGAAGAGGTCGCCTCATCGGCAGTGGGCGAAGAGCCGGAGGAGTCTCTTGACGACGATAGCGAGCTGGATCTCTCTGCCGGGGAGGATGATAAATCCAGCGACCCCGTGCGCATGTACTTGCGCCAGATGGGAACCGTGCCGCTATTGACGCGCGAGCAGGAGGTCTCCATCGCCAAACGCATCGAGCGCGGGCAGATCAAGACGCACAAAGTTCTCTCCCGTTCGCCTATCGCCATCGCAGAGCTTTTGAAGATCGGCGACGCGCTTGAGGTCGGAACGCTTAACATCCGCGATGTCGTCTCCTTCTCGGATCAGGCCGAGGTCGCCGAAGAGGAAGACAAGACGGACGAGTACCTGCGCTGGACGCTCGAAGGCATTCAGAGTGTCAAAAAGCTTTCCCAGCAGGGTCTCAAAGAGTGGGAGAAGCTTCGCGTCGAGCAGCAGCTCGCGCGCGGTAAGCGTAATAAGAAAATCTTGCGCGCGCGTCGAAAACTGGCGCGCATACGGCTCGACATCGCGCAGGAGATCAGGCAATTGAAGTTGAAGGAGAGCGCTCGCCAGCGTCTCATCGACGCTATTGGTGCGGTGCACAAAGAGGTGCGTGCTGCCGAGCGCGATATACAGAAGTATACGGATAAGCTCGGCCAGAAGCGCATCAAGCCAGAGCAGGCGAAGGATTTCAAGCGGCACTTGAACACGGCCAAGCGTCGTCTCAAGCAGGTCGAGACAGAGACGCATCTTTCGAGCGTCGAGATCAAGCGCTCGTACCAGGCGATTGCGGCCAGCGAAGCCCAGACCATAGAGGCCAAGCGCGAGTTGACCGAGGCCAACCTCAGATTGGTCGTCTCCATCGCCAAGAAGTATATCAATCGCGGCCTACAGTTTCTGGACTTGATTCAAGAGGGCAACATCGGCTTGATGAGGGGCGTGGAGAAGTTCGACTGGCGGCGCGGCTACAAGTTTTCGACCTACGCGACGTGGTGGATTCGCCAGGCGATCACGCGCGCCATTGCGGATCAGGCGCGCACCATACGCATCCCCGTCCACATGATCGAGACGATTAACAAACTGGTTCGCACCTCGCGCTCACTTGTGCAGGAGCTGGGGCGCGAGCCGACGAGCGAGGAGATCGCTCAGAAGGTCGGGATGCCTGCGTCGAAGGTTCGTAGCATCTTCAAGATGGCGCAGCAGCCCGTCTCCCTGGAGACGCCCATCGGCGAGGAAGAGGATTCGCATCTCGGTGACTTTATTGAAGACAAGTCGCGTGTGAGCCCGGCTGAGGCCGTCGTCACCTCGAACCTACGCGAGATCACGGAGGAGGTCTTACAGACCTTGAGCCCTCGCGAGGAGAAGGTCATCAAGATGCGTTACGGGCTCGGCCCCGTGGAAGAGGAGCATACGCTCGAAGAGGTCGGCAAAGATTTCGATGTCACGCGCGAGCGCATACGCCAGATCGAAGCCAAGGCGCTCCGTAAGCTCCGCCACCCTTCGCGAGCGCGTCTGCTCAAGCCTTTCATCGAGGACATACAGCAGTAAAGGGCGTTTTTGATAGGCGTAAAGCATGATGAGCGCCGGAGCAAGCATCCGGCGCTCATCATGCTTTACGCGTGTTGGCGTGACGCCGTTCGGTTGAAGGTGAACGGGACGAAGGGCAATCTTGCTGAGAATGTACTGGAGAACCGGATGCGCGCGAGATGGGTTACATTTTTACCAATCTATATCGTAGCGGTGCTGTTCTGCATATCATGTGGACTGATGCTTAAATCAACGCAATCCGCCGACAGCGTGGCCGCGCAGAAGCGGCCACGCCCGCTCGTGATGGGACATCGCGGCGGCGCTGGCCTGTGGCCGGAAAACACCCTGCATGGCTTCTCGCACGCCGTCGAGATGGGCGTAGACGTGCTGGAGATTGATATACACAGCACTGCCGACGGGGTGCTGGTGATAATCCACGATGAGACGCTCGAGAGGACGACGAACGGGAAGGGCCGCGTCAACTCTCTGACGCTCGCTCGGTTGAAAGCGCTCGATGCGGGCTATCATTGGACGAATGATGGGGGCGCGAGCTTTCCGTTCAGAGGCCTTGGGCTGACAGTCCCCACCCTGGAGGAGGTGTTCGAGGCATTTCCTCGGATGCGCTTCAACATAGACATCAAACAGGAGCAGCCTTCGCTCGTCAAACCATTCTGCCGGATGATCCGCGAGCATAAGATGGAGAGCAAGGTGATGGTCGCCTCATTCAAGCCGGAGGCGCTCGACGAATTCCGGCGAGAGTGCAGAGAGGTCTCTACGTCTGCGAGCCCGGCGGACGTGCGCGCTCTGCTGGCTCTCAAAAATGGCGAGCGTAGAGGGGAGCAAGTGACGGTCGCACAGGCCGTGCAGATTCCAGAATATGCAGCAGGACGACAGGTGTTGACACGCGAGTTGGTCGAAGCGGCACACGAGCGTCATCTCGAAGTCCATGCCTGGACGATCAATGATGAAGCTGGTATGCGGCGCATGCTCGATTTAGGAGTTGACGGCATCATCACGGACTACCCGGATCGATTAATAGCCTTATTGGATCGCGAGCGACGGTGAGCCGCTGAAAGTGGCGGAATAACAGTAGCCCACGTCGTCAGACGTGGGTCAAGGTTAGATAAGCAAACCTAAGCCCCTGGAAGGGGCGACATAATTGAGCTTGAGATTATGTCGCCCCTTCCAGGGGCTTGCTGTATGCTGGGTCAATAGTTCCCACGGCTTGCGCCGTGGGCTACTTTATGTCGCCCTTTTGAGGGGCTCTCTTGCGTCGTCTCTCATCCGCTCGAAATTCTAGAGCGTATCGCTCGCGCCCTTAAACCCATGCATCGCCTGCTTGGCGATCCACTTCAACACGCGCATGGTGTCGTAGCAGTGTGCGAGGATGTAGTTGCAGGTCGAGAGGCAGTGCTTCGAGCACTCCTTCTTCATCTCGTTCAGTTGGTTGACATCGAACTTGTGATTCTCGATGGTGCCCCAGTCGTGCGTCGCAGAGTACATCGGGAAGCAAGGGGCGAGCGTGCCGTCTGTGCGGATGATGAGCGAGTTCTGCCCGGCGCGGCAATCCCACTCGGGGACTTCACCGCGCATCAGCTTCTTCATGTCCTCCATGTGCCGGATCGGGTTGACCATCTTGTAGCCTTCGTTCCGACGCTTGTCATTGAGCCAATCCAGGAGATCATCAATCTTCTCGTAATCATCGGGCGTGATGTAGGTGCTGTTCTTGTCGAGATGCTTGAAATGGCTCTGCTCCATCATCGGCGTCTCGTTGATGTGGTAATCGGTGGCGATGCCGTTGTCGTGCGCGATCAACGTCAACTCTTTCACGTCATCCATGTTGATGTGCGTGATGTTGATGTTGAACATGACCGTGTAGCCGTAGTAGTGCTGGCGCTTGACCAGGTAGTCGAAGTAAGGACGGATCGTTTCGAGCGCCTTCGGCAGCTCTTTTCTGTCTTTGACGGAATCCACCGCGAGGTTGACCGTGGCAATCCCTGCATCGCCGAGGCGGTCGATCACGTCCGGCTTCATCAGCCGCCCGTTGGTCGGCAAATAGACGAAGATGTCCTTCTTGGCGCTGTAGTAGACGATCTTATGTATGAAGCCCGGTCGAAGCAGCGGTTCGCCGCCCATCAGGGCGAGCACGCGTGAGCCGATGGAATGCAGCCAGTCTATGGAGCGCTTGGCGACATCCTCTGTCATGCCCTTGACCTTGTTGTTGTATGACCAGCAGTAGTGACAATCGTAGTTGCACTTCCACTCGGTGAACAGGTAGGGGATGATCGGTCTCAACTCTGTGCTATGCCAGCGCGACTTGAAGTAGGGCGAGCCCCAGGTCTTCCATGTGCGGATGGCGTTGAGCTTTTGATACTCGGACTTGGTCATCTCCTTCGGGTCTGGATGAATCGGGTAGGGCGGTTCCGGCAACACTTGCGGCTCGGGCAATTGTTCCAGGGTCGGCCTCGATTCCGGTTTGTAAAGTATCTGATGAAGCTTCGCGTCCAGACGGAAAGGCGGCGTGGTCGTCGCGGGCGCGCTGCCGGTGTTTAGCTGTTGCTCAATCTCTGCTGCCATAAGGTCTCCTTTTAGCGGGTCAAATCCGGGATAGTTGCAAGAGGATCAATTCGTAAAGCTCGTCTCGACCTAGACTCCTCGATAGCAATATGTTAAGCACTCTGTCTACTGCTGAGGCTTTAAAACTACGGGCGAAGGTTTGAAAGGCAAACTCTCCTGCATGTCAACTCTTCAAAGAGGCTGGCACCAGGAGAGAACCAGACGTCAGAACGGAGCGAATATTGGCTGATTTTAAGCGGAAATGCAAGTACTATTCAGGCCCATCGCCTGCAACCCAGGCGTAAATTGAGACTTCCGAGGCACGCCAGAGGGCATTTCGCGCTGGCCCTTTGATCAATTTTTGACTGTTAATGCGCCAATTCGCCCGTCTTCATATCGGCAGGACTCCCACGCGCGCCATTTAAATCAGTCGTTTTAGAGTGAGGAGCTTTCTAATTTGTCTGCATCGGCAGAAGCAGTGATCACAGCCGGCTCAAGGCCGGAGCTATTCGCAGAGTTCGGCGCTCGCGCCGTCAACAGCAGGCTCTTAATCATCTTGCTCGTCTTGCTCACGCTCGGCGGATTCGCTCTTCGCGTGACGGGTTTGAGCGTCGAAGCCCTCAGCGAAGACGAGCTTAACAAACTGAACGCGGTGGCGGATTATCGCGCGCACGGTCTGACGGGGGCTAACGGCGAGCACCCGCTCTTGATGAAGGCTTTGCAGACCGTCTGCCTTGTCGCCGCAGAAGAGTGGAACGCCGCCTCGTTCGTCCAGGAGCATCCCGCCGGTTTGAGCATCCCGGTCGAAGCTGCGCTCAGGTTTCCGAGCGTGGTCTTCGGCGCGCTCACGACCCTGCTGCTCTATCTGCTCGCGGCGGAGTTGTTCGGCTCGGAAGTGGCGCTCATCGCGGCGGCGCTGTGGGCGTTCGATCCGAACGCCGTAGGCTTTAATCGTATCGCCAAGGAAGACACCTTTCTGCTCTTCTTCTTTCTGCTGGCGAACGTCTTCTGGCTGCGCAGCCAGCGTGCGGCTGAGACGGGGAAGGAGCGCCCCGTTTATTACTGGGCGACTGCCGCTAGCTTGGGCGCGCTCGCCGCTTCAAAGTATGTGCCGCAGTATTTCGCCATCAGCATCTGCTACTACCACATTTTTCAAGGCGTCCCTGCGGTGCGCTGGCGGCTGGGCAAACGCCGCTTTCTGATCTTCTTTGCCATCGTCGGGACAGTCTTTGTGCTCTGCAACCCGACCATCCTGTTGCCGGAGACGTGGCGTCAGATGTTCGCCTTTGTCAGCTATAAGCGGATCGGACATGACGGCTTTGAGTTCATGGGCACGATCTACAGCCATAAGCTGATGGACTGGCTCAGGGGTGTGCCCTGGTACTTCTACTTCGTCTTCATGGGCGTCAAGCTGCCCACCTTAACGCTCGCGGCGTTTTTCACGGGGCTGCCGCAACTCTTCAGAAGCAAACTCGGCGACGGGCGCTTCTTCCTCCTCTTCTGGACACTTTTGGGGCTCGTCCCTTACATCTTTGTCGGCGGCAAGTTCACGCGCTACTTCGCGCCGATGATGCCCGTGGTGCTGATTACGGCAGGGATCGGCGTGCAATGGGCTGGGCGCATCGTCGCAGACAAGTTGGCCGCGCTCTTTGACGGCGATGGATTTAAGAGTTACGTGCGGGCGGCGCTGGCCTTGATCGTCATACTCTCTTCCCTCTGGGCGACGTTGCGCGCCGCGCCGCATTACAGGCTCTACACAAATCTGATCGGCGGAGGAACCGCGCGCGCGGGCTACTATTTCCCGCAGGATGACTTCTATGACGCCTACCTGCGAGAAGTGATGCAGGGGATAGCCGAGCGCGCCAGGCCGGGGGCGCGCGTGGCGAGCGAGACGCCGACCCTCGCAGCCTATTACGCCAATCAGGTCAATCGCCCTGATCTGGTCTGCGTCCTGCTCTCCGATCCGGCGGCGCTCAAAGAACTGGGCACGGGCGACTTCATCATCGCGGCGCGCGGGCGGCGCTACTTCAGCAACGACGCGCTCGTCTCGCGTTTGCGTCAAGCGGCGACACCTGCTTTCCGCATCTCACTGGGCGAAGTACCGGCGGCTGAGGTCTACATTTTAGATGAGGCGACGTTGGCGATCATCAAATAGGGATTTAAACGCCGGAGGACGCGAAGTAGAAGACACAAAGTTCAGCGCAAAGGAACGGGAATGAAACCACAGATGGACACGGATACACGCAGAGAGGAGAAGGAAGAAGGGAGAGAGCGGAGTCAGGCTCTAATCATCTCTCCCTACCTTCGTCCGTGTGTATCCGCGTGCATCTGTGGTTTCATCATCTTCGACTCATCGTAGGTATTCAACCGCACCGTACATCCTGAGAAGCTTAACCATCCGGGTGTTTTTGTTCTCTCTCGCGCAGGTTAAAGCCGTCCTGCCCTCCGCGTCGCGTTCATACAGGTCGGCTCCAGCCCTAATTAGCGTCTTCACGTTCTCGATGATGTCCTCGCTGGCCGCCAGGATGAGCGCCGTCTCGCCCTTGTTGTTCTTCATATTAACCGCTGCTCCGGCGTCAATCAGGGCTTGCATGACATCCCCGTTGTTAAAAGTGGCGAGAGTCATCAAAGCTGTCTCTCCGTCCTTATCCTGTAGGTCGATCTTCGCTCCGGCTGCGAGTAAAGCCTTCGCGACCTCGAAGGTGCTGCGCTCGCTCAGATACATCAGTGGTGTCTCGCCACGGCTGTTCCTGACATTGACCTCTGCCCCGGCCCACAGCAGGAGCTGCACCATCTCCAGATTGCCGCCCGCGACAGCCATCATCAGGGCTGAAGCCTGATAAAGCTCGTCTATGGCGTTCACGTCTGCGCCAGCATCGATCAACTCCTTTAACGCAGCCATGTCGTTATCAAACGCTGCCTTAACAAGCGGCACGCTGGGCTCGACTATGTCAACTATGCCCATCGTGACGGCCTCATGGTCTCCTATTTCCAGGTTTGCTGTAAGTGTCTGCTCGTCACCGCCATTTACGACGACGCGTTCTATGAGAGCCGCTTTGAATCCGGCCTGTTCAACCTTGAGCGTGTAGCTTCCAGCCTCTAACATCTGGAAACGAAACTCGCCTTCTTCATTGGTCGTAGCCGTCTGCTCTATCCCTGTCTGCTCGTTCGTCAGTGTCACCTTTGCTCCGGCGATAGCCGCCCCCGCCGGGTCGAGTATGAGCCCCTTGATCGTCGAACCCTGAGATTTCAGGACGGGCGAGCGCGTCGTCTCTTTGAGAGCCGCCATCTCAACACCGCTCACAGAGAGCGTCCCTGAAGAAGAGTTGGTCTGCGCCGTTGCCGCAGTTGAGCTGAGGCTCAGGGCGGCAGTGAACGCCCCGGCGGCGATTCTCGTCGCGCGCCGCTTGATCTGATGCAGCCTTGCGGGCAGCAGGTCGGCGGTCTCAATCACGCCATCCGTGCCGCGTCTGTATCTGACGCACAGGCGACCTCGCGAGCGTATGACGAGACGGAGGACTTCCTTAGGCGTCATCTCTGAGAGATTATGCACGCTCAGGTGACAGTGGTCGCAAAAGCGCACCTGTTCATTGCCAGTCATGCAGTCCCAGGCGGCGCGGCAGGCAGAGGTGACGTTGAGATGTTGCAGAAGGTCTGCCTGTTCGGCCATAGGCGTTCTCCTTTCGGCTGCTAGAACCTCTGTAGAAAGCCTGGGGAGAAGCTCTTGATATAATTGAGAGAAGAGACAGGCAAATCTCAGACCCTTTGAAAAAGCCCTGAATTTTCGCCCTCGGACGCCTGGTTTCCGGTAAGCTGTGATCGTGAGAATCAGATTTGTTTACGAAAATTTGGATGCGGCGATAGCCGTGTGCAACTGGCTGCAACCCGAAGTGAAAGCCGGAGCGTCAGAGCGAGGGCGCATATGAATGGCAAAGCGCTATAATTTCCAACTTGGTGTTCGTTTTGGAAATAATGCTGGCTGCAATGCTACAATACCAGGTCGAAGTAGCTCTCTCTCCTGATTATCGTTTTCACTGCAAGGGGCTCAACCCTTCAGTTTGGGAGACGACCCTGGCAGGCTTCATAAAATTTTTTGAGACCAAGTGTTCGGATTGTCCCCGGCAAAACGGTCAATAATAATTTGTGTTTCAATCTCTGAAGTAGGTATGCTACGCAAGCTGATGACGATAGGTGAAGGCAAACCATCCTTGTTAACGGACAAACGCCAGAGCGATACCCCGCAGATGACGCTGCCGCCCGTTTTGCAGGGACCCGATTTTCTATTCAACCGCGAGCTGAGCCTGCTGGAGTTTCACGGACGTGTGCTTGAAGAGGCGCTCGATAGCAGTCAACCGCTACTGGAGCGTCTTAAATTTCTGGCGATCTTCGCGACCAACGTCGATGAGTTCTTCATGATACGCGTCTCCGGACTCAAGGAAGCGGTGGATGAAGACCCGGGCGGGCTCTCGCCCGACGGCCTGACGGCAGCCGAGCAGCTCAAGTTGATCAGAGAGAGGCTCGTCCCGATGCTGAATGAGCAGATGCGCTGCCTGCGCGAGGAGATTCTTCCGCAGCTCAAAGCGCAGGGCATAGAGGTCGCGCCCTACGACTCTTTAACGGAAGCCGAGCGACAAACGGTCGATGCCTACTTCGAGGAGGACGTGTTTCCGGTGCTGACGCCCCTCTCAGTCGATCCGTCGCACCCTTTCCCGTACATCTCCAACATGAGCCTCAATCTGGGTTGGATGGTCGAGCCGCTGCCAACACAGTCGCTGGTCGGAAGGCTCGACCCGCGCTTCGTGCGCATCAAAGTTCCTCCGCTCATACCCCGCCTCGTGAAGGTTGACGCCGCAGGGACAAAGTTCATCCTCCTCGAAGATTTGATCGCCGCCAACGCCGGTTCCATGTTCTCCAGGATGAATGTGGGCAAAGCCCATTTCTTCCGCATCACGCGCGACGCCGATATCGAGGTCAGAGAAGACGAGGCCGCCGATCTCTTGCAGGCGATAGAACACAGCTTGCGCAAGCGTCGCTTCGGAACCGCCGTGCGCCTGGAAGTCTCTCAGACGATGCCGGAGAGGATGGTCAATTACCTGACGAAACAGCTCGATCTCACGCCCGAAGATGTTTACGTCGTCGATGGGCCTATCAATGTTCACCAGTTGATGGAGTTGTACAAACTGAAGAGGCCGGACTTGAAGGACAGACCGCTCAAGGTCGGGGTGCACGCGGCGCTTAAAAACAGGGGCTCGATCTTCGATGTCATCAAGCAGCAGGATATCCTGCTGCATCATCCGTACACCTCGTATTCGTCGGTCGTCGATTTTATCAAACAGGCGGCTCAAGACCCGGCGGTGCTCACCATCAAGATGTGCCTCTATCGCACGGGGCAGGATTCGCCGATTCCGCAATTCCTGATCGAAGCGTGCGAGCGCGGCAAACAGGTGACGGCGATAGTCGAAATCAAAGCGCGCTTTGACGAAGAGTACAATATCGAGTGGGCGAAGAGGCTCGAAGAGGCGGGCGTGCACGTCGTCTACGGTCTGGTCGGATTGAAGACCCATTGCAAGGTGACGCTGGTCGTGCGTCGTGAGCAGGATGATCTCAGTCGCTACGTACATATCGCGACGGGCAACTACAACCCTGTCACCTCAAAATTCTACACAGACCTCGGAATCCTCACCGCAGACGAAGAGATTTGCGCCGACGCGTCAGACCTCTTCAACGTCCTGACGGGCTTCTCGCGGCAGAAGAAGTATCGCCAGTTGATGGTCGCGCCGGTCAACCTGCGCGCGCGGATGATCGAGCTGATCGGGCGCGAAACGGAACACGCCAGGGCAGGCCGCCCTTCGGCAATCATGGTCAAGATCAACCGGCTGGCCGACGTTGACGTGATCCGCGCGCTCTATGAAGCGTCGCAGGCTGGCGTCCCCATTGAGCTGATCGTGCGCGGCATCTGCATGCTGCGTCCAGGTGTGCCCGGCCTTTCCGAGACGATCAATGTCAGGAGCATCGTCGGTCGCCTCCTGGAGCATAGCCGCGTCTTCTATTTCGCCAACGGAGGCGATGAAGAGGTCTATACGGGCAGCTCGGACTGGATGCCGCGCAACTTTGATCGCCGCGTCGAAGTGGTCGCGCCGGTTCATGATCCGAAGCTGAAGAACTATTTGAAACAGGTCGTGCTGGACGCTTACCTGAGAGACAACACAAAAGCGCGGCGGCTGTTACCGGATGGTCAGCACGAGCGCATTCAACCCGGTCCAGACGAAGAGAGATTCGACAGCCAGTTGCACTTTGAAGGCAGCTTCAGTATGGAACTTTGATCACGGCGGAAATCCGTAGTGCTACCCCAACGAGAGAGGAATATTGATTATGTCCAGGCAACAGAGTGTTCGCAAATTTATGATATTAGCAATCGCACTCCTCTTAGCTCTTTCGCCAGCCGCTTACGGCGGCCAGCAGGATCAGACGAAAGACGCGAACGAACAGGAGAAGGAAGCGCAGAAACAGCACGAAGAGGCCAAGAAGCAGCAGGAGAAGGAAGACAAGAAACGGGAAAAAGAGGCGCGTAAACAGCAGGAAGAAGCACAGAAGCAGCAGGAAGAGGCTCGAAAGCAGCAGGAGAAGGAAGCCAAAAAGCGTGAGAAAGAGGCCAAGACAGAGGTAAAGAAAGAAGAGAAGACGGGAGTCGAGAAAGAGGATAAGGTCAAGGAGGCGAAGGTCGAGACGAAGAAGGATGTGATGCCGACGGGCACTCCGGTTTTATGGAAAGACCCCGGCGACATCAGCGCGCGCGACCTATACCTTGGCCCCGGCGGCGAAGCGATGAAGCCCGATCTGACGAGCGTCACCTTCATAGAGACAGAGACGGGCGGCTATTCGGTCAAGTATCGCGTGCGCGACGGCTCAGGGAAAATCTGGGTGGTCAAGGTCGGCAAGGAGGCACAACCGGAAACCACCTCCGTGCGGCTGCTCTGGGCTATGGGCTACGTCTCGGAGATCAGCTACCTCGTCCCTTGCGTGCACATCAGTGGCGCGCCTGCGCCCAGGTATAAGGTGGAGCGTTGTGAGGGCGACGGGTTCGCCAACGCCAGGTTCGAGGCGAGACCGGAATCGGCGGATCGCACAGTGGAGTGGGAGTGGTCAAACAATCCCTTCGCCGGAACGAAAGAGTTTAAGGGGCTGGTGATTCTGATGGGGCTACTGAACAACTGGGACTTGAAGACCTCGAACAACAAGATCATCGCCGTCAAGGACGAAGCAACGGGACAGACCGAGCTGCAATACGTCATCTCTGATCTCGGCGCGACCTTCGGCAAGACCGGCGGCTTCATCTCGCACAATCGCAACCAGCCGGACGATTATGTCAAGAGTAAATTCGTGAAGGGAGTTTCGGGCAACACCGTCAAGTTCGCTTACGGCGGTAAAAGCGGGAGCCTCTTCAACAACATCACCGTCGATGATGCACGTTGGATCGGGGGGATGCTCTCGCGCCTGAGCGATAAGCAGATCGCGGACGCTTTCCGCGCCGCCAACTACGACGCGGCCACCGTCCAGTTGCTGACCGGAGCGGTGCGTGGAAAGATCAACGAACTGGTCAATATACAGGGAGGGAGCGCGGCCAGTACCCATTGAGCTTTTCGAGAAAGAATCAGGGGATTAGCCAGCCTCGCCGGGTGAGACGCGCGGGCTCTTTACCTTCGGCACATGGCTCTCTTTGCTAGGCGCGGGTGCAAAAAAAGGATGGAGGTCATCAAGTATTGAGGAGAAAAGATTGGGGCACTATTCTGCTGGTCGCCCTCTTATCCGGCCTGTTGGGGTTTGGACTGGTTCTCTACATCCTGAATGATAGGAGCGCTACAAACAACTCGCGCTCGCAGAATCAGAACAGTGCGCCCCAAGCCAGGCGGGAGGCCAACGCCAACACTCAGGGGGCGCAGGCGCAGACGAATGGTGATGAAGATGACTCCTTCATCGAGCGCGTCTTCGGAGATGAGCAACCGCTTCCGGGTCATCAGCGCGTCGAAAGTTGGGAGATCGTCATCCCGCGAATCATCGTGAGGCTCATGCTGGCGACGCTGCTCGCAGCGATCCTGGCCTTTCGCCCGCGCAAAGGTTCACCCATACACCAACGCAATCTCTACGTGGCGCAGACGCAAATACTGCTCGCCGTAGTCGCCAGCGCACTGATGATGATCGTGGGCGATAACGCGGCGCGCGCCTTCGGCATCTTCGCCGCCGTCTCGCTGGTGCGCTTTCGCACGAACATACGCGATCCCAAAGAGATCACGGTTCTGCTAATCAGCCTCTCATTGGGGCTGGCAACGGGCGTCGGACGTTGGGACCTGGCGATCATCCTGTGCCTCTTTGTTCTCACCTTGCTCCGTTTACTCGAATCCAAAGAGCATGAGCAGGTCTATCGTGCGATGCAGTTGACGGTCAAGACATACAACACGGATGCGCTGCAAGAGACGCTCAAGCGAGTCTTTCAGCAGCACGGATTAAATGCAGAGCTGCGGCAGATCGACCCGCCCGATGAGAAAGATCCTCTCGGGTGCATCATGTATTACGTGAATATGAACCTGACCGTCAGCACAGACCGGATCAGCGAAGAGATACGTGATCTTGATCCGACCAACGTCGACTCTATTGAATGGGAGCAGAAGAAGGACAGCTCATACATCTATCAATAGCGCCCGCCTTGGCCGGTGCGCGCGCGTGAGATAACGGAAAGGCCGCTTAACCTTCTGAAGGTTAAGCGGCCTTTTTGTCGATAGGTGAAATCACTGTCGAGTCTGGTTTAGTTTCCGCTAGCGGCGTCTGAAACGATGCTTCCAGCCTGTATGCGCTGCCAGTAATCCTGGACGTACTTCTTCATATCACCATGACCCCAGCTCGTGTAGAAGTCGTAAACCTTCATCTCCTTGTAGACCTGGTCGTAGTTCCAGTGGTACTTGGTGAAGCGATAGACGGCGCCCATCACGCCCGTGCGGTGGCGGCCTCCCGCGCAGTGAACGTAGAACTTGCCGGTCGCGGGATCATTCGCCAGCTTCAGGAAGGCTTCGATCTGATCCTCTTTCGGATAGCTCTTGTCGTCCATCGGAATATTGACGTAGCGCATCCCGAGAGCTTCGACCATCGGTTTCTCGTAAGCTTTCGGATTGTCGCGCAGATCAATTATGGTTTTGATACCCATCGCTGCGAGGTCTTTGTAGTCCTCTTCTTTGGGCTGCGCCCCACGGAAGAAGCGTTCATCCATCTGTCCGAAATTCTTGATCTTGATATTTGAGAAAGTGGTCTGTTGCGATGATTGCGCGGCTGCTGTAATAGCAAAAGCGAGAATCACCAGTAGGGCGCCCAGACTATGTCGAAAGCTGTTCCGGTTGATACGCATTGTATTTCCCCTCCAAAAGGAAGCACCAAAAGGTTACCCGTCGAGATTCAGTTACTGGTTGGGAGATTTTGGGGCTACGACCGATTATTCCAAGATGCCTGTCGCCGTTCGATCAACTCGATAACTCAAGCGTAAATCTTTTTACGCTTCCGGTGATTCTTTGCCGTGACTGGCATGTCCCTCGGACACCAACATGACTGTATCATGTTCGTCCGCTGACTGACCATACTCTGTATCATGTTAGAGCCTGTCAGCCGAAGAATTAAGATTCAATGACGACCCTACGGGTTGCTCATAATCCTCTCGACAAACAGCGCACAACACCCCGGTTTCGCTCCCTTTGTTAATTCTTTAACCAGTTCTGATTGAACATCCTGACTACTGCGTCTCATATCGCTACAAAGGATGTAATTAATATCCTGATCTGCAACCCGCGCGCCACTTTAAAGCTCAACCAGAAAGGGCAGCCCACCGGCTGCCCTTTGATAAAAGTGATGTTGGTCGGACGATAAATCAGGCCATTATGGTGGTGGGAGGGAGGGACGCGAACCCTTCAGCCAGAGTCAAGCCTGAGTAATTCAGTTGAGTTTGCCCGCCGACACAAGCGGCAACCTGAGATGTCCTGGCAAAGGCTTTATGAGAGGCAAGTTCATCCCTGGCTTGAGGCGCAGGAGTTGACCGTCGTCAAATGAGCAGCACACGGGCGGGAACAAGCCATTTTGAGAGCCATGCTGTCGAGCCGTCCGTTTGAGCGACTGTTGAGGTGCTCGGTCGTTAACTGGAGGCCCGCACAGCTTCTTCGTAGGCTGCTGATAGCTCACTCTGATTCTTAATGCAGATGTCCAGGTCGCGCAGCAGTCCGTCTCCTATCCCGTAAATCCAACCATGCACCGCTAACTCCTGCCCCCGACTCCAGGCATTCTGCACGATAGTCGTCCGGCTGATATTCAACACCTGTTCGATGACATTCAACTCACACAGCTTGTCCAGCCGGAGCGCCTCATCACTGATTTTCGAGAGTAGCGCCTCGTGATTGTGCATCACGTCCTGCACATGGCGCAGCCAGTTGTCTATGAGGCCGAGTTGAAGATTGTGCATCGCGGCCTGCACGCCGCCGCAGCCGTAGTGGCCGCACACAATGACGTGACTGACCTTCAGCACATCGACCGCGAATTGCAGCACAGACAGGCAGTTGAAGTCTGTATGGACGACTACGTTCGCAACGTTGCGGTGGACGAACAGCTCCCCAGGGGCGAGGCCGACGAGTTGCGTCGCAGGCACACGACTGTCCGAACAGCCGATCCAAAGGTAGTGCGGAGACTGTTGTTGAGCCAGGGCACGGAAAAACCCGGGGTCGTGAGCCTTTATCCCCTCAGACCAGGCCCTGTTATTCTCAAGGAGTTCTCTCAAGTCGCTCATGCCATCAAATTGTAGCAACTGGTAAAGCGAGCACCTAACGCTGGAATTGACCGGCTGCGAGCGAGCGGCATTCAACTATCGCCGCGCCATCCGGGCATGAAAGAATTGTTATCGAGCAATAAGGTCGAAAGACTTGTGAGATTCCGTTTTGTCTCTGCCACGGTGCGTCATCCGACCTTCCATTTCGATTCTATCCCTCAACATTAGCTCCCCACTTGCCGACAATTAAACCAATGATGAGTCCTCCGATGGCGCCCAAAATGAGAATCGGTGCATAAGCCTTCGTGATACTCGACCTAGTCCATAATCGTGTATCCGCTTGCGTCAAAGACGATGATTAGGAAATCACGACTGCCTGTTGTTGCTCGCGCCACCCCCTCTGGCTTCAAACGGTCGTCGAATCTGGTCGTCTCTCGAAGCACGGGCTGCTTTTCATCCCCGTTCCACTCCCAGAGACCAAAATCGGTCTGGTCTTGGTCCTCCGCCGCCCCGCTGATAATTCGGAATACCTTCGCCCGCTTGTCATATTCAATACCCCTTATGCCGACTCCTCCGATGGACAGCCGGATAGTCTTGGAGCCTTCTACTTCCAGATTATCTATGGAGAATGCGCCTCGCGGGTCCCGCAACCTAAGCGGTACGAGTAGGGCATGTCCATCTATGACGGGCGAGCGCAACCCCAGTAGCAGCCTGCCACGCTGCGGGTCCCAGGCAAGCCCTTCGATGTTTACGCCGCCCTCTTTGCCCTTCTTGTCGCCCTCTTCGCGTATGGCGGCCACGTTCTCCACCAGAAAGTTCTTCAGCCCTCCGATTGACTCGACTCCTTCGACCTGCTGAGTTTTAGGGTCGAACTTGAACCTGACAATCCCCTCCTTAGCTATGGCCTTCGGTCTGGACTGTGAGCTGACGACATAGAAATGCGTCCCGTCTGTCGTGATGCCTTCTATGTCTTCGATGCCGACATTGAGTTCAAGCGTTTTAATCGGCCCAACCTGTTTTCCAGTCTGGTCGAGGCGCATCCAGAAAACTTGTCCCTCTCGCCCGTTATCAACGAAAAGAACTCCGTCCGTTCCGGGCACATCGGTAACGCCGGAGGCTTCAAAGTTGCCGCCGACGAAAGCCGTCATGCCTTTAAGCGACTTCCCGCCTGGGGGCTTTGGCTTACGGCTCAGAGACAAGTACAGCAAAAACAGCAAGCACAAGACCGACAGGAGAACCCCTAAGTGCCAGAGTCTAAGATGCGAATACATATATCTCATTTATATTTATCATCCCTATCCATAGAGGAAAAAGCTCACGCCCCGTCATGACTCCGCCGCGCAATCGCCGCCGATACAGCCAAGTCTAGCGATGAGAGGCACGCTGATTCGCGGTCGGGTGCATGCCGTTGTCAGGCTGCTCGGTCACCATAGTATCTCTTTCAGCAGCGAAGTATATTCAAAATTCTTGTCACAAAAATGTCGTCTATGGTGTTTCAGTAATAAGGTGTCTTTTATCTGATGTGAGGTGGGGGAACTTCAAGTGAAGCGAAAACAGATTGTCGGCATTCTCTTACTGCTGGTTTGTGGATTCTTTATGCCTTCTCGTGCGGCTCAAGAATCATTGGAAGGCAATTGGGTTGGCACATTGAAAATTCAGGATAGGCAAGACCGCGTTGACGCTCATTTCCAAGTTGAACAAGGAAATATCAAAGGCACTGTTGATGCTCCGTTGAAAGGAGAAATGAACCTTCATTTATTGAACATTAATTTGGATGCTTCCCGTGTGCGTTTTGAATGGCAGGAACAGACACGAACATTTCTTTTTAACGGTCAGCTTATCGACGGCGCAATTTCGGGAGAAGTCAGGCAAGGTGAAACGCATGGAACTTTGCAATTGGTGCGCACTGCCAAAGTTGACCCAAAAGTTTATGACCAATACTCCGGTCTTTATGAAGTCAGCCCTAACAAGCTAATCTCCATCGCGCGTTTTCCGCCGGGGCCTGTTTTTACCGATTACGAGACGGGACGCACGGGCGCACTTTCCCCGCTTTCGCCGGACACGCTTTTTGCTGGTTCGGCTTTTCTTCTGCCCGCGCCCATTGATATCAAGATCACGTTTCTCAGGAACACAGTCGGAGAAGTGACAGGATTAATCTTTCGTCAAAACGGTTCACCCGAAAAACGCGCGCGAAAGATAGAGTTTAGGCGTGAAGAAGTAACCTTTCGCAACGGCGATGTAACTCTTTCCGGCACGCTCGTTTTGCCGAACACGAAAGCACCGCATCCGGCTATGGTGAGGATTCACGGCGCGGGTCCAGCAAGTCGCCTAAATAACGCCGATGAATTAAATGCTTATCGCGGAATTGCATTTCTCAGCTATGACAAACGCGGTGTCGGCAAATCAACGGGAAACTGGCGTGAATCGAGTTTTGAAGATTTAGCCGGAGATGCGCTCGCTGGTGTTCAGCTTCTTAAAAGTCGGTCTGACATCAATCCTAAACAAATAGGTGTCGCTGGTGGCAGCGAAGGCGGTTGGGTAGCCGCGATTGCCGCTTCCCGTTCGCGTGACGTTGCATTCATTATCACGGTCGCAGGTCCCGCAGTCAGTTATGTGGATGAAATCCTGCTGGAAGTTGAAGGTATCCTTCGTTTGAGAGGCGGTTTCTCCGGCATAGACCTTGAAGGTGCGCTTGCGTTCCAGAGATTTGTGCTTGACATGGCTCGCGCAGGTGAAGCGTTGACCGATAAAGGTTGGGCGAAGCTCGAAGCTGCCGCTCAAAAAGTTAAAACTGAGAAATGGTATCCCTACGTTGAGCCAGACCCAAGAAATAGCTACTGGTGGCGACGCGCTCCGCTCATCGCCAATTTTAATCCTGTTCCTCTTTGGGAAAAAATTAAGATTCCGGTGCTGGCTTTTTATGCGGAGCTAGACAGAAATGCTCCGGCGTCCAAAAATGTAGCCAGCCTGGAAGCTGCGTTGAAAAAAGCGGGGAACAAGAATTACACGATTAAGATTTTTCCTAAAGCTAATCACGAATTTCTTGAGGTGGAAAATGGTTTGGGCTTTCTCGATGAGTCGCCACGCTTGCGAAGGTATGTTCCCGGATTCTTTGATACAATAAATAAATGGAGATATAAGGAAGGAAGTTGAAGCACAGTCCATAGGATGTAACTTGATTATCATAGACATCTCCCGCATCAAGTATTGGCGTGAGACGCAGACGTTCCTTGATGAAGAATATAAAAACCGTATTAAGCCGCTGATAAAAATGATGAAGGCCGGAGGATAAATCCGGCCTTTATGATTTCTGGGAGGCAGGGACTCGAACCCCGATAGCCAGATCCAGAGTCTGGAGTCCTACCATTGGACGACCTCCCAACATGATTGAGACTTAAACAAATTTACGGATGGGTCGGGATGTTGTCAACTCTGACAGGCCATCCGGGCGGCTGCTCATGCTGTGTCCTTACCATCCAGATGGTGGCGTTTAATCATGCGCTGGAGGGTCTTGCGGTCAATGCCTAGAAGGCGTGACGCGGCCTGCTTGTTGCCGCCCGTATGCGCGAGGACGCGCGCCACATAGCGACCCTCTATCTCCGAGAGGGGAGGCCATTCTTCCTCACCTTGCTCGATATGTAGATGAGAGGCGGCCTCGGTTTCAGGCGGGGGCGCGCTGCTGAAGTTGCGTATCCGCTCGGGCAGGTCTTCGGGGCGGACTGTGTTGTCGCACAGCGCTGCGGCGCGCACGACGGCGTTCTCCAACTCGCGTATGTTGCCGGGCCAGTTGTAGCTCTCTAACAGTTGGAGGGCTTCACGCGAGAAGTTGACCGGAGGATCACCGGCGCGCACGACGCGACGAGCGAAGTGCATCGCCAGCGGCAGGATGTCTTCAAGACGTGCGCGCAGAGGGGGGAGATGAATGGTCACGGCATTGAGCCTGTAGAGCAGGTCCTGGCGGAAACGTCCCTCGCGCACCTCCTGTTCGGCATCGCGATTGGTGGCGGCGATCACGCGCACATCAACGTGGATCGTACGGTTCGAGCCGACGCGGCGAATCTCACCCTCTTGCAGAGCGCGCAGCAGCTTGACCTGAAAAGCGGGGGTGGTCTCTGTGATCTCATCTAAAAAGACAGTGCCGCCGTCGGCCTCTTCCCAGAGGCCGCGCCTGTCTACGGTCGCTCCGGTGAAGGAGCCGCGCACGTGGCCGAACAGCTCGGATTCGATCAACTCCGAGGGCAGCGCGCCGCAGTTGAGTGCGATAAAGGCTTCCGCCGAGCGCGGGCTGCGACGATGAATGGCACGCGCGACGATCTCTTTGCCGGTGCCGGATTCACCCGTTATCAGGACGGGGAGGTTCGTGATGGCGACGCGCCCGACCAGTTTCATCACCTCGACGAAAGCGGTGCTACAGCCCACTAGGTCTATATCGGAAATGTAGACGGGCGCAGGAGGCTCCGCGTCCGCACGGCGCTGCGGCTTTTCGATGCGCTCGCGCACGGCCTGTGAGAGCGCCAGCACGTCATCCGCGCCGAAGGGTTTCAGCAGATAGTCGTAAGCGCCGAAGGCGACGGCGTCGAGCGCGCCTGCCGCAGACCCGTGCCCCGTCATCAGCACGATCTGCGCTTCCGGCTGCTCATCCGTGAAGCGGCGCAGCACTTGAAAGCCGTCCGCGCCCCCCAGCATGACGTCGCAGAAGACGAGCGACCAGCGATCATCGCGCAGCATCTCAAAAGCGCGCTCGGCTGTTTCCGCCTCGCTCGTTTCCCATCCATCCGCCCGTAAGACCTCGGTCACAAAATCGCGTACCGCAGGCTCATCATCAACGACCAGTGCTTTCATATGCTTAAATGAGAGACAGATGATAACACGCTCGTGCGCAACTCGTGTAATAGATGATCAATCGACGGCGCGCAAAATTCCCCTTGCTCAATTCCTGTCATCAGACGCACAATGTGTTTGTGAGCACGGACGAGCCACAACCTGACGCGGCCAATCTGACGGAGCAACAGTTGCGCGCTCTAATCGCCGAGCATGAAGCGAGGCTGACGGAGATCGCAGACCTGGTCGCGCACGTACGCCATGAAATCAATAATCCGCTAACGGGCGTAATCGGACAGTCGCAACTGCTCCTGCGCGAGGAGCTGAGCGTCACAGCGCGCCGACGCGTCGAAACCATCGAACAACTGGCGGGCCGCATCCGCGACACCGTCGCCCAACTGCGCGAAGTGCAGCGTCCACATCGTCAAGGCGATTACGAGAATGAAGCCGAGACGGACGCGCCGCCACGCCACTGAAATTAGAACTCCCAACAAAGGCACGAAGAGCGTAAGTCCCGAGGCGCAGCTAAAAGAGAGAGCATCTTTCTTACATCACCTGTGATTCAGGACTTACGCCCTTCGTGTCTCTCCGATCTCTATTGCTAGTCGCCAGCACTGAGGCCATCGTCTATTGAGCTTTTTCCAGTGCCGCATCCACCGTAATATTCCCGCCACTGTTGACGGCTATGGTGCGCTGCCAGGATTTGTAGCCCGATTTTTCCAGGGTGATGCTGTGCTCTCCGGAGGGAAGCTGCAAGGTCGAAGGGGTGCTCCCGACATATTGACCGCCGATGGTGATTTCAGCGCCATCGGGGTTGGATTTAACAAGCACCGCCGAGAGGGCTGGCGCGGCGGCGGCGGTCGTTCCTGGTTGCGCCGTGGCCGCTGACGCTATCGCCTCAGGTGTCTGAGGATGCGTAAACTTTGCGGGATCAAGCTCCGTGTCTGCTGCCACATAGGCTGTCACCTCCGTCCCTTTGGGAACGGTGATGTTTTTACCCTTCATAAAGAGAAAGAAGGGCGCGGCGGGAAAGAAGAGTATACCCGTTGCCACGAGCGCTCCTGTCATGACCCCTGTACGGCTTCCTCCCTTGCCACCTTTGACAGCCCGCAGAGCCACCTTCTCGCCTGATGCTAACTGAACATTATCAATGTTCACATTTAGCTTTCCGGATTTTCCTAACCGCCCTTTGGGTTTCGCCTCGGTCACAGTTGCTATGGCTAACGCTCCTTGAGGAATCACCACCACGTCCTTGACCTTAATATCTTCAATGACCGTGAAATCGACCTTGTCGTTAACCTTCTCCGTCCCGGAAGAGATGGTGCGGTTGATTCGCAGCCTCACTGGAGTGTCTTCGGCTAAACCAAATGCCAGCGCAGGCTTCGGCTGTGAGGGTGCAACTGCTGCGCCCGATCCTGACTTAACGCTCGACTGAGCGTCAGGCTTGGTCTTTGATTGCTCCTGGCTCAAACCGCTCAGGGGTGCAATGAGTATCGAAAAAAAGATGGTGAAGCTGAGGAGTTTTTTCATGGAAAATCCTTTCAATGGGTGATTAGAGTTAAAAGGTGTCGGGATGGAAACGCCAGCGGCAAAGTCAGGTTGGAGGCCAGACCCGGATGATGCGCCAGATCAAGCAGTATAGAGGCTAACTACTATTAGCTCAAGCTGAGCGGGAGAGGCTCGCTTTATGCGGGGGAGCCTCTCGATTACCAAAAATTCAAACTGCGGCTTCTTCCTCTTCAACGAGATGGGGGGTCATCACTTGAGCTTCGCGCGCGTCAGCATCTTCCGCCAGAATCGCGTTGACGATGGGCAGGCTGAGCGTGTGCTTGGTCGTCGGGAGCGGAACGCTCTTGCCTTTGGCGTAAACAGCATGGCGTCCATGCTCTGTGTACCAGTCTGCGAGGTTCGCAGTCTTGTGCATGTTCTCTATGATCTGCCGCCAGCCGACGCCCGTGTTGTAGGCGCAGAAGGAGATTTCGCCTTCCTGCGTGCCGTAGGGGATGACGCACATCTCCGTGCGGCGGAAGTCGTAGTTGAACAAATCCTGAAACCACATCCCTTCCACGCAGAGCACGCGCCACATGTCGTTAGCATCATCCGCTCCGGCAGCTTGCGTCTTCATGCGGTCGTTGCGATCCGAGTTGGAGCTCGTCGAAGACGGTTTGAAGAGGTTGATGATCTGCGAGATGGGGAAGCCTTCGGGCGCACGCGTGGCGTCGAAGTTTCTAAGAATCGTCATACCGAGCTGCGCGTAGGAGAGCTTGCGCCCGCGCGCCGTGTCTGTGATGACGGCCACGTCCTTCATGAACTGTTCGTAGTTGAAGAACTCGAAGAGCGATTTGAACTCGCCCGTCCGGCGATTGACGACCATCAAGGTAAAGATGCCGCAGTTCGGATGGCAATTGCAGGATGACCAGCCCCAGGGGGCGTCCGCCCCCTGCAACATATCCATGACGGAAGTGAAGGCCGAATAAGACGAGAGCGGATACCAGTCGCGAAGGGGCTGAAGCTGACCTTTGAGTTGATCCTTGAGATCGTGCGTCATGCCCGCGAGCGTGTAGCGCTGGCGGATGCGCGTCTCATCGTCTACATCTTCATCGCGTCCGGTGAACGAGACGGGCTGGAAGGCTATGGTCTGAACCTTGTCTATGTTCTGCGCTGCAAATTCGACGATCTGGCCGATGCCGTCGTTGTTGATCGTGTTGACGATGGTCGTGACGAGTGTCACCTTGATGCCGACAGAGGCCAGATTCTCAATCGCGCGCAGCTTGACATCGAAGAGATTGCCCACACCCCTGTGCTTGTTCTTCTCTTCAGAGACGCCGTCGAATTGCAGGTAGACGCCATGCTGTCCGGCAGCCTTGGCGGCCTTGCAGAACTCTATGTCTTCAGCGAAGCGTATACCGTTGGTGGCCGCCAGGATTCTATAGAAGCCGATCTTCTTGGCGTAGGCGACGGCCTCCAGGTAGTAGGGCGAGAGCGTCGGCTCGCCGCCGGAAAAGAGTATGATGACCTGTCGTCGCGGCTTGAAGGAGACGGCGCGATCCAGAATCGCCTTCGTATCTTCAAACGTCGGCTCGTGCACGTAGCCGACCTGATTCGCATCCATGAAGCATGGATTGCACATCATGTTGCAGCGGTTCGTGAGATCGACCGTCAGGACAGCGCCGCGCCCGAACTTGATATTGCTCGTACCGTGCTTGTGCACATTGGCATCTTCGGCGGTACGGAAGTCGCGCCCGAAAAAGAGCGATTCGATGCGCTCCAAAAACTTCGGATCGGTCGCCATCACGTCCGTAAATTCCCCGTGCTTCGGGCACGTCTTACGCATGATGACCTGTCCGTTCTCTTCAAGAATCTGCGCCTTGATCTCGCCCGGATGCGCATTTATCAGCGTCTCAAGTTGCGTCTCGCCTGTGATGACTGCGTTGCGCACCTCTTTCACGCAGCGCGGGCACAAAGAATCCGTCTCGCGCGGGAAGCCCAGTGGCGGAGCCGTGCGCTCGTAGGATTTGAGAAGCGGCCCCGGAGCCCACTGCGGACGAATCGCCTCACCTTCGGGAAGGCGCTTGTTGATGGACTGAAAGACTTTCCACGCCACATCCGACAGGTTCGAGAGCAAAGCGGAGCTACGCACTCCGCTGAACCTGCCTTTATCCGCTTCGCCCCTGCGAAATTGATCGCTGAACAAGAATTATTCTCCTCAAGAGACGCGGCACGCCTCTATAAACATGCGCGCGCGCCCTGGATCAATAAAACGTAAAAATGCCTATAATTACTGCCGCTCGCGCACACTAATAGGCGCAAAGCATTGCAACGTGACATGATAGTGACATCAAGAGGTAAAGGCAAGCGGAAAAACCGTAAATCTTGAATAATAAAGGACTAAATTCGCGCGTCCATTTACGATTTACGATTTACGATTTACGATGTGTCCGTGGAAATTCATCCGACAGCCATCATCAGCCCGCAGGCCGAGATCGCCCGGGATGCGCGCATAGGCCCTTACAGTGTCATAGAGGAGGATGTTGTGATCGGCGAAGCATGCGAGATCGCCTCGCATGTGATCATCAAGCGCTATACCACTTTAGGGCGTGGCAATCGCGTCTTTGAGCATGCGGTTCTGGGCGGAGAGCCGCAAGACGTGAAGTTCAGGGGCGAGGCGAGCCGCCTCTGCATCGGCGACGATAACCTGATACGCGAGTTTACGACTATCAATCGCGCGAGCGGAGAAGGGGAGGTGACGCGCGTCGGAAGTCGCAACTTTCTGATGATCGGCGTGCACATCGCGCACAACTGCTTGGTGGGAGACGATAACATCTTCGCCAACGGGGCGGCGCTCGCCGGACACATCACTGTGGAAGATCACGTCTTTCTCTCAAACAACGTCGGCGCGCACCAGTTTGTGCGGATGGGACGTTTCGCGATGGTCGGCGGCAAATCGAAGATCGTGCAGGACGTGCTTCCGTTCTTCACGACGGACGGCAACCCGGCGCGCGTGCGCGGCCTGAACGCGGTGGGTCTGCGGCGCGGTGGCTTTACCGTCGAAGATCGTCTCCGGCTGCGGCGGGCATACAGCATCCTGCTCAGGCGTGGGGGTGTTGAGCTGGACTCGCGCCTGCGCGAGTTGGAGTCGGTTGATAATGAGCATGTGCGTCATCTCGTCAGGTTCGTGCGTGGCTCGCAGCGTGGGTTCACGCGTGCCGGGCAGATTGACGCGAAGATGGCCGAACGAGAGCTTCTTTGAAGATTTAGTGATTCAGGAAACCATTATCTATCTTCCGTTGTCTAACAGGTCAGCAAGAGCTTGATCCGCAGGGTTGTTGTGAAAACATCGTTCCCCTTCAGGAAAGGAGTTCGTCGCCATGAAGTATCCATTCCAATTCATCCTCAGCATGATCCTGCTTCTCAACCTGACCGTGCAGTGTGGCCGCGCCGTCCGTGCGGATGTCTTCCCGCGCGAAGCGCTTCCGGCCATTCATACGCACGCGCGACACAGATGGGAAAATAAAATATCCAGCGCCCGTCCGATCACCTGGTCCCCGGTCGAGGTCGAATGTCCCATCTGCAAGACCAAAAACATTTTTCTGGTATGGGGCAGCTATGGCAGTTACATCTATCAATTCCCTTCAAAGTATCAGTTAGTCTTCTGGCCTTACACGGACGGCGCCGCGTGGTACAGTTGCAAGAAGTGTCGCCTGACGACTTTCATGGAGGATTTCAAGAACCTTCCCGCAGAGAAAATTCCCGCCTTGCGCCAGATGCTCGAAGGCGTAAGCTTGCCGCCGCAAAAGGAGCGCTCGGTGGAGCAGAGTCAGGTGTCCCCGCCCTATCTTGAGATTCCGACTTCGGCGCGGCTGGTCGTGGCCGAAAAGGTTTATCGCGCGCTGGGAAAGACGGACGACGAGTTCTGGAACCACTTCTATCGCGTGATGGGCTATCATTTCGGTCAGGACAAAAAGCGGTCTGAAGCCGATGGAGCGCGCCGCCAAGCTTTAGCTTTGACGGAGCGCTTTCTGGCCGATAAAGCCCGTGAAGGCCACCGCAAAGAGCTGCTCTATATTTCGGGCGCGATGAAACATTTCTTGCGCGAGGACGCCGCCGCGCTGCGGGAATTTGAAGAGGCCAAAAAATTGGTCTATTCCGACAAAGACAACAAGCCGGAAGAGAACAAAGGTTATGACCAATACCTGTCCGCCTTGATAGACGAATACATCGACATGCTGCACAAAGGAAAAGGCCCTCAAGACGAAGATACTGATAACGGTCATTAAAAGTCACGGCCACGTTCTTGAAATCCGAAAAATGAAGGAAAGCGCTAAAACAGTTGCAGAACTCGCCGCGCACGTCGGCGGGCGTGTGGTCGGTGATACGGGCGACTTGATTAAAGGGGTCGCCAGCCTTGAGAGCGCCGGGGAAGGTGAGATCGCTTTTGTCGAAGATGAGAGGCTGCTGGAGGGCGCGCGCGCGAGCCGCGCCTCGTGTCTGATCATACCCGAAGGCGCGCAGGTCGATGCCAGGTGCGTGATCGAAGCGGCGCGTCCCAAACTGGCCTTCGCGCTGATCGCAGAGTTGTTGCATCCGCCCACGCGGCGCACCCCGTCGATCCATCCGACGGCGGTCATCAGCGCAAGCGCTGAAGTGAGCGAGAGCGCGTTCATAGGCGCGTATGTTCATGTCGGCGACGAGACGCGCCTTGCCGCAGGCGTGAAGGTTTACGCCGGGACGATCATCGGCGACCGCGTGGAGATAGGGCGCGACACGGTGGTTCACCCGAACGTAGTGCTCTACGACGGCGTGCAGATTGGAGAGCGCGTCATTCTTCACGCGGGCGTCGTCATAGGCGCTGACGGTTTCGGTTATGTACGGAGCGAAGACGGTTATCACAAGTTTCCGCAGATCGGCACGGTCGTCATCGAAGACGACGTGGAGATCGGTGCGCATACCACTGTTGATCGCGGCGCACTGGGGGTGACACGCATCGGACGCGGGACGAAGATCGACAACCTGGTGCAGATCGCGCACAACGTGGTCGTAGGCGAACGCGTCGTCATCGCTGCACAGACGGGAATCTCCGGCAGCACGGTGATCGAAGACGACGCGGTGATCGGAGGGCAAGTCGGCATGGGCGACCATGCGCGCGTCGAAAAAGGCGCTGTCATCGGCTCGAAGGCCGGAATCCTGCCGGGCAAGATCGTGCGCGCAGGCGCGGTGGTGTGGGGCATTCCGGCGCGCCCGCTCGACGAGTACAAGCGGCTGAACGCACACTGGGGACGGCTGCCGCAGATGCGCGAAGAGATTGCGGAACTGCGTAAGCAGGTGAAAGAGCTGCAAGAGCGTATGCAGGATGAGAGCGGTCAGCGAAAAGCATGAGCCTCACGCCAAGACGCAAAGGCGCTAAGAAGAAATCGCGTCTTAATCTTAGCG
>DASVVT010000042.1:0-56695 GCA_036386415.1 Pyrinomonadaceae bacterium
GAGGTAAATGTCCGATGCAGATCATCGGAGCAGCCATGCGTAAGCTGATCCACATCGCTTATGGAGTCTTGAAGAGTGGACGGCCATTCGATCCGTCATTAGTAAAAACTGCTTGACTCTCTAAGACGGTATCTAATTATAGTTGGGCTGCTTATATTAAGGAGAAATGTTATGGAAAAACTTCACCGAACAGTCTTTTCGTTAGCTTTAATGATTACTGCCCTTCTAGCCTTCGCTTCCTTTGCAAAGGCTCAAACAAGCGGCAGTGTTGCTGTTGCAGTAACCCGAGGCCCGCATCCCGCATGGGAAGGCAAAGCTGCGGGCGATGTCCAACCTTTTGAGCGCAAAGATGAAGACCTGAAAACTGCTCTGCTTAGTCAACCTGTCCCTGACATTTGGCTAGAATTCACTGAAGGGCAACGGGAAGGCCAGCCAACTCGACAAACGCCGGATACCAAAGAGGCAATCATCAAGGTTACTTTACCTCCTGAAGCCAAGGCGATTCTGGTATCGTATTGGGAGGAAGCATTGAAGTTTGATTACAATGAAGCTTTCGTGAAGCCACGGAGCGCACAAGAAGCATATGATCGTGATGTTGCTTGGTCGAAGTATATTACGGCGAATATCAGCAAGCTCCAGAAGGTTAAGATAGCAGCCCCCGATGGAAGAAGAGCTATCTCAGATAAAGAGGCTGAAGACCTCATATACTTTGCGCGCAAGGCATCCTATAACCTAATCAAAAGCGCAAAGGAACAATAAGTAGCGCGCAAGGTACATTGCCACCACGCCGCCCAACAACTCATTCAACCGGAGCGCGAGTTAGCTTGCCTTTCATCGTCAACTTGTTCGTATCGGCCTTGTGTGCGCGCCCGGTTAATTCGGGCGTTATGCCGCTCCGCTAAAATCAGGGCAGTAGCGTTGACGCAAGTTGAAGGTCGAAAGCAGAATACAGGTTGAATGATTTCATTGATGGGCGGCATAACAACTCATTCAACGCGAGCGGAAATAGCGTGCATCTCATTCGCAAGGTCGAAGGCTTCTCTCAATCCTTCCCGCCGCGTTAATTCGGGCGTTGGGCGCTTCTTTGTTCTTTAACTCAATACTCTTGAGGTAGGTATGATTAGAAAACTTTTCCTTTCGAGCGCTGTCTTATTGATGTGCCTTAGTCCGGCGCAGGTAACTCATCTGCTAGCTCAAGAGCCTCTTGACGGACGCAACCGTATCTTCCACGATGATCTTCTCGATAACTTAGCCGGAGATTGGAAGCTAACTCGCAAAATCAGAGGACAATCGGTGGAGAATAGTGTCAAGGCAGAATGGGTCTTGAATCATCAATTCTTGCTAGTGCACATGAAGGACGTAAGCAGTCCGCCGAATTATGAGGCGATGGTCTTCATCGGCTATGACAACACCAGCGAGCGATATGTCGCCCATTGGATTGATGTCTTCGGAGGTAGATTCTCCGAAACGCTGGGTTACGGCAAGCGCTCCGGCAACAGCATCAAGTTTATTTTTGAATACCCGGACGGCCCTTTCCACAATACGTTCACATGGAATCCAGAAACGAAGAGGTGGGTGCTTCTGATGGAGCAGAAGGATAAAACAGGCAAATGGGGAGTGTTCGCTGAAGATACTCTTCGCCGTCCTTAACAGATGAGGGTTGGAATTTCTCTGCAACGCCGCGCCCAACAACTCATTGAACCGGAGCGCGAGTTAGCTTGCCTTTCATCGTCAACTTGAATCTATCGGCGTTGTGTGCGCGCCCGGTTAATTCGGGCGTTAGATGTCTTCCCTCTTCTCACACTGGTTACGGCATGAGACCGACGCGCCGCAGCAAATCCTGAAAACGGGGGTCGTCGCGCAAGTTATTCCATTTCGGCTCGACCTTCAGAAAAACCATTTTGTGGTCGCGCTGCGCATAATCCCGCTCCAGCCAAGCAAGAGTCTTGTCGCGCTCGTCCAAGCCGTTATAAAGCATGGCGATACTGTAAGGCGAAACGTAATGCTTGGTTGATGATTGCAATAGT
The DNA here is from genome assembly GCA_036386415.1 of Pyrinomonadaceae bacterium. Lineage (GTDB taxonomy): Bacteria > Acidobacteriota > Blastocatellia > Pyrinomonadales > Pyrinomonadaceae > DASVVT01. The sequence continues at coordinate 2,028 of DASVVT010000042.1, forward strand.
TCTTCAAGCAAGTCTCGCGCTTTTGCCTGTTTGCCTGACTTCGCCAAAGCGTAACCCTCGAACGCGATTGCCAGGGTATTAACACCGGAAAGTTCTTTCGCTTTGCGCGCTTCGGCGATGGCTTCGTCAAACATCCCTTTCTCGATATAGGCACTCGCAGCAAATAAGTGAGCGAGCCAAAAATCCGGGTCTAGTTCAAAAGTTTCCCGCAATCTGGCTAATGCTCCGTCCGTTCGTCCGGCGTGAAGCAGAAATTGCCCTTCGAGCGCGTTGTTTCTCGCATTAAGCGGGTCGAGTTCTACGGCGCGTTTTATTTCGGCGAGCGCTTCCGCATGCCGTCCTATGTTTGAGAGCATATGCGCGTAAAACGTATGGGCGTCAGCGTTGTTCGGATCGAGTTCAAAGGCTCGTTTGTATTGATTTTCGGCGGCGTTCCAATTCCAGTCGTACCAAAATATTATGAAACCGAGAATCGCATGAGCATCGGCGAGAGAGTCGTCAATTTCGATTGCCTTCTGCGCTGCTGCTTTCGCTTGGGGAAAAAATTCGGTCGCGGGCATCTCGCCCGCAGTCGCAAACCCGCGATATGCTTCCGCAAGTCCGACGTAGGCGAGCGCGTAATTCGGGTCAATTGCAATCGCTTGTTGGAAATATGAAATGCCTGTTAGCAGTTCCGGCGGTGTTAATTTGGCAGCGTGGTAGCGCCCCTTGAGATAAAGCTGATAGGCTTCAACATTTTCGGTATAGTTCTTAGTCAACCTCTGCTCGTCTGCGCCCGACAACTGCAACCGCAACTTCTGCGAAACGTCACGCACAATCTCCTTTTGCAACGAAACAAGATCTGTCAGCTTACGATTGTACTGCTCGCCCCAAAGCTGATTGCCTGTCCTCCCATCAACCAACGATAAGTAGAGCGTCAAGTCATCGCCGTGTAGCACGGAACGCCCGTTTAAGATTGCTTGCACAGATAGCTCCGCAGCTATTTGTTGCGGCTCGACCTCTTTGCCTTTGTAGCGGAATACGGAGCTGCGCGCTTTGACTGACAGATTGGGAAGTTGTGAGAGGCTGTTGATAAGCAATTCAGGTATGCCGTCCGACAAATACTCAACGTCAGGGTTTCCGCTCGCGTTGACAAAAGGCAAGACGGCGATTGATTCGATTGACGCGGGATTGTGGGAAAACCAGTAGACCGACCCAACCGCCGAGAGCAATAAAACCAATAACGCGATGGCGAAACCGGATTTGTATTTTCGGATTCTTTTGGCAATGTAACTGGTGGTCTTGTGCAGTTTTGCTTGGATCTCGGCTGGGACGGCCTTTCCAACAGGCCGCTCAGTCTGCGCATCAAGCGCGGTGAGAAGCTGGTGCCAAGCGAGTTCGAAGTCCGCGCCATCGGTGAAATCGACATGTGTGAGCGCGCCAATGCGGAGAGGCTTTCTGCACTGAGTCTTGAGCAGCGGGATGAGGCGAAGGTTGCGGTTGGCCGGGTCTAGCGTCTGCAACATGATGTTTTCGATCTCGCACCATTCGCTCTCAATGTAATCTGGCGTTAGCACTAGAAGAGTCTTGCGGCATGTGCTCACGCCGCGCTCCATCTCCTTGATGCTTGGCGCGCCGCCTTTGAAATCACGGAAGTCAATGAAGACGCGCAGGCCAACTTCTTCGATTCCCCTCAACAGTTCGCCGCGCACCCACTCTTTGTCGTGGCTACTGTAGGAGATGAATACGTCGTACTCGAATTCTAGTTGGTGTGGCATGAGGATTTAACGAAAACAGTTTGGCCTCCACGGGCGACCCTAATGTTGGTTCTGATGGAACCTACTATACTCTAACAATGGCTTTACTCTATTATAATGGCGGTGAAAGTCAAGAATTTCGGTCATCCCTGGTATGAGCATAAAGGGAAGCATTTCAATGCTTGCCGACATCTAACAACTCATTCAACCGGAGCGGAATCAGCTTGTCTTTCACCGAGAACTTGGATGCTGCTCGGCAATTCTTCCCGCCCGGTTAATTCGGGCGTTATGTTGCTTTGTGTTGCGTATGGAAATTACTGAACCACATGGCTCAAGATTTGAATTAGCCCTTGAGCTTTTTCAAGACGGTCGCGCGTTCACTTTTGATGGCGTCGGCTTTTGGCTTGCTCCCGATGGCGCTCTCGAAGTGCGCGTGCAAACGAGTTGGTATCGGGAGAACGTAACCGAACAGACGGCATTGAATGATTTGGAAAGGGCAAAATACCTAGCCGATTTTTTGGAGCGGGCAAGTCCTGAATTTGCATCGCTTGTAAAAGATCGTCCTCGTCGTTATGTTCTCGTTGACGATTACAAAATGGGCGGCATAGAGTTGTGCCGTTTAATTGATGGCGCGCTCTTTTGGTCGAAAGGCTTTCCCATGACTAAGGGCGCAACATAACAACTCATTGAACCGGAGCGCGAGTTAGCTTGTCTTTCATCGTCAACTTGGATGGTTTCGGTGTTGTGTGCGCGCCCGGTTAATTCGGGCGTTCGGCGGCGCGTTGAATCAGCAGAATGTTGGATGGTTCTCCTAAAGGCGCTGCCGCTCCCGCCTCGCTCGGATGCTGCTTTATCTCACGCTTGGGTGTTGGTTATCTTGCACCTCACATCTCAAGTTGGGTCTCTCGCCGAAGCCTGATGCGTCCCTTCTGTGGGGTGTTGAATGGCGCTGAGAGTCGGCTGGTGCGTTGCGTGATCGTTGACCAGAGTGGTTGAATGCTTGCGCTCGGCGGGAGCGGGTGCTGGCGAGCGCCCCCGAACAAAGCTCTGCACAACGAATTGCCGTGGCTGACAAAGAGGTCTTAAATATTCGTTTAACATCAAAGATTCTCTGTATTGAGAGTTCTGTACCTAAAAGATCAAGGAAAATGTTTTTGGGCAAGAGGATTTCTGTTGCCAACATATCGCATAATCGCTCTAATTCACTACCGTGGCGCGGGCAGTTTCGACCACTAGTCTCGAAAATAGCATGCCCCATTCACGCATTCATATGCTCTTGCGTTACGCCCACCCAAGGACTTGGAAGCTATTAACAGGCTGCGTGAGTGCGCCCGTATCTTTGCCAGAAGGTTATGCGAGCGGGGTAAAAACTTCCGCTTGCCCGATGCGGTCAAGGATTATGAGGCTCACTTTATTCAACAGGCGTTAGAAGAGGAACAGGGCAGAATTACCTTTGCCGCGCGTAAGCTAGGCATCACGCATCAAGGGCTGGCCTTCATTCTGGACAATCGCCAGTTCAAGTTTTTCGACAAACGAACTCCACCGCGACGACGCAGACGAAGCATTATTAAGAAACCGCCTGCAAAGCAGTGATACAACAGTGATACAAACGAATACGGGCAGCCGCTTGGCTGCCCGTAAACTATTGATTCGATGGAGGCGGCGATCGGAATCGAACCGATGAATAAAGGTTTTGCAGACCTCTGCCTTACCACTTGGCTACGCCGCCGCACGAAAGGTTCAAAGTCGAAAGGCGAAGGGCGAAAGTTAATGAGAGGCTTTCTCCTTTCGCCCTTCGCCTTTCGACTTGATCTTTGGAGCGGGAGACGAGATTTGAACTCGCGACTTCGACCTTGGCAAGGTCGCACTCTACCACTGAGTTACTCCCGCTTGTGGAAAGAAAGATTTTACGGATTCAAGGCTGCTTGTCAAGTGCAAGGGAAGCGCCCCGAAAGAGGTGCATGGCTGGTCGGAAACTCTCTAGCCGAGGAGTTCTTCTCATGCTTCAGAAATCTGGCGGTGTGGTTGCCCAGCGGCGCTTGCGAAACTTCTCGTCCGTCCAGAAATTGCGTAGCAGTTGAAGGCTCGGGGCCGGGGATGGTGCGACTGTATCTGCCTCTGGCAGGATGACGCTCACCACGTCGTAGCGGTAGGGCATGTCCGTCAAGCTGAACGTCCGGCGATAGGCGCGCGCGGCGCGTGCGATCTGTCTTTGCTTGCGTAAATCGACGTTTGCCTCAGGCGCTGCGAACCAGTCGGAACGGCGCGTCTTTACCTCCACGAAGCAGAGGGTCTGCCCCTCATAAGCGACGATGTCTATCTCTGCGTGGACGAGCGCGCCACGCAGGCTTCGCCCGACGGGGAGTGTAAAATTGGAGGCGACCAGACGATAACCTGCGCGTTCAAGATGCTCCGCCGCCAGCATCTCGCCGCGTCGTCCAAGCTCCAGATGAGGCACAAGCGAAAAAGCTTCAACATCATCAACCGCACGAGCCGACCCGCTGTTGATTGTTTTTCGCAACCCTCTTTTCCACGTTCGCGGATCAAGTTTATGCCAGCGCATCGTCAATCCTTCGGAGAAGTGCTTCGGCGAGGGTGTGCATAAGATCAGTGCTGCGCCCCCTTGCCTGTTCTGAATAACATCTTGGCGACACGACCGCCCGCGATTCTTTTAATGTCCGTCGCGAGAAAGCCTTCCTTAGCGCTGGCTGCCAGTGCGAGAGGCGACTTGAGCGATGTGGGAATGGGCAGGAGCAGGCCGATCTCTGTCAGCCTCTCGCGGCAGGGCCCTAAGCCGGAGAAGCCCAGGCGGACGGCGATCTTTCCATTCTCGATGTGATGAAAGGCAAAGCGTGTCAGCCAATCATTGTCAATTGTGAGACAGACTTCCTCTGAATTAGTCATGGCGATGGAGTTCAAAAACTCTTCAAGAGTTTTCGGCGTACTCTTGATCTCAGGGTTGAGCATGTTTTTCCTGACGAAGGGATCGGCCAGCAGCGCCTGCACGATGTCCGTCTCGGGAAAGAGGTCTGTGAGCTTGATGACCTTGCCGGGATTATTGATGTCCGTATCCATCTCCTCGTCATAGTCCACCTGGCCTGGCTTTGCCAGGTCGAGCGTGAGAAGTCTTGTCTCTCCTGCCGGATGGGCTTCCCCCGTACACGAGGAGTAATAATTGTCTCTCAGGCTGACGAGCGAGCCGACGACGGAGAGCAGCGTGAAGGTTCGTTCGTATGTGCAGTCAGGAGGCGAAGGGTCGTCCGTCCCTGTCATGACTGCGTTGAATTCATCAAAGTCTTTCTTCGCTATGGCTCTGGCTGAGAACAGAATGTCGGTCGGAGTCTTCGCCGCACTGGCTTTGATCTCCGTAGTGCTCCAGCGAAGCGTGTAGCCGCCACTACGACCTGTCCAGATGATTCGATCCGCCTGGTTCGATGCTACAGAGCTGACCAGCGGAGAGTTGTGCGCCGGGGCAGACGTTGCGGCAGGCATGTATAAGCTGCACGTGATGAGCAAACAGGTGAGCTTTAAGCAGATGATTCTTCGCATAGGGTGCTGGATTATACGCCAGTTTCATAGCAGGTACAGAGAATTAAACGCAAAGAACGCAAAGAGGAAGACGCTGGAGGGAGCGAAGAAGAACTCCTCTGCGCCCTTTGCGTCTTGCAGTTCTTCGCGCCCTTTGCGTTTAATTCTCTTTTCCTCTCCTTTCCGTGCGCGCCTGATCCTTGCAGGCCGTTTGGGGGCGCGTTACACTTCAAGCGCGTGGGGAAACTACGGACACATCGCTCGCCTGATCTCGCTCACGAAATAATGGAACCGGGGGATGGATAAAGATGCCGGACGTGGAACGCGCCGAAGAAGAGTCTGGAATGGAAAGCAGAGAAGAGGAGGCGAGTGGTCTTGGCGGTGAGGCGAGCCGCGCGCTGCCGCTTGTGGCGGTCGTGGGACGCCCGAACGTCGGCAAGTCGACGCTGTTTAATCGACTCACGGGCGAGCGGCGAGCGATTGTCGGCGACGAGCCGGGCATCACGCGCGACCGCATCTACGGCGTGGCGGAGTGGAATGGTCATCGCTTTTCGATTGTTGATACGGGCGGCATCGTCCCAGATGACGATGCTGTGATTCCCGCCAACATACTGAAGCAGGCATCCGCCGCCATTACTGAAGCGCAGGCGCTCGTTTGGGTGGTAGACGTGCGTAAAGGATTAACGCCGCTCGACGAGGAGCTGGCGCGGCTGCTGCGCGGGACTGGCAAGCGCGTGCTCGTTGCGGCCAATAAGGCGGACGCGGCGAAGCTTGAAGCGGACGCGGGCGAGTTTTTCCGCTTCGGCTTTGAAGACGTATTCCCTGTCTCGGCGGAGCACGGCGATGGCTTGGGCGACATGCTAGACACGCTGGTTGCCAGTTTCGAGTCGATTCCCGATACGGAAGATGAGGAGCGTGAACGGCGGTCGCGAGAGATCAAGCTGGCGATCATTGGACGCCCGAACGTCGGGAAATCATCGCTCTTGAATCGTCTGGTAGGCTCTGAGCGCGTCATCGTGTCGCCCATTGCAGGGACGACGCGCGACGCCGTCGATACAGTGCTCGAAGCCGAAGGCCAGAAGCTACGCATCATCGATACGGCGGGGATTCGGCGTAAGGGGAAGACGGAGGAGATGACCGAGAAGCTCTCTGTGATCATGGCGCGGCGCAGCCTGGAGCGTGCCGATGTCGCCATCGTCGTGGTCGATGCCGTGGAGGGCGTGGCGGCGCTCGATGCGAACATTGCTGGCTACGCGCATGAGGCTGGCTGCTCGATCATCATCGCCGTCAACAAGTGGGATGCGTTGAAGGATAAGGAGACGGGGACGCCTGCCGCCTTCGAGCGGGACTTGCGCGACAAGATGAAGTTTCTGGATTGGGCTCCGGTCGTCACCATCTCTGCCCTGAAGGGGCAGCGCGTAGAGAGACTCTTGCCGCTCGTGTTGCGTGCGAACGAGGCACGAGCGCGCCGGATTCCGACCTCGCAGTTGAACGCTTTTTTCGAAGAGATGGTCGCGCAGCCGCGCGGAGGCTCAGCGCCCGCGCCGGGCAGAGGCGGCGTCTCGCGCCTGCACGTACAGTACATGACACAGGTGGGCGTGCGCCCGCCGACCTTCGTGCTCTTCACGGCGGGGGGCAGGCCGGGTCTGCATTTCTCATACGTGCGCTATCTACAGAATCGCCTGCGCGATGAGTTCGATTTCTTCGCCACTCCGCTGCGCATCGTCGAGAGACATAAGAAAAGCAGAGGTGAGAGAAAATGATGGGGAAGATTTAAACGCAAAGAACGCAAAGGAGGAAAGTCGCAAAGGGCGCAAAGAGATTCAACTCTCTGCGTCCTTTGCGAACATCCTTTGCGTCCTCTGCGTTTAAATCTTCCCTGTTTAGACACGCTCAAGGTTATTATCGGCTTTTTCTAGTTTTTATGACAGAACCCGACATCAATGGAATGCCGGAGCCGGAGGAGGCTGTCACGAGCGCCGAGACGGGCGCGCTCTTCGAGTACCTGCGTGAAGCGACGGAGCAGTTGGAAGTCGTCAACCGCGTGGTCGCCGCCGTCAATTCCGGTCGCACGATAGATCAGGTCTTCAACCTGGCGAGCGAGCAGATGCGAGCGCTCATCCCGTTTGACCGCGCTTCCATAGCGCTCTGCGAAGAGGACTGCGAGCGGCTGCGTGTCTTCGCCCTCTCGGGCGAGCACACGAGTCCGCTGACCGTCGGCGCGGTGGCGGCGATGAGCGGCTCTGTGACGGAATTCGCGCTTAAGCGGCGCGAGATGATCGTCATTCCAGAGCTGGGCACGGAGAAGCGTTTCAATGTCTATGACGATCTCAAGAGCGGCGTCTTTCACTCGGCGGTCTGCTGCCCGCTCTTCTCCACGCATCGCGCTATCGGCAGCCTCAATCTGACGAGCCGCACTCCGCGCGCCTATGGCCGTAAGCACCTGCTCGCGCTCGAACGCCTCGCGCCGCCGCTCGCCATTGCGATTGAAAAGGTGCTGCTGCTGGAACAGGCCGAGCAGCGCTCGCGCGAGATGGAAGCAGCGGCCAGACGCGAGGAGCTGGCCGGACGCATCGGGCGCTCGCTCTCCAGCTCGCTCGATCCCTCTTCCGTTTTGCAGGAGACGGTGGACGAGCTGGGTCGTGCGCTTGATGCGGATCGCTGCCATGTCAGTCTCTTCGATGGCGAGGAAGACTATGCGCTGGTCGGGTATGAGTACCTGGCGCGGCGCGACGCCGTCTCGATGCGCGGGCATCGGATACCTTTGCGCTCAAGTCCCTATGCCCGACGCGTGCTCGCTTCGGATGACCCGATGGCTGTCACAGATACGAGCACGCTGGAAGAATGCGAGCTGACGGAGTTGTATGATCGTCTGCGTGTGCGTGCCCTGCTCGCCGCGCCTTTGATTATCGGCGGCGCGCGGCGTGGATTGCTGGAGCTTCACGACGGCAGGGGCGCGCGCGAGTGGACGCCGGATGAGGTGAAGCTTTTGGGCGCTGTCGCCGCACAGGTCTCCGTCGCGCTGACGAACGCGCGGCTCTACGAAGCGAGCCAGCGCCGCAGCCGTGAGCTGGAAGGGCTCTATCAAATCTCGCGCGCCTTCTCCACCCTCAAGGATACGTCGGAGATTTACGGGCGTTTGACGCGCGCCATCGCCGAGCTGGTCGGCGCAGAGCGCTGCCTGCTCGCCACCTATGATCGACGCCACAACACTGTGCGCGCTGAAGCGCCCGGCTACAACACGCTGCCGGAGATGATCCGTGAGTTTCGCTTCTCGCTCAACCCGGACGGCACGAGCGCCCACATCTACCAGACGGGCGAGCCCTTCTTCTCCAACAATCCGGCGGGAGATACGCGCTTCGATCAGAACTTCATCGCGCGCTACGGCGTGCGCTCTGTCTTAAGCGTGCCGATGCGCATCAAGCGCGAGTTGATCGGCTTCATCTACGTCGCCAATCGTCCGGGCGGCTTTCGTGAGCGCGATGTGCGGCTGCTGGAAATCTTCGGCGCGCAGGCCGCCGAGACCATTGCCAACGCGCGCCTCTTTGCGACCATCCAGGCGCAGGCCGAGCGCGAAGCGGTCGTCAACCGCCTGCTGCTCATCCTGCAACAGACCTCCGATCCGAAGCGCGCCGCCGAAACGGTCGTGGAGCGCGTCGGCGAAGTCCTGGACCTTGATCGCTGCATCGTCATCCTCTTCGCCGATAACGAGCACGGAGATTTTCGCGGCGAATGGTGTCGCACAGGGATCGCCCGCGTCAGCGATGACCCGGAGGTGCAGGAGCGCTCGCCCATCCCTTACTGGATCAAGACGCATCGCCAGCCGCTCGTTATCTCTGACGTACAGACGCACCAGTTGGCCGAAGGAATTGAAGACCTGATCGAGAAGACGGGATTGCGTAGTATTGCGGTCGTGCCCATCCTGCATCAGGGGCGCGTCATCGGAGCGCTCAACGCGCACCAGACCAGGCATCAGCGGCGCTGGGCCGAAGATGATATTGATCTGTTGACAGCCGTGGCGACGCAGGTCGGCTCCACCCTCGAGAATGCGCGGCTGATCTCGGAGCTGCGCGAAGCCAATCGCCTCAAGGATGAGTTCCTGGCGACCGTCTCGCACGAATTGCGCACGCCGCTGACGGCGATACGCGGCTGGGTCGAGCTGCTCAGCGAGAGCGAGTTGATGGCAACCGACGAAGAACTGGCCGACGGCATCAACGTCATCAAAAACTCCGCCGCCTCGCTCTCGCAGTTGATCTCAGACCTGCTCGATCTATCGCGCATCCAGCGCAAGGTGCTGCGTCTGGAGTGCAAGCCTTACGATATTAACCTGGCTATTCTGGACGCAGAGCAGACTGTGCGCCAGTCTGCTCTGGCGCGCAACCTGGACCTGCGGCTGGCGCTCGATGAAAACCTGCCCGCCGTCAATATAGACCCCCAGCGCATCCAGCAGGTGCTCTGGAATCTGCTCACCAACAGCATCAAGTTCACGCCTGAAGGCGGGCAGATCATTGTCCGCTCGCGCTTGATCGACACGGCGAAGATTCTGGTCAATGAGGACGAGACGGAAGCGACCCGCTGGGTGGTCGTCGAAGTAGAGGACACGGGCGAGGGCATCCCGGCAGATTTTCTGCCCTACGTCTGGGATCGCTTCCGCCAGGCTGACGGCTCGACCACGCGCCGCCACGGAGGGCTCGGCATCGGCCTCGCGCTCGTTAAAGAGCTGGTCGAAGCGCACGGCGGACACGCTGAAGCCAAGAGCGATGGACACGGCGCAACCTTTACAGTGCGCCTGCCTGTTCCTCTCGATTGAGTGTCAGGGAAAGACGAGAATTAAACGCTGGAGGTGCGCAAAGGTTTTCGCAAAGGGGTTGCTTCTTCGCTTCCTTTGCGTCTTCATACTTGGCGCGCCTCCAGCGTTTAAAGTTTTTCCGTACCGGCAAAGCGATTTCTGAGGATGTAATTGATGACGGAGAGAGCCATCGAATGGCAGGTGACGGCGCGGGAGGGCGAGGCGCGGGCAGGGCTGCTGAGAACGCGGCGCTCGCTCATTGAGACGCCTGTCTTCATGCCCGTCGGCACGCTCGGCACGGTCAAGGGGATGCGCTTCGAGGCGCTCGAATCCCCGGAGCTTGATGCGCGCGTCATTCTCGGAAATACATATCACCTGTGGCTGCGTCCCGGCACGGAGACGATCAGAGAGTGTGGCGGGCTGCATCGTTTCACCGGGTGGGAAAGAGCGTTGCTGACGGATTCGGGCGGGTTTCAGGTGTGGAGCCTGAATGATCTGCGTAAGCTCACGGAAGAGGGGACGGAGTTTCGCTCGCACGTTGACGGGAGTTTGCGCTTTCTCTCACCGGAGGTCTCAATGGAGGTGCAGGCGGCGCTCGGCTCAGAGATCGCGATGGCCTTCGACGAATGCGCGCCGGGCAAAGCGTCGCTTGAGGAGGCGCGCCGGAGCATGGAGTTGACGGCGCGCTGGGCCAGACGATCACGCTCGCGCTTTCTTGAGTTGCAGCGCGACGGGGCGGACACGGGACGCACGGAAGCCTCTGACGGATTGACCGGAGCACAGGCTCTTTTCGGAATCATACAGGGAGCGTCCTATCAAGACCTGCGACGCGAGAGCCTGGAACGCACGCTGGAGATAGGCTTTGACGGCTACGCCATAGGGGGCTTGAGCGTCGGCGAAGAGAAGCCCGTCATGTACGAGGTGATCGCAGAGATCGCGCCGCGTATGCCCGCCGAGAGCCCGCGCTATCTGATGGGGGTCGGCACGCCCGAAGACCTGTTGGAAGCGGTGGCGCGCGGCGTGGATATGTTCGACTGCGTGCTGCCGACGCGAAACGGGCGCACCGGGCAGGCTTTCACCGCGAAGGGCAAGCTGAACGTCAAGAATGCGCGCTGGGCGCGCGACGTGCGACCGCTCGACGAACTTTGTGCATGCTCGGTTTGCCAGCGCCACACGCGCGCCTACATCCGCCACCTCTACATGACCGGAGAGATGCTCGGCAGCATCCTCTTGACGCATCACAACCTCGCCTTCTTCCTTGACACTATGCGACGGGTGAGGCAAGCTATCCGGTCTGGCGATTTCACGCGATTTCGACGACAATTCTTAAATAGTCTGGAGTCTGGAGTCTAGAGTCTGGAGTCAACAGAACATTCCTGGACTCTGGACTCCAGACTCTAGACTCCAGACTGTCTATTATGTTGGCACTTTCCATCCTTTTTCAGAATCCGGGCGGCGGCAACTTTCTCGTCGCCATCCTGCCGTGGGTCTTAATCTTCGGCGTCTTCTACGTGCTCATCATCATGCCGCAGCGCAAGCGGCAGCGCGAGTTGCAGCAGACCATCGCGCAGTTGAAAGCTGGCGACCGCATCGTGACGACGGGCGGCATTATCGGCACCATCACGGCAGTGCGGGAGACGAGCCTGCTCTTGCGGAGCGCCGATAAGTCTATCCTCGAAGTGTCGCGCTCGGCTGTCGCCGGATTGCATGGGGACATCGAAGAGAAGAAGTAGGCCATCGTCAGGTCTTTAATCTTGCGCTCTCGGGCGCACAGGGCTTTCAGGTTTATGAAGAAAAAGAATCTCCTTCAGCGTGTCATCGTGATCGTCATCGTCACACTGGCCGCGCTCTACGCTGTGATTGGGCCGCGCCACCGCCCTACGCGACAGGACTTCACCTGGGCGGGTGTCAAAAAGACGCTCTCCGAGAACATTCCTCTCGGCCTTGATCTCAAAGGCGGGTCGCATCTCGTCATGCGTGTCAAGACAGAGGAATATCTGAAGACTTTGACGGAAGGCAATATGGCCGCCGCACAAAAGGCCGCCGTGGATCAAGGGTTCGCCATTTCCGACGCGCGCGCGGATGCGGCGAACGGTAATTACCGCGTCGTGCTCACGGCAAATGATGCGACCAAGATCAATGAGATACGCGACGCCGTAACCAATAAGGTGAACTTCGCGGATTGGTCGCAGGCCATCTCAGGCAACACGATCACCTGGACGCTGCCGACGGCTGCCCAACGTGAATTAGGTAACCAGGCGACCGAGCAGGCGCTGAAAATCATCGAAAGCCGCATCAACGCAGTGGGCGTAGCAGAACCCACTTTGCAGACGCACGGCGCGACGGGCTCGAACCAGATTCTTCTACAGATGCCCGGCATTCAAGACCCGGAACGCGTCAAAAAGCTGCTCGTCGGCGCATCAAAGCTCGATCTGGTGCACGTCGTCAGCGAACCCAGCCCGTCTCCCGTCAAGACGTATGCGACGCGGGAAGAGGCCATCCAGTCGCTTGGCGGTACTGAGCCGCCGAATCGCAAGGTGCTGCCTTACGCCGAGCGCGACGAGCCAACCTCTGGCGCAACGGAGAATGCAAATCAGGACGCGCCGAAGCGCTGGGTCGTGGTGGAATGGCCTGCCGTCGTTGATGGCAGCGAACTGCGCAGCGCTCAAGCCGTCAGCGGACGCGGCGGCGCAAACGATTACCAGGTCGCTTTCAACCTGAAACCGTCGGGCGCGGAGAAGTTCGGAGCCTGGACCGGCGCGAACATCAATCAATACATGGGCGTGGTCTTAGACAATGAAGTCAAGTCGGTCGCCTACATCAAGTCGCAGATCAACGATTCGGGCGAGATCAGTGGAAAATTCACGCAGCAATCGGCGGAAGACCTCGCGCTCACCTTGCGTTCGGGAGCGCTGCCCGCACCGATTGAGTATCTGGAAGAGCGCACGGTCGGCCCGAGCCTCGGCGCGGATTCGATACGCTCCGGCGTGACGGCCTCTGTCGCCGGAGTCCTCTTCGTGATTCTCTTCATGGTCTTTTACTATCGCGGCTCGGGCGTGAACGCCGTGATCGCTCTGCTCCTGAACCTGATTCTGACGCTGGCGGCGCTCGTTCTCTTCAAAGCGACGCTGACGCTGCCCGGAATTGCCGGTATCATTCTCGGCATCGGCATGGCCGTTGACTCCAACGTGCTTATTTTCGAGCGCATACGTGAAGAGTGGCAGACCGGAAAGACCATTCCCTCGGCAGTCGAGCAGGGGTTCTCGCGCGCCTTTGCGACCATCATAGACACGCACGTGACCACGATCGTGGCGTCGCTCTTTCTCTTTATCTTCGGCACCGGGCCGATACGCGGTTTCGCTGTCACGTTGGTGCTTGGATTGATCGCCAATCTTTTCTCGGCTGTCTATGTCTCGCGCACGATCTTTATATGGGTGCTCGCTCGGAAAGGGTCTCGCGTCGAGTCGCTCAGTATTTAACAGCAGCGATGAGTGACGAGCGAGAAGTGATTAGGTAAATCACTCGTCGCTCATCGCTCATCACTCATCACTCATCACTGTACTGGTATGTTTCAACTATTCAAGGACGTTAACGTTGACTGGCTGAGCAAACGCCGCTTTTTCCTGGCGCTTTCGATTTTACTGATGCTCGGCGGCCTGACCTCGGCCATGGTGCGGCAACTCCGTCCGGGCGGGACGGAAGCCTTCAACCTCGGCGTGGACTTTCAGGGCGGCACTGTCGTCACCGTCAAGTTTCTCGGGAGTCGCCCCTCGGATGATGCCATTCGCCAGGCCTTGAGCAGCTCAGGCATAGGCGAATCCGTCCTCCAGCCGACGGATAAGCCGGAAGAGGTGCTCATTAAAGTGCCACAGCAGAGAGCGACCGAGGCCGAGACGGCGGAAGCGCAGTCGCAGGTTGATGTGGGCGGAGCCAAGGTCCGTCAAGCGCTGAATACTTTCGGCAAGGAAAAAGAGGCTTACGAGATTATCAAGACGGAAGCAGTCGGGCCGGTCGCGGGTCGCCAATTGCGCAACCAGGCCATCATCGTGACGCTGCTCGCGCTGGTCGGCGTGCTCCTCTACATAGGCTTCCGATTCGAGTGGACGTATGGTGCGGCTGCCGTGCTGACAGTGTTTCATGATGTGCTCGTCACGCTCGGGTTCTTCTCCATCTTTCAATGGGAAGTGAGCCTCACAGTGATCGCCGCGCTGCTCACTCTCGTCGGCTTCTCCGTTAATGATACCATCGTGACTTTCGACCGCGTGCGCGAGAATCTGCGCCTGCGCCGGCGCGATTCGCTCTATAATATTACAAACGAAGCGATCAACCAGACGCTCTCGCGCACGGTCATCACGGGCGGCCTGGTGTTCCTCTCCGTGCTGGCGCTGGTGCTCTTTGGCGGCGAGGTGCTCTGGGGATTCTCCATCGCTCTGTTCATAGGCGTGATTGTCGGGACATATTCGACCATTGCGATTGCGAGCCCCATCATGGTCTGGTGGCAACAGCGCGTTGAGGCGACCAGGTTTCGCCCCACACCGGCCAGAGAAGGCGGCGCAGCGGCTGGACGCGGGGCTTCGGCGCGAAGTGGCGGGCGCGAGCGAAATGCAAGCGTCTCCAAACAGCCCCAGGGAGCAGCGAGATCGTAAAAGAAGTAGTCAGTAGACAGTAGACAGGAGTCAGTAGAAAAACGGCGACCGCCTTTCTTTTCTACTGACTCCTGTTTACTGACTACTGTTTTTGCTCTTGACTTTCCTGTGCGTTGCGGCATAGACTCAGCCCGTTGCTGGCCAATTAAATATAGCTCGAAATCGCGCCCGCGTTTCACCGTCATGTGAGCCGAAGCGGAGGCGCGGTGGTCTATGTTAAAGTGGCCGATGCATTAGAGTCATAACTCGGCGGCTGTTTTAACTGAGGATGGCGCGCGCTCTTTTATTGTCGCGCCGGAAGACTTAGGCCGCCCGCATTCCCTTCCAACTCTTATTTAATACTCACGCGGGTAGACGAGACTTAGCGTCGTTTGACAAGCAATCTTGTTAGATTTTGAATTTTCGCACCCCTAATCCATTTGGCACCGGAAAGGGAGGACAAGCAAAATGTTCGAAAACCTGGTTGAGTCTGGCTCACACAAGGAAGACCTTGCGCGAAAAAGCTCATTTATCCTCGGCACGGTGGTCTTTTATGCTGTGCTCTTAACGGGGCTTGGCATTCTAAGCGTCTATCTTTACGATGCCGAGCTTGAGAACCAGAACCTGGAATTGACGGCGCTCGTTGCGCCCGTGCCCATCCCGCCGCAGCAGGAGCAGACGCAGGAGGAGGCCAAGCCCGCCGAGCGACAGGTCGAAGATCGTACGGTGGCGACGAGAACGGAGCTGGTTGCTAATACGGATCGGCCTGACCTGGTTCCCAAGGAAACTTCGGTTCAAGCCAGCAAGGTTCCGCCCGTTCCGAAAGGTGTGCCCGTCACGCTCGGCTCTTCCAATACAGAGGCGACGAGAACCGGCCCCATCGGCCCGCCAGGACAGGGAAGTGGTGGTGGTGGCGCTCCGGCACCGACCAACATCGTCAAAGACGTTGAGGAACCGCCGCCGCCCACGCCGACGCCAAAGAAGATAACCGCGCCCATTTCGGGCGGTGTGCTCAATGGTAAGGCCATCAGTCTACCGAAACCTCCTTACCCGCCGGTCGCCAAAGCCGCGCGTGCGTCGGGCACGGTTACTGTGCAGGTGACGATAGATGAAAATGGCAACGTGATTTCGGCGCGTGCCGTGTCCGGACATCCGTTGCTGCAATCCGCCGCCGTGCAGGCTGCGCGCTCAGCGAAATTCTCGCCGACGAAGCTTTCCGGTCAGCCCGTGAAGGTCACCGGCGTGATCACTTATAATTTTGTGGCTCAATAACCCGGGACGGGCGCACACGCTCTGTAGCGCTCTGCGGTGGCACATCTACAGGCCGCGAGGAGCGCTCTCGGGCGCACCCTGCTCGCAATAAAAGTAATTTAACCTTTGGAGGGGTTTACCGTGACTATGTTAACAAGCCTTCTCGGAACGAAAGCCCTCGGCTTTCTCATCCTTTTGTGGCAGGAAGCGGCCACCAGTCCAGCCGCCGGCGGCGGTGGTGACGCGGGAAATCAATTCACCATCACAGAGATGCTCAAGCATCTGGGCGGCGTCGCCATGGCCGTCGTGATCATTCTGCTGATCATGTCTGTGTACTCAATCGCGATCATGGTCGAGCGCTACCTGACCTACAGGGCGGCCAAGACGCAATCGCGCCAGTTTGCGCCGCGCGTCGCGCAGGCTCTCAAGAATGACCGCATCGAAGAGGCCATCAACATCAGCGACAAGCATCGTAAGTCGCATTTGGCGATGGTCGTCAATTCCGGTCTCCAGGAGTTCAGAGCGCATGAGGGTGGCACGTCCGATATTTCGGGCGAGGAGGTCGAGGCCAGTAAGCGTGCGTTGCAGCGCGCCATCGCGATCAAGACGGCCGAGTTCCGGCGCGGGTTGTCGGGTCTGGCGACCATCGGCTCGACCGCCCCATTCGTCGGACTGTTCGGCACGGTGTTCGGTATCATCAACGCTTTCCAGGGCATGAAGAACGCCGAATCAGCCGGTATCGCGGCGGTCGCCGGAGGTATCTCGGAGGCGCTCTTTACGACCGCACTGGGCTTGGCCGTGGCCGTACCCGCCGTCTGGCTCTTCAACTACTTTACGGGTAAGGTTGACGGATTCGTCGTCGAGATGGATAACTCGGCCTCGGAGTTGATCGACTACTTTCTGAAGAACCGCACGCGGCAACTCAAGCCCTAACGGGGCTCTCCGTTGTCCGTGATCAGTTCTCCTTTGTTTCGCTCGGGGTCACTTGACCTTTGAGGATTCGACTTGGCAATTGATTCAGCCAACAACTGACCACGGATAACGGACAACGGACAAAGGAGCTTTACTATGGGAATGTCATCTGGCGGAGACCACTTAAACTCCGAGATCAACGTCACGCCGATGGTCGACATCATGTTGGTGCTCTTGATCATCTTCATGGTGGTCACGCCCTTCCTGCAACAGGGCGTGACGGTCACTATCCCGCGCGATATGAACAACCCGGATGTCGATCCGGCGATCATCAAAGAGTCTTCGGTCGTCATCTCGATCCCTAATGACGGTGAGTACTACGTCGGGAAAGAGCGGATCGCCAAAGAAGAGTTAGGTACGCGCATCGATAAGATGATGAAGAGCAAGACGGAGGCCGAGCGTATCGTTTACATCAAGAGCGGCGTCGGCGTCCAGTACGGCAGCGTAGTCGAGATCATCAATGTCATCCGAGAGGCCGGCATTGATAAGATCGGGCTGGTGGCCGACAAGAAGAAGGGCGGAGCCAAGGCCGCTCCGGCTCCTGCCGCTTAAATGAGAAACTGAGTGAGTGACGAGGGCGCGCTCGCCCTCTCGACTGAAGAGAGCGAGCGCGCCCCGCCTATAGAGGAGTACATGTTATGGGAATGAGTGGAGGCGGCGGTGGCGATAAGGCCGTACCCTACATCAACGTCACGCCGCTGATCGACGTATTATTGGTGCTCTTGATCATCTTCATGGTGGTCACGCCGCTCAAGCCGAGCCGCTTCGAGGCGAAGGTTCCAAGTGAGCCGGATCCGCAACAGAGTCAGGATATCAAGCCCAACCCGCTCACACTGGTCGTGACGATTGCCCCCGACCTCAAGCTCAAGCTGAACCTGGATGACATGGGATCGGTCAACGACACCGCGCCGCTGGCTTCGAAGCTCGCATACCTGTTCCAGCAGCGCAAAGAGCAGAATGCCTTCAGGGCGGGCACGACCGAAGTCGAGAAGACGGTCTTTGTCAAAGCCCCACGCTCGATGCATTACGGCGAAGTCGTCAAGGTGATAGACGCCATCAAGGGCGCGGGGGCCAACCCCGTCGGGCTACAGATAGATGATCTAGCGCAATAGAAAAGCAATGATGAATGCGGAATGATGAATGATGAATTGAAAACAAAAACGTCTTTCTTTTCATTCATCATTCCGCATTCCGCATTCATCATTTAACCTAAAGGGAGCCATAATCGATGAAACTCTCTCAAGCCAGGATCGGCCTCTTGATCTTGGCCGTCCTGTTCACCACATCTGGTTGCGGCGTTTTCAACCGCATCCGCGCCAAAAATGAGATCAACGAAGCCGCGCGTGCTTACAAGGCAGGGAAGTTTGCCGAAGCCGAACAGCACTCGAAGAGAGCGCTGGAGCTGAATCCACAGGATAAAAACGCGCCCTTCTTTATCGCCCGCACGATCCACGCCCAGTACAAGCCCGGAGTCGATACGCCTGATAATCAAGCCAAGGCGCGCCAGGCTATTGACGCTTACAAAAGCCTTCTCGAAAAAGACCCGAACAATGAAGAGGCTTACAAAGCGATAGCGGCGCTCTATGGCGCGCTCAAGGAGCAGGAGACGCAGCGACAGTGGATTATGCAGCGCGCCACCAAGGACGGAGTCGATCCGAAACTGCGCGCCGAAGCCTATACGGTGCTCGCCAGCCAGGATTGGAACTGCTCCTACGCGATCACGGAACTGCCCGACAGCAAGCAGACCGTCAACAAGGATGGAAAGCCCACCATCCAATACAAGAAGCCCAAGGAACAGAGCGACTTTGAAAAAGCGCAGCAGTGCGTAGCGCGCGGGATGGAGGAGGCCGAGAAGGCCATCAGCCTCGATCCCAACAACGACACGGCCTGGTCTTTCAAGACCAATCTCCTGCTCGAATCCGCCAAGCTGGCCGAGATGGACGGCAAAATGGAGGACAAGACCAAGTTCAACCAGCAGGCCAAAGAGGCGCAGGATAAGACCACCCAGTTGAGCGAGCAGAATCAGAAGAAGAAAGAAGAGGAAGAGGCCAAGAAAGCTCCCAAGCAGCCCGCCAGCTAAATAAGAGAGACGCGCGCCAATCAGAGGCGATTTCGCCGGACGCGCCCCGCGTCTCTTGCGTGGCTTCCTACCCAACAAAGGTGATGTTCGACTTTCGAGTCGGGCATCACCTATTGTTATAATAAGAGTAGTCAGTAGTCAGTAGTCAGTAGCCAGTAGGCGCTTCGCGTATGGGGCACTGTCACTGATACCCTGACGATTGAAGAACGAATGCTTTTCTACTGGCTACTGGCTACTGGCTACTGGCTACTTTTTTATGATCCGCATCGAAGACATCGTCGGAAAAGTTGCGCATAATCATCCGCAGGCGGATCTTGATCTGCTGCGCCGCGCCTATTTCTTCTCGGCGCGCGAGCATAAGGGGCAGATGCGCGCCTCGGGCGAGCCTTACCTGGTGCATCCGCTTGAAGTCGCAAACATTCTGGCCGATATGCGGCTTGATGCGGTTTCAGTCTCGACGGGGCTGCTCCATGATGTCGTCGAAGATACGCTCGTCGATCTGGAGACGATACGCAAGTATTTCGGCGATGAAGTGACGCTGCTCGTCGATGGCCTCACCAAGATCGCGCAGATCAGCAACGTCTCGAAAGAGGAGCAGGAGGCCGAAAATGTGCGGAAGATGCTCCTGGCGATGGTCTCCGACGTGCGCGTCGTGCTCGTCAAGCTCGCCGACCGCCTCCATAACATGCGCACGCTCCAGTTCCTCAAACCGGAAAAGCGCAGGCGCATCGCGCAGGAGACGATGGACATCTACGCGCCGATTGCGCATCGTCTCGGCATGGGCAAGCTCCGCAGCGAGCTGGAAGACCTGGCCTTCCAGCATCTGCACCCGGAAGACTATCGCGACCTGACCGCGCAGCTTGAAAAGCGCAGACCTGAAAACGAAGCCTTCCTCGAAGGCGTGACCGCACGCATCGAAGAGAAGATGATGGAAGCGGAAGTCCCCTTCGTGAAGATTGAGGGGCGGGTCAAACGTCTCTACTCGATCTGGAAGAAGCTGAAGCGACAGGAGATCAACCTGGATCAGGTCTATGATCTGGTGGCCGCGCGCATCATCACGCCGAACGAGGTGCGCTACTGTTACGCCGCGCTGGGCGTCGTCCATAACACCTGGCGACCCGTCTTCGGACGCATCAAGGACTGGATCGCCACGCCGCGCGACAACCTCTATCAATCGCTGCACACCTCCGTGATCGGCTCCAAAGGACACCCCTTCGAGGTTCAGATTCGCACGGAGGAGATGCACCACATCGCCGAAGAGGGCGTGGCGGCGCACTGGAAATATAAGGAAGGGAAGCGCGGCGCGCGCGACGACGACGAGGCGTTTCAGTGGCTGCGCTCGCTGGTCGAATGGACGCAGGAGGTCAAGGATTCGCGCGACTTCCTGGACTCCTTGAAGCTCGATCTTTACCCGAAAGACGTTTACGCCTTCACGCCGATGGGCAAGGTGATCCAGCTTCCGAAAGGGGCGACGCCCGTCGATTTCGCTTACATGATCCACTCGGAGGTCGGCAACACCTGCACGGGCGCACGCATTAACGGGCGGATGGTACCGCTTCGCACGCAGATTCAGAACGGCGATGTCGTCGAGATCATCACCACGTCTAGCTCGCACCCCTCGCGCGACTGGCTGAACTTCGTCGTCACCTCGCGCGCGCGCAACCGTGTGCGCCACTGGGTCGCCGAGCAGCAGCGCGCCGAATCAATAGAGATCGGGCGCAAGCTCTTCGAGAAAGAGGCATCCCGCTTCCAGCTTTCGGCAAAGAAATTGCTGGGGGACAGCGACGGAGCCTTAAAGCGTATCGCCGGTGAGTATGGCTACGGGCGCGTGGACGACCTGCTGGCGGGCATCGGCTACGGCAAGCTCGTCCCGCGCAACGTGATCGCGAAATACCTGGGGCCGGAGAAGTTCGCCGAGCTTGATACGCAGAAAGAGTCTAAGCTCAGAAGCGGCATGCGCGCCGTCAAACGTCTCATACGGATGGGCGACGACGCCATCGTCGTGCGCGGCGTGGACGACCTGATGGTGACGCGCGCGCGCTGCTGTAATCCTTTGCGCGGCGAAGAGATCATCGGCTATATCACACGCGGCAAGGGCGTCGCCGTCCATACCAGCCGTTGTAAGAACGTCAAGCAACTGATGGTCAACCCGGAGCGCATCGTCGAGGTGGAATGGGCTGGCAAGTCCGACAAGGAAGCGTATGCGGTGAAGCTGCTGGCGATCACGGAGAACCGCACCGGCATGATCGCCGGAATCACCGGCGCGATCTCGGATATGAAGACGGGCATCCGCGACGCGCGCGCTTCGGTCGCCGAGGATGAGAAGGGACGCATAGAGGTGACGGTCGAAGTCTTCGACGTGAAGCACCTCGACAAAGTGATCAGCTCTATCAAGAGCGTGCCCGGTGTGCTCGACGTGGAACGCTTGCAGGGCATCGCTTGAGAAGCCCGATGGAAGAGAGCCACAAAGACATAAAGTTAAAGCAAACGTCTTTCTGATAGCCGGTTACATCTGCACGCAGCCGTGCCGGGAAGCCCTCAACGGAGCCCTTCAGGGGCGACTCCCGGAGTGCGATTTTTGTCGTTGCACTCAACTGCTTACTGTCATTTCTGTCTTCGTGCCTCTGTCTTCGGCGCTCTTTATTCATAAGCTCAGGCCACCTTTTTCTATCCCGCAACAACAAAGGGGTTAAGTCGCAAGTGCCGGTTTTTGTCCCAGTTCTATAGAGTCGTGTGCTTTCATGCGTTGCCGCAGCGCAAACGTTTCTGTTAAAATGCGTGTTTTGTTTTGAGAAGCGAAAAAGAGGCTGTCCATACCGTGAAGCAGATCATCAAGACAGAGAGAGCACCGCAAGCCATCGGGCCATATTCGCAGGCCGTGCGCGCTGGCGCTCTCGTCTTCGCCTCGGGGCAGATTCCGCTCGACCCGCAGACCGGCGAATTCGTGGAGGGTGGAGTGGCAGAGCAGACCGAGCAGGTCTTACGCAATCTTTCAGCCGTGCTTGAAGCTGCCGGGACAAGCCTCGACCGCGTTGTCAAGACCACGGTGTTTCTCGCTGATATGAACGATTTCGCGGCGATGAATGAGGTTTACGGGCGCTACTTCAGCCAGGATGCGCCGGCTCGTGCGACCGTTGAAGCGGCGCGCCTGCCGCGCGACGCGCGCGTGGAAATAGAAGCGATTGCGATGGCGTAGGGAGAGTAAAGGAGAAAGCAGAGGGCAGTAGAGATCAGACGCTTTCTGCCTTCTGCCTTCTGTTCTCAAGCTGCTTTTGCGACTTTGCCAGCTTTGATGCAACTGGTACAGACCTTCATGCGAACTGCTCCCCCCTGCGGGCGCTGGACGCGAATGGATTGCAGGTTCGGATCAAAGCGACGGCGCGTGCGATTGTTCGCATGAGAAACATTATTACCGAACTGGGGCGACTTGCCGCAGACTTCGCAACGTTTAGCCATAATTTTTTATACCTCCGGTCGAGAAAAATCGCGCGAGCGATCTTGATGGTTGACAATAGTTGAATCAGCAACAGAGATTCAAAACGAAAATTTATAGCAAACAGGTTTCCACAACGTCAAGCAAGCGTGCCGTGAAAAGCATGCAGACCGCAAGCCATTATTGTTTAGTCTGAAGGAGTAGAAGCTAAAGTGCATAGAGCCGCCAAACACATCGTCACCCTCTTTTTAGTCGCATTCGCCGCGTTCGCCACCGTTTCCTGCAATCGTACCGGCAGCGGAGCGCCCGGCAACGCAGACCCTTCGATTGCCGCCACCGTCAACGGCAAAGGCATCGCCTTGAGCGAGGTGGATCAACTCATCAGCCAGCAGACCCAGGGCCAGCAAGCTCAAATGTCACAGCTTCAGCTAGCGCAGGCGCGCTTGCAGGTGCTTGACAGCCTGATCCAGAAGGAAGTGCTCTTCCAGCGCGCGGATAAAGAGAAACTGCTGCCGACCGAAGATGAGATCACGCAGTTCATCAATAATCAGATGCAGCAGGCCAACATGACCCAGGAGCAGTTTCAAAAGAGACTGAAGGAACAGAATCAAACTATGGAGTCTTTGCGCGAGGAAGCGCGCAAGCAGATCGCCATCTCCAAGTTGCAGGACAAGACCAACGGCAAAGTCGGCCTGCCCAGCGACAAAGAGGTCGAGGACTTTTACAACGCCAACAAACAGCAGTTTGTCAGCCAGCGCGGGGTCGCCCTGGCGGAAATCTCCGTCGATCCGACGCCCAGCGAAGGCATGCAGGACGATGCCAAATCCGACGCTGAAGCCAAGCAGAAGATTGACCTCATCTACCAGCAGTTAAAGAGCGGGGCGGATTTCGCGACCGTGGCGCGCGCGCGCAGCGAAGATTCTTACGGGCCTCGCGGCGGTGATATAGGGTTTGCCACTGAAGACGATCTCAAGCGGAACGGCTTCCCTGAGGAACTGGTCAGTCAGTTCTTCAACAAGTTGGAGGTGGGCAGCTACACCGAGCCCGTGCAATTGAGGAATGCCTGGTACATCTTCAAGCTTCAGGGCAAGCAGTTGCAGAACGAGAACAAGACGCTCGATAGCCCCGAAGTGCGCAGCCAGATCACGGAGGCTCTCATCAATCAACGCAAGCAGATTCTGAACACAGCACTGCTCGAAGTCTCCATGAACGAGGCGCAGATCGTCAATAACTTGGCGACGAAGATGCTCACCAACCCTGACAACTTCGGTCTGCCGCGCCCTGCGCAACCGGCAAACTCCGCACAGCCCTCGGGCAGCCCCGGCGGTCAAGCATCGCCGCAGCCGTCAGGCAGTCCTCAGACGGGGACAACCACCGCGCCATCCCCCGGCGCGCAGGCGTCGCCTTCACCGAAGTCTTAAAGGGGGCGCGCTTAATTTTCGTAGCGAGCAAGGAAAAACTTTAAACGCAGAGGACGCAAAGGTTTTCGCAAAGGAGATACTTCTTCGCTTTCCTTTGCGTCTTCCTCCTTTGCGACCTTTGCGTTTAAATTTCTACTTCCCCTGACACTCAATGCTGTTTCGTCTCTCAGATGTGCACAAGTCTTACGGCGGGCAGGAGGTCTTGCGCGGCGCGTCGCTACAGATCAACGCGGGCGAGCATGTCGGCCTGGTGGGGCGCAACGGCGCGGGCAAGACGACCATCTTCCGTTTGATCTCCGGCGAGGAAGCGCCGGATCGTGGCGACGTGGTGCGCGCGCGTGGGCTTCGGCTCGGCCTGCTCGCGCAGCACGTACACTTCGAGCCCGGCTCGACCGTGCACGAATCCGCGCTCGCAGCCTTCGGCCACCTGCAACAGATTGAGCACGAGATGCACGAGCTTGAGCATCGCATGGCGGAGGCTGTAAGTGATGATCTGGAAGCGGTGCTCGCACGCTACAGCGACCTTCAGCACCAGTTCGAGCGTGAGGGCGGCTTTGAGTATGCAGCCCGCGCCGAAGCGATCCTGCTCGGGCTCGGCTTTGACCGCGACACCTGGGGGCTGGCGGCGGAGAAGCTCTCCGGCGGCCAGCAGAATCGCCTGGGGCTCGCGCGTCTTCTGCTCGCCGAACCAGACGTGCTTCTGCTTGACGAGCCGACCAATCATCTGGATGTCGCATCGGTCGAATGGCTCGAAGAGTTTCTTTCCACCTATCAATCGGCCTATGTCATCATCAGCCACGACCGCTACTTTCTGGATCGCGCCTGCCGACGCACCATTGAGGTCGAGCTTGGCCGCACAGTGAGCTACACAGGCAACTACTCTGCTTTTCTCGTCGAGCGCGAGGTGCGCCGCGAAGCGCAGCAGCGCGCCTACGAGAACCAACAGCACCTCATCAACAAGACGGAAGAGTTCATACGCCGCAACCTCGCCGGACAAAAGACCAAGCAGGCGAAATCGCGCCGCAAGATGCTCGAAAAACTTGAGCGCGTAGAGGCCGTGCGCGTCGATCAATCATCGGGCGATTTTCGTCTACAGGAGGTGGAGCGCGCGGGCACGCAGGTGCTGATCGTCGATGAGGCGAGCATTGGTTATCCTGGCAAAGTGTTGGGGCGCGACATCACCTTCACCCTCAAGCGCGGCGAGTGCTTAGGCATCGTCGGCCCGAATGGCTCGGGCAAAACGACTTTCATCAAGACGGTGCTCGGTAAATTGACTCCCCTCGCGGGCGAAGTGCGCTGGGGCACGAAGGTGCAGGTGGGCTACTACGCGCAGCAGCTAGACGATCTGGACGACCGCAACGAAGTCATCATGGAACTGCGTCGCGTCGCGCCCTCCTCCGCCACGGCGGGCGAGCTTCGTTCGTTCCTCGCCAAGTTCCTCTTTACTGGCGACGATGTCTACAAACACGTGCGCGATCTTTCAGGGGGCGAAAAGGGGCGGCTCGCCCTCGCCAAATTGATCTACTCTCGCGTCAACGTGCTCGTGCTCGACGAGCCGACCAATCATCTGGACATCCCTTCGCGCGAAGCGCTCGAAGAAGCGCTCGACGCCTATCAGGGCACGATCATCACTATCAGCCACGACCGCTACTTTCTAGACCGCATCGCCACGCAGATTCTGGCCCTCGATGGCGCGGGCAACGTAGAGCACTACGACGGCGACTACACGCAGTATCACGACTGGAAGGCTGCGCGAGAGAGAGCTGCCAGGGAGGATACCGCGCGAATCGAGCCGTTCAAGGAGATGCGCATCCCGGAGAAACCCTCAGTGCCGGTAGCGCAGAAGTCAGCCGCACGCCAGAAGGGGAGAGCCACGGGCGGCAAAGGCACGAAGAAGAAGGCCGTCGTAGCAGCAGCGCGCGACCCGCAAGCGGTGGAAACAGAGATCAGCGAAGCGGAAAGCCATCTAGCCACTCTCTCTCAACAGATGTCCCTGCCGGAAGTGGCGCGCGATCCGGGCCGCTTCATGTCGCTCAATCAGGAATACACGCAGACGGAGGAGCGCCTGCGTGCTCTCTACAGCGAATGGGAGCGCGTCTCTGCCGGAGCGACGAACGCCTGAGATTAACTTAGATCGTTGAATTGACAAAGCTTTCCAGACACATAAATGCATCGCTTGACAGAGCCGCGACCCCTTTGTTACCTTACGACTTCGCTTTTTGCAGCTATTTGCAAGCGATCAAATATGCAGGTTGTAGGCGCGTAGCTCAGGGGTAGAGCACTACCTTGACACGGTAGGGGTCTGCGGTTCAAATCCGCACGCGCCTACCATTTTTATATCCAGCGATTTCAAGCACCTAACCCACCTTCAGTTTCTCTTCTGCCGTGTCCTTCTGCTCTGATTTTGCCTGACTGCGATTGAAAAATTTTGGGCAGTACTGGTGAATGCTTTAAACTCTCCACAGCCCATACCATCTTTTGGATTTCACGATCAATGGGTTAAATTGGCGCTTACTTATTCCGAATCAAGATTCGCCATCATTATTATGTGGACCGAGACAGTATCCGACCTTCGCGCAGATTCAGCCGCGCCCTATTCGACCGCCTTGCGGTGTGTGGGGCTGGTCAAGCGCTACGGCGACGCGGCTGCTGTAGACGGGATTGACCTTGAAGTACGCACAGGTGAGTGCTTCGGTCTTCTAGGGCCGAACGGCGCAGGCAAGACTACTACGGTTGAGATATTCGAAGGACTCACGCATCCTGACGATGGTAGGGTCGAAGTGCTTGGATGCACCTGGAGCACAGGCCATGATCGTAATCTGCGTAACCGGATCGGCGTCCAACTCCAGGAGACGCAGTTCGCCGAAAAGCTGACGGTCGAAGAGATCGTGCGTCTCTTCCGCAGCTTTTACAAGGGTGGCCGTGAGACGGATGAGGTGATCCGCATAGTGGAGCTTGCGGAGAAGCGTCACGCGCGCTATGGGAAATTGTCGGGCGGACAGAAGCAGCGGCTCGCCGTCGCCTGCGCGCTCGTGGGCGACCCCGAACTGCTCTTTCTGGACGAGCCGACGACGGGCCTTGATCCGCAGGCGCGGTTAAGACTCTGGGAGATCATCGAGCAGTTTCGCGCTGGCGGCGGCACGATCATCTTGACGACACATTATATGGAAGAGGCGGCGCGATTGTGCGAACGTGTGGCGATCATGGATCACGGGCGCGTCATCGCACTGGGGACACCGACCGAGCTGATCGAATCATTAGATGCCGACCAGATCGTCGAGTTCAGCGTCAAAGGAGACCTCCAGGAAAAACTCCTCGGCGACCTGCCGGGAGTGCGGGGTGTGCGCACAAAGGATGGCGATTATCTGCTCGCCGTCTCGGATATTGGCGCGGCGTTGCCCGCTCTGTTGGCGGAACTTGAACGCCAGCGCGTTGAGCTGATTACTCTGGCGACCCATCAGGCGACACTCGAAGATGTTTTTGTGAGCCTTACAGGAAGGATGTTGCGTGATGGATGAAGCGCAGCGCGAGCCCACCGTCGAGGAGGAAGTAGGCGGAGCGACGCGCCATAAGCAAGCCGGAACGAAGCCGCTCCACCCGCTCGTTGAACTCACACTGACGAGACTGCGTGAGTTCATACGCGAGCCAGAGGTGGTCTTCTGGGTATTTGTGTTTCCGGTGCTCCTGGCATGCGCGCTCGGCATCGCTTTTCGCAATACCGCGCCGGAGAAGCTTCGCATTGGAGTTGAAAGCAGCGACGCGGGCGGAGAAAGCGCGCGCGCCATTGCCGATCTCCTCGCGCACTCTTCGGATATTGAACCGGTCGTACTCTCACCCGCCGAGGCAGCGCAAGCACTGCGTAGCGGCAAAGTCGTTCTCGTTGTGCGTGCCGCCGCCGCTGCGGCGACTGACGAAAGTCAGACGGCCTCTTCTTTAAGCCGCAGCTTCGATTATCGCTATGACCCGACGCGGCCCGAAAGCCGGACGGCGCGCCTCGCTGTTGATGATGCGCTCGAACGTGCGCTGGGACGCGCAGACCTCGCCCAGGCGCATGATGTAAAGATCACCGAGCAGGGAGCGCGCTACATAGATTTTCTCATTCCCGGTCTCGTCGGGATGAACCTGATGGGAAGCGGGATGTGGGGCCTGGGGTTCGTGATTGTGAACGCGCGCGGGCGAAAGCTTCTCAAGCGGTTTGCCGCCACACCGATGCGACGCTCGCATTACCTGCTCTCGTTCATCTTCTCGCGCCTCCTCTTTATGGTGCTTGAGGTCGGAGTGGTGATCGGCTTTGCGTGGGTCATCTTCGGCGTGGCCGTGCATGGCTCTTTGCTCGCGGTTCTGGTGATCGCGATGATCGGAGCATTTACGTTTGCGGGACTTGGACTGCTTGTCGCCGCGCGCCCTCAGACAATCGAGGGCGTATCGGGGCTGATGAATTTTGTGATGCTGCCGATGTGGCTGCTCTCAGGCATCTTCTTCTCATCGTCGCGCTTTCCGCAGTTCCTGCAACCCTTCATCAAAGCCTTACCGCTCACCGCGCTCAACGA
This sequence comes from Pyrinomonadaceae bacterium, assembly GCA_036386415.1. Lineage (GTDB taxonomy): Bacteria > Acidobacteriota > Blastocatellia > Pyrinomonadales > Pyrinomonadaceae > DASVVT01. The sequence continues at coordinate 30,413 of DASVVT010000042.1, forward strand.
TTCATTGCGCGCCGTGATCAACGACGGCGCTCCGCTTCTTTCGACCTGGGCGCAGCTCGGCGTGATGGCTGCCTGGTGCTTAATCAGCTTTACGCTCGCGTTGCGAACCTTCCGCTGGCAGTAGAGGTGAGCCTTACATCTTCAGATAAGTCACGCTTGGTTGGGATGGGTTTGTCATGTGACAACCCGTTCAGATACGCGCCGTCTGATCTGCATCATCGCCGCGCTACGGGTCAATCGTCTCTGACTGCAATGTTTCTTTCATCGTCACTTGACAAAGTCTAGCCGCAGCGATAACGTTGCGCCCGTATCCAACAAAAAGCAGTTCGAAGCTGACGAGAATAGCCCCCGCTCCGACATCCCGACTCGAACTGACAATGTATCCCCCTAACAGCTTAATCTGCTTAGTTGAGCGCATGAACTGACTTGAGTTCAGTCACGAGTGCCAGTGGAGCATACTTCACTCTGGAGTGTAAGTATTGAGTTTCTTGAGCGAGGACTCCTGAAGAGCCATCGTAGCGGGCGCGTATGTGGGAGTAGGCTGCGCGCCGCTGACTTCATCTTGCGTCCCCTCTTAACTCATACCTCCTCGTCGGAGTCAGTGTCGCGATTCACCCGATCACCACAACAAAGTCGTCCGAATTAAATCTTATTCATTAGCAATCAGGTTAGACGCAAGTTCTTCACTGCAGCATGACGCAGACAATCCTTGACAAAAGTTTAGGAACTGAAGCCAAGAGGGGATCGACCGCCTGTGCTGGCAGCTCTTCTCAAGAGAGTTGTGAGCCGTCCAATTTGGTCGAGCTTCTCTGCCAGAGGGCGCTTGAGAGTCCTGATCGGCTGGCCTACACCTTCCTGGCAGATGGCGAAACAGAAGAGCGCAGTTTAACTTATGGTGAGTTAAACCGGCAGGCTCGCGCCATCGGCGCCCTGCTTCAAAGCTTAGAAGCAACTGGCGAGCGTGCGCTGCTGCTCTACCCGCCCGGCCCGGATTACATCGCGGCTTTTTTCGGATGCCTCTACGCAGGGGTGATCGCCGTTCCCGCGTATCCTCCACGGCTTAACCTATCTCTGCTTCGTCTCCAGGCGATTGCTGAAGATGCCGAGCCAACGCTCGCGCTCACCACGGCACAGGTTCGCTCGAAGGCGGAGACACTGTCGGCTCAAGCGCAGGCCCTTGGGCGCTTACGCTGGCTGGCGACTGAAACGCTTGACCGTGAGATGGCAGAGTCATGGCAAGAAGTGCCAATGGACGGTAACACGCTGGCTTATCTACAGTACACTTCCGGCTCGACCGGCCAGCCGAAGGGGGTGATGGTTAGTCACGCGAACGTGCTGCGCAACTCCGCGTATATCGATTATGGATTTGAGCACACACCTGACAGCATCTCGTTGACGTGGCTCCCGCACTTCCACGACATGGGACTGATTGACGGGATTATCCAACCTCTGTACAAGGGGTTCCCCAGCGTTCTGATGCCGCCCGTCTCCTTTCTCCAGCGTCCCATCCGTTGGCTTCGAGCGATCTCTCGCTACCATGTAACACATAGCGGTGGGCCTAACTTCGCTTACGACCTGTGCGTTCGCAAAGTCGGTGTGGGCGAATGTGGGGCGCTCGATCTGAGCAGTTGGAGCGTGGCTTACAACGGCGCGGAGCCGGTTCGCAAAGAGACACTTGCTCGGTTCAGCGCAGCCTTCGCACCCTTTGGTTTTCGCCCTGACGCCTTCTATCCGGCTTACGGGCTGGCCGAAGCGACGCTGAAGGTGACGGGCGGGCGACGAACGGATGCGCCGGTTTTCTGTGCCGTTCAGGCTGCCGCGCTTGAACAGAATCGTGTTGTCGAAGCCTCGGAAGATGAACAGGGTGTCCGCACGCTCGTCGGCTCAGGCCATGCCGCGCTCGAAACGAAGATCGTCATCGTTGATCCTGAATCATTAACTCAATGCGCGCCGGGCCGTGTGGGAGAAATCTGGGTCTCAGGCCCCGGCGTGGCACAGGGCTATTGGAGCAGGCCAGAAGAGACGGCGCGCACCTTTCAGGCATACACGGCAGACACCGCAGAAGGCCCGTTCCTGCGAACGGGTGATCTGGGATTTTTGAAGGACGGCGAGCTGTTCGTGACAGGTCGTCTCAAAGACCTCATCATCATTCGCGGCGCTAACCATTACCCGCAGGACATTGAACGGACAATGGAGAGGAGTCACGCGGCGCTCCGACCGGGCTGCGGCGTGGCCTTTTCGATAGAGTTGGCTGGTGAAGAGCGGCTCGTGCTGGTTCAAGAGGTGGAGACACGTCAGCGCCCTCATATAGATCGAGTCATTGAGACTATCCGTCAGGCTGTGGCCGAAGAGCATGAGCTGCAACCGCACGCCGTCATACTGATTCGGTCCGGTCGTCTCCCGAAGACCTCCAGCGGCAAGCTCCAGCGTCATGCCTGCCGGGCAAAGTTCCTGGCAGGGAAACTTGATGTGGTAGCCGAATGGCAGGAGGTTGTCGAGTCGGCAGACGAAACGCCTCCTTCCGTTCCGTCGGGTTTACTCAAGAGCCCAGAGTCTATCCAGACCTGGCTCGCAGCAAAGCTCGCAGCAAAGCTGAGGGTCAATCCAGGCGAGATAGATATTAATCGGCCCATTGCCTGCTACGGCCTGGACTCGCTGATGGCTATCGAGTTGATGTATGGCATCGAAGCCAGCTTGGGCGTGACCCTGCCGATGGTCAACTTCCTCCAAAGCCCCAGTGTGGCCCAGCTTGCGGCTCAGGCAATGGCCCGCTTAGAGATCAGCTCTTCTTCCACCTCAAGAGCCGTTCTCGCCCGATCAAAAGAGCCATGCGCCGAGCACCCACTCTCTCGCGGCCAGCAGGCTTTATGGTTTCTCCACCGGATGGAACCGGAGAGCGCGGCCTACAACATCGCGAGTGCCGTGCGCATACGGTCGGACTTGAACGTCCCGGCTTTGCGATGCGCTTTTCAGGCGCTGGTTGATCGCCATCCCTCTCTGCGAACCACCTTCACTGCGATTCATGGTGAACCGGTTCAGCGAGTGCACGACTACATGGAAGTATCTTTCCATGAAGAGGATGCTTCGGCCTGGAACAAAACCTCTTTTGAGGCACGCTTAATTGAGGAGGCCCACCGCCCATTCGATCTGGAGCAAGGCCCGCTACTGCGTGTGAGACTGTTCACCCGATCCACGCATGAGCACGTCCTCTTGTTGGTTGTGCATCACATCGTCGCAGACCTCTGGTCATTGGCTGTGCTCCTGGATGAGCTGCGTCTGCTCTACACGGCGAAAGGGACGGACACCCCGTCGGCGAATCTCGCCCCCCTTGAGTTGCAATACACGGATTATGTTCGATGGCAAGAAGAGATGTTGCAGGGCGCGGAAGGCGCGTCCGATTGGGCTTACTGGGAGAAGCAGCTCACAGGTGAATTGCCGGTGCTGGAGCTGCCCGCTGACCGACCAAGACCGCCCGTCCAAACATACCGGGGCGCGTCCCAGTCCGTCAGGCTCAGCGCGGGGTTGACGGCGGCGCTCAAGACTCTGGGCCAGCAGCGCGGGGCGACCCTCTACATGACTCTACTCGCGGCTTTTTATGTGTTGCTCCATCGCTACACCGGCCAGGAAGATATTCTGGTTGGCTCTCCCACGGCGGGCAGAGGTCGGAGCGGACTGGCCGGGTTAGTAGGCTACTTCGTCAACCCTCTGGTGATGCGCGCCCGTCTTTTCGGGAACCCGACGTTCGAGACATTTCTTGACCAGGTTCGCCGAAGCGTGCTGGCCGGCTTCGAGCACCAGGACTTTCCCTTCGCCTTGCTGGTCGAGAGGCTACAGCCGGTGCGCGACCCCAGCCGGTCGCCGCTCTTCCAGACCATGTTCGTCCTTCAGAAAGCGCATCTTCTCAACGAGGAGGGGCTGGCAGCGTTCGCGCTGGGTGAAGCAGGAGCACGAATGAAGCTGGGCGAGCTTGAGTTGGAATCCGTGGCTCTGGATCAGCGGGCGGCTCAGTTCGATCTGACACTAACGATGGCCGAAGCGGACGACCACCTGGCGGCGTCATTTGAGTACAACACGGATTTGTTCGAAGCGGCGACGATCCGGCGAATGCTCAGACACTTCCAGACCTTGCTGGAAGGGATCGTGACTGATCCGGGCGCACGGCTTTCGAGTTTGCCGGTGTTGACCGCAAGCGAGCGACACCAACTGCTCTGTGAGCGGAACGACACGAAGGCTGATTACCCGCAGGAGCAGTGTGTTCATCAATTGTTTGAGGCTCAGGTCGAACGCACGCCGGAAGCCGTAGCCATCATCTGCGAAGATGAGCAGTTGACGTATGGCGAGCTGAATCGGCGCGCCAATCAGTTAGCGCACTACCTGCGCAGGCTCGGGGTAGGGCCGGAGGTGAAGGTTAGCATCCGCGTCGAGCGGAGCATAGAGATGTTGGTCGGCCTGCTCGGCATCCTCAAAGCAGGCGGCGCTTATGTGCCGCTCGACCCGAAACTTCCGCCGGAGCGACTCTCCTTCATCTTGGAAGATGCGCAGGTGAAGATTCTCCTGACGCAGCAGCAACTGAGGACGAGCCCGCCCGAAACGGACGCGCGTGTCGTCTGCCTGGACACCGTAGACTGGGGAGTTATCAGCAGAGAACGCGAGGAGAATCCGGCGAGCGAGGTGACCCCCGATCATCTGGCCTACGTGATCTATACGTCCGGGTCTACGGGGACACCGAAGGGCGTCATGATCCAGCACAGGTCTTTGGTGAGCTACATCACGACCGCCTGTGTTGAGTATCAGTTAGAACCCAATGACCGCGTGCTCCAGTTTTCATCGATCAGTTTTGATACGAGCGCGGAAGAGATCTATCCCTGCCTGGCGCGAGGGGCGACGCTCGTGCTGCGTGCGGATTCAATGATGGATTCAACGCTTGCGTTTCTACAGAAGTGCGAGGATTGGTCGCTGACCGTACTTGATTTACCGACCAGCTACTGGCATGAGCTAACAGCCGGAGTCTGTGAACAGGGGTTGGCGCTCCCTTCATCCTTACGTCTGGTCATCATCGGTGGAGAGCGTGCTCTTCCTGAGCGGCTGGCGACCTGGAAGCAGTGTGTCGGCCAGCAGATGCGGCTGGTGAACACATACGGCCCGACGGAAGCGACAATAGTCGCGACGATGTGCGACCTCTCGCCAGCCGAGGTGTTGAATACTGCGCCGGAGCGCGAGGTGCCAATCGGGCGTGCCATTCGTAACACGCAAGTTTACTTGCTCGACCAGTATTTAGAGCCGGTGCCTGTGGGCGTGCCGGGTGAGTTATACATCGGCGGAGTCGGACTCGCGCGCGGCTATCTCAATCGAGCTGAGCTGACGGCTGAACGTTTTATTCCTGATCCGTTTAGCGGTGAGGCGGGAGCGCGACTCTATCAGAGCGGGGATTTGGCGCGCTACTTACCGAGCGGTGAGATAGAGTTTCTCGGTCGGATTGATCAGCAGGTGAAGGTGCGAGGCTTCCGCGTCGAGTTGGGAGAGATCGAGGCCACGTTGTCAGAGCACGAGGCCGTGCGCGAGGCGGCTGTTCTGTGCAGGGAAGATGCGCCGGGCGAGAAGCGCCTGGTGGCGTATCTGGTCGCCAGGCGAGAACAGCCGCCGACCGTCAGCGGGTTGCGAAAGTTTCTCAAGCAGAAGCTGACGGAATACATGATGCCGTCCGCTTTCGTGATGTTGGAGGCGATGCCCACAACTACGAGCGGTAAGATTGACCGGCGCGCGCTGCCTGCCTCTGTCCGTGTCCGACCGGAACTTGATGAAGCACTCGCCACGCCGCGCACGATTACCGAAAAGGTGCTGGCCGACATCTGGGCGCGGGTTCTCGGCATCGAGCAAGTCGGCATCCATGACAACTTCTTTGAACTGGGCGGCGACTCCATCCTCAGCATTCAGATCATTGCCAGGGCTAACGAGGCAGGGCTTCGACTGACTCCCAAACAACTTTTCCAGCACCAGACTATCGCGGAGTTGGCAGCAGTGGCGAGCACGGCTTCAGCCACCCGGTTTGAGCAGGGTGTGGTGGCGGGCCGGTTGCCGCTGACGCCCATCCAGCACTGGTTCTTCGAGCAGCATCTGGCGGATGCACACTACTGGAACCAGGCTCTCTTGCTTGAAGCGCGGCGACCCCTCGACCCCGTATTGTTAGAGCAGGTCTTAACACACTTGCTCTTACATCACGATGCACTGCGGCTCCGGTTTGTTCGAGAAGGATCGGGCTGGCAGCAGTTCAACGCCGGGGCAGAGAAGCATAGGGTCTTCTCGCGGGTGGACTTATCGAGCGTCCAGGAGACAGAGCAGTGGGCTGCCCTCGAAGCGGCGGCAGCCGTGTTGCAGTCCAGCCTGAATCTGTCGGAGGGGCCGTTGGTGCGTGTGGCTCTCTTCGATTTTGGCGCAGAAAAGCCATCTCGCCTGTTGCTCGTCATCCATCACCTGGCAGTCGATGGTGTCTCGTGGCGCATCCTTATAGAAGATTTACAGACAGCCTACCGGCAGCTCAGCCATCACGAGGCAATTGAGCTTACGCCTAAGACAACCTCTTTCAAGCGATGGGCCGAACGGCTGACGGAGTACGCCCGCTCGACAGACTTGCAAGAAGAACTAAGCTACTGGCTGGCGGAGGCTCGCGCTCAAACCGCTCGCCTGCCGTTGGATCATTCTGAAGGCGCTAACACCGAAGGCTCGGCTCGCACCGTCTCTGTGTCGCTCAATGTCGAAGAGACGCGAGCCCTGCTGCAAGATGCGCCAGCGGCCTATCACACGCAGATCAACGACCTTCTGCTGACGGCGCTCGCACAGGCTTTCACGCGCTGGACGGGAGCGCGCTCACTGCTGGTTGATCTTGAAGGACATGGGCGCGAAGAGATCAGAGAAGGCGTCGATCTGTCACGCACCGTCGGCTGGTTCACCACCACATTCCCCGTCGTGTTGACGACGGAAGAGCCTTTTGATCCGGGCGGGGCGCTGAAATCAACAAAAGAGCAGTTACGTCGCATTCCGAACCGGGGCATCGGCTACGGTCTGCTGCGCTATCTGAGCGGGGATGCGAAAGCGACGGAAGCCTTGCGCGCATTGGCACAGGCCGAAGTGAGCTTCAACTATCTGGGCCAGTTCGATCAGGTGCTTTCGCAGTCTGAGTTGTTCAAAGTGGCTCATGAATCGAGCGGGGCAGCCCGTAGCGCGCGGGCAAACCGGAGTCATCTGCTGGAGATCAACGGGCGCATCGTCGAGGGCCGTCTGCGACTCGACTGGACGTACAGCGAGAATATTCATGAACGCGGGAGCGTCGAGAGTTTGGCGCATGATTATTTGGAGGCGCTGCGCTCCCTCATCCTCCATTGTCAGTCTCCCGAAGCGGGTGGGTACACGCCCTCCGACTTCCCGCTGGCGAATCTTGACCAGCAAAGGCTTGACCGATTGGTGAGAACAGACGCTCAGATAGAAGACATCTATCCGCTCTCGCCCATGCAACATGGGATGCTCTTTCATAGCCTGTATGCGCCGGAATCAGGAGTCTATGTCGAACAACTGAGTTTCATCCTGCGAAAGCGTCTAAACGTCACAGCATTCAAACGCGCCTGGCAGCAAGTCGTGGATCGTCACCTGATTTTAAGGACCTCCCTTGTCTGGGATGAACTGGATGATCCGCTTCAGGTGGTGCACAGGAGTGTGCGACTTTCCTGGGAGCAGCACGATTGGCGAGGGCTTTCCGAAACCGAACGGCAGGAGCGATTGGAAATTTTCCTTGAGGAGGATCGGCGTCGCGGCTTCGACCTCTCCACGGCTCCGCTCATGCGCTTGACATTGATCCGAATAGGCGAGGGTGCATATCAGATGGTGTGGAGTCATCACCACCTGCTGCTCGACGGATGGTGTCTGTCTTTACTTCTCAAAGAGGTCTTCGCTTTCTACGAGGCGTTCTCACTCGGCCAAGACCTGCGCTTGAAGCGAAGCCGCCCCTACCGTGATTACATCGCCTGGCTGCGGCAGCAGAACTTGTCTCAGGCCGAGACGTTCTGGCGTGAAGCGCTCAAAGGCTTTACAGCACCGACGCCTCTCGTCGTGGATCGTGTTGCCAGCGACTCGTCCGAACCGGAGACGATTCATGGAGAGCAACAGGTGCGACTTTCAGCCGACGCAACTGCCCGCTTACAACGGCTGTCCCGCGCGTCTCAGTTGACTTTGAATACATTGGTGCAAGGGGCCTGGGCTTTGCTGCTCGCTCGCTATAGCGGCGAGGAGGACGTGGTTTTTGGCTCGACTGTTTCGGGGCGGCCCGCTGCCCTGGCGGGAGTCGAGGAGATGGTCGGACTGTTTATCAACACCCTGCCGGTGCGTGCGCAAGTGGCCCCGGCAGATTCCCTCCTGTCATGGCTGAAGAAGCTGCAAGCGTGGCAGACCGAGTTGCGGCAATATGAGTATAGCCCGCTGGTCGAAGTTCAAGGATGGAGCGAGGTGCCGCGCGGACTGCCTTTGTTTGAGAGCATCCTGGTTTTTGAGAATTATCCCGTCGATGCATCTGCGCTGAAGCGTGGGGGCGACCTGGAAGTCCGTCAGATTCGTTCCTTTGAAAGGACGAACTACCCACTGGCGGTGATGGTTGCGCCCGGCTCAGAGTTGCTGCTGAAGATTTTGTACGATGGCAGCCGTTTTGACGGTGACACCATCAGCCGGATGCTGGGACACTTTCAGACCTTGTTGGAAGGCATCGTGGCCGCCCCGGAGGCGCGACTGTCAAGCTTGCCTCTCTTGACCGAAGCGGAGCGCTCTCAACTGCTCTATGAGTGGAACGACACGGATGCCGATTACCCCAGAGATCAATGTATTCACCAGCTATTTGAAGCACAGACGGAGCGCGCGCCCGATTCCATCGCCGTGATCTTTGGCGAGAAACAGTTGACCTACAGGGAATTGAACTGCCGGGCCAATCAGCTTGCGCATCATCTGCGAGCGCTGGGAGTAGGGCCGGAGTCGCATGTCGGCATCCTTTTGGAGCGGTCGGTGGAGATGGTGGTCGGGCTGCTGGGGATTCTCAAAGCGGGCGGGGCCTATGTGCCGCTCGACCCAACCTATCCGAAGCAGCGCCTCACTTTCATGCTGGAGGATGCGCAGGTGCCGGTGCTCTTAACCCAGCAAGCGCGGCTCAAAGACCTTCCCGAACACGGAGCGCGAACGGTCTGCCTGGACGCGGATTGGAGTCTCATTAGTCAAGAGAGCGCGCTGAATCCGGTCAACGAAACCAGGCCCGATAACCTGGCCTATCTCATCTATACTTCCGGCTCAACCGGCAAGCCGAAAGGGGTCGCCATTCCTCACGAGGCGGTGAACCGGCTGGTCTTTAATACGAACTACGTGAAGTTGGAGGCTTACGACAGAGTTGCGCAGGTCTCTAACGCTTCCTTCGACGCCGCGACGTTCGAGATTTGGGGTGCGCTTCTGCACGGTGCGCAACTAATCGGAATCACCACGGATGTTGCGCTGTCGCCGCGCTCCTTCGGCGCGCAACTCTGGGGATATGGGATCAGCGTGCTGTTCCTGACGACAGCCCTCTTCAATCAAGTCGCGAGCGAGGCGGCTTGGGCCTTCAAGACATTGCGAACGCTTCTCTTCGGCGGCGAGGCGGTTGATCCGAAATGGGTGCAAACGGTGCTCACGCATGGCCGCCCCGAGCGCCTCTTACATGTTTATGGGCCGACCGAGAGCACCACCTTCACCTCTTGGCATCTGGTCGAGGAAGTCGCCGAAGGGACGACCATTCCGATTGGCCGCCCACTGACGAACACCCAAATCTACCTGCTGGATGAACATCTGCAACCCGTTCCCATTGGTATCCCCGGCGAGTTGTACATTGGAGGCAACGGTTTAGCGCGCGGCTATCTCAATCGCCCGGAGTTGACGGCCTCACGCTTCCTGCCGCATCCGTGGAGCCGTGAGCCGGGGGCGCGGCTCTACCGGACAGGAGATTTGGCGCGCTACCTGCCCGGCGGCGAGATCGAGTTCGTGGGCCGCCTTGACCATCAGGTGAAGATACGTGGTTTCCGCATCGAGTTGGAGGAGATTGAGGCGGTGCTCAGTGAGCACGAGGCAGTGCGTGAGACGGTGGTCGTGGCGCGAGACTCGATTGGCGGAGAGAAGCGACTGGTGGCTTACGTGATCGGGCACTGTGAGCAGAAGGTCGCAACAAGTGATCTACGCCGTTATTTGAAGGAGAGACTGCCAGAGCACATGGTGCCCTCGGCCTTTGTGGTACTGGACGCTCTGCCGCTCACTCCCAATGGGAAAGTGAATCGTCGCGCTCTGCCAGTCCCCGAGCGTACGCGCCCCCTACTGGAAGACGCTTTCATCGCGCCGCACAGCCTGGTTGAGGATATGCTGGCAGGAATCTGGGCGCAGGTTTTAGACCTTGAGCAGATCGGCATCCATGACAACTTCTTCGAACTGGGAGGGCATTCCCTGACGGCGACGCAGGTGATGTCGCGGCTGCGCGAAGCCTTCCAGATCGAGATGCCGCTGCGCAAGCTCTTTGAATCTCCCACCGTAGCCGGTCTCACCAAGAGCATCGAGGAAGCGCGATTGGCAGAACAAGGCTTGCAGTCTCCGCCCCTGCTGGCGGTCGCGCGCGATACCGAACTGCCTCTTTCCTTCGCGCAGCAGCGACTGTGGTTCCTGGATCAATTAGCGCCTGGCAGCGCCTCTTACAATATTTCAGGAGCTGTTCATCTCAAGGGGCGGCTCGACGTGGCAGCGCTTGAGCAGAGCTTCAATGAGATTGTGCGACGTCACGAAAGCTTGCGCACCAGCTTTGCGCTTAGCTGTGAGCAGCCCATCCAGATTATTGCTCCAGACCTGAGCCTGACGCTGACGCCGGTAGACCTCACAGGCTTTCCCCAAAGCGAGCGTGAGACAGAGGCGCGGCGGATGATGAGCGAAGCTGCCCGCACACCGTTCAACCTGGCTCGATCACCGCTCCTCAGAGGAGGCTTGCTGCGACTGGCTGAAGAAGAGCATGTGCTCGTCGTCGTGATGCACCACATCGTCAGCGACGGTTGGTCCATCGGCGTGCTTCTTCGGGAGTTAGCGACGCTCTACGAAGCCTTCTTGGGCGAGAAACAGTCACCGCTGCCAGAGTTACCTGTTCAGTATGCGGACTTCGCTCGCTGGCAGCGTGAGTGGCTCGACGAAGAGGTGCTGGAGGCGCAACTTGCATACTGGAAGCGCCAACTGGGTGGGAGCCTTCCGGTGCTGGCCCTGCCTGCGGATCGGCCCAGGCCATCCATCCAGAGTTTTCGTGGTGCAAGCCAATCGCTGGTCTTACCGAAGGACTTGTCTAAGGCTCTCAAAGCACTCTCACGGCGCGAAGGCGTGACGCTCTTTATGACGCTCCTGGCAGCCTTCAAAACCCTGCTATACCGGTATACGGATCAAGATGACATCCTTGTCGGCACTCCGATTGCCAACCGCAATCGGGTCGAGATTGAAGGGTTGATCGGCTTCTTCGTCAACACGTTGGTGCTGCGCACACGTCTCTCAGGCGATCCCAGCTTTCGAGAGTTATTGGGCCGTGTGAAAGAGGTCGCGCTCTCAGCTTACGCGCGCCAAGACCTGCCGTTTGAGAAGCTGGTGGAAGAGATACAGCCGGAGCGGAGCTTGAGCCACGCGCCGCTCTTCCAGGTGATGTTCGTCTTGCAGAACTCCCCCGTGCCTGCACTGGAGTTGCCCGGCCTGAAGCTTAGTCCGGTGGAAGTTGCGAACGAGATATCGAACTTTGATCTGACGCTGGTGATGGAGGAGACAGAGCAGGGCCTGACGGCGTCGTTAGATTACAGCACTGACCTGTTCGATGATGCCACGATCAGGCGAACGCTCAGACATTTTCAGAGCTTGCTAGAAGGCATCGTGGCCGCCCCGGAGGCGCGATTGTCAAGCTTGTCTCTGTTGACCGAAGCGGAGCGTCATCAAGTGCTCTATGAGTGGAACGATACAAGGACTGCTTACCCCACGGGTAAATGTATCCACCACCTATTCGAAGAGCAGGTCGAGCGTACCCCTCATGCGCTCGCGCTCATGTTTGAAGAGGAGCAGGTGACCTACGCGGAGCTGAATCACAGAGCGAATCAGTTAGCACATCATCTGCAAAGTCTGGGAGTTGGGCCAGAAGCGCGTGTTGGTCTGTGTGTGGAGCGGTCGGTTGGGATGGTGGTCGGGCTGCTGGGGATTCTTAAAGCGGGTGGGGCCTATGTGCCGCTCGACCCGATGTACCCAAAAGAACGTTTGACCTTTATGCTCGAAGACGCACAGATCATGACGCTCGTGACCGAGCGGCATGCGCGTCGAAACCTTCCGTCACATAGTGCACGTGTCATCTGCCTGAACACGGATTGGGAGATGATCGCCGCAGAGAGCGCGTTGAACCCGACCGGCAACGTCACAGCCGATAATCTGGCTTATGTCATTTACACCTCCGGCTCGACGGGAAAACCGAAGGGCGCTTTGTTAGAGCATCGTGGGCTGTGCAACCTGGCCGCCGCACAGGCGCGTGCCTTCGACGTGCGGCCCGGCAGCCGTGTTCTCCAATTTGCCTCCCTGAGCTTCGATGCCTCTGTCTCTGAAATCTTCATGGCGCTACCCTTTGGAGCGACGCTCTGTCTTGAAGCGGTGCCGAGACTACTGCCGGGATCGGAGTTAAGCGACCGCTTGCGGGAGCGGGCTATTACAATCGTCACACTTCCACCGTTAGTGCTGGCGATGCTGGCGGGCGGAGATTTCCCTGATTTGCAAACAATCATCGTCGCGGGCGAGACCTGTTCGGCAGAGATCGCGGCTCAGTGGTCTGAAGGGCGACGATTCTTCAACGCGTATGGCCCGACCGAAACAACGGTCTGCGCCACAATCGGTGAATGCCTCGACAGGAGCCGCAATCCCCCCATCGGTCGGCCCCTTGCGAACACGCAAGTCTACTTGTTGGATCAGCATCTACAGCCTGTGCCTGTCGGAGTGCCGGGCGAGTTGTTCGTCGGCGGAGTCGGACTCGCACGCGGCTATCTCAACCGAGCAGGGCTGACGGCTGAACGTTTTGTTCCTCATCCGTTCAGCAAGGAGCCGGGGGCGCGTCTCTACAGGAGCGGAGACTTGGCGCGCTATTTGCCGAACGGTGAGATCGAATTTCTTGGCCGCATCGATCATCAGGTTAAGGTGCGGGGCTTTCGCGTCGAGTTGGGAGAGATCGAGGCCACGTTGTCAAAGCACGAGGCCGTGCGTGAAGCGGTGGTCCTGGCACGCGAGACCGCGCTTGGTGAGAAGCGCCTGGTGGCCTATGTGGTTGTTGATCAGGAGCAAGCGCCTTCAGTCAATGAGCTGCGCGGTTTCTTGAAGGAGAAACTGCTGGAACACATGATGCCGTCAGCCTTCATCGTGCTGGACGCTCTGCCGCTGACGTCTAACGGCAAGGTAGACCGACAAGCATTCCCCGACCCAGAGGAGTTGCGGCCCCGTTTGGAGGTGGCTTATCGCGCGCCTCAGACCGAGTTGGAGCAAACCATCGCAAAGATTTGGCAAGAGGCGCTTCATGTCGAGCAGGTCGGGGTGAATGATAATTTCTTTGACTTGGGTGGTCATTCATTGCTCATGGCTCAGGTTCACAACAAGCTGCGAGAAACCTTTAAGAGAGAAATATCCTTGATCGAGATGTTTAAATATCCGACCGTCCGCTCCCTGGCCGAATATCTCAGCCGTGAGCAGACGGGACGACCCGTGTTTGAGAAAAGCCAATCAAGCACCGAAGCGCGCAGAGAGTCGATCAAAGGACTGGCACAGCTCAGACAAAAACGTCGAGCAGTAAAAAGCGGCACGTGAGTCTCTGAAAGGCAATTCGCAAGAGCGAAGTACAAGTCAGTACCGTCTGCGGTAGCGGGCGGGTGCTGGGGCAGGGATGACCCGCCCGCTACCGCAGACGGTACTGACCTTCTCGATGATCTCGTTAAGAGGCTCAAGATGAGTGGTTCAGATAATTTTGATTATGAGATAGCGATCATCGGCACGGCTGGCCGTTTTCCTGGCGCTAAAAGTGTCGATGAGTTCTGGCAGAATCTGCGCGACGGTGTCGAGTCAATCTCGTTCTTCTCTGATGAGGAATTAGAAGACGCGGGCGTCGGGCGGTCGATACTGAGTGATCCCAATTATGTCAGGGCAGGGGCTGTGCTTGACGATGTGGAATTATTTGACGCCTCATTCTTCGGCTTCAATCCTAGAGAAGCCGAGATCATGGACCCGCAGCACCGCTTCTTCATGGAGTGCGCCTGGGAGGCTCTGGAAACCGCCGGTTACAACTCCGAGACCTATCCTGGTCGCATCGGCGTGTATGCCGGTTGTAGCATGAGCACCTACCTCTTGCACAACCTTTATGCGAACCGCGACCTGATAGAATCGGTGGGCGGTTTCCAGACCATCATCGAAAACGATAAAGATCATCTGCCCACGTGGCTCTCCTACAAGCTGAACCTGAAGGGGCCGAGCGTTAACATCCAGACAGCCTGCTCCACGTCTCTGGTGGCAGTCCACCTGGCTTGCCAGAGCTTACTCAACCGGGAATGCGACACGGCGCTGGCCGGTGGCGTCTCCATCAGAGTGCCGTCCAAACAGGGCTATCTTTACCAGGAAGGGGGGATCACTTCTCCAGACGGACACTGCCGGGCATTCGATGCCAGAGCGCAGGGAACGGTCGGCGGCAGCGGCGTAGGGGTTGTCGTGTTGAAGCGGCTGGCGGATGCCCTCACAGATGGAGACTCGATTGAGGCAGTCATCAAGGGCTCGGCCATCAATAATGACGGCTCTTTGAAAGTCGGCTACACAGCGCCCAGCGTGGATGGACAAGCAGGCGTGATTGCAGAAGCTCTCTCGATGGCGATGGTCGAGCCGGAGACGGTGACCTACATCGAGACCCACGGGACCGCGACGGCGCTCGGCGATCCCATCGAGATTGCTGCCCTGACGCAAGCCTTTCGCGCTAGCACTGAGAATAAAAACTTTTGCGCTGTCGGTTCGGTGAAAACGAACATCGGACATCTGGACGCGGCGGCGGGTGTGGCGAGCTTAATCAAGACCGTCCTGGCGCTCAAACATAAACAGATCCCACCCAGCCTCCACTTCAAAGAACCTAATCCCCGAATTGATTTCGCCGACAGTCCCTTTTACGTCAATGCGACGCTTTCCGAATGGAGAACGGACGGCGCTCCACGCCGCGCCGGGGTCAGTTCCTTCGGCATCGGCGGCACTAATGCTCACGTGGTTCTTGAAGAAGCTCCTTTCGTTGAGACCTCTCAGACATCAAGAGGCGCGCACCTGCTGGTGTTATCAGCCAAAACAGAGACGGCGCTGGAGATGGCAACCGCGAATCTGGTCGCGCACGTGAAGCGACACGCGGATGCCGACCTCGCCGATATTGCCTACACGCTTCAGGTAGGCCGCAGGGCTTTCAATCATCGACGCATCCTCGTTTGCCGTGATACGAACGATGCCACAACCGCTCTCTCTGCGCTGGATGAGAAAAGAGTAGCGACGAATTTCCAGGAGCGCGGGGCGGGCGCAGTCGCCTTTATGTTTTCAGGTCAGGGCGCGCAGTATGTGAATATGGCGTCGGAACTCTACCGGGTCGAGCCGATCTTTCGCCAAGAGGTTGACCTCTGTTCCGAAATCCTGAAGCCACAACTCGGACTTGATCTGCGCCATGTGCTGTACCCTGTGGACGAGCAGGCTGAAGAAGCCGGTTCGCAGCTCGACCAGACTTTTATCACTCAACCGGCGCTCTTTATCATCGAGTATGCGCTGGCAAAACTCTGGATGGAGTGGGGCGTGGTTGCCCAGGCATTGATCGGCCATAGCATCGGCGAATACGTGGCGGCGTGTCTGGCCGGGGTCTTCTCCCTGGAGGATGCATTAAGCTTGGTGGCCGCGCGAGGGCGGCTGATGCAGCAACTGCCCGAAGGTGCAATGATCGCCGTCCCGCTCTCGGAAGAGGAAGTCCGGCCCCTTCTGGGCCAGACACTCTCTCTGGCGGCGATCAATGCGCCGCGTTTAGCGGTCGTGTCAGGGCCGATGGGTGCGGTGCAGCAATTGGAGACAAAACTTGCTCAAAAGGGTTTAGGCTATCGCCGCCTGCGCACCTCTCATGCCTTTCATTCGCAGATGATGGAGCCCATCTTAAGAGCGTTCGCAGAGCAGGTGAGCCGTGTGAGCTTAAAGTCTCCGCGAATCCCTTATGTGTCCAATGTCACCGGCACTTGGATCACAGCCGGGGAAGCAACCGCTCCGAGCTACTGGGCTAAGCACTTGCGCCAGACCGTGCGATTTGCAGATGGTGTGGCCGAGTTGTTGAAAGACCCCGACCGAATTTTGTTGGAGGTCGGGCCGGGACAGACGTTGAGTACGCTGGCGAAACAACGCATAGATCGGAAAGGGAGACAGACGGCGCTTGCATCATTAAGCCACCCGCATGATCGACAGCCGGATTCCGTGCCGTTGTTGGATGCGCTGGGCCAATTGTGGCTTGCCGGGGTGGAGATCGACTGGCCTCAATTCTACGCCCACGAGCGACGCCGCCGGGTACGCCTGCCCACCTACCCTTTCGAGCGCCAGCGCTACTGGATCGAGCCGCAAAAGCAGGTGGTCGAGGCCGATACTGCTCAGGCCACGCCGGGCAAAAAGTCTGAGATAGCAGATTGGTTCTACGTTCCGTCGTGGAAGCGATCCGTAGCGCCCGCGACTTTTAAGCCGGAAGAGACGGACGGTCAAAAGTCTGCCTGGCTACTGTTTATCAGTGAGTCTGATTTGTGCTCGATGATCGTGGAGCGAGTGGAACAGTTGGGACAGGAGGCAATCGCCGTCAAAGCAGGGGATCAATTCGCGAGGCTCAGTGATCGCGTCTACACGATCAACCCTCGAAAGCGGGGTGATTATGACGCCTTGCTCAAACAGCTCAGGGCACAGGATCAGACCTTCGCAAAGATTGTTCATCTCTGGAACGTGACCTCGAAGGATGACACACCGGCAGGCGTCGAATCTTTTGAGGAAGCTCAAGAGACAGGCTTCTACAGCCTAATCTTTCTGGCACAGGCGCTGGGTGAGCAGAACATGACCGATCATTTTCAGATCGCGGTCGTGTCAAACGATGTGCAGGAGGTGACGGGTGAAGAGGCGCTCAGACCTGAGAAGGCGACCCTGTTTGGGCCGTGTAAGGTCATCCCACAAGAGTATCCGAACATCACCTGCCGCAGCATTGATATTGTTATTCCAGAAGCTGGAACCGGGCGAGAGGAAAAGCTTGCAGAGCAGCTCATCACCGAACTTGCCGCCCAAAGCTCTGACCCAATCGTCGCCTATCGCGGGAATCATCGATGGGTGCAGATTTTTGAGCCCGTCAGGTTGGACGACGAGGCTGGACAGACCCGTGGGCTGCGTGAAAGCGGAGTCTATCTGTTGACGGGTGGGCTGGGAGATATTGATATTGCGCTCGCCGAGAACCTGGCGGCAGGGGCGCGAGCTAGACTGATTCTGACGGGGCGTTCGGATGTTCCTGAAAGAGAGGAGTGGGAGCGATACCTGGCGACACACGATGATGAGCAAGATCACGTGAGACGCCGGATTCGACAGGTACAAGCGCTTGAAGAACTGGGCGCGGAGGTTCTGGTCGTCAATGCGGATGTCGCAGACCGGGAACAGATAGAGGCCGTCATCGCTCAGGCCCGCGCGCGCTTTGGCGAGATTCACGGCGTGTTCCACACCGCATGGACGCCGGGCGGCGGCATGATCCAGTTGAAGACACCTGAGATGACGGCGGTCGTGATGGCCGCGAAGGTGAGAGGAGCGCTCGCGCTCGATACTGTCTTGAAGGACGTGCCGCTCGACTTTCTAGTCCTGTTCTCCTCGACGCTCTCCATCACGGGAGTCTTCGGTCAGGTCGATTATTGCGCGGCCAATGCTTTTCTTGATGCATTTGCCCGGAAGAACTTTTCAAGGCGCGGAATGCCCGTCGTGTCTGTCAACTGGGGAATGCCACAGTGGGAAAGCTGGCACGAGACGTTGATGGCCGGAGTAGCGCCGCAGATACAGACTAAGTTGAAAGAGGTACAGGAAACCTTCGGCATTAGATCGGAAGAGGGCGTCGATGCGCTGAAACGTATTCTCTCAGGCAGGCTGTTTCCTCAAATCATCGTCTCGACACAAGACTTCCAATCTGTGATCGACCAACAGAATGCCTTCACGGCATCGAGTTTCCTGGAGGAGCTGGACAAAGCGCTTCCTCATGAGCCCGCGCATTCCCGCCCCACGACCGCTCAGGCTTATGCTCCTCCCACCGATGAGATCGAGCAACGGGTCGCCAGTGTCTGGCAAGAACTCTTCGGAATCAATCGTGTGGGCATCCACGACAACTTCTTTGACTTGGGCGGCAACTCCCTGCTGGCGATTCAACTCGTCTCCCAGTTGCGCAAAGTCTTTGATGTGGATTTGCCGATGAGCAAGCTCTTCGAGTCGCCCACGGTGGCCGATCTGGCAAGAGGAATCAAAGCAGGCCAGCAAGAGCAGGAAGAACTCGAAGAGATCAGCCGCCTCCTGGAAGAGATTGAAGGTCTCTCGCTAGATGAAGTGCAGGCCAGACTGGCTGAAGAACCCTGAGAATTTGTCCGTTGTCCGTGGTCAGTGGTCAGTTGTTTGCGTTGCGCAAGCTGTCTGCCTAAAGACCAAGCATTCAACTAGCCGGAGCGAACAACGGACAACGGACAACTGACCACGAACAAAGACTGATGGACGATTATTCAAAGCGGATGGCTTCTCTCTCGCCCGAACAGCGTGAGCTCCTTGAACTGCGGCTGAAAAAGAAAGGCTTACGCGTTCCGTTCTCACAAGACTCTTCTCAAGCGCCTGTCAATGTCGCGCGAAGCAACATCAGTCCAGACAACGCAGAGGATTTTGATGCCTGGAAAAATAGAAGCGTAGGCAATGGCGTGAAGTTCAGTCTCTATTTTTTCTCCGACGACGGATCAAAGGGAAGCGCCGACAAGTATCGTCTTGTGATCGAGAGCGCAAAGTTCGCCGACACGCGTGGGTTCTCCGCCATTTGGACTCCTGAGCGACACTTCCAGGATTTCGGCGGGCTTTATCCTAATCCATCGGTGCTGAGCGCCGCGCTGGCGATGATCACGGAGCGAATCGGCATCCGTGCTGGTAGCGTCGCGCTGCCGCTTCACAATCCCATCCGGGTCGCAGAGGAATGGTCTGTCGTCGATAATCTGTCGAAAGGCCGAGTCGGTATCTCGTTTGCGTCGGGCTGGCATGCGGATGATTTTGTGTTCTTCCCCGAAAACTATGAGGATCGCAAAGAGATCATGTTTCATGGCATCGAGACGATCCAGAGGCTCTGGGCCGGAGAGACGGTCAAGTTTCAAGGCGGCGGAGGGCGCGAGGTCGAGTTAAAGATACTGCCCCGCCCTGTGCAGCCCAGGTTGCCCGTCTGGATCACCAGCGCGGGCAGCCCGCAGACGTGGGACAAAGCAGGTGAGATCGGAGCAGGCGTGCTCACCACCTTAGTGGGCTACTCTTTCGAGGATCTGTCGAAGCAGATCAATCTTTATCGGGAACGGCTAGCGCGGCACGGGCACGACGCCTCGGCGCGACAGGTGACGTTGATGCTGCACACCTTTATCGGGGACGATAACGCGTCGGTCAAAGGTCAAGTCAAGGAGCCTTTGTGCCATTATCTGCGCAGCTACGTCAAACAGTTTAAGAATCTGAACCCAGATGTCGGAAGCCTCACGCAAGAGGACATGGACACCCTCGTCGCGGTCGCCTTCGAGAATTACTTTGAGACGGGCGCCCTGCTAGGCACGCCCAACAAGTGCGCCCCGCTGATAGAGCGTCTGATCGGAATCGGCGTCGATGAAGTGGCGTGCCTCATCGATTTCGGTGTCGAAACGGATCGGGTTCTGGAGAGCCTGCACCGCTTGAATGAGTTGCGAGAGCATTATCAAAAAATAGACGTACAGGACGATGGTCTCAAGCAACAGAGTGCCAGCAAAGTTTATTGACTCATGTTACGCAATCAGTATCACAAAGCCCCGGAGGGGCGATATATCAGTAGCCCACGGCGTGAGCCGTGGGGATCGGGTCAAGCCAATTGATTCAAGCCCTCGGAGAGGGCGGCATAATTCGCCAGCTTGCCGAGTGCTTCCATTGAGATTATGCCGCCCCTGCCGGGGCTCTGATGCGCATGGGGCTGCGGCAACCCGGGACTCACGTCGTGGGCTACTGACATGCCGCGCCTCCGGCGCTTTTCGAGGCAAACTGCGTAACATCAGTTATTGAAGCATTTGAGGGTCAAGCAAGAGGTTCGAGATGAAAGACCTGGCAGAACGCATTTCTTCTCTTTCACCGCAGCAGCGTGCGCTCTTTGAAGCACAGCTTAAGAAGAGGGGACTCGATGCTCTGAAACGACAGGCGATCCCGCGCCGGAAGGAGCCGAACTTCTGCCCCCTGTCAGTCGATCAGGAGCGGTTGTGGGTGATCGACCAGATGGAGCCCGGCGGGAGTGCCTATAACGTTTACACAGCTATTCGCCTGAGAGGGCCGCTCAACGTGGCCGTCATGGAACAGAGCCTGAACGAGATCGTCCGCCGCCATGAAGTGCTGCGCACGACCTTTGCGACGCGGGATGGACAACCGGTTCAGGTCATCGCTCCGAGCCTTAGTATCACATTACCGGTGGTGAACCTGCGGGCAGTGCCGGAAGCCGAGCGCGAGGCAGAGGCGCTGCGCCTTGCGACCCGTGAGGTGCGAAAGCCGTTCGATCTGGCGCGCGGGCCGCTCCTGCGCTTGCGGCTGCTGCGGCTCGGTGAAGAGGATCACGTGCTGCCCGTGACAATCCATCACACCGTCACCGACCGCTGGTCTTTCGCCGTCTTCGAGCAGGAATTGGCGGCGCTCTACAAAGCGTTTTCAAGCGGTCAGCCCTCGCCGCTGCCTGAGCCGCCCCTTCAGTTTGCGGACTATGCCATCTGGCAGCGCGAGTGGTTGCAGAGCGAAGATTACAAGACGCAACTCGCCTACTGGAAAAAGCAGCTTGAGGGCGCGCCCTTGGTGCTGGAACTGCCCGCCGACCATCGTCGCCCGGCAGTGCACAACTTTCGCGGCGTGAAGCACTATTTTGATCTCTCTGAAAATTTATCCAAAGCGCTCAAGAGCCTGACTCACCGCGAAGGCGCGACCATGTTCATGACGCTCCTGGCGGCCTTTCAGACATTGCTCTATCGCTACACGGGTCAGGAAGACATTCTTGTCGGCTCGCCGATTGCCAATCGTAATCGAAGCGAGACCGAAGGAATGATCGGATACCTGCTCAACATGCTGGTGCTACGCGCAAACTTCGCGGGCGACCCCTCTTTCCGTGAACTGCTCAAACGTGTGCGCGAAGTGGCGGCGGGTGCTTATGCGCATCAGGACGTACCTTTCGGAAAACTGGTTGAGGAGTTGAAGCCGCCGCCGGATGCGAGCCGCAACCCCGTTTTTCAAGTGGCATTCGTCTTCATAGATTTTCCCGAATCCTCGGACATGGGAGTCAGCGGCCTGACGGCCAGCCCGCTCGATGTCGATAGCGGGACGGCAAGATTTGATCTGACGCTCGGCCTGACGGAGGGGCCGGATTTTATCGGTGGCTTTTTTGAGTACCCGATAGACCTGTTTGAATCTCAGAGCATTGAAAGAATGGTCGAGCACTTCAAGATACTGCTCGAAGGCCTTGTCGCAAACCCCACGGCGCGCATCTCAGAGCTGCCGCTGATGAGCGAGCCGGAGCGACACAGGCTGCTGGTGGAATGGAATGAGACCAGCAACGATTATCAGAAAGACGAGTGCCTACATCAACTGTTTGAGGCGCAGGCGAAGCGCAACCCGGAGACGGTCGCTGTGCTCTGTGGAGAAGAGCGGCTGACCTATGGTGAATTGAATGAGCGGGCTAACCGGCTCGCGCATTATCTACAAGAATCGGGCGTCGGGCCGGAGGTGCGAGTCGGCATCCTTCTGGAGCGCTCCGTGGAGATGGTCGTTGCTATCCTAAGTATTTTAAAGGCCGGTGGAGCGTACGTGCCGCTCGACCCAACGTACCCGCCAGAGCGACTGGCCTTCATGTTGAAAGATGCGCGAGTGCCGGTGCTCTTAACACAGCAATCATTGGTCGAGCGTTTGCCCGAACATCAGGCGCAGGTGGTTTGTCTGGACGCCGTAGACCGAGCCGTCATTGCCAGTGGTTGCACGGAGAACCCGTCGAGCGCAGTGCGGGCGGAAAATCTCGCCTACGTGATCTACACCTCCGGCTCGACCGGCCAGCCGAAGGGCGTTCTCGTCAGCCACGCTAATGTCACGCGTCTCTTTAGCGCAACATCAGCGTGGTTTAACTTCGACGAGCATGATGTCTGGACGCTCTTTCACTCCTATGCCTTCGACTTTTCGGTCTGGGAACTGTGGGGCGCTCTGCTCTACGGTGGACGGCTGGTCGTCGTCCCTTATTTTGTGAGCCGCTCGCCCGAAGCCTTTTATGATCTGTTATGCCGCGAGCGGGTCACGGTTCTCAATCAAACTCCGTCGGCGTTCCGTCAGCTCATGCGGGTAGAGACGGACGGCGGCGCAACCCGGAGGTCGAGCTTACGCCTCGTCATCTTCGGCGGCGAAGCGCTTGACCTCCAAAGTCTGAAGCCGTGGTTTGATCGACACGGGGACAATTGTCCCCGTTTGGTCAACATGTACGGCATCACGGAGACGACCGTCCACGTCACCTATCGACCGTTGACAATTGCCGACCTGAACATGGGATCGAGAAGCGTGATCGGCGTTCCCATACCAGACCTCCAAGCTTACGTGCTGGATCAACACCTGCAACCAGTCCCTATCGGAGTTCCCGGTGAGATGTACATAGGCGGCGCAGGTCTGGCCCAAGGCTACCTCAATCAT
The DNA here is from genome assembly GCA_036386415.1 of Pyrinomonadaceae bacterium. Lineage (GTDB taxonomy): Bacteria > Acidobacteriota > Blastocatellia > Pyrinomonadales > Pyrinomonadaceae > DASVVT01. The sequence continues at coordinate 53,441 of DASVVT010000042.1, forward strand.
CCTGAATTGACGGCTGAGCGGTTCATTCCAAACCCGTTCAGCAAGGAGCAGGGAGCGCGGCTCTATAAGACGGGAGACCTGGCGCGCTACCTGTCTGATGGAGACAGAGAGTACATGGGGCGTGTCGATCAACAGGTGAAGGTGCGTGGCTTCCGTATCGAGCCGGGCGAGATTGAGGCGGCACTGGCCGGGCACGAGGACGTTCGCAACGCTCTTGTTCTAGCGAGAGAGGATGAGCATGGCGAGAACCGTCTCGTGGCCTACGTCGTCAGCCGCCAAGAGAAAGCCCCCACGACGAGTGAGCTGAGAAGTTATCTGAAGACAAAGCTGCCGGAGCATATGGTGCCCTCCATGTTCGTACTGCTTGATGCTCTGCCGCTCTTGCCTAGTGGCAAGGTAGATCGCCGCGCTCTTCCCGTTCCGGGCCAGGCGCGCCCCCGTTTGGAAGATGCTTTTGTTTCGCCCCACACTGCTGTTGAGAAAACATTGGCTGGAGTCTGGGCCGAAGTTCTCGGTGTCGAACAATTAGGTATCCACGATAACTTCTTCGAGTTGGGCGGGGACTCTATTCGCAGCATCCAGGTGAGCGCCAGGGCGCGGAAACTGGGCCTAAACTTTCCTGTGCAAAAGCTCTTCCAACATCAGACGATCCATGATCTGGCGCGCGATCTGGAAACGTGGGAGCCGGGCGCACCGCCTACACCGAAGACCGAAAGCTTCGGTCTTATCTCTGAAGAGGATCGCCCGCGACTGCCCCGTGATGTGGAAGATGCCTATCCGCTCGCCATGCTTCAGGCGGGGATGCTCTTTCATAGCGAGTTGAGCCATGAGACGGCTATCTACCATGACATCTTCAGCTTTCACCTGAAGACTCGCCTAGACCGCCAGGCTTTGCAGATGGCAGTCGAGCAGGTGGTCTCTCGGCATCCTGTGCTGCGCACTTCATTCAATCTCAGCGACTTCAGCGAACCGCTGCAACTCGTTCACCGGAAGGTCAAGGTTCCATTACAGGTAGACGACCTCAACCATCTTTCTCCCGCCGGGCAAGAGGAGGCCCTCGCTGCCTGGATGGAAGCTGAAAAAAGTCGCCATTTTGACTGGACGCAAGCGCCTCTCGTCCGCTTTCAGGTTCATCGCCGCAGCCGAGAGACATTTCAATTTACGCTCAGCTTTCACCACGCCATTCTGGACGGATGGAGCGTGGCCGTGATGCTCACAGAATTGTTCCAACATTACTACTCTCTGCTGGGCGAAGAAGTTGGAGCTATCGAGCCTCAGCCTTCAGTCTCTTACCGCGACTTTGTGGCTGCGGAGCGAGAAGTCTTGGCATCTGAGGATGCCCGGCGCTTCTGGACTCAACATCTCTCGGACGCCGCCCCCATCAAGCTGCCCCGCCTGCGATCAGCTCGTCGGACTGCCGATACGCCGCAGCTTGGCGTGCTGCACGTTGACATCTCGCGAGAGGTTTCCCACGGTCTGAAGGAATTGGCCCGGCAGGCTGGCGTTCCGATCAAGAGCGTTCTCCTGGCCGCGCATTTGAGAACCATGGGCCTGCTGAGCAGCCGGCAGGATATTCTGACGGGTGTGGTATCTCATGGTCGCCCCGAAAGAAGCGATGGTGAGAGAGTCCTGGGTCTTTTCCTCAACACCCTGCCTTTTCGTCAAAGCTTAAAGGGAGGCACATGGATTAATTTGGCACAGGATGCCTTCCGGGTTGAACAAGAGTTATTGCCCTTCCGGCGCTATCCGATGGCCCGTTTGCAGAACGAGGTCGGAAGAGGAGCGCCGCTCTTCGAGGTGGCTTTCAACTTCGTGCACTTTCATGTTTACCAAGGCCTTGAAAAACTAGATTACTTACAGGTTCTGGGCGCAAACGGTTTCGAGCAGACGAACCTCACCCTGGCCGCCAACTTCCATTTAGATCACTCCTCGTCGCAGATCAGACTCAGTCTGAACTACGATGCAAGTCGGCTGAGCGACAGGCAGGTTGAAGCCATCGCCTCCTACTACGCAAAGATTCTTGAAGCGATGGCGAGCGAGCACGCGGGGCGCTATGAGTCTCACTGCCCGCTCTCGGCTGAGGAACTTCAACAACTCCTGGTCGAGTGGAACGACACTCGGCGGGATTACCCACAGGATAGATGCCTTCACCAGTTGTTCGAAGCGCAAGTTGAGCGGACTCCTGAGACGGTCGCCGTCCGTTTTGAAGATCAGGAGGTGACCTACCGGGAGCTGAACAGACGAGCCAACCAACTAGCGCATCGTTTGCGCCTCCTGGGAGTCAGGCCGGAGGCGCTAGTCGGAATCTACGTCGAGCGCTCGATAGAAATGCTGGTCGGGCTGCTGGCGGTCTTGAAAGCTGGCGGGGCATACGTGCCGCTGGACACGTCATACCCGTCGGAGCGGCTCTCATTCATGCTGGAGGATACCGGAGTATCAGTGCTGCTCGTGCAGGAGCACTTGGTGGAGAGATTACCGGCGCACACGGCCACTGTCATTCGTCTGGACGCTGACGGGGATAACCTCTCCCAGGAGAGTGAAGAGAATCTCAGCAGTGAAGCGACGGCAGACAATCTCGCCTACCTGATCTACACGTCTGGATCAACGGGACAACCCAAGGGAGTCGCCATCGAGCATCGCCAGATTCTAAACTACCTCTACGCTATCCTTGAGCGTCTTGATATTTCTCCGGGGAGTAACCTGGCGCTTGTGTCGTCAATCGCTACGGATTTGGGCAATACAGTTATCTTTCCTTCTTTGGTGACGGGCGCTTGCCTGCATGTGATCTCCCAGGAGCGAGCTTCCGACCCCGATGCTCTGGCAGACTACTTTAGCCGTCACCCAATCGACTATCTCAAGATCGTCCCCTCGCACCTTGGGGCGCTCTTAGCCTCGTCCCGTCCAGAGCGAGTCATGCCCCGCCGGATGCTCGTCCTCGGTGGAGAAGTCTCTCGTTCGGATTGGGTGGAAAGCCTGCGGAAGCTAGCTCCTGAATGCGCAATCCTCAATCACTATGGCCCGACGGAGACAACCGTCGGTGTGCTCACTTATCGTGTGGAAGACGATCAACCTCTCTTTCTATCTTCAACCCTTCCGCTTGGCCGCCCTCTCGCGAACACGCAAGTGTACATCCTGGATCAGCATCTACAGCCTGTGCCCGTCGGCGTCCCCGGCCAACTATGCATCGGCGGCCACAGCCTGGCGCGCGGCTATCTCAACCGCCCGGAGTTGACGGCCTCGCGCTTCCTGCCTCAT